>NZ_LBJA01000034.1:0-212309 GCF_028128695.1 Bradyrhizobium sp. CCBAU 25360
TTGCTTCCTTGGCCACTTCCTTAACAACAGGCGCGGGCGCTTCAGCGGCCGGCGCGGGCTCGGCCTTGGCTTCAGGCTTGGCGACGGGCGCGGGCGTCGGCGCTTCGATCGCGGTCTCGCGGAAGGCGCGCTCGAGCTCGTCGAGCGAGACTTCGCCCGGACGCAGCGGGCGCTCCAGGGTCTGGTCGATCAGCGTGCCCGAGGTCAGGTTTGCCGGCGCAGCAGCGGCAACCGGTGCTTCCGGCACCAGCGGCGGAGCTTCGGCAACGGGAGCGGCGGCAGCGCCCGCGGCCATTGCCGCCATGCCCTGCTCGACCATCGCTTCCAGCTTGTCGATGAGATCGCGGTCGGTCCCCTCGGGCTCGGCTTCGGTCGCTTCGAGGCCGGCGAGGATTTCCTTGATGCGGTCGATCGAGGACAGGATCACCGTCACCGCTTCGGCCTTCACCGGCATGCCGTCGCGGAATTTGCCCATCAACGTTTCGCCGGCATGCGCCAGCGCTTCGAGCCGCGGCAATCCGAGGAAGCCGCAGGTGCCCTTGATGGTGTGGACCAGGCGGAAGATGTTATCCAGGATCTTGGCGTTGTTCGGCTCCTGTTCGAACTTCACCAACTGGTTGTCGACGGTGTCCAGGCTCTCGCTGGTCTCCGTCAAAAACTCCCGCAACAGATCATCCATGAAAACAGGCCTTCATACAGGGCGGGCACGCACGAATTGTGATGCGCCTATTCGGAATGGGGCCAGCTTCACCGCAAAGCGTTTAATATTGGTTGAGTATGTGCAAAAGAACGGAACCAACAAAGAGATAAGGCGCTCCGGACAAGCCGAAGCGCCTCGTAAAGTTTTGATTAAGATGCCGAGCGCTGCGCGCGTTTACGAAGCGGTAATGATGATGGCTTCGCCTTCCGGCTTGAGCGTCACGGTGAGCCCGCAGGCCTGCGCCAGCAGCCGCGTATAATAAGGCTGGATCGCATGCGCATCCGCGGCAGGGCCGCGCTCGCCGCTCAAGAGCTCGGAGATGTTCTGCGGCAGGCGCGCATTATGTCCGGTCGCGGTGATGCGAAAGCTCATCGTTTCGCCCTCGCCGATCGGGTCGATCGTCAGCATGCCGCCGCGCGGGATCGTGTGCTGGGACACGACCAGCATGTTGAGCAGCAGCTTGACGCGATTCTTCGGCAGCAGGAGCCGGGGCAGATTCCAGGTGATCGAGCACTTGCCATCCTCGATGTGGCCGCGCGCCATGGTCTGGGCATCGCCGAGATCGATTTGCGCCCCGGACGAGCCGGCGGCGCCGAAGGCGAGACGGCAGAACTGCAGCCGGGCGGAGGCGGTCTTGGCGCTCTTGCGAATCAGGTCGAGCGCGAATTCGCGGTCTTCCGGCTTGGGATCGTCGTCGAGCACTTCGAGCCCGTTGACGATGGCGCCGACGGGGCTGATGAGATCGTGACAGACCCGCGAGCACAGCAGCGCTGCGAGTTCGAGCATATCGGGAGCAGTAGCAGTCGCGGGCGACGAGGCGTCAGACATATAAAGGGGTCCTGGAGGGTTCCTGAAATTGCACGGCGGACGCCGCGAATCACGCATGCTTGACGGATGCTTCGGGTTCTAACATTCGCCAGCCCGTGGCAGCTAGCTTGCGATAGGTTCGAAGCGGCCATAAAGGGGCTGCGGGCGAATCAACTGAGGGGGCGAGACTTGCTGACGAATGAGGCACACAGGTGAGGATCATCGACGCCGAGGCCGCATCCCGGTTGATGGAGCCGCTCACCGCGCTGGTGGTGAAGGCGGGCGAGGCGATCCTCAGCGTCAACCGGGCGGCGATGCGGATCGACGGCAAGCAGGACGGCTCGCCGGTAACTGAGGCGGATCTCGCCGCCGACCACATCATCGCGGACGGCCTGGCCCAGCTTGCGGGCGACGTTCCGACCCTTTCGGAAGAGCGGACCCCGCTCGCCTCGCCCTCGTTTGATGGCAGCTTCTTCCTGATCGACCCGCTCGACGGCACCAAGGAGTTCGTCGCCGGTCGCGACGAGTTCACCGTCAATCTCGCTTTGGTGACATCGGGCGAGCCGCTGCTGGGCATCGTCAGCGCGCCTGCGCTCGGCCTGCTCTGGCGCGGCATCGTCGGCCGCGGCGCCGAGCGCGTGAGCTTTGACGGCGCTACCATCGGCGTGGCCGAGCCGATCCACACCCGCAAGCTGCCTGCGCAAGGCGAGCCCTGGATCGCGGCGGTGAGCCGCTCGCACGGCGATCCCAGGAGCGAAGCGTTCATCGACAGCAGGCCCAACGCCGTCAGACGGACCGTCGGCTCGGCCGTGAAATTCGGCCGGATCGCGGAAGGCAGCGCCGACATCTACCCCCGGTTCGGGCCCACCTGCGAATGGGACGTCGGGGCCGGCTCTGCGGTCGTAACCGCGGCCGGCGGCAAGGTGACCGACGGCAAGGGCGGCGAGCTCCGCTTCGGCGAACGGCACGCCAGCGGCTTCATCATCCCGGAGTTCATCGCCTGGGGCGACCCGCAGGCGGCAAGACTCTGGCAAGACTCTGAAGGCTGCTACTGACCGAGCTTGTCCTGAAGGGCCGGCCAGCGCTTGCCCACCTCATAGAGGAACCGCTCGGGATTGGCGGCGAAGGCGTCGCGGTTGGCTTCCCGGCTGAACAGATAGAGCCGCTGCGCCACGATCGCGAAGAAACGGGGATTGCCGGCGACGGTCACCCCTCGGGCGATGTCGGCGGGGTCGTAGCCGCCGAATTGCGGTCCATAGATTTCGGGATGGGCCAGGAAGGAGGCGCGGTTGCCCTCGTTGCGGAAGCGCCAGACCGCGCCCCAGAGGTTCGCCTCGAACTCCGCCGTGCCCTGCATGGCCGCCCCCCCGACGAAATAGGCGACGGGATCGAACCCTTCGATGGCGACGCCGGTGAAGCGGTTGACGACGACCCGCTCGGTGGTGGCAGCCCCGGCCGGCGTGACCGGGCCGGTGAGCCATACGCCCGACAGCAGGCAGACGAGGAGGCCGATCAAGGCAATTCCGGGGCGCAAAGGGCTATCTTCCTGCCGTTGTGCCGTCATAGTTGCTGCGGATAACATCCGAGTCGAGGGGACATCCGGCGCAACCTAGAGCCTCGCCTGTTGGCGTCAGGTTAAGGAAGCGACCGGTTTCGGTACCAGGGGTTCTTTTATGACTTTCGCATCACGCCTTGCTGCGCTCGCGCTTGCCGCGATGGTCGGCTGGATCGTGCCGGCCTCCGCCCAGCAGGCGCCGCCGCCCAATCTGCCGCCGCCGCAGCGGACCCCGACGCCCAGCACCTATGGGCCGGACGAGCTCGTCGGCGCCGGACACCGCTTCTTCGGCAACGTCTCGCGCGGGCTCGCCTCGATCATCGAGAAAGCGATCAGCCAATGGGGTCTGCCCAACGGCTATATCCTGGGTGAGGAAGGTTCCGGCGCGTTCGTCGCCGGCCTGCGCTACGGCGAAGGCACGCTCTACACCAAGAATGCCGGGGATCTGCGCGTCTACTGGCAGGGCCCCTCGCTCGGCTTCGACTGGGGCGGCGACGGCGCGCGCACCATGACGCTGGTCTATAACCTGCCCGCCACCAACGCGATCTACCAGCGCTTCGCCGGCCTCGACGGCTCGGCCTACATCATCGGCGGCTTCGGCATGACGGCGCTCACCGCCAACAACATCGTGCTGGTGCCGATCCGCTCCGGGCTCGGCCTGCGGCTCGGCGCCAATATCGGCTACCTCAAATACACGCCGCGTGCGACCTGGAACCCATTCTAGGGTTTTCCTCTCCCATCGGGCTTACGGATCAAGGTTAACGACAGGCCGGGGCTGGCTTTTTGCCGGGTCGCCATGGCATGGTCGTTGGTGAATTTTTCCTTAAGCTTGGGAGTTCTGCCCCATGGTCGAACCGATCATGTACCTGGCGATCGGTTTCCTGCTTTCGATGCTGTGCGGGCTCGCGATCGTGCCGCTGGTGCATAACCGCGCCGTGCGCCTGACCACGCGCCGGCTGGAGGCCGCAACGCCGCTGTCGATGGCCGAGATCCAGGCCGACAAGGACCAGCTCCGCGCTGAATTCGCCATGTCGGCGCGGCGGCTCGAGATGAGCGTCGATCAGCTCAAGAACAAGACCACCAGCCAGCTCGCCGAGCTCGGCAAGAAGAGCGACGCCATCAACCGCATGAAGATCGAGCTTGGCGAGAAGAACGCCACGATCTTCGCGCTGGAGGCGCGCGAAAAGGCGGTGAAGGAGCAGCTCCGCGCCACCGAAGAGGAATTCAACGCCAAGACCGAAGCCCTGCGCGCCGCCGAGAACGCGCTGACCGACAAGCAGAACGAGCTCGCCAAGATCAACTCCGAACTGTCCGACCGCTCGATGATGGCGGAGAGCCGCCAGGTCGAGCTGGTCGCGGTGCGCGCCCAGATCGAGGAATTGAAGAACCGCGTCGGCGATGCCGAGAAGGAATTTGCCGCCACGCAAGCCCGCCTCGCCCAGGAGCGCACCGAATCCGAGACCGCCTCGCGCGAGCTCGGCGATGCCCGCGGCCGGGTCGAGAATCTGAGCCAGCGCGTCACCGAGCTCGATCGCCAGCTGATCGGACAGGTGAAGGAAGCCGAGATGCTGTCGAGCCGCGTCGCCGACCTCGAGGGACGGCTCGCCACGCAGGGCAAGCTGCTCGCCGAGCGCGACTATGAGAACAACCAGCTCCGCCAGGCCAATGAAGGCGCCGAACGCACCGTCAAGGAGCTGCGCGTCGAGATCGCGGCCTTGAGCGGCGGCAAGTCGTCGGCCGCCATGGAAGCGCTGCGCGCGGAAAAGACCGCGCTGGAGGAACAGCTGCGCACCGCCCGCGACGAGCGCGCCAAACTCCAGCGCGACATCAACGCGATCCAGCAGCAGGCGGAAAGCTCCTGGGCGACCGAGCGCATGGAGAACGCGCTGCTCCGCGAGCGCATCAACGACATCGCCGCCGAGGTGGCAAAACTCGCGATGCAGCTCGAAGGCCCGAACTCGCCGATCGAGGCGTTGCTCGCGGCCGAGGCCGGCCAGCCGCCGAAGCCGGCGCCGCGCCCGGCCAACGACGCCGCGACCAATGGCGCGCCGAGCCTGCCCGAAGGCGGCGGAACGCTGGCCGAGCGCATCCGGGCGCTGCAGGCCCACGCCTCCCGGGCCCGCCAGCAGGGCGCGTAAGCAGCCCGAAATCCGGCCGGGCCAGCGAATTGCGCGATCGGGCCAAGGTTTTCCGCCCCCCGCGGCGCCTGGAAACTTGACACCTTAAGCCCGCACTTCTAAATCGCGGGCTCCGATGCGCCGGCCGGCCGAACAGGTCCGGCCGTCTGCATGATGGTCCCGGGCGCATAGCTCAGCGGGAGAGCGTTCCCTTCACACGGGAGAGGTCCAAGGTTCGATCCCTTGTGCGCCCACCACCAAAACCTCTGTTATTCCAGCCTTTTTTTGTAATTTCGGCCGCGGGCATATTCGGCTGTTGCAGGCACGAAAGAGCAGAACTAAGCAGCAACACTCGGGGAAAGGCGGGGGAATTTGTTCTTGCAGCGTTCTGGCTCATAGAAGCTTAGCTCCCGCCTCTTCATCCCACTCCAGTTCACATAGCACCTCGGTATGGACCGACGTCTCCGCGGTAAAGCAGTTGGCATTCTCGGTCATAAGTCTCCGAGCCGCCTCCTCTGCTTTCGCTTTGGAATCGCAGCGCTCACCGACGCTTGCGATCACTTCTCCAGTTCGTTGAACCGCATCCCATCGCAGTATCTCCACAAGCGCGTACCAGATACCCCGTCCTGTGCGTCGGCGAACCTGGATCTCGTGATAGCGATCAGCCGCCGCGGCAATCCCGAGCCACAGCGGCCCATCCGCTTCGATCTTGGCGTTCTCGCGAGCCTCGAACGCGGCGCCTTTCAGAGCAGGCTCGCTTAGCCATTGAAGCTTGTTGGCGATGCTAATCAGGCTCGTCCTGATCTCTCGGATCGCCTCCTTGGCCTCGTAGGTGACCTTAGGAGCTTAGGAGCGATCCCCTGGGCGCGCTCGATGCGCGGCTGACTCGCTTCCTTGCGTCTCCAGATATCGTCCGCAATGGCGTCCAGGTCGTCCTTGGAGAGTGTCCATCGGTTCTCTCTCTCCCACTTCTCGCGATTGAGCTTTGGCGTGAGGTCCACGATCTTGGTCTGCGGTTGCTTTAAGGCTTCCTCGAGCGCCATGCCGGTTTCGAGCGCCGCAAAGCCAGATGCCACGAGGTCCTTGTGCACCTTACCCTTGTCGTCGAACGTCAGGAAACTCCCCTGCACTGTTTCGATCCGGAGCGGTTTCTTGCCCTCATTCTCAAGGATGACGTCGGCAACCTTCTGCTTCGTGCCAGCGTACTGCGGCATTGCGTCTTGGCCGCGGATCAGTCCCATCATGACGCGCTGCGAGATCGCTAGAAGCCCGTCCTCGGCGAACAGATAAAAGCGAATTGACAGACCCATGCGTGTCACCGTTTTACGGAAGCCGATGCTCTCGTGACATCGCTCTACCAATCAAGAGCTATTGGGTTGGATATTTCCGAAAGTTCGAGCCGCGCTCTACCGGGCGTGAAATCGGAGCGCTTCAAAGCAAGCATCTTTGACTGGGTGGTTACCTGGTGCAACGCGGGCTGCGCTCACGTCTCGTAGTTTGAGCCAGTGACATGGACCGACGGAAAAGGTTATTCCCGAACGATTTTCTACTTGACCAGCCAGAACCACTTAGACACGCTAGGGATGTATGGGGTGGCACCTGCTCGCTTTGTCGGTGGGCTCGAGAAATTTCGTCAGTAAGAATTTTTAGTTTGCGAAGTCTTTTAAGTTGGACGGGGGCAACGATGCGCGCGGTGAATTGGGCTGTCTGTATCTTGACGGCGGGGCTTGGAGGTTGTTCATTTTATCCCATACCCGACGACGTCGGCTATTCAAAGACTGAGGACATCGTTCGCTATGCTCGTTGCGAGATGAGGTCCGCAGTCATCAACTACATGCTTTCCAAAGAACTCATCGATCTTCCAGCTACCCCCGAACGGATTGCAGCACAGATTGCCGCAGCGAACGGAGAGTCGAAGAAACCCCTAACAAGCTTGAGCCCAAAGCAGAAGGTGTTGCTCCGAAAGATAGCAAAAGTCGCGGTGGTTTACGCGTTCGACTTCGATATCAAAGAGCGGAACATCTCTGGCGCCAGTGCAGCATTTAATCTTCCCTGGATGACGTCAAATGTGCTGGACGCCGGGGCTTCCGCGTCGCTCGATCTGACGCGCCAAGGTCACCGTGTTTTCACCTCCGAGGACACTTGGGACGAACTGCTCACCAATCGCGAACGGTGTCTGGGGGTTTTTGAACAGCCAGAAAATCCAGCAAACTTCATCTATCCGTTAACAGGGGCGATCGGAGTGGGACGCGTTGTCGAGACTTTCATCGATATCGAACAGCAAGGGGGTGCTAAGGACAGCTTTGTCGACACACTGACCTTTACGACAGACGCCGGTGGAGGCGCTGGCGCCGCGGTAAGACTGGACCCAGTGCCTAATCAGTTCCGGCCTGTGGCGGCGACTGCCGGCATCAGCGCGTCGCGACTGGACATTCACAAACTGACGCTTAGCCTTGTGTTTCCCCGTTTGGATCCGCCGTCAGAGGGGGGAATCAAAAATGTTGTTCGTTTTGATGGAGACCTAAACGCGCCATTCTTGCGGCCTGCACCTTGGCGAGCGCGCTATAACCTTTGCGTCCAGGATGCCCGCACAAGAGAGAACACATTTAAGCAGCTGCGTCTCACTGATCCCGTTGTCTATTGCATCACTTACGCTGACGAATTTGCACCCCAATATGGCCGCCAGCCACAGCGCACAATTGCGGTAACCTTGACGCAAGGCGCCAACTTGGCACCTGGGCCCGGCGGAGTAGAACAAGGGAAGCGCAGGAAGACGGACGATGAACGCGAGCTGCGAGAGCGGATACCAGTGCGCCCTAACCGCCCCGCCGGCCTTCTACCTTTCTGAAGTTAAGACAGGGCAGCAGCTCAAACCGTAAGCCCAACCCGAATTGTTTCTTCTACGAATTTGGATCGAGCGACATTTGAGGAGAGTGAAGATGCTAGTCCGCGCATTGTTGATCGTTGGATTGGCTGCGGCGGCTTCGAGCGGAGCGTTTGCCCAAGCGGCACCCACAGCGGTGCCGTCTTGCGATCCGCCTAGCACGATGGAACTTCAGGTCACCTTACGCCCACAAAAGACGGGTATGTGGTGCTGGGCGGCAAGCGGTCAGATGGTCATGGAGTATCTAGGAAAGTCGGTCGAGCAATGCATTCAGGCGAACTATCGTCTGCACCGCAGCGACTGCTGCAATTCCCCGACACCCGACGAATGTGTTTCGGGCGGTTGGCCGGAGTTCGAGAGATACGGATTTCAATTCAAGCGTACAAACGGCACTCCGTTGACTTGGAATCAGCTGCGCAGTCAGCTTGCCGCCAAGAAGGTAGGCGAGCCTTGCAGCTTCACGCCTTTCGCATTCAGTTGGCGCTGGATCGGGAATGGTGGCCATATGATGGTCGCAACGGGCTACACCACGACACCCGATGGAAAGAACTACGTCCATGTCAACGATCCATGGGAACCGAATATCGGAGCGACTCGGACAATCCTCTACGAGGTCTACGACCAGCTTCCAGGTGATCACACTCATTGGGACGACTTCTATGACATTCGCTAACACGGTAGCTCTGTCGAGCATCCTCGTCCTTGCCGCGGCGCCAGCCATATCACAGGACGCCAAACTGCAAACTGCAGCGCCTGCCGCGGCCACGTCCGCTGCGGCCCAATCCCTCGACACTTTCCGCTCGATCTCGAACGCTCCGACGCAGTTCAAGACACTTGGTCTTGACGCTCCCGGTGACGCCTCCCACGCTTCGATCGGAGACCCCGTTGCCGACTACATGATCGGGCTTGATCCTCTGCGGGAGTGGGACGGCGGCGATCCGATGAAGCTGCTGCGTCCGACGGGCCAGTTTGTTTATTCGATCACCGTCGATGGAAAGACCAAATCCTCCGTCACTATCGCAGAGATAAAAGGGGAATGGGTCGCTGCAGCGTTCGGAACGCCAAACGAGGCACGTGCCCGCAGCGATATAAAAGCGAACTCGACCGCGCAAGCACCTGGCGGTACCAACCATTTTGCGCAGGTACGCGTGCCCGCTTTGCGCACTACGTTTGTGGCCCTTCAAGCAAATGACGGCCTCGTCCTGACGTCCTTGACGTCACGTCCTGAATTTGGCCTTGAGCCTGGAAAGTGGGAGTCCGCATCAACGGTACTGAGGCGCTTGCAGCCATTTGCGAGACGAATTGATCCGAACCTACCAAACTGATCACCATCACTGTCTACATGGATCACGGTATCGCCAGGCAGCAGGTCTTTCCGCTCAACCTTGATCATAATCATCCTGTTGTAAAATCTCTCTGACCACCGCCCGATCATCAATACCCGTCCGACGGCTTGCAAAGGTCAAACCATGACAATTATAGCTGGATGAAGGACCACCGCGCCGATGATCAGCTTGGGGATGCTTACTCTCCCAGTTCCTGCATTCAGCCCTCTGCGAGCTCGGATCGATCGAAATAGTTCTTGATCTGTTTTACCGTGCCGAGTTTCGGTATTTAGGGAACCCCTTACTTGAATTACCAATTCCAGCCTCCCCGGGGACGTTCCGGCGCCCACTATATCCCGACGGCGCCGATTCAGGCACGTCTAGACTTCGAGCGGGGCGCGGTGCATTAGCCCTTAGAGGCATGCATTCCCACTCTGGTGGGGCCGGCGGCTTGCGCAATAGTCTGACCATCCGCCATCGACCCCGCCCTTCTCCCGCATGTTGCCGAGGCGGTAGGCCGGCTCGACCTTGTCGGCTATCGTGTGGGGCTAGGCCATGTCGGAGATGGTTGGGGGAGCCGGCCTGTTCGGTGCACCAGTCCTTGAATGTCGCCCGGAAGCCGTGCGGCACGGCGTCCCTGCTGAGGTTGGGATCGGCCCAGCGCGGGGCGCCCAGCGCCTCGCCGGCCCCGTTAAAGCGATTGATCGCCGCAGCCACTGCGTCCGTGCTTACAAACTAACCAGGCCCTCGGCCGGCAAGCTCTCGGGGACGGGCGGCGTTGCCTGCAGCCATAGGGGCAATCCGCAGAATCTCCGATGAGCCGGCGCTGTGCGGGTTAGCGGGCCCATAGCTCCAATCCCCTCTGGGGTGGGGAAAAGACGGGGAGATCGCGTTGGTCACGAAATTTGCAAATTGCATCAATCGCAGGTCTGGCCTTCACACGGGAGAGGTCCAAGGTTCGATCCCTTGTGCGCCCACCATTCATTTTCCTGACCGCTGCCGGTTGCGGACGATCGCCCTGGCCTCACGGCTGTTCGGGACCGCCCATATCAAGAACATCGAAAACAACCCCATGCACGGTAGCCGGCCTCAGTCGGATCAAGGGGCTGCGCCTTTTCCGAATCCTGGTTTGACCCGGGGCAAGACAGGAGCAGGGTTGCATGATCTGAAGAGAATCGTGCGGCGCTAATGAGCCATCAGGACAGGCAGATCCGCATGCTCCATGATATAGCTGGTCGCCCCGCCGAATATCATTTGCCGCAACCGGGCGCGGGTGAAGGCTCCCTTGATCAAGAGGTCGCAGCCCTCAGCTCTAACGGCATCGAGGACTGCCTCTCCGGTGTCGCGATCCTCCAGTTCAACCGTTCTCGCCTGCGCTGCAATGTCATTGTACCGCAGTTGCTGGACGATCTGATCGGCAGACGGTCCCGGTACCGCTTGGCCGCCAACGACGGTTAGGACAGATACCTTTTCGGCCAGACGAAGCAACGGCATGGCAAATGCGTTTGCCCGAGCTTGCTCGGTACTACCGTTCCAATGGATCATGATGTTTGTTGCGATGCTTCTTGGTGCATTCGACGGCACAAGTAGAACGGGCCTGCCGCTCTCGAACAGCGCAGATTCAATCGCGCGACGGTGAGGGCCCGCAGCATCAATGTCAGACCGTGCCATCACGATCAGATCGAAAGCGCGCCCATAGCTTCCGACAAAATCTTCGCCCTCAGGGGCGGTCTCCAGCCAGCCGAAACATGGTCGACCCAATCCAGCGGATCGAGGAACATCGTGCTTCAGCATGAATGCTTCGAAAAAGACGCGCATGTCGTTCAATTCGGCTGCGCTCTTCACTTCATACGAATCTAACAGAATGCCGGTGGCCAACTCCGCGGCCAGATATTGAGGGATGCCGAACCGGAGCGGAAAGCCTTCGATATAGGCGCCGGTACGATGCGCGAGGCGTACGGCGGCATCGAGCGTGGGTGTCATCATCGGAATATTCTGAAGCGGGACCAAGAGCGTCTTCATTTTCGACCTCCGGTGTTTGCAGTGAAGTTCGACGCAGGATTCCTAGTTTCGCTTGAATTGATGCCTACGATAATTTCACTTCGCGTCGTTCCGGTGCGCCGCCAGCCTACGCGGCAGCCTGATGATGAACTCCGTATAGTCGCCGGGCTCGGTATCGACCTCGATGCTGCCGCCGTGCTGTTTCACGATGATGTCGTGGCAGATTGAAAGGCCAAGGCCGGTTCCTTCGCCTGCGGGCTTGGTTGTGAAGAATGGGTTGAATATTTTCCCTCTCACGTCGGCCGGGATGCCGGCGCCATTGTCGCGAATCCGGATCTCGACGGCGCCGCCGAGGTTTGTCGTCGTCGCGCGCAGCCTTGGCTCGAAGCCGTCGCCGGCGGCGTCCTTTTGTTTGCTCGCCGCGTAGAAGCCATTTGAAACGAGATTGAGGAACACCCGCGTGATTTCCTGCGGATACAGATCGAGCGCCCCCGCAGACGGATCGAGGTTCCTTTCGAGCGTGATGTTGAAGCCTGCTTTCTCGGCGCGCGCTCCGTGATAAGCAAGGTTGAGGCTTTCCTCGAGGATGGCGTTGATATCGGCCGCGCGGCGTTCGCCAGACCCTTCGCGAGAGTGCAGAAGCATATTCTTGACAATGGAATCGGCGCGCGTTCCGTGCTGCACGATCTTTTCCAGGTTGCCTTGTAGCATGTGTATCAGCACGTCGATGTCCAGCCTTGCTGCCTCGCCGAGTCCGGCTGAGCGCAGCGCGTCGCCGAGTTCTTCGATCAGTTCGGAGGAAAGCGCAGCAAAATTGTTGACGAAATTGAGCGGATTCTTGATCTCATGCGCAATGCCGGCGGTGAGTTGCCCGAGCGAGGCAAGCTTCTCGGTCTGGATCAACCGATCCTGCGCATTTCGCAATTCCTCGAGCGATTGGGACAGTTCCATGGTGCGCTCGCGCAGCTCGTTCAGCAGGCGTGCATTCTCGATCGCGATCACGCCCTGGTGTGCGAAATTGGACACGAGCTCGATCTGCTTGTCAGTGAAGGATCTAACTTCCTGGCGAAAGATCGTGATGGTGCCAATCAGCTCATCTTCCTTCAGCATGGGCACGATGACGAGGGTCCGTGCGCCGGCAAGGTCGGCAAGCGCGCGAACGTTCGGGTTGCCTTCGACGTAGGGCGGCTGAGTCCTGATATCGTCGATATGAACCGTCTGATGAGTTTTCTCGACGGTGCCTAGCCCGCTCGCCGGATGTGGGCGAATGCTCTGGTACAGCCGGGTATCAACATAAGCCTGTGGCGCGTTGTGTAACGCAACCGTGCGAAAGCCGCCATCCTCGTAGAGATTCATGGTGCCGAAGCCGGCCCCGCAAATTCGCGTCGCGTTCTCCAGCATCTTGTGGAAGACCGGAGTCAATGCGCCCGATGAAGCGCTTATGATTTCCAGCACCTCCGACGTTGCCGTCTGCCGCTCCAACGATTCATTCAATTGTTCGAACAGACGCACGTTACCGATGGCGATGACAGCTTGATCCGCGAAAGTCTGAAGCAGGTTGATCTGCTTCTCGCCAAATGGACGAATCTCCGTGCGACGAAGCACGATCGCACCCATGCTCTCGTCATCGCGCAACAGCGGCACGCTCAGAACGGTCCGAACGTTTGAGCGAAGCGCATATTCGCGTCCGGTCGGGAACTCCTCGCCTTCGGGCCCGAGCAGGTCGTGCACATGAACGGTGCGACGGTCGATAATCGCCCGGCCGGTGGGCGATTTGACACTGATCGCCCGCCGGCTCCACACCACGGGAACTTGTCCATGATGGGCCTGGATGACGATGTCGTCGCCGTCCCTCAGAACCACCAGTGCATCATATGCCTCGCAAAGTCCGCATGCGCTTTCCACGATCGCCTTGAGCACCGGACCGACCTCGGTCGGCGAGGAAGCGATAACCCGCAAGATATTGGCGCTGCCGGTCTGGTACGTCAGCGCCTCAGACAGATCTCGCGTTCTGGTCTGCAATTGTTCGAACAGCCGTACATTCTCGATGGCGATCACGGCCTGGTCGGCAAATGTGGCGACCAGTTCGATCTGTTTTTCCGTGAAGGGCTGCACGCGCTTGCGAGCGATTACGAGCGCGCCGATCGGCTCATTTTCGCGCATGAGGGGAACACCGAGCGCCGTGCGCTGACCAGCCATGGTGATGGACTCGTGCAGGCCGTATTCGGCATCGGCAGCGACGTCGAGGATCTGCACTGGGCGGCGCTCAAGTACGGCCCGACCTGTTACCGTGCTCCGGCCGGGCGTAATCGGGTGACCCTGCAGAAACTCGATGTATTCCTCGGAAAACCCCACCGCTGCTCCGGCCTGATATTCATCGCCTTCGCGGCGCATGATGAATGCCATCTCCGCTTCGCACAGCCGTGCCGCCGAATCGACCAGCGTGTTGAGCACGGTCTGCAGATCGAAGGTCGAGCGGCTGATCACTTTCAGCACATCGGCAGTCGCGGTTTGCTGCTGGAGCGATTCGGCGAGATCGCGCGTCTTCGCCTGGACCTCATCGAACAGCCGGACATTCTCAATCGCGATCACGGCCTGATCGGCGAAAGTTGAGACCAAGTCGATCTGCTTGTCCGTGAACGAGTTCACGGCCTTGCGGCCCAGGAACAGCACGCCGATCGTTTCTCCGGATCGAAGCAAAGGTACGCCCAGGAGGGTCCGGTAGCCGCCGGCCCTCTGCTGCTCGGGATAAGCGTATTCGGGATCGACCAGGACATCCTGGATCTGGACAGCCTTGCCGGACAGCAGGACACGCCCAACGACGCTGCCGCGTCCAGCATTGAGTCGAATGCCCGCCGAGACCTCGGCCCACTCGGGCGAGAAATTGTACCGAGTTGCATGATAGTATGCGCCGTCGGTGTCCTGCCGGACGATTGCCGCCATGTCGGCACCACACAGCCACGCCGCCGATTCCGTGAGCGTGTCGAGCACCGTTTGCAAATCAAACGCGGAGCGGCTGATGACCTTCAACACATCGGCAGTCGCCGTCTGCTGCTGCAGCGATTCCCGCAAGTCGTCAGTGCGCGCCTGCACCTCATCGAACAGCCGCGCATTCTCAATGGCGATAACGGCCTGATCGGCGAAAGTCTGCAGAAGTTGCACATGATGCGGAGCGAAGGCACCCGGCGCGACCCGCGTGACGCTGATCATGCCGATCACCACGCCGCCGGTCGCGAGCGGAACGAACAACATGCTGCGAAAGCCGCGGGCGCGCGCGATGAATTTGATGTCGTTTGTCAGCGCTTCGGTATCGGGGGTCGGCACCACCTTACCGGCCCGCGCACTTTCAAAACTCTCGAAATCGGCAATCGGCCGCGGAAACATCTGCTGCAAAGCTCGATCGGCCGCAGAATTCGTCGGCGTGAAGGCCGCCAAATGGGCAGTGCCGTCAATGAAGCGGAATACGGTCGTCGAAAAGCCGCCGAGCAGGGCATTGGCGCGCCTCGCGATCGCATCGAATACCGGCTTCACCTCCGATGGCGAACTGGCAATGATTTTGAGGATGTCCGCGGTGGCGGTCTCGCGATCTTGTGCAGCGCGCAATTCGGCCAGGAGCCGCGCGTTCTCGTGCTGCAATTCCGCCACAACGCCCTGAGGAAGCGCGGCCATGATGAAAATCCAGGTCGCCAGCCGGTTCGCGGCCGACGTCAAAATCCAATCAAGAAAGCGTCGGAATTATTCCACCATCAGGTGCCTCCGACCAGACGTATCGCTAGTTGATTTTCAATCGACCACGCGTCAATTCGCCTCCTCGATCTACCGAGGCAGCGAGCTCCACAAGTCGCGCCGCTTTGGTCCACATGGTGGCAGATCGCCGGATCCAAGTGCGGCTATTGCGGCGGCTGATTTCGGACCGCCTCTAATCTCTCAATGGGAGATACGGGTTGATTTAATTTTGCGCTAGCTTTTTCCGCACCAATGCTTCAGACTTGCCTTTATTATGGATTTAATTTTTCAGGGCGCTGCGATGGGAAAACCTGCCGTTTCCCGCGATGCTTTCCGTGGGCTGTTTGCTTTATATGCTGCGAAGGCGCATCACGACCGTAAGGCCGAGGGCGAACATTGTCTCTTGAAGCTATTCGGATCTGCGGAAGATTTACCCGATGCTTTACTGCTGCAGTGTTCGGACAGAGCTGAGCTGCTCCGCTCTGAAACTGTTGGTCGCTTGGTGAGCCCGCGCGTCCGTCAAATCACGAACGGCAACGCTCAATATGACCATGCCAGCGACTTTCTGCACGCGCTACTGCGAGACCTTGAGCAAAAAGTGCACTAATCGATACTCGCTGCGCTATCGTCGCTGATCCAGGAGCAATTGAATCTGGTGATGCGAGCCAACTCATGCCGGGGCGAAGCGGAGCGATCAATCAGCTGCACCAGATACCTGGAGCATGGCAGGGACGCCTACGGGCCAACGTGACGAGCCGAATGTTATGTCCGTTTACGATCCATTACGGGAAGAGCTACAGCGCACAGGGCCGCAAACGATTCGGCTCACATTCTCGGAAATTGAAGCAATTCTCGGCAGACCGTTGCCGCCGTCAGCGTACAAGTTCAATGCCTGGTGGGGAAACAATTTGCGCAAAGCCGGTCACACGCAATCTATGGCTTGGCTGCATGCCGGCTTTGTAGCCAGGGTTTCACTAAGACAGCGAGCCGTGGAGTTCATCGACCTCGACGAATTCCACCGCGCCGGGCTAGCGCCCCGCCCGTACCGGCAAGGTCCATCAGAGACATCGCCAAGAGGGCACCTCAGGAACGCATCGCGTCAATCGCGTGGGCTATCAGGACCGCAACGCTGACGCCGATAAGGATAACGAGGACCCAGTTCAAAAACACGTTCGCCTCCACCTTTGGAATTGAACCCGAGCAACCGTGCACAGTCAAAAACAACCGGCCAAAACTATTAATTTCGGCTTGGGTTGAGGATTCAATGTAACTGTTGCGTCCGTTGTCGGCCCTATCGATGGAATGCCATAAATAGAAGAACCCCGACAACGCACGCCGCGAGCGAGAGCAAGTAAATACCCACGGCAAATCCCGACTCATCTCGAACTGGAGATTTAAATGGGAACTCGCATTATGCGCCGGTCAAGCCCAAAGCTTACTGGAAACGGTTGATAGGACCTTTAAGCTTCCTGCTGCGGCAATCATGGCACGGCAGCCGAGTCTCTGCCGCGACACTCCAGCTTTAAATGGCTAAATTAAATGCACTTTGCCATGGAGATTAGGTCTGATTTAATTCCGCTCTCACGCGACTGCGACCGGCGCATTCAAAGCAAGAAGCGCGCGATTTGCGTTTGCTCGCACAGGCCTTACCGACGCCTTTTTCCACATTTATGACAAGCGACCTCGGTTTGGGGCCGAGATCGCCAACCTTGGGGAAGGTTTGCTCCCGACGGGGGCTTTTGATTTGGGGACTTGTCGGAAGCTTGGATTCGACTCGGAATTGGGAAAGTCGTTCCGCTTACCGAGCAAATAAAAGCGGCCTCAGCGAACGGGTGCCGGGGCCGCTGCATTTCCGACCATTCATTCAGCTCACCTGTCCTATCGGGGTTCGTCCCCATAGTCATCGGACTTGTAAGCGCTATCGGTCCACCTGATGGGTTTGTCCCTTCCTGATGCGGAAGGCAATAATGCTCATCGAATTGTCCTCAAAGAGCAGCCGTGGCCGCGCGCGTTCTTGAAGCAGTCTGGGCGGCTGAGGCCGGCTGGGCTCTGCTTCGGCTTAGAGAGCCTTTGGGCCAGAGCAAAACAGCAATTCACACTTCACGGTCGCGTGCACGAAACCATTTTGGCGGCCAAACGAAGCGGCGCTGAAACAACGGCGTCCGATGCTGAGATCGAGTGAGGGAGGATTAAATGCGCAGCCTAATTTTCGGGGTAGTGCTCGTAGCGCTAGCAACGATCGGATCTTCATCGTTTGTTTCGGCCGCTCTTTCGGCAACGCGGGATGCGAAGTCCGCAACGATCTCAACGCGGTTCGCGCCAGCACCAAATGCTCCCAGTTGCACTTTCGCCCCCAGGCCGCGGGCGGGTTTGAGCGTGCGTTCTTGAGCGGCTATTTTCCGAACCATGGATCGGCACTTCGCTGGTCGATCAGAACCTGATTCAATCTCAACGGCTTGAACGAATAGCAATTGCGACCAAGGATAATTGCGCATTGTGCGTAGCTTGGGGATACCTGCTAATAGGTCAACGCATCTGCATTTTCCGAATCGACGTTCCATGGTCGCTGGCGCATGCGCCGTATTCGGGGGTGTAGGTGTGAGCCAGTTTCTATCGATGCTGCTGCTAACAACAGCCGTGGCTTTAACCGTCTGCTTCGGGGTGGCGGCGTGGCGCCTCTCTGACGAAAAGGACACCGATATCACTGGCCAGATCGCACGCCAGTCGTATGGATGGAAAGCGGCACCGGCCAGATAACCCTTTCGCTTGCCTCCTGCGCGCTCTCTGGCCTGAAATGCCGGTTGCGCTTCCCTGGCACGGTCCTTGCCAATCCCGGCCTATCTTTACCGGTCCTGGCAGGGAGCCGTTTCGCGATGAAACAGAAATCTCGAACCTCAAAGCCGCAAAAGCCTACTCTGGCACACATAGCTTCCGATTTGGTGAGATTGCTTAAGGCGATACAGGATCTCGAGGGCCTCAGAGAGAAAGTCCGGCTAGCAGAAGCCGCTCGCGTATTGCACTAAGCTTGGCGGGTAGAGGCGCATTATTTAGGTGTGGCTAGATCAGCGCCGTCGCCCTGAAGCTGTCGATCGCAGGCGATCACGGCGCCCGCCAGCGGTCCTTCGAGCTGCCTCAAAATGTCGAAAACAACCCCATGCACACAAGTTGACGGGCGTTGAGCTGCCGGAGGTGTAAGACGGAGCAGGCTTCAGGCGACCCGCTCCGGCCGCCAGGCCGCGTAGAGGCCAACAAGCGTCCCCATGGCGGCCAGCGCTGCCGCCAACAGCACCTGCAATTCGCCGTCATCAGCAGGGCCGACGGACGATACCAACCTGGTCACGATCACGAACAGGATGCCCACGGCGGCCGCTGCACCCGCGCAGAGATAGGCGAGCTCTCGCGTCAGGCTGCGGCCGAGAAGTCCGAGCGCCGTGAAATACATCGCGCAGGCGTTGGGATGAACGAACAAGGCAATGCGCGCGTAAGCGCCATAGGCGTCGAACAGGGACTCACATCGGCGCAGGGCCGCCTTCGAGGCCACCCGCTGCAGGAACGGCCTGAAGAAACGAGCCTGTCCGTAACTCAAGACGGCGCCCAGGATGATAGCGAGCCACGCCACCACAAAGACGGAAGCATCCGCCGACTTTGGATTGAGCGCCACGGACATCAGGATGAGGGCGGTTCCGGGAAAATAGCCGAAATACGGGAAGACCGACTCCAGGAGCACGCAGACGAACATGAACACCAGAAACCACGACGAACCGGTCGCACCCTGGACGATGGCGTTCAGATCGAAAAGGTTTGCCCTGTACAGGACGAGATACATGCACATGGCCAATGCAGCCAGCGCGTAAAACGGCAATGCTCCCGACAGAAACCGTCTCATCCAACCATCGGGCTTTGTTTCGCGGACACGGCGGGGATCATCGATATCAGGACAAGACAACGGAAACACATAACTCATGCTTTAGGCGAATGGGATTGCTCCTGCAATCCTCGCCTCACCCTGCACGCTGCTACGCAATCGACAGAATCTCGATCTCTTGCGCGCCCGTCCCTACGACGTCACCCACCGCCTTCCCCATCAGCGACCGCGCGACCGGCGCGACGAACGAGATCGTCCCCGCCTTCGGGTCGGCTTCGTCCTCGCCGACGATGCGGTAGGTCTGCACGCGGCCGTCGGTGCGGCTGAAGGTCACGGTGCTGCCGAAGGCGACCGTTTCGGTCGAGGTCGGATCGGGAATGAGCTGCGCCGTGCGCAGCCGTTCGGTCAGATAGCGGGCGTCGCGCAACGGCACCGCCGACTGCCGGCGCTTTTCGTTGACGTCCTCGATGGCCTGCGCGGCCTCATAAGCCTCGCGGGCCTGCTGAAGCTGCGTCTGCAACGCCTGCAGCCCTGCTTCCGTCACGAGGTTGGGATGCGGCGAGATCGGGCGATCCGGCAACAGCGTCTCGGACGCGGTTTCGGCGCTTTCTTCCTTGGTAAAGGCGACGCTCAATTCAAAGATCCTGTCGAACTGTTTCGGGTAACGGCGCGCACCATCATGCTGCGATTCACCGAGGGGAAATCGCGCAGAGGCGCCGCTGACGATTGCCCTGGACTATATCTCAAGTTCGACGAAACGACGGAGCTTGAAGACGAGGTCCGGCATGGCCTGGCGGAACCGCGTCGCGTTCTGGAAATTGGTCGAGAACGGGGCGAAGGTAATCATGGCGTTCCAGTGCCGGTAGCCATAGACCGTGACCGAGGCGCCGGTCGCCGGGAAATTCTCCAGCTTGCGCAGCTCGCCAAGCACGAGATCGGCGATCGCTTCTGCCGGCAACAGCTGCTTGCCATCCCGCGTCGTGACGATTTTCGCAGGCGGCTCGACCGGTTCCACGGTGGCCGGCGCGGCGCTGGCCGCATCCTCCTGCCCGGTCGACGTCGCCTCAGGGACGGGCGTCGCGACCGCGTCCGCTCCGTTCGACGGCACGGTCGGCGGCCCCTCGGTGAGCGGCGGCGGTGCAACACTGTCTGCGCGCTTGTTGCCTCCAAGGATGCTGCTGATCATGGCCACAAGGCCAGCATCCTTCACGTCGTCACTCATCACTCCCCCCAGGCTTCGGCCTACTCTAGCACTGCGCTCGCAGACCGCCACCGGGGATATGAGGTCGGCAGCCGCCCGGCCGGCGCCCATCTGGGCAGGCACCGGCGGCGCGACGGCTGATCACGTCGCGCCGCCGTGCGACCCGTCACTGCTTATCGAACGGGATATATTGCTGGTACTGCTTGGGCACCGAGCTGCGATAGCGCGCGGGCACGGTGCCGCTGTCGACGGAGTGGTCGATTTCCTGCTGCCGCGTCATCTTCTTCTTCGCCGGCTTCTTCGACGCGCCCTTCTTGGAGTCGGTCGGCTGGCTGGACGTGTCGGTGGTTGCGCTCGGCGCCGCCGTCGTGGCCGGCGCAGTGGTTGTCGCCGCAGGCGCCGCGGTTCCGCCGGCAGCAGGCGTGCTTTGGGCCAGGGCATGCGGCGTTTGCGTCATGAGCGCCAGCGCTGCCACTGCAGCCAGCAAATATGATTTCTGCATCAGAACCTCCAAATGCCTTGATCCGTATGAGGCAAGCCTAGTCCCACGGGATCGAGGCGTGCAAGTTCGCCGAGGATAGGTCGGAACCCGTGCGCGAACTGTGGCGGAGATCACAGTGCAAGCCGCTGGCTGCGTCACGATGTACCTCGCTTCGAACGCATCCGGCGTCGCGGACACCAACACAGCATGACCCCGCGTCAGACAGGCCACGGGAACGCCAAGGCTCGGTCGTTCCACCTACCATTGAAGGAGATCGAAATGCGTCGCACCATCCTCACGCTTGCATCGTTCGCAACGCTGATCGCCGCATCGTTGTCGGCGGCCCCGGCCCAGGCCGGAAGCGACAGATACTGCCTGCAGGGCCGCAACTGGGGCTATCCCGGCAACTGCCAGTTCGCGAGCTACCAGCAATGTGCCGCCACGGCCTCCGGAACGTCGGCCTATTGCGGCATCAACCCGCGCTACGCCTATTCGCAGCCGTATCATTACTGATGACGCAGGTGGTGAGACTCCCTCTCCCGCAAGCGGGAGAGGGAGAGCACCTGTTGTGCCGGAAGTGATTAGCCCGGCCTCTGCGCGCTGGCTCCCAATCCGCTTTCCTCGAGCCGCGTCGCGAACCAGAGCGAGAGCGGCTGATCGATTGCGGCGCTGACATACACCTCCGACATCGTCACATGATGCTTGTCCAGCACGAGCAGCACGCCGATCCAGTAGGGAAACCAGACATGCACGTCGGTCAGCGCCCGCAGCTTGTGCTGGTCGTGCTCAAGCGGGGTGTGATTGCTCGCCTTGCGGATCTCCACCGTGAGCAGATTGTTCGGGATCTCGCGCTGATGCACGACGACATCGGGGTAGATCGACTTGCCGAGATGGTCGTCGGTCGAGATGATGGTGCCGTGCGGCAGATGCAGCGTGCGCTCGCCGAGCCGGTCGTAATTGCAGTCGACCGACCAGCCGGCGAACTGCTTCTCCAGATGCACGGCGAACCGGTGGGTGACCGCGCGCTCGCCGATGTCCTTCTCGAACAGGAAGCCCTCGTGGGCGTAGAAGTCCCGCAGCGCCGCGATCACCTTGTTCAGCTCGGTCTGCATCGTGCCTCCGGGCCCATCTCACGCACCTGGTTCGGTGTCGTCCCGGCGAACGCCGGGACCCATACCGCGAGGTCTATCGAGTGTACACGGCGCACGTACCGAACTCCGAGTCTTCGCCAAACCTCTCCCTGGGGTTATGGGTCCCGGCGTTCGCCGGGACGACGTGGGGAGAGAGCTTGTTCAATCACCCCCCTACATCTGGACTTCGATCAGCCGCGGCCCCGGCTCGGCCACGGCTTCGGCCAGCGCCTTGTTGAACTCGTCGGCATTGGTGACGGCGCGGCCGGGCACGCCCATGCCCTTGGCCAGCGCGACGAAATCCAGCGTCGGGCGGTCGAGCCGGAGCATGTCGTTGGCGCGCTGACCGGGCTCGCCGGCGCCGACATTGTCGAACTCGCCGCGCAGGATCTGGTAGATGCGGTTGGCGAACACGATGGTGACGATATTGAGGTTCTCGCGCGCCTGGGTCCACAGCGACTGGATCGTGTACATCGCGCTGCCGTCACCGACCATGCAGATCACCTTGCGGTCGGGGCATGCGATCGCGGCGCCAATCGAGAGCGGCGTCGAGAAGCCGATCGAGCCGCCCATGTTCTGGAGCCAATCGTGCGGCGCGGCGGCGGCCGTCGGCGGGAAGAAGGCGCGGCCGGTGGTGAGAGACTCGTCGACCAGAATCGCATTCTCGGGGATCGCGTACGCAATCGACTGCGCGATCGAGGCATGGGTCAGCGCGCCGGTCGGCTTGATCAGCTCCTGCACCGCCTGCGGCTTGACGTCCTTGGCGCTGGCCTTGACGGCGCCGGCGAGCGCTTCGAGCGCTGCGACCGAATTCTCGCCCCACGAGGTCATGCGATGCACGTCGCAGCCCTCGGGCTTGAGCATGCTCGGCTTGTTCGGATAGGCGAAGAACGCCACGGGATCGTCGGACTCGACCAGCACGATGTGACGGAACTTGGCCAGCATCGGCAGCGCGTTCTCGATCACGTAATGGATGCGGTCGATCGAGTAGCGGCCGCGGCCGCGCGCCATCTTGGGGCGGAAGGTCGGACCCATCACGGTGCAGCCGGTCTTGGCGGCGATGCGCTCGGCCAGCGCAAGGCCCTGCTCGCTCAGGGCGCTGCCGGTCATCAGCAGCAGCGTACCCTCACCGTCGCCATGCAGGATTTTTGCGGCCTGCTCGACCGCCTGCGGCGAATAGCTCGCGCGCTGCTGCTCGGCTGGAACCTCGGCAACGCCGTCGGCCTCGTTCCAGGCGGTGTCGGCGGGCAGGATCAGGGTCGCGATCTGCGGCGGGGCGCTCTTGGCGGCGGCAATCGCCGCGGCGCCGTCGGCGGCGACCGATTTGGCATCCGGCGAGGTGCGGACCCAGGACGACATCGGCCGGGCCAGGCCCTCGATGTCGGAGGTCAGCGGCGCGTTGAAGCCGATGTGGTAGACCGCATGCTGGCCGACGATGTTGACGATGCCGGAATTGGCCTTCTTGGCGTTGTGCAGATTGGCAAGGCCGTTGGCGAGGCCTGGGCCGAGATGCAGCAGCGTCGAGGCCGGCGTGCCCTTCATGCGGAAATAGCCGTCCGCTGCACCGGTCACGACGCCCTCGAACAGGCCGAGCACGCAGCGCATGCCGGGCACGCGGTCGAGAGCTGCGACAAAATGCATCTCGGAGGTGCCTGGGTTGGTGAAGCAGACATCCACCCCACCCTTGACCATCGTCCGCACCAGGCTTTCCGCACCGTTCATTCGTTCTGCTCCCGCAACCGGCAATATCCAAAGACCCGTTCGATCAATCATTGTTCGCTCGTCCCGTCAAAGCAATAGGCGGCATCGCGGCCCTGCCCCGCGCGACGATGCGCCGGCTTGGCTAATAGCCCGTTCCGATAGAGTCGGAACGGGGTATTAGCCCCATGTTTTGACGCGTTTTCTTGATGCGAACCGGTATCCACTTCGCTTGAAAACGCTCTGGCGCTTTTCGGCAAATGGCATGGTTGCCGATTTGATAACGCCTGTGCTGGATGATGTCCCTCACGGGGCCGTGGCTTGCGAAAAGCCCGCAAATATGGCCTGTGGCCTGTGTTGAATCGATTTTTTGCTGGGGGAAACAATGATCCGGTTTTTTGCCGCGCCGATTGCCGCCGTCGCACTGCTGTCGGCCATGGCGGGCGGCGCGTTCGCCGAAGAGTTCGACTCGCGCGACATCATGGGCGGCGGCCCGAACTTCTTCCGTTCCGGCGCCAATCCGATCCCCCGCACCACCGTCATGTATAACGGCAATTACGCCCCCGGCACGATCGTGGTGAACACCAGCGAACGGCGGCTGTATCTGGTGCTGCAGAACGGCCAGGCGCTGCGCTACGGCATCGGCGTCGGCCGCGACGGCTTCCGCTGGGGCGGGGTGCACAGGATCACCGCCAAGAAGGAATGGCCGGACTGGACGCCGCCGTCGCAGATGCTGGCGCGCCGGCCGGACCTGCCGCGCCACATGAAGGGCGGCGTCGAGAATCCGCTCGGCGCGCGCGCAATGTATCTGGGCTCGACGCTCTACCGCATCCACGGCTCCAACGAGCCGGAGACGATCGGCCAGGCGGTCTCCTCGGGCTGCTTCCGCATGACCAATGACGACGTCAGCGATCTCTACGGCCGCGTCTCGGTCGGTACCACGGTGGTGGTGCTGAACAACTGACGCAACTCTCGTAGGGTGGGCAAAGCCGGAGGATCGCGCGAACGCGCGGTCTGCCGGCGTGCCCACGGGTTTGAGATGGTGGGCACGGCGCTTTCGCGCCTTTGTCCACCCTACGACACTGTAACTCTCTTGTTACAGACAACGCCGGGAACCCGCAGGCCGCGTGAATCTGCGGCCTTGTGCGCGCGACGTGAATACGGCAGCGTCGCACGACGATGAGCGCACTCAATCCGTCCTCGGCTGCCCTTCGCATCGCCCTGCTGGCGCTCGGCGCGCTCACCTTGCTTCCTGATACCGCTACCACGGCCGCCGCGGGCGAATTACCCGCGATCTCCTCGCGCCAGCGCTCCGAGAAGAAGAATTTCACCGACGGAGAGATCGTCGAGGGCTTCCTGAAGACGGCGTTCGGCGCCGAATATCATCTCGCCGGCCGCGTCGACCGCATCCGCAAATTCGACGGGCCGGTGCGCGTGTACGCCGAGAGCGACCGCGCCGACCGCAAGACGCAGCTCGCCAAGGTCGTGGCCGACATCGCCCATCGCGTGCAGCACCTCGACATCGCCATGATCGCGACCGCCGAAGCGGCCAATGTGCGGGTGAAGCTGGTGCGCGACCGCGACCTCTTCCGCACCATCTCCAGCTTCTACGGCGCCGAGAAGGCGCGCGAGATCCGCACCTCGCTCGACCCGCAATGCCTGTCCGGCTTCCGCAAGAACGACAATTTCGAGATCGAGCATTCCGACGTCATCCTCACCGTCGACAACGGCGATTTCGTCTTCCTCGACTGCGCCTATGAGGAGCTGCTGCAATCGCTCGGGCCCATCAACGACACCGCGAGCGTGCCGTGGACCATGTTCAACGACAACGTCTCGATGGGCTATTTCGACGTCTACGACCAGTACATCCTCAATCTCTTGTACGACCCCCGCATCAAGCCCGGCATGACCGTGGCCGAGGTCAAGGCGGTGCTGCCCGCCGTGCTCGCCGACGTGCGCACCTGGGTCAGGCAGGTGAATGATCTGAAGGAGTGAGCCGCGCGACCCTCCCCATGGTTCGAGACGCCTGCTTTGGCGGGCTCTCACATGAGGCAGAATCTCACGGTCGAACGCGCCTCACACCTTCCTTGCCTTCGACATCAGGAACTGCTGGCGCATCACATTGTGGCCGGCGTCGAAATATTCCGAGATCAGCGCCTCGAACTCGGCTCGGAAGCTCTTGAGCTTGTCCGGTTCGTCCTTGTACTGGGCGACGAGCTTGATCAAAGGCCCGATCGTCGCTTCCATGGTGCGGCGGAAATGCTGCGGGCTGAGGGCGGACGGCGTCATCATGTCCATCTCGAAGGAGAGATCCTTCGTTTTCCCCGCGAGACGCTCCGCGACGATCTTCGGATCGCCCCACAACACCGGCGATGCCACGCCCTCGGGCGGCGGCAGATGGCGGCCGATCAGCGCGAACATCCGCCCGACATACAGATGCGGCGGCCAGGTGGAGAAGGCGATGGTGCCGCCGGGCTTCAGCACGCGCAGCATCTCGCCGATCGCGACGTCCGGACGCGGCGCGAACATGTGGCCGAACTGGCTGAGCACCACGTCGAACTCGTTGTCGCCATAGGGCAGGCTTTCGGCGTCGCCGTCCTTGAAGTCGACATCAAGGTTCAACAGTTGCGCATGCTCGCGGGCGCGTTCGATCAGGACCGGCGACAGATCGAGACCCCTGACCTTCGCACCGCGGCGCGCCGCCGTGATCGCGACCACGCCGGTGCCGCAGCCGACGTCGAGCAGCCTTTGGCCGGCGGCAACGCCGGCAAAACCGACGAGCCTGGCGGCGGTCGGTGTCGTGAAAACTTCCATCGGCGTGAACAGCGACCAGGCTTCCTTCTGGACTGCCTTGAAAGCTGCAAACGGGTCCTGCGCAGTCATGGAACTCTCCCTTTGCTCGAGGTCGATCTCCATGAGGCTGGCGAAGGTCACCGAAGGTTCAACGCGGCCTCATGACGGCGACGGCACGGTCTTTCATCGTCGCGGCCCTATTGCACGAGATCGGCAACCGTGGTCGCGGCCTTCAGGCCGGTGCCGGTGAGGACGGCAACCGTGGTCTCGTTCGCCTTGATGGCGCCGATGGCAGATAGTTTTTCCAGCGCGGCGGCAGCACTTGCGCTGGTCGGCTCGGCGAACAGGCCTTGGCGCGCGAGGCGCCGCAGGGCGGCGACGATCTCGTCCTCGGTGAGCGCGACGGTGGCGCCGCCGCTCTCGCGCAGAGCTGCGACGATCTCGCGCAGGCGCAGCGGGTGCTTGATGGCGGTGCCTTCGGCGATGGTCTTGTTGACCTCGCGCGCGACAGGCGTATCGACGCCCGCCTTGAAGCTCGCATCGATCGGCGAGCAATTGAGCGGCTGCGCCGCGAACAGCCGCGGTAGCTTCGCGATCTGACCGGCCTTCAACAGCTCGCGGAAGCCGAAGGCGCATCCGAGCAGAGAGCTGCCGGCGCCGACGGGAACGATGACGTTGTCGGGCGCGCGGAAACCGAGATCTTCCCAGATCTCATAGGCGAGCGATTTGGTGCCTTCGAGGAAGAACGGCTGCCAATTGTGGCTGGCATAGAAGGTCTGGCTCGACTGGCGGATCGCCTCGGCCTCCGATTCCTCGCGCGGGCCCTCGACGAGCTGCACCGCGGCACCGTAGGCGCGCACCTGCGCGATCTTGGCCGGCGACGTCGAGGCCGGCGCCAAAATCTTCACGCGCATGCCGCCGGCGGCACCGAGCCCGGCCATCGACGAGCCGCCATTGCCGGAAGAATCTTCGAGAATTGCGTCGACGCCGATCTGGCGCAGGAACGACAGCATCACGGCGGAGCCGCGATCCTTGAAGCTGCCGGTCGGGTTGAACCATTCGAGCTTGAACAACGGCCGCAAATCGCCCCAGTCCTGCTGCACCAGCGGCGTGCAGCCCTCGCCGAGCGAAATCGGAGCCTTGATCTCGACTGGCAGCGCCGCCCGGTAGCGCCAGAGCGAGCGCGTGCGGCCATCGATGTCCTCGCGCGTGATCCCCGCCCCCGGCGTCACCAGTAGCGGCGTGCGCTCGTCCGAGCACCAGCGCGGCTGGTCGAGCGGGTAGAGCTTTGCGTTGCGGGGGTCGATGTAGCTGGCGGGCATGGGGGTCTCCGGGGCGGGCAGCCGATCCAGTCGATATGTCTGAATATACGGGCTTTATCCAGTCACGCGTTTGGAGGCCGAGGCGCCGCCCGCCCCTTTCAAAAATTCAAACGATTACATAGATATAGGGAGCATTTCCGCGTCGACCGCCGATCCGGACGGGCGCGGGAATGATCCTTCCGGGGCGCTCCGCACGATTAACTTGTCTGTCGCGTCTTGCCGCTACAATATGTTGGATTGAGCTTGCGTCGCCGATGTTCCGCGTCGGCAACGCGACCGAGCCAGGCCCGTCCGAGCGGCGGGCCGTTGGCTTTTTGGGAGTTTGGTCATGAGCCGCGCGAACCGTACCGATCACATCCGCCTGACCTCCCATCCGGAGCCGGGCCGGAAGTCCGCCTTCCCGATCCACTGGGGCGCCCCTGACGCGCGCGCCCGCGGACCGATCATCGGCACGGTCTCGCGCGCCGGGGATCGCAACGTGATCGGCAGCCATGGCGGGTCCTATGCGATGTACCGCGCGCTCGCAGTGTCCGCCGGCGCTCTCGATCCGATTCGGAGGCCCGACCTCACCAACACCTTTCCGGCGGCAACCATCGGTCCGTTCGAGCAATGGCGCGATCCCGCCAAGATCGTCGCGCTCGATCCCTGGGGGCATCTGGTCGCGGAGAATTTCGGCAAGGAGATCGCAGAAGGCTCCGACATCCGCCCGAGCATCGCGGTGACGCGGGCGCGGCTCGACCTGCCGGAGATCCGCGAGGCGCTGGCTGCGAAACGCTTACGCGCCGACGGTGAGGTCGTACATGCCAATGGCAGCGTCTCCGTGGTGAAGATCGCGATCGATCCGGTCTGGCACCTGCCCGGCCTTGCGGCGCGCTTCGGCACCGGCGAGACCGAGCTGCGCCGCACGCTGTTCGAGCAGACCGCCGGCATGTTCCCCGAGCTCGTCACGCGGCCGGACATGAAGGTGTTTCTGCCGCCGATCGGCGGTACCACGGTCTACATGTTCGGCGATGTGACGAAACTGCCGGACCATCGCACCAAGATCACCTGCCGCGTGCATGACGAGTGCAACGGCTCTGACGTGTTCGGCTCCGACATCTGCACCTGCCGGCCCTATCTGATCCACGGCATCGAGGAATCCGCACGCGGCGCGCAGGAGGGCGGGCTCGGGCTCGTCGTCTACAATCGCAAGGAAGGCCGCGCGCTCGGCGAGGTCACCAAATTCCTGGTCTACAACGCGCGCAAGCGCCAGGAGGATGGCGACGCGGCCGCCGCCTATTTCGAGCGCACCGAATGCGTCGCCGGCGTGCAGGACGCACGCTTCCAGCAGCTGATGCCGGACACGATCCACTGGCTGGGCCTGAAGCGCATCGACCGCTTCCTGTCGATGAGCGACATGAAGCACGACGCGCTGACCTCCCAAGGCATCGATATCGTCGAGCGCGTGCCGATCCCGCTGGAGCTGATTCCGGCCGATGCCCATGTCGAGATCGCCGCGAAGAAGGCCGCCGGCTATTACTCGACCGACATCGCGCCGGAGAAGGACGTGAACGGCGTGGTCGGACGTTCGCTGGAAAAATACTGATCGCGATGGCGGAGGCTTTGGAATTGCAGGCACGCTCGCTGCTCAGCGCAGATGCGGTGCGCGCGCGGGCCGGGCAGATGCTGGAGATCGGCCTTGCCGGCGGCTTGAGCCACTTCACGATTGATCTCGACCGGATGGACGGCGTCGCGGAGGCCGTGCTCGCGGTGACGCGCAAGGCCTATCCGGCGCTGGAGATTCCGTTTCATGCGCGCTGGCGGCATTTTGTGATCGGCGGTGTCGACCGCTGGGCGGGCCTTGCGAATGCGGCTCCGTGGCCGGATCGCGCGGCGCGGGCGCGGGCCGAGTTCGACCTCGCGATCGTCTCCGTCCTGCTCGATGCCGGCGCGGGAGCGGCCTGGCGTTATCGCGATGCAGTCACGGGGGAAAGCATCGGCCGGTCCGAGGGGCTTGCGATTGCGAGCCTCGACATGTTCGCGAGCGGGCTCTTTTCCGGCGATGCGCGTGCGCCGTTCAGGGCCGATGCGGATGTGCTCGCACAGCTGCCCCTCGCCTCCCTCACCTCAGCGTTTCAGATCAGCGATGCCAACCCTCTGCTCGGCCTCGAAGGGCGTGCGGATCTGCTGCGGCGCCTGGGCGAGCATGTTGCGAACTACCCGGAGATTTTTGCACGGCACGATGCGCCGCGGCCGGGCGGGCTGTTCGATCATATCGCAGCTCGCGCTGCGAGCGGCGCCATTGCCGCGCCCGCCATCCTGACCGCCGTGCTGAACCAGCTCGGGCCGATCTGGCCATCGCGGCTGGACCTTGCTGGGATTCCGCTTGGCGATTGCTGGCGCCACCCGGCGATCAAGGCGAACGACTCAACGGAGGGCCTCGTGCCCCTTCACAAGCTGTCGCAATGGCTGAGCTATTCGCTGATCGAGCCGTTGCAGCGCGCAGGCTTCGAGGTCACCGACATCGACGGCCTGACCGGGCTTGCCGAATACCGCAACGGCGGCCTGTTCGTCGATCACGAGGTGCTGCGCCTGCGCGATGCCGCCGATGCCGAGCGCGCACATGCGGTGGATTCGCTGCTCGTCGTGGAATGGCGCGCGCTCACCGTCGCGCTGCTCGATCAGCTTGCGGAGCGCATCCGCGCCAAGCTCGGTCGCTCGCCGGAGTCGCTGCCGCTCGCCAGCATCTTGGAAGGCGGCACCTGGGCCGCCGGCCGCGCCATTGCGTTTGCGCGCCGGCCCGATGGATCACCCCCGCTCAAGGTCATCAGCGACGGCACGGTTTTCTAATCCTCGCTGCCGCTCACACATTCACTTGATGAATTTCAGGAGCATCCCATCATGGAAGGCGTCACGATCGTCGATCATCCGCTGGTGCAGCACAAGCTGACGCTGGTGCGGGACAAATCGATTTCGACAAAGTCGTTTCGCGAGCTGATCAAGGAGATCGGCATGCTCTTGTGCTACGAGGTGACGCGCGACCTGCCGCTCGCTGACACCGTCATCGAGACGCCGCTGGCGACGATGCATTCGGCCAAGATCGCCGGCAAGAAGCTGGTGTTCGTGCCGATGCTGCGCGCCGGCACCACCTTCGTCGACGGCATGATGGATTTGGTGCCGACCGCGCGCGTCGCCCATATCGGACTCTACCGCGAGCCGCACAGTTTTGCCGCGGTCGAGTATTTCTTCAAATCGCCGTCCGACCTCGGCGAGCGCCTCGCGATCGTGGTGACCCCGGTGGTCGCCACCGCCAACACGGCTGTCGCTGCCATCGACCGCCTGAAGGAGCGCGGCGCCAGGGACATCCGCCTCGCCTGCCTGATCGCCGCCCCGGAAGGCCTCGAACGGCTGCGCGGCTTGCATCCGGACGTGCCGATCTGGACCGCGGCGGTGGACGAGGGCCTCGACGAGAACGGGTTCATCCTGCCGGGCCTCGGCGACGCCGGCGACCGCGCTTACGGGACGCGGTAAGAGAAGTTCACACCTTCCCGCTGCCGCAAATCCCCTTCAGTGACTGCCATTCCTTGTCCGTCAGCAGCGGCGGGCCGCTGGCCGGGCGATCTTCCCTGGTCATGCGGGCGAGGCGGTCCTCGGTCAGCGGGTGGCTGGCGAGGATCGACGTGAGCGTGGAGCCGCCCTCCTTGCCGGTGATGCGGAACATCAGCTCGGCCGCGGGCTTCGGCGAGCGGCCGAGCTTGTGCATGATCTCGATCGCGAACGTATCGGCGGCGGTCTCGGCCTCACGCGAATAGGAGGCTTCGACGACGGTGCGCGAGGCAAAGATCACGGCGGATGAGCCGGTGACGTCGCCGAACAACAGGCCGATCAGGAACGACGTGCCGCCGTTGTAGATCAGGCCGCGCATGTTGTCGTAATGCTTGAGATGGCCGAGCTCGTGGGCGAGGATGCCGGCGAGCTCGTCGGGGTTTTGCGCCTTGTCGAGCAGGCCCCTCAGCACGTAGACCTTGCCGCCGGGCAGCGCGAACGCGTTCGGCACCGCGGTCGGCAGCACGCCCGCCGTCATGGAATCGTCGTCGAGGCCGGCGGCATCGCGCAGGCGGTTGACCAGCTTTGTGAACGCGGCCTTGCCCGCGGGGTCTTCGCACACGCTGCGGCCGAAGATGGTCTTCACCTGGACTTCGGAGGCATCGCCGATGCGCCGCTCGATCGGTTTCGGCACCAGCGGCGCGAGGCGGTCGGCGGCGAGCGGCACGCCGAAGAGCACGACGCAGACGATGGAGACGGTGGCGGCCACCGACCAGCCGACGATTTTTGCGACGCCGCGGCGCGAGGTCCGGTGCTCGTCGAGATGGGGGCAGCGGACGGTCACGTCTGCCGCGAGTACGGCATCGCGGATCTCGAGCCGCGCCAGCGGCGGCGCCGTGGTGCAAGCCAGACGCAATATCCCGGGCGGACTGTCGGCGCGGCAAATGTCGGCATAGGACCAGCGAACCGGCGTTCCGCCCTCCTCAAGGATCTCGAGCGCATCGGCGAACGTCAGCGTCACCTGCCGCCGGCGGCTCGACGTGCCGTCGAAGAAGATGGTCGGCTTGGCGGCCTGCGCCGGCGCCTCGGCAAATACGTCCGTCACAGCTCAGAATCCCGCGACATCGAGCCCGTCGGCAAAACCCTCGCCGAGCGCGCTGGCAAGTACGCCGCGCCCCTGCACATCCGACGCCGCGCCGATGTCGTGCACCTTGACGGTCTCCAGCACCTTGGCCCAGAGATCACGCTGAAGATAGACCCGCATGACGATGTTGATCGCAAGCGCCAGCGCGAGATAGCCGATCACCATCATCACCACCATCGGGATGCTCCTGGCGGCATTGTCGGAGCCGAACACCTGATCGGCCGGAACGCCGCTCAGCTGGACGACCGCTAAGGCGCTGCCGCCGAGATAGGCGGAGAACACCATCGAGAGCAGCGTCCACCAGCCGATCACCTTCCAGTACAGGCCGTAGAAGGCATCGTGCGGCAGGTCCGAGGACAGGCTGACGCCGCCGATGCGGATGCCGTCGAGCCACCAGCGCCACTCGCGCGCCTTGAATTCCGCATAGAAGAACGGCGCGAGCGGGAAGATCACCAGCGCGATCGGGCTGAGCAGCCACAGCCACCAGCCGCGCTTGAAGAAGGTCCAGCCGTTGCCCTCAAAATCGCCGCGGAGATCGCCGTAATGGGTGTGCTGCATCTTGTAGCGTTCGAGCGCGGCCTCGCGCCAGGGCAGCGCCAGGCCGAGCGTGAGTAACACCAGCAAGCCCCACGCCATGGCGCGGAACGAATAGGCCCAGCCCGAGCCGTCCATCCAGAAGCGGACGCCGCGCCAAACGGTGCGCGTCAACCGGTAACGTCGCGCGCGAAAAATCGCGAACTGGCCGAAGGCGTAGAAGCCGATGAACAGCGGCGTCGAGGCAAAACCCTGCCAGCGCTCGAACTCGATGCCGATCAGGAAGTAGGCGAGGTAGATCGGCACCAGGATCGCGAGCGCGAACAGGAAGCCGACCAGCAGCTCCTTGGCGCGGCCGGTATATTCGGCGGCATCGCCGTCGATCGCGGTGTTCGCCCACAGATGACGACGGATGTCGGTGACGAGCCAGAACCGGTAGAAGCCGAAGGTGACCAGCTCCAGCATGGCACCCTTGGTGACCATTTTGCGGAACTCGGAGCGGTCACCGCTGAAATCGACCCGCGTGGGCGGCAGCGGCGGCGGTAAGGGCTCGGAGCCGATGGGGGTCCATTGCATGTCGTTCACGGCGGCAACCTCGGGATGCGGTCTTGATCGGGTCAAACTATAGATCAGAGGTTGGTCGGCCCCCAAGATGGCGGGGTTCGATTTACCTTGATTCCAGTCGGTTTCTGGCACGTTTTCACGACAAACGGTGTGCGGAGGGTCACGCTATCGAGATCCCGTCAGCGTAATCCGGGATCGTGCCCCAAGCGACGCCGGCCCGGGGATGACGCGGAGCCTGTCATCGGGCGGCGCTTTGCGCCAACCCGGTGGCTCCATTCGGGCTTCACATCCACCCTCTCGCAAAGGTTGGATGTGACAAAACTCTCCCTTGCTCCGGCGCAGATAACCGGCTGTAATTGCACATCAAATACCGCAGCGCAGAATTCAACGAGAACGGGCGGTACATGCCAGGGAGAACGGTCATGCATGGGACCATCGAGAGCGCGGCCAAGCTCGACGCCCTTCGCGAGCGCGCCACGACACTGCCGCTGGAGCAATTCGATCCGGGCGATCCGGAATTGTTCAGGACCGATACGTTCTGGCCGTATTTCGATCGGCTGCGCCGCGAAGATCCCGTGCACTACTGCAAGGACTCGATGTTCGGCCCGTACTGGTCGGTGACGCGCTACAACGACATCATGGAGATCGAGACCAACCATTCGGTGTTCTCCTCGGCCTCCTCCCTCGGCGGCATCACCATCCGCGACATCGATCCGGACCTGCGCCGCGAGAGCTTCATCTCGATGGACCCGCCGCGCCATGCGGCGCAGCGCAAGACCGTGGCGCCGATGTTCACGCCGACGCATCTGGACAATCTCGCCCTCAACATCCGCAAGCGCTCGGCCGAGTGCCTGGACAATCTGCCCCGCGGCGAGGTGTTCGACTGGGTCGATCGCGTCTCGATCGAGCTGACGACGCAGATGCTGGCGGTGCTGTTCGACTTTCCCTGGGAGGACCGCCGCAAGCTGACGCGCTGGTCCGACATCGCCACCACCATTCCCGGGCCTGACGGACTCGTCGCCACCGAGGACGAGCGGCAGGCCGAGCTGACCGAATGCGCCGGCTATTTCGCGCGGCTGTGGAAGGAGCGCATCGCGCAGCCGCCGAAGAGCGACCTGTTGTCGATGATGGCGCATGGCGCCGCGACCCGCGACATGGACGCCAAGAACTTCCTCGGCAATCTCGTGCTTTTGATCGTCGGCGGCAACGACACCACGCGCAACACCATGTCGGGCTCGCTCCACGCGCTGAGCCAGCATCCCGAGCAGTATCGCAAGCTGCGCGAAAATCCCGCTCTGCTCGACAGCTTCGTGCCCGAAGTGATCCGCTGGCAGACGCCGCTGGCGCATATGCGGCGCACGGCGCTCGCCGACTTCGAGTTCCGGGGCAAAGAGATCAAGAAAGGTGACAAGGTCGTGATGTGGTACGTCTCGGGCAACCGCGACGAGGAGGCGATCGAGAGGCCCTACGAATTCATCATTGACCGCGCCCGCCCGCGCACGCATCTGTCGTTCGGCTTCGGCATCCACCGCTGCGTCGGCCTCAGGCTTGCCGAACTCCAGCTCAAGATCATCTGGGAAGAGATCCTGAAGCGGTTCGATCATATCGACGTGGTCGGCGAACCCAAGCGGGTCTATTCGAGTTTCGTGAAGGGTCTGGAAGAACTGCCGGTGAAGATTGCGGCATGAGACGAAAAACCCTCCCTCCGTTCTTACGGGGAGAGGGAGGGGTGAGGGGCTCTCTCCCCGAAGACGGCGACAGCCGAATCGCAGAGAGTCCCCCTCACCCGGATCGCATCTAACGATGCGATCCGACCTCTCCCCGCAAGCGGGGCGAGGTGAAGGAAGAACCAACTGGAGCCACGACGATGAACATCCAAGCGCCGGTTAAAGTGGACAAGGCCGAACGCATGCGCAGGGCCCGCGAGGAGGCCTATGCGACGCCGTTGGCGCAATTCCACCCCGGCGCGCCCAGGCTGTTCCAGGACGACACGCTGTGGCCGTGGTTCGAGCGGCTGCGCAAGGAAGAGCCGGTGCATTACTGCACCAACGCGCCGATCGAGCCGTACTGGTCGGTGGTGAAATACAACGACATCATGCATGTCGACACCAATCACGGCATCTTTTCCTCGGACTCCACGCTCGGCGGCATCTCGATCCGCGACGTGCCGGAAGGCTACGACTATCCGAGCTTCATCGCGATGGACCAGCCCAGGCATTCGTCGCAGCGCAAGACGGTGTCGCCGATGTTCACGCCGACACATCTGGACGAGCTGGCAAAGCTGATCCGGCAGCGCTCGCAGACCGTGCTCGACAATCTGCCGCGCAACGAGACCTTCAACTTCGTCGAGCGCGTCTCGATCGAGCTGACGACGCAGATGCTCGCGACCCTGTTCGACTTCCCCTGGGAGGAGCGGCGCAAGCTGACGCGCTGGTCGGACGTTTCGACCGCGCTGCCCAAGAGCGGCATCGTCGCCTCCGCCGAAGAGCGCCGCCGCGAGATGGACGAGTGCTACGCCTACATGTCAAAGCTGTGGAACGAGCGCGTCAACTCCGCACCGCGCAACGATCTGCTGTCGCTGATGGCGCACAACGATGCCACGCGCCACATGGACCCCGACAACCTCATGGGCAACATCATCCTGCTCATCGTCGGGGGCAACGACACCACGCGCAACACCATGACCGGCTCGGTGCTGGCGCTGAGCGAGAACCCGGAGCAATACGACAAGCTGCGCGCCAATCCGGAGCTCATCGACTCCATGGTGCCCGAGGTGATCCGCTGGCAGACGCCGCTGGCGCATATGCGCCGCACCGCCTTGCAAGACACCGAGATCGGCGGCAAGCACATCAGGAAGGGCGACCGCGTGGTGATGTGGTACGTCTCCGGCAACCGCGACGAGGAGATGTTCGACAAGCCGAACGACTTCATCATCGACCGTCCGCGCCCGCGCACCCACCTCTCCTTCGGCTTCGGTATCCACCGCTGCGTCGGCATGCGCCTCGCCGAGCTGCAGCTGCGCATCGTCTGGGAAGAGATGCTGAAGCGCTTCGATCGCATCGAGGTGGTCGGCGAGCCCAAGCGGATCTATTCGAGCTTCATCAAGGGGTACGAGACGCTGGCGGTGAGGATTCCGGGGTAGGCTCTAACCTTCGTCCCTTGCGAGCGAAGCGTCTTCTTCGCTCGTGTCCCGGACGCACCGCAGCGCGTAGCGGTGCGGCGCAGAGCCGGGACCCAGCAAGCAACGGCCTCGCTGCAACATGGGTCCCGGCTCTGCAGCGCATCACACACCGGACGATGCTTCACATCGCCGGGCGTGCTGCGCTGCGTCCGGGGCATGAGAGCGGCATGTTGACGCGCCAGCCCAGCTATAAAATTTCGGCATGACAGCTCGCGCCAGATGCGATGGCCGGGCGGCGCGCGGCTGTTCTACGACACGAGCCGCATCTAACTCAATTTGATATCCCACACGCCTTCCTTGCGGCAGGCGGCGACTTCCTCGCGCAGAAGCGCCGTGACGGCGAGCGAGGCCGTCGAGACCGGGCGGTCGATCGGAGAAGCGAAAATGAGCTCGCGCGTCATCGGCTTGGAGACGACAGCGGTTTCCAGCCGCCCGTCCGCGACCTCGCCGTGGACCGACGACGGCGGCAGCAGCGCGAAGCCGAGCCCCTCCTCGACCAGGCTGGTCAGCACGCGGAACGAATCCGCCTCGAGCTGGACGTCGAGCTTGATCTTGCGCTGGGCGGCCGCGTGCTCGATCAGCGCACGGAGGCCGTGCGAGTGAGAGGGCAGCACCAGCCGTTGCCGCAGCAGCCAGCCGATGTCGACGCTCTTCTTGCGCGCGAGGCCGCAGCCGCGCGGGCCGACCGCGACGATGTTGTCGCGCCCCAGGCTCTCCACGTTGAGATGCAGATCGGCCGAGCGGCCATAGAGGATGGCGAGATCCATCTCGCCGCGATGCAGCCATTCGACCAGATGGCCGCTGTAGCTCTCGACGATGCGCAGCGAAATGCCGGGAAATTTTTCGACGCAGCGCCGCGCAAAGCGCGCCGACAGCACGCAGCTCACGGTTGGAACCAGGCCAAGCACGACCTGGCCGGACGGCGGCCCCTGGGACGACTGGATATCGTCGCGGATCTGGTCGATCTGACGCACGATGCCCGAGGTGCGCGCCAGCAGCAGGCGCCCGGCCTCTGTGAGCACCATGCCGCGGCCGTTGCGCGTGAAAAGCTCCGTGCGCAGCTCGTGTTCCAGCAGCTTGATTTGCCTGGAAAGCGCCGGCTGCGCCACGCGCAGCGTGTCGGAGGCCTTGCTCAGACTGCCGAGCTCCGCCACGCAACTGAAGGTCCTGAGCTGCCGGAAATCCATGCTTGCCAATCCTGGAAGGCTACTCCATACGCTATAACAAATGAGCATAGGGGGCTGGCGTTGTTTTCACAACGCCTGAGGATCGGCCGGCGTTATCTTAACTGCCGCTAAGAACTGGAAACGCCATGAGTGAAGAACACCACACCGAAGATTACGCCGACATCCGTGAAGCCGTCGCAAAGCTCTGCGCCCAGTTCCCCGGCGAATATTGGCGCAAGCTCGATCGCGAGATGGCCTATCCCAAGGCGTTCGTCGACGCGCTGACAGCGGCCGGCTATCTCTCGGTGCTGATCCCCGAGGAATATGGCGGTGCGGGGCTGAAGCTGTCCGCGGCGGCCGCGATCCTCGAAGAAATCCAGCGCGCGGGCTGCAACGGCGGCGGCTGCCACGCCCAGATGTACACGATGGGCACCGTGCTGCGACACGGCAACGCCGAGCAAAAAGCAAAATATCTGCCGAAGATCGCCAGCGGCGAATTGCGCCTGCAGGCCTTCGGCGTCACCGAGCCGACCAGCGGTACCGACACCTCCTCGCTGAAAACCTTCGCGCGCAAGGACGGCAACGACAGCTACATCGTCAACGGCCAGAAGATCTGGACCAGCCGCGCCGAGCATTCCGATTTGATGGTTCTGCTGGCGCGCACCACGCCGAAGGAGCAGGCCAAGAAGCGTACGGATGGCCTGTCGGTGTTCATCGTCGACATGCGCGAGGCCAAGAACAACGGCCTCGAGATCCGCCCGATCCGCACCATGATGAACCACGCCACCACCGAAGTGTTCTTTACCGACATGAAGGTGCCGGCGGAGAATTTGATCGGCGAGGAAGGCAAGGGCTTTCGCTACATCCTCTCCGGCATGAACGCCGAGCGTATCCTGATCGCGGCCGAATGCGTCGGCGACGCCAAATGGTTCATCGCCAAGGCGACGAACTACGCCAAGGAGCGCAGCGTGTTCGGCCGGCCGATCGGCCAGAACCAGGGCATCCAGTTCCCGATCGCCAAGGCCTATGCCTCGATGCGCGCGGCCGAACTGATGGTGAAGGAAGCCACGCGCAAATACGAGGCCGGGCTCGACTGCGGCGCGGAGGCCAACATGGCCAAGATGCTGGCGGCGGATGCGTCCTGGGAGGCGGCGAACGCCTGCATCCAGACCCATGGCGGCTTCGGCTTCGCCGAGGAATACGACGTCGAGCGCAAATTCCGCGAGACGCGGCTCTATCAGGTGGCGCCGATCTCGACCAACCTCGTGCTCTCCTTCGTTGCCGAGCATGTGCTCGGCATGCCGCGCTCGTACTGAGGCCATCATCATGGGAGCATTGGACGGGATCAGGGTGATTGCGGTCGAGCAGGCGGTGGCGGCGCCGTTCTGCTCCTCGCGCCTGGCGGATGCCGGCGCGGAGGTGATCAAGATCGAGCGGCCCGAAGGCGACTTCGCCCGCGGCTATGACGCGGCGGCCAAGGGCCAGAGCAGCTATTTCGTCTGGCTCAACCGCGGCAAGCAATCGGCGGTGGTCGATCTCGCGACGAAGGAAGGCCGTGCCGAGCTGGAGAAGCTGATCGCAAGCGCGGACGTGCTGATCCAGAACCTCAAGCCGGGCTCGATGGACAAGCTCGGTTTTTCGCGCGAGCGGCTGCTGAAGGACTATCCGAGGCTGATCTCCTGCACGATCACCGGCTATGGCGACGAAGGTCCCTACGCGCATCGCAAGGCCTATGATCTGTTGATCCAGGCCGAGAGTGGCCTGGCCTCGATCACCGGCAACCCTGATGGCGCCTCGCGCGTCGGCATGTCGATCGTGGACGTCGCGACCGGCGCGACCGCGCATGCGGCGATCCTGGAGGCGCTGATCGGGCGCGGGCGTACCGGCAAGGGCTGTGACATCCGCATCTCCATGTTCGACGTGATGGCGGACTGGTGCACCGTGCCGCTGCTCAACTCCGAAGCCGGCAATCCGCCCAAGCGCATGGGGCTGCGGCATCCCTCGATCGCGCCCTATGGCGTGTTCACGTCGAAGGACGGCAAGGACATCCTGATCTCGATCCAGAGCGAGCGCGAGTGGAAGACGCTCTGCGCGAAGGTGCTGGATCAACCCGATCTGCCCGCCGATCCCCGCGTCGCCAACATGGTCGAGCGCGTGCGCAACCGCGACTTCACCGATACGACGGTGGCGGATATCTTCGGCAAGATGACGCGCGACGAGCTGCTCAAGCGGCTGTCGGATGCCGATATCGCCTTTGCCGAGGTCAACACCATGGCCGACCTCACCAACCACCCGCATCTGCGCCGCATCGAGGTCGACACGCCGCAGGGACGCGTCAGCTATCCCGCGCCGGCGCCGATCGTCGTCGGCGAAACGCGCGCTTACGGCGCTGTGCCCGCCATCGGCGAAAACCCAAAGTCCAAGACGTAAGAAGAGCGAGGCGTCATGACCGAGAAGCTCGACATCGATCACTTGCGGCAATGGATCGGCCGCAGCACGGAGGCCACCGACATCGTCACCGCGCAGCTCGTGATGGGCCTGCGCGCGACGCTGTTCCAGGAGGTCGGCGAGCCCAGGAAAGGCGACGCCGCGCCGTTCACGGTGCATTGGTGCCTGGCGCAGCCGGTGTTCCCGATGTCGATGCTGGGGCCCGACGGCCATCCCACCCGCGGCGGCTTCCTGCCGCCGGTGCCGCTGCCACGCCGGATGTGGGCCGGCGGCGAGATCGAGTTCCTGCAGCCGCTGCAGGTCGGCGATGAATCGACTCGGACCTCGCGCATCGCCGACGTGCAGGTCAAGACGGGCTCGACCGGCACGCTGTGCTTCGTCTCGGTCGAGCACAGCATCTCCTCGCCGCGCGGCGTCGCCATTCGCGAGCGGCAGGACATCGTCTATCGCGAGATGACGAGCAGCGCGCCGGCTGGCGCCAAGGCCCCGCCTCCGCCGCCGAAGGCGCAGCACCGCGAGACCCATGTCTCCGACCCCGTGCTGCTGTTTCGCTATTCCGCGCTGACCTTCAACGGTCACCGCATCCATTACGACCGCGACTACGTCACCAAGGTCGAGGGCTATCCGGGCCTGATCTTCCACGGCCCGCTGCAGGCGGCGCTGATCATCGAGCTGGCCGCGAAGCTGCACGGCGGCGAGGCGCCGAAGAAGTTCACCTATCGCGGCCTGCAGCCGCTGTTCGAGGGCACGGAGTTCTCGGTCAACGCCAACGAGACCACTGATGGCATGGAGCTGTGGACCGCGAATGCGGAAGGGCAGCCGACGATGAAGGGCACGGCGGTTTGGTGAGGGACGTCCCGTCGTTCCGGGGCGGTCCGCAGGATCGGACCTCAGGTGCGCAAATTGCGCACCGGGGAATCGCGAGATTCCGGGTTCGCCTCGCGCCCCCCGGCATGACGCCGCCAGGAGCGCGCCCTTCACAGTTCATCGAGCGCCGTCCACTGCGGGACATGCTCGGCCAGCTTGTCGAGCAGACCTTCGAACACCTTGCGTTCGGACACGCTGAGGCATGACAGCATCGCCCGTTCGCGCTCGCGCAAGGTGGGGATGTATCTGGCATAGAGCGTGCGTCCGGCTGGCGTCAGATACAGACGCTGGCGGCGATTGTCGTTCTTGTCGACGTCGCGACGCAACAGCTTCTTCTTTTCCAGCGCAATGATCCCGCGGCTGATATTGGCCTTGAGATGACCGGAAAACTCGCAGATCTCGCTGGCGGTCACGCCCTCGCGAAAACTCAGGAAGATGAGCGTGACGATCTCCGGACGTGTGATGCCGAGCTCCATCTCGATCTTCCGAAACGACGGCTCACGGTAGAAATTCAGGACGTAACCCATCTTGTAGGCGATCCTGACTTCGGTGCCGCCGAGCACGTCCCTGGCGCGGTCGGCGCTTTCCCCTGAATTGGGCCGGGTCGCGTCTTTGCTAGATCGTCTCATATGTGACTTTCTCATTGCCTTTCGGATTGATCTCATCCTAACATCGCAGCGGAATAGAACAGAACTCTGGGAGATCGCCGGCTGTGAACAAGGCGGGACCTGTCGCGTCCGCGCGACGGAGGCATTTGCTGCGCGCGCAGGGGCCATCGTGCTTCTACGCAGGGACTGAGGTGCATCCGATCTATGTCGATCACGTCCGACCGCCCGAGGGCGGAACCGAGCGGACGCCCGTCGTGATGGTACATGGCGCTGCGCACACCGGCGCCTGCTACATGGCGACGCCTGATCTGCGGCCGGGCTGGGCGCCACGATTCGCAGGTACCGGCCGCCATGTGTTCGTGCCTGATTGGCCCGGCCATGGCCGCTCGCCACAGCGGGCGGATTTTCCGACGCTTGGCAGCGCCGACGTCGCCAACTCGTTGCTCGCCCTGCTGGAGGAGATCGGCCCCGCCGTATTGCTGGTGCATTCCGCGAGCGGGCCGATGGCATGGTGGATGACCGAGCGACGGCCCGATCTGGTCCGCGCCGTCGTCGGCATCGCGCCGGGCCCGCCCGCCGATTTGCTGAAGGATCTGCCCGACGATCCGGCCGCGCTTGCAGCGCTACGCGACGACGCCAGCGCCGGTCGGCCGGTGCATGCCGCCGAGGATCGGCCCGTCTGGCTGAACGCCGAATTCGCCGCTTCTTCCTGGGCGAACACATCGCGATTTCCGCAACATGCGTTCAAGCACTATTTCGCGTCCATCGTGCCCGAAAGCCCGCGTATCCTGAACGAGCGCTTCAACATCGGCGGACGCGGCCTCCGCGTCGGCGATCTCAACAGACTCGGCAACCATCGCATCCTGATCGTCACCGGCGAGCTCGATCCGCGTCATCCACGCGAGGTGGACGCTGCGACCGCGGCCTATCTCGATGCCGACTTCATCTGGCTGCCGGATCGCGGCATCACCGGCAACGGCCACATGATGATGATCGAGGACAACAGCGATGATCTCGCCGCGCTGGTCCTCGATTGGCTCGATGCGGCCGGCTGCTGACCCGACAAGACACGAGAAGATCAGGAGGAGATGAAGATGAGATCGAACCTGCTCGGCGCGGCCCTGATCGCGCTGATCGTTCCGATTGCGGCACAGGCGGAAGTCTCGGGTGGCGTCGTCAAAATCGGCGTCCTGACCGATATGGCTGGTGTAACCGCTGATGTCACCGGCAAGGGTTCGCTTGTCGCCGCCGAGATGGCGGTTCGCGAGTTCGGCGGCACCGTGCTCGGCAAGCCGGTTCAGGTGATCTCAGCCGATCATCAGCACAAGCCCGACATCGGCACCGGAATTGCCCGCCAGTGGTTCGATGTCGAGGGCGTGGATGCGATCGTCGACGTACCGAATTCCGGTGTCGCGCTCGCGATCCAGGGCCTCGCACGCGAAAAGAAGAAGATCGTGCTCTATTCCGGCGCGGGCACGACGGCACTAACCAACGAGCAGTGCTCGCCGTTCGGCGTGCACTGGACCTACGACACCTACGCGGTCTCGCACGGAACGGCCTCGGCAGTCGTCGAGGCCGGCGGTACGACGTGGTTCTTCCTCGCCGCCGATTATGCCTTCGGCCAGCAGTTGCAGAAAGACGCCAGCGACGTGATCGCGGCGGCCGGCGGCAAAGTGCTGGGCGCCGTCCGCCATCCGCTCAACACGCCGGATTTCTCCTCGTTCCTGCTCACCGCGCAGTCTTCCGGCGCCAAGATCATCGGCATTGCCAATGCCGGTAACGACACCATCAATGCGATGAAGCAGGCCAACGAGTACGGGATCGTGAAGGGCGGGCAAAGTCTTGCGGCGATGATCCTGTTCTTGCAGGACATCCACACCCTGGGCCTGGAAGCCGCACAGGGCACGTATCTGACGACGGCATCGTACTGGGACATGAACGAGGCGACGCGCGCCTGGTCGAGGGAGTTCATGGTGAAGACCGGCGCGCCGCCGTCGATGCTGCATGCCGGCGTGTACGGCGCGGTGCGGCACTATCTGAAGGCTGTCACCCAGGCCGGCACCGACGACGCCGAGCGGGTCGCCGCCGCCATGCGCGCGATCCCGATCGACGACATCTTTTCGCAGGGCGCGACGCTGCGCGAAGACGGCCGCGTGACACGCACGATGTATCTGGCCCGCGTCAAGAAGCCTTCGGAGTCGAAATATCCCTGGGACTATCTGGAGATCGTGCGTCCGATTCCATCGGAACAGACCGCGTGGCCGCTCTCGGAGAGCAAGTGCCCACTGGTCAAGGGCGCCACGGGCTAGCGCCCCAGCATCACACGCAGCCTCATCTTGACTTCGCCAAGCAATCCACCGAGAGGTAGGTTGCTTTTGCCTGTGCTCAAAGGCCAAGGCGGACAAATCGTCGCTCATGCTTGGCACGGCGACGGAACACAAGAAGATCAGGGGAGCCGTCCGATGTCGTCCCGCAAGCCCGCCGCGACAAAAAGCAAGTCCGTCACCGTCAAGCAGGCGACGCTCGACCTGCTGCGCTCGTTCGGCATCACAAAAGTGTTCGGCAATCCTGGTTCAACCGAGCTGCCGTTCCTGAGCGACTGGCCCGATGACATCGACTACGTGCTGGCGCTGCAGGAAGCCTCCGCCGTCGGCATGGCCGACGGTTACGCGCAAGCGACCCGCAATGCCGGCTTCGTCAATCTGCATTCGGCCGCCGGCGTCGGCAACGCGCTCGGCAACATCTACACCGCGCATCGCAACCAGACCCCGCTGGTGATCACCGCGGGCCAGCAGGCGCGCTCGATCCTGCCCTTGCAGGCCTTCCTCTATGCCGAGCGCGCGTCGGAGTTTCCGCGGCCTTACGTGAAATACAGCGTCGAGCCGGCGCGGCCCGAGGACGTGCCGGCTGCGATCGCGCGCGCTTATTACACCGCGATGCAGCCGCCGTGCGGGCCGACCTTCGTGTCGATCCCGATCGACGACTGGGCGCATGCCTGCGCGCCGTCCGAGGCGCGCAAGGTCAGCCGGGAAATCGGCCCCGAGCTTGAGCCGATGAAGGCACTGGTCGCCGCGCTCGGCTCCGCAAGGCACCCTGCCCTCGTCGTCGGCCCCGGCGTCGACCGCGCCGGCGCGGTAGACCTGATGGTGGGCGTCGCCGAGAAGGCGATGGCCAGCGTCTGGGTCAGCCCGTTCTCGGCACGCTGCTCGTTCCCCGAGCGGCATCCGCAATTCGCCGGCTTCCTGCACGCCTCGCCGGCGCAACTCTCCGACGCACTGCGTGAGCATGATCTCATCGTCGTGATCGGTGCGCCCGTGTTCACCTTCCATGTCGAGGGCCATGCCGCGATCTTCGATGGTAGCGCGACGATCTTTCAGATCACGGATGACCCGGATGCGGCGGCTGTGACGCCCGTCGGCACCAGCATCATCGCCACCATGAAGCCGGCACTGAGCACGCTGCTCGACCTGCTGCCGGAGAGCAAGCGCGCCACGCCGAACGGCCGCACACTGCCGCCGGCGCCGCAAGCCGCCGATCCGCTGCCGGTCGAATTCCTGCTGCATTCGCTGTCGCAGGCGATGCCGGATGGTGCGTCAGTCGTCGAGGAAGTGCCCTCGCACCGGCCGGCGATGCAGAAGTTCATGCCGATGCGCGGCCAGGACAGTTTTTACACCATGGCGAGCGGCGGCCTCGGCTATTCCCTGCCCGCCGCCGTCGGCATGGCGCTCGGCAAGCCGAACAGCCGCACGGTCTGCCTGATCGGCGACGGCTCGGCGATGTACTCGATCCAGGCGCTGTGGACCGCCGCGCAGCGCAAGCTGCCGCTGACCATCGTCGTCATCAACAATTCCGGCTACGGCGCGATGCGCTCATTCAGCCAGGTCATGCAGGTGCGCAATGTGCCGGGGCTGGAGTTGCCGGGGATCGATTTCGTCCGGCTCGCCGAAGGCATGGGATGTCACGCGGTGCGGGTGACGAAGGCGGCTGAGCTCGGCAAGGCGCTGAAGCGCGGGATGGCGTTTGAGGGGACGAGCCTGGTCGAGGTCGTCGTGGATTCGGCGGTGCCGGTGCTCTACGGGCAGAAGCATTGAGTTGTCGTCCCGGCGAAGGCCGGGACCCATACCCACAGGGAGAGGTTTGGCGAAGACCCGTAGTGGGCAGCTTGGTGCCACAACTACGGCCTGGGGTTATGGGTCCCGGCCTTCGCCGGGACGACATCGAGTTTGCCGCACCACCGCTGCCAACTACGACGCCAGAAATCCCCCGTCCGCCGCCAGCACGTGCCCGACGACATACGACGACGCATCCGACGACAGCCACACCACGGCCTCCGCCACCTCCTCCGGGCTCCCCATCCGCCGCAGCGGCAGGCCAGCACTCACCGTTGCGATGTCGCCGACGCCGGCGCGCAGCATCATGTCGGTGACGACGCGGCCCGGCGCGATGGCATTGATGCGGATGCCGCGCGGGGCATTCTCCAGCGCGGCCGAGCGCGTCAGCGAGATCGCGGCGGCCTTCGAGGCCGAATAGAGCGAGAAGCCGGGATTGGGATTGCGCACGCCGCTGACAGAAGCGTTGACGACGATGCTGCCGCGCCCTTGCGCCAGCATCGCCGGCAGTTGGTGGCGCAGGCACAGGAACAACGCGCGGACATTGGTGTCGAACACGCTGTCGTAGATGTCAGTGCCCTGCTGTTCCAGCGGCGCGCGGCGCTCCTGGAAGCCGGCATTGTTGAAGGCGACGTCGAGCCGGCCGCAACGTTCGATGGCGGTGCGGACGAGGCGCGCGACGTCGTCCTCGCGCGTGATGTCGGTCTTGAGCGCGATCGCCTCCGCACCGAGCTCGCGGCACGAAGCGGCGGTCGCCTCGATCTCGGCCTCGCGCCGGCCCGCCACGATGATCGCCTCGGCGCCCTCGGATGCCATCCGCAACGCTGTGGCGCGGCCGATGCCGGTGCCGCCGCCCGTGACGAGGCAGACCTTGCCATTCATCCGCATCGCCGTCGGCAAAGCTCCGCCCATTGCTCACTCCAAAACGCTTGCGTGCGCCGCGTTGCGCCTATAGTTGTATGATACAACTATAGGCGAGGAGTCAAGGGATGGCCGAGCTTGCGCTCATCGACGACATTCGCGCCGCCTCGCGGTTGATGGTGCGCGAGCTCGGCTTCATGGATGCGACGGTGGCGGCCTCGGACTATCCGCCCTCGGCCGTGCACACGATCCTGGAGATCGGCATCCGCGGCCCGATGACATCAGGCGAGCTCGGCGATTTCCTGCGGCTGGAGAAATCCAGCGTCAGCCGCCTGGTGCGCAAGCTGATCGATTGCGGCGAGCTCAGGGAGACGCCGGATGAGAATGATGCACGCAGCAAGCTATTGTCGCTGACCGCGAAGGGGCGGCGCACGCTGGAGGGGCTGCACGCGTTCGGCCGGCAGCAGGTGCGCGGCGCGCTGGCGGCGCTGACGGCGGCGGAACAGCGCACGGTGCGCGAGGGCATGATGCTCTATGCGCGGGCGCTCAGGCAGAGCCGGGGGGAGGAGACGTTGCCTCGTTAACCACCGGTGTCGTCCCTGCGAACGCGGGGACCCATACCGCGTGATTTATCCGTAAAGCGCAGGTGTCAGTACCGCGCGCAAGAACATCTACCAGTGTTCGCCAAACTTCTCCCTGTGGTTATGGGTCCCTGCTTTCGCAGGGACGACAGCGAGCTTTTGGCGCGAGTGTAGGTCGGCTCACCGACCTGAAGGTCACTTCCCGAAATCCTCCCGCATCCTGGCCTGGATCTTGGCCATGCCGCCGATCCAGCGATCATAATTCTCGGTCTTCTTGCGCATATAGCCGAGCACTTGCGGATGCGGCAGGATCAGGAACGTCTCCTGCTCGAGGCCGGCGAGCACGTCTTTCGCGACCTGCTCGGGCGTGAGATCGCCGTCGCCGGATTGCGGGCCTTTCGGGATCGAGCGCAGCATGTTGGTGTCGACACCCTGCGGGCAGAGGATCGAGACCTTGATGTTGTCAGCCTTGTGCGAGATCGCGAGATTCTCGGCAAAGCCGACCGCGGCGTGCTTGGTGGTGGAATAAGCGGGGCTGCCGACCTGCGACAGCAGGCCCGCGGCCGAGATCGTGTTGAGGAAATAGCCACCGCCGCGCGCCTTCATGCGCGGGATCAGATGCCGCGCCGCATAGACATGGGCCATGACGTGGATCGCCCAGCTGCGCTGCCACGGCTCGTCGGAGGCTCCGCCGGCATTGACCGACATCGGATCGAAGCCGCCGCCGATGCCGGCATTGGAGCAGAACAGGGCGATGGGGCCGAACTGCCGCTCGGTCTCCTCGATGACGTGCGAGATGTCTTTCTCCTGCGCGACATCGCATTTGAAGGCCGCGCCATCCACCATGGCCGCAACCGCCCGCGCATTGGCGGCGTCCATGTCCGCGACGACGACCTTGGCTGCGCCCGCATTGTAAAACGCCTCGCACAGCGCCTTGCCGATGCCGTTTGCGCCGCCCGTGACGACCACGACCTTGCCGGTCACCTGCATGCGACGTCTCCTTTTGTCTTATACCGCTTCTTGGAAGACCCCCTGGGTCTTGCTCAGCTCAACATGAGGTCGAGCACCGCGGTATAATGGCACGCCGCGCCGGCCAACACAAAGCCGTGCCAGATCGCATTCTGGAAACGCAGCCGCCGCCAGGCATGGAAGATCACGCCAAAGCTGTAGAGCAGCCCGCCCGCAAGGATGAAGCCCAGCACCAGCGCGGGCAGCGCCCGGACCACGGCGTCGTAGAGCATCACGCCGCTCCAGCCCATCGCGAGATAGATGCCGACCGAGACGCGGTCGAACCGGCCGGGATAGAAGAGCTTCAGCACGATGCCGAGGATGGCGACGCACCAGACGCCGGCGAGCAGCACCAGCGCGAATCCGCTGTCCTTCACCTCGAGGATGAACGGCGTATAGGTCGCCGCGATCAGCAGATAGATCGCGGAGTGGTCGAACCGCCGCAGCAGCCATTTGGCCGGCGACACCGGCCAGAGATTATAGGTCGCCGACAGCACCAGCATCGAGAGCAGGCCGGCGACATAGATCGAGACGCCGACGATGTCGGTCGCATCGGCATAGATCGCCGTCAGCACCACCAGCACGGTCGCGGCGATGAGGCCGGAGAGGACGCCGATCGCGTGGATGATTCCGTCGGCGATCAGCTCGGTGCGGTCGTAATTCCAGCCCATCACGTCGGCTGCGGCGTGGACGGAGCTGGAGGCGAACTCTTTCAGTTGGAAGACGGTCATGGCAATCCGCAAGATGAGGCAATGTCCTCTTGTATGGGTCTTTCGGGATCGGCGCGTCGTTCAAACGGCTGATTTTCCGACAAAGACGGTGGAAGTATGGAGCTTGATTTTCTTCACGCAATTGCCACTTTTGTGATCGGTCACACAGTCCCGCCGCCCCCGATCCACTAACGTTCATATGGCATTCAGTTTCCAGGATATGGTCGAAGAAGCGCGCTTGTCCGCGCAGGCGCTGATCGACTATGGCGAGCACTTCTTCAACCCGACGGTGCGGTTAGGCGTTACCGGCCTGTCGCGGGCCGGCAAGACCGTGTTCATCACCGCGCTGATCCACGGCCTCACCCGCGGCGGCCGGTTTCCGGTGTTCGACGCTTACGCCTCGGGCCGGATCGCGCGGGCGCATCTGGCGCCGCAGCCCGACGATGCCGTGCCGCGGTTTGCCTATGAGAGCCATCTGCGCGCGCTGATCGAGGAGCGACGCTGGCCGAACTCGACCGTCGACATCAGCGAGCTCCGGCTCGTCATCGACTATCAGCGCCCGAACGGCGCCGACCGCACGCTGACACTCGACATCGTGGACTATCCCGGCGAGTGGCTGCTCGACCTGCCGCTGCTACAGAAGAGTTTCGAGCAATGGTCGGCGGAGAGCCTGGTCTTGTCGCGCGAGGCGCCGCGCGCGCATCTTGCGGGCGAATGGCACGCGCATCTGGCAACGCTCAAGCCCGACGCGCGCGAGGACGAGCAGGCGACGCTGACGGCCGCAAAACTCTTCACCGATTATTTGCGCGCCTGCCGCGACGAGCGCTTCGCGATGAGCCTGTTGCCGCCCGGCCGCTTCCTGATGCCCGGCAATCTCGCAGGCTCCCCGGCACTGACCTTCGCGCCCCTCGAGGTGCCCGCAGGCGGCCAGGCGCCGGAGGGATCGCTGTGGGCGATGATGGTGCGCCGTTTCGAGGCCTACAAGGACGTCGTGGTGCGGCCGTTCTTCAGGGATCATTTTGCCCGGCTCGATCGCCAGATCGTGCTGGCCGATGCACTGTCCGCGTTCAACTCCGGACCCGAGGCGCTGCACGATCTCGAAGCAGCCCTCGCCGGCATTCTCGACTGCTTCAACATCGGCCGCAGCACGATCCTCTCCAGCCTGTTCCGTCCGCGCATCGATCGCATCCTGTTTGCAGCGACCAAGGCCGACCATCTGCACCATTCCAGCCACGACCGGCTCGAGGCCGTATTGCGCCGCGCCGTCTCGGGTGCCGTCGCGCGCGCGGAAAATACCGGCGCGGCGATCGACGTGGTGGCGCTCGCCGCGGTGCGCGCCACGAGAGAGGCTCAAGTCGCGCGCGGCCGCGACAAATTGCCGTCGATCCTTGGAACACCGGCCGCGGGCGAGAGCGCTGGCGGCGAATTCTTCGACGGCAACACGGAGGTTGCGACCTTTCCGGGCGACCTGCCCCTGGATCCCGAGCCATTGTTCAACGGCAATGCCGCGTTCCGCGGCCTCGCGACCGAGACCGCCGGGACAAGCGACTTTCGTTTCCTGCGCTTCCGCCCGCCCACACTCGACCGCGAAGGCTCCGAGCCGCCGACGCTGCCTCACATTCGCCTCGACCGTGCCTTGCAGTTCCTGATCGGAGACAAGCTCGCATGAACGACCGATCGAAGCCACGGCGGCCGGCGACGTTCCGGCTCGACGATCCCGGCGTCGTCGTCACCGAAGCCGACGAGACCAGCCGGCTCAGCCGCGCCACCATCCAGATCACGCCGGAGCCCGATCCCCTGGCGCTTCCGGTCCCAGTTCAAGCGGCGCTGCCGGCGCGCCGCGGTTTTCCCTGGGGTACGCTGTTCTGGTCAGGCCTCGCCGGGCTGACGCTGCTCGGCACCGGGCTCGGCGTGGTGCATCTGATCGAGGACCTGTTCGCGCGCAGCGAAACGCTCGGCTATGTCGGTCTCGCCTTCGCGCTCGTCACCGCGCTTGCGCTTGCGGTGGTGATCGGCCGCGAGGCAGTCGGTCTGGCGCGGCTGGCGACGATCGAGCAGTTGCATGCGCGCGCCGCCGCCGTGCTCGCCAGCGACGACCGCAAGGAGAGCCGCGTCATCGTGCAGGATCTGCTCAAGATCGCGCACCAGAACCCGCAGCTCGCCCGCGCCCGCGCGACGCTGGAGAGCCACACCGGCGAGATCATCGACGGCGCCGACATGATCCGGCTCGCCGAACGCGAGTTGATGTCTCCGCTGGATGCGGAGGCGCGGCGTCTGGTGTCGTCAGCCGCGCAAAAGGTTTCGATCGTGACCGCGGTGAGCCCGCGCGCGGCGATCGACGTGCTGTTCGTGTTCGTCGCCGCGCTGCGCCTGATCCGCCAGCTCGCTTATCTCTACGGCGGGCGCCCCGGCGCGCTCGGCATGATCCGACTGCTCCGCCACGTCATCGCCCACCTCGCCATCACCGGCGGCATGGCCGCGAGCGACAGCCTGGTGCAGCAGATGCTCGGCCACGGCATCGCGGCAAAGCTGTCACAGCGGCTCGGCGAAGGCGTGCTGAACGGATTGCTGACGGCACGGCTGGGCCTGGCGGCGATCGACGTCACGCGTCCGCTGCCGTTCGCCGCGCTGCCGCCGCCCAAACTGTCGGATCTCGCGACGGATCTCTTGCGGAAGAAGGACGACGAGGCGTAGCTTCTTCGCCTCTCCCCGCGTGCGGGAGAGGCCGGAGCGCATCGCCAGATGCGATCCGGGTGAGGGGGACTATCCGCGAGTTCAACTGTCACCTCCCCCGCGGAGAGTCCCCCTCACCCCAACCCTCTCCCCGCAAGCGGGGAGAGGGAGAGGAAAGCCAGCACCTTCCACCAAAACAGCGGCGAATCCTTCGACGGCGACAGCTCGGGGGTCCAGCCGGTGAGCTTTTCGATCACATAGGTGTCCGCGAGAACACCGCGCCAGCGGCGCTCGACTTCGCCGAGCTGCTCGCGCTTGGCTGGGATGTTCTCCCATAGCGAGGAACGATCGTCCGGCTCGCGGCCGACATAGATGCCGGCATGGCCCTTGATCCGGTCCAGGCCGGGATCGCGGAAATCCTGGAAGCGGCCGCGCTCGTTGATCTCGATGACGGGCACGCGGCCCCTGAACAGCCAGCGCATCATCGCGTAGGTGCGATAGTCCGTGGTGGCGATCCAGGTCGCGCCGGTCTCGTCGAGCGCGGCCTGCGCCCGCGCGGCGACCTGCTCATAGCCGGCCTCGGCGCCGATCGGATCGATCTTGCCGAGGAGATTCCAGGGCGCTGCGACGTAATAGAGGAACACGATGACGACGAAGGCGATGCCCGAGCCGACGGCTGTCTTGGCCCAGAACACCGACGATCTCAGCATACGGGCCGACCAATCCTCCTTCGCCATCGCCGCGAGGTTCACGGCGGCCGCGGCGAAACCGACCGGCCACATGAACATCGGCCAGGTGTCGCCGACCCGAAGCGTGGTCGACTTCGCGAGGAAATACAGAAACGGCACCAGCACCGCCGTCGACAAGAGAATTCCAACGGGCTCGCGTGCGCGATAGCCGCGCCATGCCGTCAGCACCAGCCCGGTCAGCACCACCGGCAGCATGACGAAGCCGACCAGGCCGAACTGCAGGCCGATAAAGTCACCGATGGTCCGCAGCGAGATGCCGTAACTGGCGGTGGCGCGTACGCCCTGGAAACGAAACGAGGCCCAATCGTGCTGCGCATTCCAGACCAGCACCGGCGAGAACACGGCTATTGCGACCAGCACCGCGAGATAAGGGTAAGGACTGCGCAGCCAGCGCCAACGCCAATCCGGCACCAGCAGAAAGGCGGCAACCGCCGGCGCGAACATGATGGCGGTGAATTTCGACAGCATCGAGAGGCCGGCGAACAGACCGGCCGCAAGCCACCAGCGTCCGTCGCCGCTTTGCGCGAGCCGCACCAGCGACCACATCATTGCCACCGCAAACGGGATCATGGCGACATCGGGCGCGACCTTGGCCATCAGCAGGCCGTAATAGAGCGCGGCTTCCGGCATCAGCACCGCGAACAATACGGCGCGCACATCATGGGTGAGGCGGCGGACGACGTCGGCAAGCAGGAGCTGCGTCGCCAGCATCGCGACGATGCCGCCGAAACGGACCCCGAGCGTGGTGTCGCCGAAGATCGCGGTTCCGAAACGGATCAGCCAGGCGATGCCCGGAGGGTGATCGAGGAAGCTGAGCGCGCCCTCCTTCGACCAGGTCCAGTAATAGGCCTCGTCGGTGCGCAGCTCGATCGCGCCGGCGTAGACGATGCGCAGCAGCGTCATCGCGGCGATGACGAGCACGGCGATGACGAGGGGCCGGCGCGCGGCGCCACGGGGAAACACGGTGATATCAGGGGATGTCGTCACGGCCGCGCTTTTCGCCAACCTGGGAGGGGGAGTCAATGTCGGCTGTCCAGACATAGGTGTCGTCCCGGGCAAGCGAAGCGCAGACCCGGGACCCATAACCACAGGGAGGGGTTATGGCACGAGCTGGTAACCACGAGTCTTCGCCAAACCCGACCCTGTGGCTATGGGTCCCGGATCGGCGCGCGCTTAGGGCGCGCTTGTCCGGGACGACGGCGGAGTGTGAGGCGCCTTCCCGGGCATGTGATCCCCGAACCTGTCCACATCGGGAATTAACCGCTACGCTGGCTGTTCTCCTTCATGAACTGATACAACCGAATCATGGCCACCGCTGCTGCATCCATCTCCGAACTCGTCCGCGGGACCAGCGTGCGGCAGGTGCGGCTCGTCTGCGGCGTGATCCTGTTCTGTTATGTGATCAGCCATTTCCTCAACCATGCGCTCGGCAATATTTCGGTCGAGGCTATGGAGGCCGGAGTCTACTACCACACCGTCTTCTGGCAGTTCCTCCCCGTCTCGATCGTGTTCTACACCGCCGCGCTCACGCATATGGGGCTCGGCATCTATGCGCTGTATCAGCGCCGGCAGTTCCGCTGGCGGACGATCGAGCCGCTTCAGCTCGTGCTGGGCCTCAGCATCCCCGCGCTGATCATGGGGCACGTGGTCGGGGTGCGGCTCGGCTACACGCTGTACGATCACCAGAAGCTCTATCCGCAGGAGCTCTATCTGTTCTTCGTCGCAGCGCCGGGACGGCTCTGGCAGATGACGATCCTGCTTCTCATTGCCTGGGTGCACGGCTGCATCGGGATCTATTTCTGGCTCCGCCTCAAGCCGTTCTTCACGCGCGCCGCGCCCTATCTGCTTGCCGCCGCGGTGCTGGTCCCGACATTGTCGCTGCTCGGCATCTACCAGGGCGGCCGCAGCGTCGCGATCGAGGCCGATGACGGGGAATGGCGCACGCACAATCTCACGCGACGCCAGGTCGGCACGGTCGCGGAAGGCAACACGCTCGATCGCATCACCGGCGCCTTCACCGTCACCTATTTTGGGCTGCTGGGCCTGGCGCTGGCGGCACGCGGCGTGCGGGCCTGGCGCGAGCGGCGCGGCGGCATGATCGCGTTGTCCTACGGCAACGGCAAGACGGTGCGGGTTCCCAAGGGTCTCTCCGTGCTGGAAGCGAGCCTGCGCCATAATCTGCCGCATGCCAGCGTCTGCGGCGGCCGCGCCCGCTGCTCGACCTGCCGCATCCGCGTCATCGGCGATCATGGCGTCCTGCCCGAGCCGTCGCAGCGCGAGGCCTTCGTGCTCACCCGCGTCGGCACCAACGACCCTTCGATCAGGCTGGCCTGCCAGCTGCGGCCGACGTCGGATCTGTCCTTCTTCCAGCTCTTCACCCCGCAAACGTCGTCGGCCAACGCGCAGGCCTCGGCGCCGGCGAGGATCGGCCAGGAGCGCTATCTCGTCAGCCTGTTCGTGGACATGCGCGGCTCGACCCAGCTCGCCGAGAAGCGGCTGCCGTTCGATACCGTCTTCATCGTCAACCGCTTCCTCGGCGCGGTGTCGCAGGCCGTGATCGAGAATGGCGGCCAGCCGAACCAGTTCGTCGGCGACGGCATGCTGGCGCTGTTCGGACTCACGGCCGATCCGCAAACCGCCTGCCGGCAGGCGCTGAAGGCTGCCAGCGGCATCGCCACCCATATCGACGAACTGAACGAGCTGCTGAGCCACGATCTTCGCCAGCCGATCCGCTTCGGCATCGGCATTCACGGCGGCGAGGTCATCATCGGCGACATCGGCTATCGCGATCACATCGTCTTCACGGCGCTGGGCGATGCCGTCAACGTTGCCGCCCGCCTGCAGGACATGACCAAGACGCTGGCCTGCGAGGCGATCGTCTCGGACGAAATCCGCGGCACCGCGGGCCTCGCCGACGATACGCTGCCGCAACAGGAGGTCGCGATCCGCGGCCGCGACGAGCCGATGGCGGTCCGCGTGGTGGCCGATGCGCGGGGGCTGACGGCGCTGGTCGATCGAAGCGAGCGCGTCGCGGCCTGATGTTCGCCTCTCCCCGCCTGCGGGGAGAGGCCAACGCGCGCAGCGCGGCGGGTGAGGGGGACTCTCCGCGAGTCCAACTGCTTCCTCCCTCGCGGAGACTCCCCCTCACCCCAACCCTCTCCCCGCAAGCGGGGCGAGGGAGCACACCGCCGCCGCGGTGAGAACTTGGCCACATGCATGTCTCCGTAACACCGGCCTGCTGCAACGCAGCGGCATGGGCCTGCTGCGAAAGCACGAATTGACTTCGTTCAAATCGTTGCGACAGATGAGCGCGGCTCGCGGTGATGACCGCGGGCCAACGAAAAGCTCCGGGAGGGGACCAGATGTTCGATCGCCGCGACCTGCTCAAAGGAGCGGGGCTTGCCGCCATGGCGGCCACACTGAATGCCACCAGGGCGTTGGCACTCGACACCGTGACCCTGCCCTTCGCCAATGGCGAACGGCCGCTGGTGAAATACCCGCAGAAGCGGCCGATGATCGGCCTGACCAGCCGGCCGCCGCAGCTCGAGACGCCGTTCGCGATCTTCAACGACGGCCCGATCACGCCGAACAATGCGTTCTTCGTCCGCTATCACCTCTCGGACCTGCCCTACAATCTCGACCCCGACAAGTTCACGCTGGAGGTCAAGGGCAAGGTCGACAAGCCGCTGAAACTTTCACTGAAGGACATCAGGAAGATGAAGGCGACCGAGATCGTCGCCGTCAACCAGTGCTCCGGCAACAGCCGCGGCTTCTTCGAGCCGCGCGTCGCCGGCGGCCAGCTCGCCAACGGCGCCATGGGCAATGCGCGCTGGCGCGGCGTGCCGTTGAAGGCGGTGCTGGAGATGGCCGGCGTGCAGAGCGGCGCCAGGCAGGTCACCTTCAACGGCATGGACGGGCCGGTCAGCGACAAGACGCCTGACTTCGTCAAGGCACTCGACATCGCTCACGCCAGTGACGGCGAGGTGATGCTGGCCTATGGCATGAACGGCGAGGATTTGCCGTTCCTCAACGGCTTTCCGCTGCGCCTGATCGTGCCCGGCTATTACGGCACCTACTGGGTCAAGCATCTCAACGAGATTACCGTCATCGACAACGTCTATGACGGCTTCTGGATGAAGTCCGCCTATCGCATTCCCGATACGCCTGATAACGCGATCGAGCCCGGCACCGCACCGAAGGCGACGATCCCGATCAACCGTTTCACCATCCGCTCCTTCATCACCAGCATCCCCGATGGCGCCAAGCTGAAGGCGGGAGCTGTGACCCTGCGCGGCATCGCCTTCGACGGCGGCAAGGGCATCAAGGAGGTCCAGGTCTCCACCGACGGCGGCAAGACCTGGGTGAGCGCCAAGCTCGGCAAGGATCTCGGCAAATATTCGTTCCGCGAATGGAAGCTGCCGGTGAAGCTTGCGGCGGGAAGCGTTGAGCTCAAGGTGCGCGCCACCGGCAATGGCGGCGAGACGCAGCCGGACGCGCCGCGCTGGAACCCGGCGGGATACTTGCGCAACGTCGTCGAAACCGTCCGCGTCACCGTGGCCTGAAAGGAGAATGACCATGCAGCGCACCATTCTCCTCGCCGTCACGCTCGCCCTCGCCACCGGCCTGACGGCCGTGACCGCGGCGCCCGTCAACTACCAGCTTCCGGACGAGGTCGCCGCCTTCAAGGCGGGGCCCAATCTCGAAATCGTCCAGGCCAATTGCAGCGCCTGCCACTCGGCCGACTACGTCAAGACGCAGCCGCCGATGAAGGACAAGAAGGGCTTCTGGCAGGCCGAGGTGACCAAGATGATCAAGGTCTATGGCGCACCGATCGACGATGCGGATGTCGGCAAGATCGTCGATTATCTGGCGGCGACGTATTGACAGACAGCGCGCAGCACGCCGGCCATTTGACCGCGAAACGGGCAAAACCGGCAAAAACGCCGCGAAGTTGAGCGGAATTCGGCGAAAGGCCGATGTGGTTTGAGCTACCAAGCCGGCCACATTCCGCGTATCCTGTTAGGACCGAACCGGCCGGTTGGCGGGGACTGGCGGTTCGAGATCTCGGAGGAAGACCCGCGGAGAAGTCGTGATGGCTAAAGGTACGGTCAAGTGGTTCAACCCGACGAAGGGTTATGGATTTATCCAGCCTGCGTCGGGCGGCAAGGATGTGTTCGTGCATATCTCGGCAGTGCAGAAAGCCGGTCTGTCGTCCCTGAACGAAGGACAGACGGTGGAATACGAAGAGATCGCAAACCGGGGCAAGACCTCCGCAGAGAACCTCAAAGTATAAGCCCGCCAGCTTTTGCTGCCTCCCGGATCGATCCGGGGGCCGGGCCAAGAAAATTTTAGAAGACGGCCAGTGCATTCGACGACAGGCGTTGCGACTGCACACGGAGAGCTATTTTCCCGCGAGGACCGCCCGTTCAACGCCTCAGCAATGACAATCGCGACGGCACTTCGTCAGCCCACCGGTAACGGTGCGTCGCGCTTGATCTCCTCCATCACCGCATAGGTCCGCGTCTCGCGCACGCCCGGCATCGACAGCAGGGTCTCGCCGAGGAAGCGTCGATACGCCGCCATGTCCGCGAGCCGCGCCTTCACAAGATAGTCGAAGCCGCCGGCAACCATGTGACACTCCAGAACTTCAGGCGCGAGTTTCACCGCGCGCGCAAAACGTTCGAAATTGTCCGGCGTGGTCTTGTCGAGCAGCACCTCGACGAACACCAACAGACCGAGGCCGAGCCGGTGCGGGTTGAGCCGCGCGCCATAGCCTTCGACAAAGCCCTCCCGCTGCAAGCGCTTCAGCCGCTCGCCGATCGAGGTTGGCGACAACCCGATGCGCTCGGCGAGTTCGACATTGGCGATGCGCCCATCCTCCTGCAAAATCGAGAGGATCTTCCGGTCGATTCGATCGAGTTCCATGTTTAATCAGGCCAAGTTGCTTCTTGTCTTCATTTTCTAAGACAAATTGGCTAGATTGTCTATCGAACTACGGTCACGCGGGCCTTATCCTGGATCTAGCCACAGGACACGCCATGCCGAACATCCCGCCGCCCTTCACCGCCCCCTACGCGCCCGATGATGCCGAGATCGCCGCGCGCCTGTTGCCGGCATCGCATCTGTCCGCGCCGCAGGAGGCCCGGATCGACCGCACCGCGACCCGGCTGATCGAGGCGATCCGCAAGCGCGACGACCGTCTTGCAGGTAGTCTTGGCGGGGTCGAGGACATGCTGCGGGAGTTCGCGCTCTCGACCAAGGAGGGGCTGGCGCTGATGGTGCTGGCCGAGGCCCTGCTGCGCGTGCCGGACGCGCGCACCGCCGACCAGTTCATCGAGGACAAGCTCGGCGAGGGCGACTTCATCCACCACGAGACCAAGTCCACGGCCTTCCTGGTCAACGCCTCGGCCTGGGCGCTCGGCCTGTCGGCGCGGGTGATCCAGCCCGGCGAGACGCCCGACGGCACCATCGGCCGTCTGGTGAAGCGGCTGGGCGCACCTGCGGTGCGCACCGCGACGCGCCAGGCGATGCGGCTGATGGGCAGTCATTTCGTGCTGGGCGAGACCATCGAGCAGGCGCTGGAACGGGGCCGGCCGCGCTCCGGCCAGAAGCCGCGCTATTCCTTCGACATGCTCGGCGAAGGCGCGCGCACGGCCGCCGATGCCAGGCGTTATTTCGATGCCTATGCGAGTGCGATCGAGACGATCGGCAAGTCTGCGGGCAGCAATCCCCTGCCCGACCGGCCCGGCATCTCGGTCAAGCTCTCGGCGCTGCATCCGCGCTTCGAGGCGATCAGCCGCGACCGCGTGATGGCCGAGCTGGTGCCGCTGCTGCTCGACCTCGCGCGGCGCGCCAAAGCGCATAACCTCAACTTCACCGTCGATGCCGAGGAGGCAGACAGGCTCGAGCTGTCGCTCGAAATGATCGCCGCAACGCTCGCCGATCCCTCGCTGAGAGGCTGGGACGGATTTGGCCTCGCGATCCAGGCCTATCAGAAGCGCGCCAGCGCGGTGATCGATTACGTCGACGCGCTCGCCCGCGCGCATGACCGCAGGCTGATGGTGCGGCTGGTCAAGGGGGCCTATTGGGACACCGAGATCAAGCGCGCGCAGGAACGCGGGCTCGACGGCTATCCCGTGTTCACGCGCAAGGCGATGACCGATCTGAACTACGTCGCCTGTGCGACGAAGCTTTTGAGTCTTCGGCCGCGCATCTTTCCGCAATTCGCCACCCACAACGCGCTGACCGTCGCGACCGTGCTGGAGCTTGCCGGGAAGAGCGGCGGATTCGAATTCCAGCGCCTGCACGGCATGGGCGAAGCGCTCTACGAGCAGCTCGCCAAGGATCATCCTGATATCGCTTACCGCACCTATGCGCCGGTCGGCAGCCACCGCGATTTGCTGGCGTATCTTGTGCGTCGCTTGCTGGAGAACGGCGCCAACTCGTCGTTCGTGGCGCAGGCCGCCGATTATCGCGTTCCGGTGCCGGCGCTGTTGCAGCGACCGGCGGACGCCATCGTCCGGCCGCAAGCGGCGGCGCATCCCAAAATCCCGTTGCCCGGTGATCTCTACGCGCCGGAGCGGCGCAATTCGCGCGGCGTCGAGTTCGGCGCACGCGTCGCGCTCGATCATTTGCTCGCTGACGTCAAAGCCGCAGCGACCGAGCTCGAGCCGATTGCGGATGCCACGCCGGATCAAGCCAATGCGGCAGTGACTGCCGCGCGTGTCGGCTTTGCGGCCTGGAGCCGGACACCTGCGGCCACGCGCGCGGCGGCGCTGGAGCAGGCCGCGCATCTCCTGGAGAGCCGCAGCGCCCGCTTCATCGCGCTGCTGCAAAGCGAGGGCGGCAAGACGCTCGACGATTCGCTGTCGGAGCTGCGCGAGGCCGCCGATTTCTGCCGCTATTATGCCGCAGAGGGCCGCAAGCTGTTCGGCGTTGATGCGGCAATGCCAGGCCCGACCGGCGAAAGCAACGCGCTCGCGATGCGTGGCCGCGGCGTCTTCGTTGCGATCTCGCCGTGGAATTTTCCGCTGGCGATTTTCCTCGGCCAGGTCACGGCGGCGCTGATGGCTGGCAACAGCGTGGTGGCAAAGCCCGCCGAGCAGACGCCGCGCATCGCGCGCGAGGCCGTGGCCCTGCTGCACGAGGCCGGCATCCCGAAAGATGCGCTGCATCTCGTTGTCGGCGACGGCCGTATCGGTGCCGCCCTGACCGCGCACGCTGATATCGCGGGCGTCGTCTTCACCGGCTCGACCGAGGTCGCCCGCAACATCAACCGGACGCTCGCCGCCAAGGATGGGCCGATCGTGCCGCTGATCGCGGAGACCGGCGGCATCAACGCCATGATCGCGGATGCCACCGCGCTGCCCGAGCAGGTCGCCGACGACGTCGTGACCTCCGCGTTCCGCTCCGCCGGCCAGCGCTGCTCGGCGCTGCGGCTCTTGTTCGTGCAGGAGGACGTCGCCGACCGCATGATCGAGATGATCGCGGGCGCGGCACGCGAGTTGAAGATCGGCGATCCCCGTGACGTCGCGACCCATGTCGGCCCGGTGATCGACATGGAGGCCAAGCAGCGGCTGGACGCCCATATCGCGCGGATGAAGACCGAGGCGAAACTGCACTTTGCCGGGACGGCGCCGCAGGGCTGCTTCGTCGCGCCGCATATCTTCGAGCTCGGCGACGCCGGCCAGCTCACCGAGGAGGTGTTCGGCCCGATCCTGCACGTCGTGCGCTACCGTGCCGAAAACCTCGAACGCGTGCTGCAGGCGATCGAGCGCACCGGCTACGGCCTCACGCTCGGCGTCCATTCCCGCATCGACGACACCATCGAGGCCATCATCGACCGCGTGCAGGTCGGCAACATCTACGTCAACCGCAACATGATCGGCGCCGTGGTCGGCGTGCAGCCGTTCGGCGGCAACGGCCTGTCCGGAACCGGTCCCAAGGCCGGCGGCCCGCACTACCTCGCGCGCTTCGCGACCGAGCAGACCGTGACGATCAATACGGCCGCAGCCGGCGGCAATGCGGCGTTGCTTGCGGGGGAGGAGTGAGGCCCTGCGCCGAGCGCCGTTGCATCCCGGCAAAACATCAGTCTAATTGCTCCATCACCAGCCCGCACCAATTCCAGCGCGCGGGAAACGACAAGAGCGAGGGAGCAACGCCGCGATGGAAAAAGGCATCTTTTCAGGCCTGAAGGTTCTGGACTGCGCGAGCTTCATCGCAGCGCCCGCGGCGGCGACCGTGCTGTCGGATTTCGGCGCCGACGTCATCAAGATCGAGCCGCCCGGCGCCGGGGATCCCTACCGCAATCTGCCGAATTTGCCCGGCTATCCGACCGGCGAGCACAATTTCGCCTGGCTGCTGGAAGCCCGCAACAAGAAGAGCATCGCGCTCGATCTTGCCAAGCCGGAGGCGCAGGCCGTGCTCTACAAGCTCGTGGCAGAGGCCGACGTCTTCATCACCAACATGCCGCCGCCGGTGCGCGCCAAGCTCGGCATCACCCATGATCACCTCGCCCATCTCAACGACCGGCTGATCTACGCCTCCTTCACCGGCTATGGCGAGAAGGGCGAAGAGGCCAACAAGCCCGGCTTCGACAGCAATGCCTATTGGGCGCGCTCGGGCCTGATGGACCTGGTCCGTGCCGACATCGACACCACCCCGGCCCGCTCGGTCGCCGGCATGGGCGACCACCCCTGCGCCATGGCGTTCTACGGCGCCATCGTCACCGCGCTCTATCAGCGCGAGAAGACCGGCAAGGGCTCGCACGTCGCCTCCAATCTGATGGCGAACGGGGTGTGGGCCGCGAGCGTGCTGGCGCAGGCAAAACTCTGCGGCGCCAAGTTCGGCGAGCGGCGTCCGCGTGAGCGCGCGCTGAACGCAGTCGCCAACCACTATCAATGCAGGGACGGCCGCTGGCTGATCCTGTCGCTGCTGAGCGAGGAGAAGCAGTTTCCGACGCTGGCGAAATGTCTGGGACGCGAAGACCTCATCACCGATCCGCGCTTCGCCACCAAACCCGACCGTCACGCCCGTTCGGTGGAGTTGATCAAGATCTTCGACGAGACTTTCGCGACCAGGGATCTTGCCGAATGGCGCAAGATTCTCGACGGCAACGGCCTCGTGTTCGGCATCGTCGGCATTCTCGACGACATCCCCAACGACAAGCAGATGCTCGACAACGAGGTGCTGGTGCCGTTCGAGAACGACACCATGCTGACCATCTCCAGCCCGATCTGGATCGACGGCACCAAGAAGGTCCAGCCGCGCAAGCCGCCCGCTGTCGGCGAGCACAGTGACGAGATTTTGCGCGAGGCGGGATACGACGAAGCGGCGATCAAGCAGCTGAGGTCGTCGGGGGCGGTGGGCTAGGAGCGCACTCACACTCCGCCGTCGTCCCGAGGCGCGCAAAGCGCGAGCCCGGGACCCATAACCACAGGGAGTGGTTGTGGGCGCGACTGGTCACTCCGAGTCTTCGCCAAACCACGGCCTGTGGCTATGGGTCCCGGATCTTCGCTTCGCTCGTCCGGGACGACAGCGGGGAGACAGCCCGTCTTCACGACCTCCGTCATTGCGCGCAGCGAAGCAATCCAGAGTATCTCCGCGGCTGCATTGCTGGATTGCTTCGCTACGCTCGCAATGACGATGCCGGGCGATCTCGCTATAAACTACCGGCCCAAAACCACGCCGCGAGGTCCCATGCCCAGTTACCGCCTGCACTACTTCCCCGAATCCGGCAACAGCTACAAGCTGGCGCTGATGTTGACGCTTTGCGGCGAGAGGTTCGAGCCGGTCTGGACCGATTTCGGCGGCGGCGTCACGCGCACGGCAGAATGGCGCAAGGCGGTCAACGAGATGGGCGAAATCCCGGTGCTCGAAGTCGATGGGCTGAAGATGACGCAGACTGCGCCGCTCCTCTTGAAGCTCGCCGAGCAGTACGGCCGCTTCGGCGCCGACACGGAGGAAGAGAAGTTCGAGCTGCTGCGCTGGCTGTTCTGGGACAACCACAAGCTCACCGGCTACATGGCGACCTATCGCTTCATGCGGGCCTTCACCGAGAAGAACGATCCGCAAGTGCTGAAACACTTTCGCCGCCGGCTCGAGGACTTCCTCGGCATCCTGGACGGGCATCTTCAGCACAACGCCTTCGCGATCGGCACTAGGCCGACCGTCGCCGACATCTCGATGATGGCCTATCTGCATTATCCGAGCGACGAGCACGGCTTCGATTTCGCCACGAGCCATCCTGCCATCCACGCCTGGCTCGGCCGCATGGCCGCACTGCCCGGCTGGAAGCCGGCGTACGAGCTGCTGCCGGGCAAGCGGATGACGAACTACGCGACGTGAGGGTGCGAGCACTGAACCCCCAGCCCCGTCATGGCCGGGCTTGTCCCGGCCATGACGAAAGAGAGCGCAGCTACCGCAGCGACAGCCAGCCGAGCGTGAACAGGATGCCACCGACGATAACGGCCATCGCGATCGCCCAGATGCTGACGCGGGCGCCGCCGGTGACCTGCTTGACTTCCTCGTTGCGTGCAATCTCGCGATTGCGCTCCTTGTTGGCGTCGCCGGTATTCGTCATGAATCATCCAAATCGCTTTGCGGGCTCAACGCGTCTTGATGAAGCACATGCCGATGCGGCGCGAGGCCGGGGCAGCCTGACAGGTGAGACCGTTAGCACAGCTCCATGACGTAAAACTCTCATCTCGCGTTCCCGATCCCGCATCTTGCAGGGAACAATGCGCGCCCCAGCCGTCCTGATATTCGCTCCCGGCGAGCTCCCGGCTGCCGCGGGTCTGCGGCCGGCTGGCAAATCCGCGTGAGAAATCAGGGCGTCTGCCTGCGGCGAACGCGGTCAGGATGTCGCGGCGGCGGGGCTGGTCGCCGAGAAAGTGGAGCGAGGCCGGTACGATGCTCGCATTGGACGGCCTGTCCGCCAGCCAATCGACGCCCGGAAAGTGAAAGCCGCCGATGCCGCGAGTCTGGTGGCAGCCTGAACAGGTGACGTCGTTGAGCCGGCGCTGGAAGCCCGCGACCGAGCGGATGTTCTGCATGTCGCCGCGCGCGGCCGCCTGCTTCAACGCACCGACCACGTCGTTATCGGTGAAGACCGCTTTGCCCTCCCCCTCAGCCTGCATCATGCCGAATTCCGGCTGCAGCGCCGAAGCATCGAGGCCGGCCGGCGTCGGCACCACCGCACTCCTTGCCAGGAATTTCTCGGGGATCAGCACGGTGCCGCGATCGAACTCGCGAAGATGCTCGGGTGCGAGCAGCCAATCCTTGAAGTCGCGCCGAAGCGCCTCGTCCGCCATGATCCGGTCGCGGTCGACCTGGTTCTCCAGCGTCGATTCCTCGAAGGCCTTCGTGGCGGAATTGTACTTGAACACCTTGAGCAGATAGTCGGAGCGGAAGTCATGCAGCGCCGACTTGGCCGCGACCGAGAGCTGGATGTTGGTCTCGATGCGATCGAGCATGGCGTCGTCTCGACTGCCGATCAGCTCCTGCCAGTTTCCGTTGTCGAGCCAGCGCCGCGCGAGTTCGGCGCAATTGATCGGTTTGCCGTTCGCGTCCATCTGGCGCGCATCGCGCGCCTTCATCACCAGATTGAGCGTCATCGGCAGCCGCGTCGCGGTTGTGCCGTCGAAACGCGCCAGCCGATAGATCAGGCGGATCTCGCCGCAGGACTCCTCCGAGGCGTAGGCGCGGTCCATGCGGTTGACGATGCCGGCCAGCACGAAGCGCGTGTCGCGCGATTTCAGCACGGCCCGATCGAACAGCTGCACGTCAAAGCCCTCGCCGACGCCGATGGTCTCGCTCAGATAGGCCGCCTTCTGCCCTGTGATGTAGCGGTCGAACTCCGCATCGATCGCCGGCGGAATGTCCTTGAGCTGGGACAGCTCTGAAAACAGCCGGTCGGTCGTCAGCGGACCATTCGCTTTGCGCTCCGGCGCCAACAGGCGCTGGAGCGTGAGAGCGTCGCCGTCGTCGAGCTTGCGCAGCAGATCGGGATCGGTGATGGCGGTGCCGCGCGTCAGCGACGGGGTCTCTGCGGCCGACAGCGCGGCAGTACCGCCGAACAACACGGCGGCAGCAAGGAAAATTCGCAACGCGCGGCTCATGCCTGAGGTAACACCGCGGCGGTCCGCCTATTCAAGCAAAAAGGCGCTTCACATGGTGGTGAAGCGCCTTTCGAAAGTCGTATCTGAGCCGCTCAGCGTCCGGTGATCAGGCCCTTGCTGGTGACGACCACCCAGCGGCCGTCCTGGCGCCGGATCGCATCGACGCGACCAAGGCCGGGGATGGGATCGCCGGGATAGACCTCGTAGAGCCCGTCGCGGCCCTCGATCAGCGCACCGCCATTGGCGGCGTTGCGCAGCCGCCAGCCTTCGACCGTCGGCAGGCGGCCGACCTCGGTCTTGGGTGCGGCAGCCACTGGGGCCGGCGCGGCGGCGGCGGTCGCAACCTGGGTCGGCGCGATCGAGCCGGTGGTCTCCTTGGGCACCGCTGCTGCGGCCTGCGCGGGGGCGGCGGGCGGCGTGGCGCGGAGCTTGTCGACGGTCTCGGACAGCTTTGCGATTTTGGCCATCGGCTCGGCCTGCGCCTTCTCGAGCTTGTCGAGGCGGTCGTTGGCCCGGTTGAACTGGGTGACGCCGGTTTTCGAGCTGTGCTCGACATTGGCCTTGAGCGCGACGAGGTCGGCATCGATCCGGGCGACCGAAGCATCGAGCGCGCTGGTGTCGGCGACCTGCACCGGCGCTTGGGCCGGGGCGGCGAAATGCATCATGCCGGCGGTTGCGAGCGCGCCGCTGATGGCGCCAACGCCGGCGGCGATCGTCACCACCGCGGCCATCGCCGACAGGCGGCGCTTGCTGCCGGTCTCACGCGGCTCTTCCGCCTTCACATGCGGGGCAAAATCCTCACGGTCCCAGTTCCGCTCCGACGGCGCCATGACGATCAGCTTGCCGGGCTTCGGCTCGGGCTTGGTTTCGGCTTTGGCTTCGAGCTTTGGCACGTCGATCCGGGATGCCTCAATCTTCGGCGGCTCGATCTTCACCGGATCCGGCTTGGGTGGCGCCTCATGGTCCGGCGCAATCGAGGGAGCCTCGATCCCAGCGGCCTCATTGGCCTGCGGCGCGGTCGCAGCAGCTTCGACGACGCCGGCGTCCTGGGCAGCCTGCTCGGGCATTGGTTCGCTCACGGCTCAAATACTCCAGTCTGGGTTGACCTTTTGGTAACTTTCATTACTTGCGAAATCCTTACCTGCGGACCCGCTTACCGAAATTTTAGGAAGTTATCCGGGGCCGAATTTGGCCGGGAAAGTGGAACCGGTGTGGCGGGCGTGAAACAAATTGTAATCGGGTGAAGATGAACGGCCGCGGAATAAGCGCTGGGCGTCCCTTGTCACTTCCGTCATCCCCGCGCAACGGCGGAGCCGTTGCGCGGGGATGACGGTGAGAGAACGGAGCGCGCTCCGTTCACATCACGACCGGCGCATCCGGCAGCTCGTTCGCATGCGATGCGCCGGGCGGAAAATGCCGCGCCAGTTCGCGCGACACCGCCGTGATACCGTCGATTACGCCGCGCTCGAACTGGCCCGACCTGAACTCCGCCTCCATGGCGCGGCAGATGCTCTCCCAGCCTTCGGCACCGACCTTGGCGTGGATGCCGCGATCGGCGACGATCTCGACATCGCGGTCGGCGAGCAGGAGATAGATCAGGACGCCGTTGTTATGCGCGGTGTCCCAGATGCGCAGATGCGCAAACACGTCGAGCGCGCGCTCGCGGGCCGGCTGGTTGCGGAACAGCGGCGCGCCGTCGAGCGCGCCTTCGACCACGAAGCGGACCTGGCCGGAATGGGTGGTTTCGCCCTGCCTGATCGCCTGCTCGATGCGGGCGAGCACGGCCGGCGGAAAGATCTGCTTTGCCCGCCAATGATGCTGCACGAGATGTCTGGCGATGCGCTTGATGCTCATACCGCTACCAGCTCCCCGAGGCGCCGCCGCCGCCAAAACTGCCGCCACCGCCGCTGAAGCCGCCACTGTCACTGCTCGACGATCCGCTGCTCCAGCCGCCCGACGAGGAGCCGCTCGACCAGGAGCCGCCGCGCGAGCGGCCAGTGCCCGGCGTGATCACCGAAAACAGATCGGCGACGAATCCGATGATGAAGCCGAGACCACCCAGCGCGAGGGCAAGTGCGAAAGACCCGAGAATGAACCAGGTCAGCGCCGCAATGATGCCTCCAGTCACGAACGATCCGAGCAGCCGTCCGAGCGCGGCCCGGAAGGCGCCGCCGATGCCCACCGAGACGAACAGCGTGACGATGAAGAGCGGCGCGAGATCGTCGAGACTGCCGAAGTTCACGGTGGGCGAGGGAACCGGCAAGGGTTCGCCGTCGATCACCCGCATCATGCGCTCGACGCCGTCGGCAATGCCGCCGGCGAAATCGCCGCTCCTGAATTTCGGTGTGATGATCTCATCGATGATCCGGCGCGAGGTGACGTCGGTGAGCGCGCCTTCGAGGCCGTAGCCGACCTCGATGCGCAGATGCCGGTCGTTCTTGGCGACGACGAGGATCGCGCCGTCGTCGACCTTCTTGCGGCCGATCTTCCAGGCCTCCGCAACGCGGATCGAGAATTGCTCGATCGTCTCCGGCTGCGTGGTCGGCACGATCAGGACGGCGATCTGGCTGCCCTTGCGTGTTTCGAAGTCACGCAGCTTTTGCGACAGCGCGGCGGTCTCGCTGCTGGACAGCGTCCCGGTCTGATCGACCACGCGGCCGGTGAGCTGGGGGACGGCGACGTCGGCTGAGGCGGGGAGCGCGAAGGCGAGGACGAGCGCCGCAACGAAAGCCGCGCGCCACCAACTCGCTGTCCTCGCCCGGCTCGACCGGGCGATCCAGTATTCCAGAGACGCCAGAAGCCCACGGAGAGGCCGCGGCGTACTGGATTCCCCGCTTCCGCGGGGAATGACGGCGGTGGGTGGAGCTTGGCGCATTCGCAAAACGGCGCGCGCTTACTTCGACGGTGCCGGCGCCGGGTTGAAGTCCACCTTCGGCGCGGTCGAGATTTCCTTCTCGTTTGCGACCGAGAAGTTCGGCTTCTCCTTGTAGCCGAACATCATGGCGGTGAGGTTGCTCGGGAACGAGCGGATGGTGACGTTGTAATCCTGCACCGCCTTGATGTAGCGGTTGCGCGCCACCGTGATGCGGTTCTCGGTGCCCTCGAGCTGCGACATCAGATCCTTGAACAGCGCGTCCGACTTGAGCTGCGGGTAGTTCTCGGTGACGACCAGCAGTCGCGACAGTGCGCTGGAGAGCTCGCCCTGCGCGGCTTGGAACTTCTGGAAGGCGGCCGGATCGTTCAGCACCTCGGGCGTCGCCTGGACGCTGCCGACCTTGGCGCGGGCATTGGTGACGCCCAGCAGCACGTCCTTCTCCTGCTGGGCAAAGCCCTTCACCGAGTTGACGAGATTGGGCACGAGGTCGGCGCGGCGCTGATACTGGTTCACGACCTCGGACCAGTTGGACTTGATCTGCTCGTCCTCGCTCTGGATCGCGTTGTAGCCGCAATTGGTGAGGCTCAGCGAGGCCAGCGCCGCCAGCACGGTCAGGATCTTGCGCATTAAATTTCTCCCGGTGGAATCCCGTAACTCAATATCAGATAGCGATAACGCGGTACCAGCTTTTCGGGTTCATTCCGGGGCGCGAAGCGAGCTATGGTGCGCCCTTGCGCACCTGAAAATCTCGAGATTCCGGGTCTGGTCCTTCGGACCATCCCGGAATGACTGCGCTGCGCACCCCAGCCGACTGACGCAAGCCTCTTGCCTATCCCTGACCGACATAGTCAACTCGACGAAACAATAAGACAGAACACCGGGGGAACGCGATGACCTCGTTCGAGACCATCCTCGTGGAGAGGCCGGATCCAGCGATCACCCGGATCGTGATGAACCGGCCGGAGGCGCGCAACGCGCAGAACCTGCAAATGACCTACGACCTCAACGCCGCCTTCGACGCGGCGGTGCAGGACGACTCGGTCAAGGTGATCATCCTCGCCGGCAACGGTCCGCATTTCTCCTCCGGCCATGATCTGCGTCCCGGCGGCAAGAATACCGCCGGTGTCGATTTTCCACCGATCGGAAATTGGGGCGGTTTTGCTGAACCAAATGCCCATGGCCGCTTCGCGCGCGAGCAGGAAATCTATCTCCAGATCACCCGGCGCTGGCGCAACCTGGCCAAGCCGACCATTGCCGAGGTGCACGGCAAGTGCATCGCCGGCGGACTGATGCTGGCCTGGGCCTGCGACCTCATCATGGCCAGCGACGACGCACAGTTCTGCGATCCCGTGGTGACCATGGGCGTCTGCGGCGTCGAATGGTTCGTGCACCCCTGGGAGCTCGGCGCGCGCAAGGCCAAGGAGTTCCTGTTCACCGCCGACAACTGGAGCGCCGAGGTGGCGCGGCAGCTCGGCATGGTCAATCAGGTCGTGCCTCGCGCGGAGCTTTCTGCGCGCACTCTGGAGCTGGCGCGCAGGATCGCCGCAAAGCCGGCCTTCGCGCTGAAGATGACCAAGGAAGCGGTGAACCGCTCCGTCGACGTGATGGGCCAGCCCGCCGCGATCGACCAGGCCTTCGCGCTGCATCAGCTCTGCCACGCCCACAATCTTCAGGAATTCGGCATGATCGTCGATCCCTCCGGTCTGCATCCCTCCGTGCGCAAGCCGCCGGCGGCCGCGGAGTAATTGCGATGGATCTTAACCTCAGCGACGAGCAAAGACTGCTGCGCGAGAGCGCGGAGCGCTTCGTGGCCGGAAGCTACGATGCCGATCACCGCCGCAAGATGGCGAACGATCCACTCGGCTTCAGCCCGGCGGTGTGGAAGCAGTTCGCCGAGCTCGGCTGGCTGGCGCTGCCGATTGCGGAAGAGTTCGGCGGGCTAGGCGGCGGTGCCGTCGAGATCGGCATCCTGATGGAAGCGTTCGGCCGCGGGCTGGTGTCGGAGCCCTATGTCGCGACCGTGGTGCTGGGTGCTGCACTGATCGACCGCTGCGGCACCAATGAGCAGAAGCAGGAGAGCCTGCCGAAGATCGCGGATGGATCCTTGAAGCTTGCGTTTGCGCATTCCGAGCGCGCGGCGAGGTTCGATCTCGCCAAGGTCGCGACATCAGCCAACAAGACGGCGAACGGCTGGCGCCTTGCCGGCAGCAAGATCGCCGTGCTCGACGGCCATGCCGCCGATGAGATCATCGTCTCCGCGCACATTCATGATCATCAGAGGCCTTCGGGACGGATCGGCCTGTTCCTCGTGCCGGCGACGACGCCTGGCCTCGTCGTCAGCGACTATCCGCGCCTCGGCGGCGGACGCGCCTGCAACATCGAGCTGTCCGACGTGCATCTGCCGGAGGACGCCCTGCTCGGTGACAGCCACGACGCGCTGCCGGCCATCGAATGGGCCATTGACCGCGCCATGGCCGCGCTCGGCGCAGAAGCCGTCGGCATCATGCAGACGCTGCTGGACACCACGCTCGAATACACCAAGATCCGAAAGCAGTTCGGACGGCCGCTGTCGGCCAACCAGGTGATCCGCCATCGCCTCGCCGACATGGCGATGCAGGTTGACGAGGCGCGCTCGATGGCGCTGCGGGCTGCGCTGAAGGCGGATAGCCCGCCGGTCGAGCGGGCCCGTGCGGCGTCTGCCGCGAAAGCCAAGATCGGCAAATGCGCACGGTTCGTCGGCGAGCAGTCGATCCAGCTTCATGGCGGCATGGGCGTCACCGAGGAGCTCGAGGTCGGCGCCTATTTCAAGCGGCTGGTCGCCTTCGACACGCTGTTTGGCGGCAGCGCGCACCACTATGCCCGTCACGCCGAACTTGGCCGCAAGGCCTGATATCGGGAGAGCCTCATGGACCTGTCGTTCAATGCCGAGGAGCGCGCCTTCCAGGACGAGGTGCGCGGCTTCATCGCCAAGAATCTCACCGAGGAGATGAAGCGCGCGACCGCGCTGACGCCGTCGGTATTCTCCGACCCTGATATCGGCATGGCCTGGCAGCGCGCGCTACACAGGCAGGGCTGGGGCGCGCCGGGCTGGCCGGTCGAGCATGGCGGGCCGCGCTGGACGCCGGCGCAGCGCTGGATCTTCGAGACCGAATCCGCACGGGCCGGCGTACCGAACGTCAATGTGATGGGGGTAAAGATGGTCGGGCCCGTCATCATCGGGTTCGGCTCGCCCGAGCAGAAAAACTTCTACCTGCCGCGGATTCTCTCCGGCGAGGATTATTGGTGCCAGGGCTATTCCGAGCCGGGCTCCGGCTCCGATCTGTCCTCGCTGAAGACGCGCGCGGTGCGCGACGGCGACGACTACGTCATCAACGGCACAAAAATCTGGACCACGCATGCGCATCACGCCAACCGCATGTTCGCGCTGGTGCGCACCAGCGACGGGCCGCGGCAGCAGGACGGCATCAGCTTCATCCTGATCGACATGAAGACGCCGGGGATCACGATACGCCCGATCCTGACGATCGGGGGCGACCACGAGGTCAACCAGGTGTTCTTCGACGACGTCCGCGTGCCCGTGGCCAACCGGGTCGGCGAGGAAGGCAAGGGCTGGACCTACGGCAAATATCTGCTCGAGTTCGAGCGCGGCTCCGGCATCGCCTCGGCCAAGCTGCGCGAGGGGCTGAAAGCGATTTCGGATCTCGCCGAATCGGACCTGACCGGCCGCGCCATCGACAGCCCCGATATCGCGGCGCGCATCTCGGAGGTGGAAGTCGATATCGACGCGCTTGAAATGACCGAGCTGCGCGTGCTCTCGGCATTGCAGACCGGACAGAATCCCGGCGCGGTGTCGTCGATCCTGAAGCTGCGCAACAGTGAAATCCGCCAGGCCGTGACGCGGCTCGGAGTCGACGTCATCGGCCACGACGCCCTCGCCGTCGAACCGATGCGTCCACTCTACAAGCTCAACCACGAACCGGCGACGCCGGAGGAGATGCTGACAATGGTGCCGGAATATCTCAACGGCCGCGCCTACACCATCTTCGGTGGCACCTCGGAGATCCAGCGCGATATTATTGCGAAGATGATGCTGGGGATTTAGCGCCGCAGCCCGAGCATTTGGCGCGAGCGAGCACTACACACTCCACTGTCGTCCCGGACAAGCGTAAGCGCAGATCCGGGACCCATAGCCACAGGGAGATGTGATTGCGGGGATTCGGAGTTACCAGTTCGCGCCACAACCACTCCCTGTGGTTATGGGTCCCGGATCGGCGCGCGCTTATGGCGCGCTTGTCCGGGACGACAGCGGAGTTTGGAGCGAACGACTACCCCGCCGCCTTCGCCTCCTTGATCGCCTGCCAGACCTTCTGCGGTGTCAGCGGCGTGTTCAGCTGGGTGATGCCGAGCTCGGCGAGTGCGTCCATCACGCCGTTGGTGACGCAAGGCGGGCCGCCGATGGCGCCGGATTCGCCGCAGCCCTTGGCGCCGAGCGGATTGGTGCGGCACGGCGCGGTATCGTCCAGCGTCACCACGATCGGCGGCACATCGTCGGCGCGCGGGATGCAGTAATCCTGGTAGCTGGCGGTGAGGAGCTGGCCGTCGGCATCATACGAGACGCCCTCATACAGCGCCTGGCCGATGCCTTGCGCAACACCGCCATGGATCTGGCCGGTGACCAGCATCGGGTTCACGGCGACACCGACGTCGTCGACGGTGGTGTAGCGCACGACCTTGGAGACGCCGGTCTCGGGGTCGATCTCGACCTCGCAGATGTGCGTGCCGTTCGGCCAGCTCGGACCATCGACCTCGCCTTCGGAATCAACGCTGAGCTTGGCCCCGCTCTCCTTCTCCGCAATGTCGAACAGGCTGATGCGGCGATCGGTGCCGACCACCGTGAGCATGCCGCCCTGATATTCGATGTCCTCGACCGAGGTCTCCAGCACGTTCGCAGCCTTCTCGCGCGCCTTCTGGATCAGATCGTTGGAGGAGACCGCGACCGCCGTGCCGCCGACGAACAGCGAGCGCGAGCCGACGCTGCCAAAGCCCATCGCGAGATCCGTGTCGCCCTGGACGACGTCGATCTTGTCCATGGCAATGCCGAGCGTGTCGGAGATCATCTGGGTGTAGGTGGTCTGCAGCCCCTGCCCCATCGCCATGGTGCCGGAATGCAGCACGACGCGGCCCTGCGAGGTCGCGTGCAGGCTGACTTTCTCGGTGTGGGCGCGGCCGCCGGTCCATTCGATGTAGGAGGTGAGGCCGCGGCCGTAGAGCAGGCCCTTCTTCTTCGCCGCCTTCTTGCGCGCGGCAAAGCCGTCCCAGTCGGCGAGCTTCACGGCGCGGTCGAGCATGTGCGCGAAGGCGCCGGAATCGTACACCTGACCGGCGGCATTGGTGTAGGGCAGCTGGGCCGGCTTGATGTAGTTGGCCTTGCGGATCGCGCGCGGATCGATGCCGATTTTTCGCGCGGCGGCGTCGAACAGGCGCTCGACGATGAACACCGCCTCGGGCCGGCCCGCGCCGCGATAGGCGCCGACCGGCGCGGTGTGAGTCATCACCGACTTCACCTCGAAATGCACCAGCGGCAGATCGTAGACGCCGGTCTGCACGAACGGCCCGAGCACCAGCGGGATGATGTTGGCCGCGCCCGAGGAATAGGCGCCGGTGCAGCCGATCGACTTGACGCGATAGGCCAGCACCTTGCCCTTCTCGTCGAGCGCGAAGGACGCCGTCGAGGTGAGATCGCGGCCGTGGGTGCCACCGACGAACTCGTCGGTGCGATCGCCGCGCCAGCGGATCTTCTTGCTCAGCTTGGTTGCGGCGTAAGCGACGATGCCGTCCTCGGGATAGAGGTTGGTCTTCTGGCCAAAGCCGCCGCCGATGTCGCCGACCAGCACGCGCACGCTGTCCTTGGGACGCTTCAGCACGGCCTCGGCGAGCACGTCGCGGGTCGAGGCCGGGGTCTGCGACTGCACGTGCAGCAGCAGGCGGCCGGTCTTCTTGTCGATCTCGGCAATGGTCGAGCGCGGCTCCATCGCGGACGGCACGAGGCGCTGGCTGACGAGGTCGAGCTCGACGGTGTGCGCCGCCTTGGCAAACGCCTCGTCCACCTTGGCGGCATCGCCGTAAGCCATCGCGCCGACGATGTTGTCGGGCGCCTCCGGCCACACCACGGGCGCGCCCGATTTCACGGCCTCGACGGGGTCGACCACCGCCGGCTGCACGTCGTACTCGACGACGATTGCCTCTGCCGCGCTCTGCGCCTCGACGCGGGACGACGCCACGACGGCCGCCACGGCCTCGCCGGCGTAGCGGACGACCTCATGGGCGAGCAATCGGCGCGGCGGCACTGTCATCGGCTTGCCGTCGGGGCGCTTGAAGATGCTCAGCGTCGGGATGCTGCCGACATCGTCCTTGACGAGGTCGGCGCCGGTGTAGATCGCGGTCACGCCCGGCATCGCGGCGGCTGCACTGGTGTCGATCGAGACGATCTTGGCGTGGGCATGCGGCGAGCGCAGGACGTAGAGCCACAGGGCGCCGTCGCCCGGCTTGTCGTCGATGAATTGCCCCTTCCCGGTCAGCAGCCGCTGGTCTTCCAAACGCTTGACGGGCTGCCCCGCTCCGAAACGCAAATTGCCGGGAAGAATGTTCATTCCGTGGGGTCCTTGAGGTCTTTTCGAAACTGCGGGCAGCCTTTTAGCGGATCGATCAAGGGCATACCAGCCGCGGTTTTGGGCGGGATATCCGCGGATTCGGCATGCTGTCCCGCGACCCGCGAATCCGTAGGGTGGGCAAAGGCGCACTTGCGCCGTGCCCACGATCTCTTGGACGTCGAGAAAAGTCGTGGGCACGCTTCCGCCTTCGCTCTTCGAGCTACGGCGGACAAGTCGCTTTGCCCAACCTACGGAAGCTACGCCAGCTCCCGCAGCGCCGCCTCCACCACCTTGCGCGCCTCGGCCGTCAGCGCCGCCTGCGGCGGGACGGGGTCGCCGACGTCGTAGCCCTGGATCGAAAGCCCGGCCTTGATGCAGGCGGCAAGGTTGAAGCGGGCGAAGGCCTCGTTGATGCGCCACAGCCGGCGCTGCAGCGCCATGGCCTCGTCCCAGCGGCCAGCCTCGCAGAGGTCGTAGAGCGCGACACTCTGGCGCGGGATGATACAGGCCGGTCCCGCCATCCAGCCAAGCCCGCCGATCAGCATCACCGCGGCCGGGATGTGGGCGGAGGCCGAGAACACCCGCAAGGCATCGCCGCAACGGTTCATGATCGAGAGCAGCCGACCGGTGTTGGTCGATGCGTCCTTGATGTAGCCGATGCGCGGATGCTCGGCGAGGCGCGCGATCACGTCGAGGGTGAGGTCCGAGCGCTGGAATTGCGGATTGGTGTAGATGACGACGGGAATGTCGACGGCATCCGCGATGGCGCGGAAGTAGGATTCGACCTGGGCATCGGAGAGCGGGAAATAGGCTTCCAGGATCGCCAGGATGCCGTCGGCGCCGAGTTTTTGATACGCCCTCGCCTGGGCCACGGCATCTGCCGTCGAGGTGGAGGCGACGCCGGCCACCACGGGCACGCGGCCCCTTGCGACTTCGATCGTGGTCTGGACGATTGCCGTGCGCTGGGCGGCATTGAGATAGGCAAACTCGCCGGTCGAACCCAGCGGCGTCAGGCCGTGCACGCCAGCGCCGATCAGGTCGTCACAGAGCTTTGCGAGGACGCCGGTGCGCACCGTGCCGTCGGCATCGACGGGGGAGACGAGGTAGGGAAAGACGCCGTGGAATTCGGACATGTCGGGGGCTCCGGAAGCTGGCACCCGACGGGTCTTAGCAATGCCCGCCCCCGCGATCAAACCTTGAGCAAGCGTACTCGCGTGCCCCAGGGATCAATCGCCTCCACGCCGTCGGCAAGCGCCGTGACCTTCGCACCGCCTTTGCGCAGGCGCTCTTCCTGCGCGGCGAGCAGCTCCGGCTTCGCCATGACCAGCGAGAACCAGGCGAGACCCGTCATCTGACCGTCGCGCTGGCCGGCGCCCTGACTCTGCCAGACGTTCATGCCGAGATGATGATGATAGCGGCCCGACGACAGGAACGCGGCGCCGTTGCGGCTGCGGGTCGGATCGAGGCCGATCGCGCCATGATAGAAGCCTCCGGCCTGCGCGAGATCGCCGACCCGCAGATGCATGTGGCCGATGCGCATTCCGTCCGGTGCCCTGGCGTAATCAGGCACGCGCGTATTGGTCAGCGACAGCAGGTCGGGAATGTTGAGCTCGTCGGACGCCATCTTCACGCTGCCCTCGCTCCATTGCCATTGCGAGGGATCGCGGTCGGCATAGACCTCGATGCCGTTGCCTTCGGGGTCATCGAGATAAACGGATTCGCTGACGAGGTGATCGGCAAAGCCCGACAGCTTCACGCGGTGCGAGGCCGCGTGCACAAGCCAGCGCGCCAGGTCCTTGCGGGTCGGCATCAGGAAGGCGGTGTGATAGAGGCCGGCGGCATTGCGCGGCTCGATTTCCGCATCGGGGCGGGCCTCCAGCACCAGCAGCGGGATGCCTGATGTGCCGAGCTTCGCCGCAGTCGCCGAGCGCTCCATCACGGTGAGGCCGATGACATCGCGGTAGTAGTCCGCAACCTTGTCGAGATTCTTCACCCGCAGCGTCACCATGCCGACCCGCATCGGCGTGCGGCTGGCATAGGTGGGGCCGCTGCCCTGCGGGGTGCCCTCGGCCCGCGCCGCGGCTGCGGCGGCCATGGCCAGCGAGGTCGCGCCGGCGAGTTGCAGCAGGGTGCGGCGGGTGAGGTCGATGGTCATGGTCAGTCAGGGCTCGCTGAAAGGGCTTAAGGCCGTGCGGCGCAATGTCGGGCCGATTGCTACACGTTCCCGTGAGCGGCTCCCAATCACATGTTCGTCGACCGCAACAGGCGGTGTCCTGACCACCCGGCCAGTTTCGCGATTCCGCGCGACATCCCAGATTGGGGGCAGCTTACAGGAGCCAGCCATGACCGACCCAACTCCCCTGTCCTCACTATCGTCCGCCCTCGCGGACGTAGTGGCGCGCACCGCGCCCTCTGTCGTCTCCGTGCACTCGCATCGCTCCCGCGCCACCGGCTTTGCGTGGAAGCCAGGCCTGATCGTCACCGCCGACGAGGCGCTGGCCGATGAGGGCGAGGTCGAGATCGGCTTGCCCGACGGCAGCCGGGCGGCCGCCACGATCGTGGGCCGCGACCACACCACCGATATCGCGCTGCTGCGCACTGAGGCCGCTGTTGCCCCGGTCAAGCTCGCCGCAACGGTCCCGCCCCTCGGCGCGTTGTCGATCGTGGTCGCCACCAACCGCGAGACGCCGAGTGCCGCGCTGGGGCTGGTGTCGGCATCCGGCAGCGGCTGGCGCTCCTTGCGCGGCGGCGAGATCGATGCGCGGATCGAGCTCGATGTCCGCCTGCGCGCCAGCCAGCAGGGCGGCCTCGCACTCGATGCTTCGGGTGAAGCCTTCGGCATGGCCGTGCTCGGGCCGCGGCGCGTGCTGGTGATCCCGACGGCGACGATCGGGCGGGTCGCGGCGCAACTCGAGACGCGCGGCCGCATCGCGCGCGGCTATCTCGGCCTCGGGCTCCAGCCGGTCCGGCTCGACGACGGCATCGGCGCCATGGTGATGAATGTCGACAAGGCCGGACCTTCGGCCGCCGCCGGCATCCGTCAGGGCGACGTGATCGTCGCGGTCAACGACCAGAAGCTGTCAGGCGTGCGCGCGCTGTCACGAACGCTGGGACCTGCGAGCGTCGGCGCGGTGGTCGATGTCGCGGTTCGCCGCGGCGGCGAGCCGGTCAGCTTCAAGGTCACGGTCGGCGAGAGGCCGGAGGCGTGAGCGAGGACAACGCACCGGAAATCGTGCTGTCGCTGGAGATCGACGATCCTGCGCTGGCCGATCGCCTGGCGGCTTTGCTCGGCAATATCGCCGGACTTCGCCTTGCCGCGCCGGGCGAGGCCGCCACGGCGACGATCGTCGCCCGCGATCCACGCATCATGCCCGCCGACATCGCGCTGACGCAGCGCGAACTCGACGTGCTGGCGCTGATGGCCGAGGGTGCCTCCAACAAGATGATCGCGCGACGGCTCGGCATCTCCGTGCACACCGTCAAATTCCATGTCGGCTCGCTGCTCGACAAGCTGGACGCCACCGGCCGCACCGACGCGGTGGCGCATGCGGCACGCCGCGGCGTGATCGAGCTATAGCGCGATCGGGAAGCTGAGCTCGACCGTCAGGCCCGGCGCATTGTCGCTTAGCGCTACTCCCGCGCCGTGAAGGCGCGCGACCGCGGCGACGAGGCTGAGACCGAGCCCGTTGCCCGGCGTGTAGCGGCTCTGCTCGAGCCGGTAGAAGCGCTTGAAGACGTGATCGCGCTCCTCCGTGGGAATGCCCGGACCATCGTCGGCGATCGCGATCACCGCGCCGCCCTCGGCGCTGCGGCAGGTCACGGTCACCTGCCCGCCCGGCCGGCCGTGCTTGATCGCGTTGTCGACGAGATTGGCGATGGCATCGAACAGCAGGTCGCGATCGCCGGTGATCGGCACCTGGCGGTCTCCGGCAAGGCTGAGGCGGGTTGCGACCTCCTCGGCGGCGGCGTCGTAGAGCTCGACGACCTCGCCGGCGATTTCAGTCAGGTTCAGCGCGCGGAAGGCGCCGGTGCGGGCACGGGTCTCGATCTCGGAGATCCGGGTGATGGAGGCGAACATGCCGAGCACGGCGTCGAGATCGGCGATGGTGTCGCCGATCAGCGCGGCATCCGCCTCGCTGTTGCGCTCGTGGTGATAGGCCTTTTCCAGCCGGCCGCGCATCCGCGTCAGCGGCGTGCGCAGATCGTGGGCGACGTTGTCGCTGACCTGCTTGACCTCGCCCATCAGCGTCTCGATGCGGTCGAGCATCTGGTTGAGGTTTTCGGCGACGCGGTCCCATTCGTCATGGCTGCCGCGCAAGGGGATGCGCTGGTCGAGGCCTGAGAGCATGATGGCGCGGCTGGTGGCGTTGATCTCCTCGATCCGCCCCACCGTGCGCCGCGTCACCAGCACGGCGGCGAGCCCGGCGAGCACCAGCAGCAGCACGGCAACCGCGGCCATCGCAAGCTCGATCATCGCGGTGAACCCGCCGTGATCGCCGGCGTCGCCGACCCGGCTCTCCACATAGGCCAGCGTGCCGAAATAGACATAGGCCATGATCGCCGCGACGATCAGCCCGAAGGCCGCGATCGCGATCAGCGCCAGGCGGAAGGTCGAGGAGCGGAGCGTCTTAACCAGGAGCACGGAGGCAATATCCGATGCCGCGTATGGTATGAATCAGCGGATAGGCCTGGGCATCGTCGACCTTGCGGCGGACGCGACCGACATAGACGTCGATGATGTTGGTGGAGGGGTCGAAATGCAAGTCCCAGACGTGCTGGAGCAGCATCGCGCGGGAGACGACGCGGCCCTCGTTGCGGACGAGATATTCGAGCAGCTGGAATTCGCGCGGCAGCAGCGGGATCTTGCGGCCGCGGCGGCTGGCGTTGCGTGCGATCAGGTCGATGGCGAGATCGCCGACCCGCAGCAGCGTCTCCTTGGCGATGGTCTCGCTGCGGCGGCCGAGCGCCTCCAGCCGCGCCAGCAATTCGGTGAAGGAGAACGGCTTGACGAGATAATCGTCGCCGCCGGCGCGCAGGCCGCGGACGCGATCATCGACCTCGCCGAGCGCGGAGATGATCAGGAACGGCGCGGCGACGCCGTCGTCGCGCAATTGCCGCATCACGCTGATGCCGTCGATATCGGGCAACATGCGGTCGATCGTGATCACGGCATAGTCGCGCGCGGCGCCGTGGCTCAGGGCTTCACGGCCGTTGGCTGCGAGATCGACGTCGTAGCCGGAGGTCGTCAATTCCTCGACGAGCTGGCCTGCGGTTTCCGGATCGTCCTCGACGACCAGGATGCGACGGTGACCTCCGGTCATGCAAAACTCCGCGCGACGATCGCCACCAGACTATCCCGTTCCGGGGCTGGACGGAACCGCCCGGTGGCGACCGCGACAATGGTGCGGTACGGCGATGCGACTACCAATAGTCTCCGCACACATTGACCCATTGCCATCCGTAGGGCGTCCAGCTCCTGCGCCAGCAGCCGTCATTGTAGCCGGCGTAAATGAAGGGCGCGCCGAAGACGGCGAAACGACGGAAATGATGATGGTGGGAGCCGCGGTGACCGTGCCAGCCGGCACCGGCGAAACGCGGCCCGATCCCCGCATGCGCGAAGCGTGCGCCGCCAAAGGCGGGACCGCCGACATGGGCGAAGCGCGCGCCGCCCATCCCGCCGACATGCATGCCGCTAAAGCCGCCGGCGCGCATCCCGCCGCCACCGAAATGACCACCACCACCGAAATGGCCACCACCGCCGAAGCCGCCATGTCCGCCACCGCCGCCTCTGGCGAGCACCGGTGAAGCTGCCGCCATCACCGCGGCGAGCGTCACCGCGGTGAGGCCTTTGAGAAGCCTGCTGTTCATCGAAGCATCCTCCTTGCAGTGCGGCGGTCTCAACGCCGCACGAGGACGATCAGATGAGAGGAAGCGAGCGGCGCCTTCAACTTACAAACTCGCCAGATTCTGACGCGGGTGTTAGGGAGAGGGAGCCCAACTCTCTCCCCGTCATTGCGAGGAGCCCTTGCGACGAAGCAATGACGACGTGGAGAAAGCTTTCCATACGTCGAGCAGCCCACCTCTCCCCGCTAAGGGCGGGGAGAGGTTAAGATCTCACGCCCGCTTGCCGTTGTTCTTCTCCGCCGCGCGGCGCAGGGCTTCGGCGAGCGCACCGCCGCCGGACGATTCCTGCTTGCGCGGTGCGGACGACGTCATGCGGGAAGGGTTGCGCGAGCTGTTGTCGCGCTGCATGCCGGGGGCGTCCTTCTTGGCACCGACCTCGTCGTCGAGGCGCAAGGTCAGCGAGATGCGCTTTCGCGCGACCTCGAAGTCCAGCACCTTGACCTTGACGATGTCGCCGGGCTTCACCACCTCGCGCGGATCCTTGATGTAGGTCTTGGACATCGCGGAGATGTGCACGAGGCCGTCCTGGTGCACGCCGATGTCGACGAAGGCGCCGAACGCGGCGACGTTGGTCACGGTGCCCTCGAGGATCATGCCCTTCTGGAGATGCTTGATCTCCTCGACGCCTTCCTTGAACACGGCGGCCTTGAACGCCGGACGCGGATCGCGGCCGGGCTTTTCCAGTTCCTTCAAGATGTCGGTGACGGTCGGCAGACCGAAGGTCTCGTCGACGAAATCCTTCGGCTTCAAGGTGCGCACGATCTCGCTGCTGCCGATCAGCGCCTTGATGTCGCTCTTGGTGGCGCTGAGGATCCGGCGCACCACCGGATAGGCTTCCGGATGCACGCCGGACGCGTCGAGCGGGTCCTCGCCGCCGAGGATGCGCAGGAAGCCGGCGCACTGCTCGAACGCCTTCGGCCCGAGCCGCGGCACCTCCTTGAGCGCCTTGCGCGACTTGAACGGGCCGTTGGCGTCACGGTGCGCCACGATGCTCTGCGCCAGACCGGAGCCGACGCCCGACACGCGGGCAAGCAGCGGTGCGGACGCGGTGTTGACGTCGACACCGACGGCGTTCACGCAGTCCTCGACCACGGCGTCGAGCGATTTTGCGAGCTTGGCCTGGCCGAGATCGTGCTGATACTGGCCGACGCCGATCGCCTTGGGCTCGATCTTGACGAGCTCGGCGAGCGGATCCTGCAGACGCCGCGCGATCGAGACCGCGCCGCGCAGGGTGACGTCGAGACCGGGCAATTCCTCCGAGGCGAAAGCCGAGGCCGAATAGACCGACGCGCCGGCTTCCGACACCACGATCTTGGTCATCTTCAGCTCGGCCAGGCCCTTGACGAGATCGCCTGCGAGCTTGTCGGTCTCGCGCGAGGCGGTGCCGTTGCCGATCGCGATCAGCTCGACACGATGCTTCAATGCGAGCTTGCCGAGGATCGCGAGCGACTCGTTCCACTGCCGCTGCGGCTCGTGCGGATAGATCACGGCGGTATCGACCACCTTGCCGGTCGCATCGGTGACGGCGACCTTGACGCCGGTGCGGTAGCCGGGATCGAGCCCCATGGTGACGCGGGTGCCGGCCGGCGCGGCCAGCAGGAGATCGCGCAAATTGGAGGCGAACACGCGCACGGCCTCGGTCTCGGCGGCGTTCCACAGCCGCATGCGCAGGTCGATATTGAGATGGACCTGAATCTTGGTGCGCCAGGCCCAGCGCACGGTGTCGATCAGCCAGCGGTCGCCGGCGCGCTTGAGGTCGGCGATGCCGAACCGCTTCATGATCTTCAGTTCATAGGCGCTGGGCACGCCCGGCGGCGGCGCCTCGGCCTCGGCCTGGATCTGCAGGTCGAGGATCTCTTCCTTCTCGCCGCGGAACATCGCGAGGATGCGGTGCGAGGGCAGCTTGGTCAGCGGCTCGGAGAACTCGAAATAGTCGGCGAACTTCTCGCCCTCGGTCTTCTTGCCGTCGCGCACCTTGGAGGCCATGCGCGCATTGGTCCACATTTCCTCGCGAAGCGCGCCGATCAGATCGGCGTCCTCGTCGAAGCGTTCGACCAGGATGGCGCGGGCACCGTCCAGCGCGGCGGCGGCATCCGCAACGCCCTTCTCGGCGTTGATGAAGCCTTCGGCCACGACCTTCGGATCGTTGGTCGGCTCCGCCATCAGCTGGTTGGCGAGCGGCTCGAGGCCGGCCTCCTTGGCGATCTCCGCCTTGGTGCGGCGCTTCGGCTTGAACGGCAGATAGATGTCTTCGAGACGGGCCTTGCTGTCGGCGGCGAGAATGGAGGCCTCGAGCGCGGCATCGAGCTTGCCCTGCTCGCGGACTGATTCGAGGATGGCCTTGCGGCGGTCCTCGAGCTCGCGCAGGTAACCCAGGCGCTCCTCCAGGGTGCGCAATTGCGCGTCGTCGAGCGCACCGGTCGCTTCCTTGCGGTAGCGCGCGATGAAGGGAACCGTGGCGCCGCCATCGAGCAGCGTCACCGTCGCCTCGACCTGCTCCGCCCGAACCCCAAGCTCCTGCGCAATTTTCTGGTTGATATTTGCCACGCGAGAATTCCTCTATCCAAGCACGCAACGCGGCGGCGAACCACCGGCCACGGGACGCCGCTTATGGACCAACCGGGGTTGATTCATCAAGGTACCGCGGAGGACCGTCGACAGGGGATTTTTTTGTCGAACAGATGCGATCTCGCCACATTCGTGGGGACGTGCCGATGTGAGCGGCAGACACGTGCCGTAGGGTGGGCAAAGGCGCGAAGCGCCGTGCCCACCAAACTCAATTTGCGGCACGAGATGCGTGGGCACGCTTGCGCTTTGCCCACCCTACGATGTCGGAGGTTGTGACTCGCAGACATGGCTTCTCCTCCTCGCGGCGCTTCCGCCCGAGCTTTGCTCTCTTCTTCGCGCCCTCAATAGAAAGGGCGCAGGGAAGGCCGGGTGCCGGCTGGCACCCGCAAGACCCCCGTGCGAAGACATTGCACACGCAATGCACGAGGGAGACACAGGGCAGCCGATCATCCGGCCTTCCCTGCGCGATGGTCTGACGGCGTATGGCGCGCTCTCCCCGGAGACGAGTTCCTGCTTGCCTCCGTCACCTCGCGGATTGACGATGCGCTTCGCCCGGTCGGGCTTGGCGCACCTCCGCAAGGCTTGACTGTAGCAACGACAGCCAGGACCACGCGATTTGGCCGTACGCATCAGCGCCGTTCGTCCGCACGCCGCCGGGACCTCACGGGGTTCGCCCGCCCTGCTCCCGCCTCTCGTGCACGACGCTGCCGCGTCCACCGCTCCCCGATCCACGGCTCGTGACGACGTACGACCGCCCCTTTCGCCGGATCAGGATGGGCGACACATACGCCGAAACCGAATTTCGGTAAAGTGGAATATTTTTGCGCTTATGGATTGACAGAGGGCGACACAGTAACGATGGATGCAGCGCAGGCGTAATCCGGGATTGGCGCGGCAGGCTACGGGCTACGGTCGAACGTCCGCCAGCCCGGTTGCAACCATCGCACCACTGCCGGATTGAGACCCGCCTTGCGACCTCTCCGCCCCATGCAACCCTGCCCCTCGTGCCGGCTCAGTTGATTCATACGGTCCCTTGCTAAAGGAAGGTGGCGCCGCATCAAAGGGATTTGGACTTCATGACTTTGCCGATGAGCTGGACTGAATGGGCGCAGCACGATGGCGTCGCGCTGGCGGGGCGTGTCCGCAAGGGCGAGCTTACGGCAAAGGAGCTGGCGCGCCAGGCCGCCGCGGGTGTCGCCAAGGTCAATCCGGCGCTGTCGGGCGTGGTCGAGCTGTTCGAGGACGTGATCGCCGATCCCGCCAAGGACGGCGCCAATCTCGCAGGTCCGTTCGCCGGCCTGCCGTTCCTGATGAAGGACCTCGGGCCGACCATGAAGGGCCGGCTGCAGGAAATGGGCTCGCTGTTGATGCGCGGCAATCGCGCCGCGGCCGATACGTTCCTCACGGGCAAATTCCGCCAGGCCGGCCTCAACCTGATCGGACGCACCACGACGCCGGAATTCGGCGTGTGCTCTTCGGCCGATAATCCCGCCGTCTACGTCACCCGCAATCCCTGGAATACCGACTACACCACCTGCGGCTCGTCGGCCGGCAGCGCCGCGATGGTCGCGGCCGGCGTGGTGCCGATCGCGCATGCGACCGACGGCGGCGGCTCGATCCGCATTCCCGCCGGCGTCAACGGCAACATCGGGCTGAAAGTCTCGCGCGGCGTGTTCTCGCTCGCCCCCCACATGTCCGATCTCACCGGCCTCGTCTCGATCCAGGGCTGCCAGTCGCGCTCGGTGCGCGACACCGCCGCCTTCGTCGATCATGCCCGCGGGCCGGCACCCGGCGAGTTCATGCCGTTCTGGACCACGGCGCAGCCTTATTCCGAGATGATCAAGCGCGATCCCTCGAAGCTGCGCATCGCGTTGTCCCATACATGGGGCAACTACACCGCGACGCCCGAGCTCGCAGCCGAGCTGGAGAAGGCCGGACGCTTCCTCGAAGGCCTCGGCCATCACGTCGACTATGCGCTGCCGGAGATCGACCTTCCCGCTGCATTCGAGGCGCAGACCACGTGCTACATTTCGAATTTCGCGGTGGTGATCTCCAACATGCTCGCCGCCCGCGGGCTGGAAAGACCGCCGGAGGACCTGATCGAGCCGATGAACATCCGGATCTGGGAAGCCGGGCGGCACACCAGCTTCGCCGAGCGGGCGAAGATGCAGGGCGTGTTCAACACCACGTCACGCGGCTTCGGCGCCTTCTTCGAGCAGTGGGACGTGATCCTGACGCCAATCACCGCGCTGCCGACGCCGAAGGTCGGCACCAGGGAATATCTCACCATCTCCGACAATCCCGATGTGCGCGACTGGTTCGACAATCTCTGGCGCTTCTTCGCCTTCACGCCGCTCGCCAATCTCTGCGGCATGCCTGCGATCTCGATGCCGATGGCGGCCCAGGACCACGGCCTGCCGCTCGGCATCCAGGCCATCGGTAAGCAGGCCAATGACGGCCTGTTGCTGCAACTCGCCGCCCAGATCGAGCGCGCCCTCGACGGCAAGTGGAACGGCGGCAAGAAGCCGAAGGTGCATGTGGGCTGAGGCAGGCCTATTTGTTTCGTAGGCCCTCGCGGCCATCCTTCGAGACGCCCGCCGATGGCGGGCCCTCAGGATGAGGTCTTGTTTCGCGACGGGATCCTAGAGCGTTCCGATCTCAATTCTTCACCGCGGGGATCTCCTCCGTCACCGGCTGTTGCTGGCCCTGCCGGAACATCGCCAGTGCCTTGTCGAGGGCTTCGCGCAGCGCAAGTGCTGCGGCCACGCTGCAGCGCAGATGCGCGGTCTGGATCACGTCGACCCTGACGGCCGCGCCGACCGGCATCAGGAGGTTCGCGGCGAGCTCGATCTGGATCGCGCCGTTGTGATGGCCGAAGCAGGACGCACCGTCGAAATAGATGATCGGCGCCCGCTCGGAGCTGGAGCTCGAAATGGTGACGGGCCCCTGATTGTTGGCGGGCGTTTCGGGGTCGGCCATGGGCGCTCCTTGCGGCAAGTCGGCGAACGAAGCGCCCACCATCGGTGCTTCGGCCTGCTCTGTCGAGGCCAATTCGGGGTTTTGCGCGGCGCCCGACACTGGTCTAGAACGTCCCCATGAGCACCATACCGACCACGCTCCCCTTCGAGGAACTCGCTGACGCCATCAAGGGCCGCCGCTCCGACTACGGCCATATCAGCGGGCTCCAGCTCGACCGCTTTGCGCCCGCCGAGGCCTGGTCGAGCCTGCCCTACCGGCCCGTCTTCGTCGGCGACACCGAGACCGGCGTGCTGCATGGCGGCGTCGTCACCGCGATGCTGGACGAGAGCTGCGGCATGGCGGTGCAACTTGCGCTCGACGGCACGCGCGCGATCGCAACCCTCGACCTGCGCATCGACTACCAGAAGCCGGCGACGCCCGGCCTCGACATCAAGGCGCATTCGGTCTGCTACCGCACCACGCGCTCGATCGCCTTCGTGCGCTCCACCGCCTATCAGGAGTCCGAGGACGATCCGGTAGCGACTGCGACCGCCTGCTTCATGATCGGCGCCAACCGCACCAACATGCTCGCCGACCGCAGGATGGATGCGCGCAGCATCCCGGTGCTGGAGGCGCCGGAAGATCCGGATGGCCCCTTCGCGCGCAGCCCGTTCGCGCGCGCTCTCGGCATCCGCGTCAATGACGACGGCACACTGACGATGCCGTTCTCGACAAAGATCATCGGCAACCCGATCCTGCCCGCGATTCATGGCGGCATGACCGGGGCCTTCCTCGAGACCACGGCTGTCATCGGCGTCGCGCGCGAGCTCGGCGCCGCCGCGCCACCCAAGCCGATCGGGCTCACCGTCAACTATCTGCGCTCCGGCCGTGCGCTCGATACGTTTGCCAACGTCTCGATCGTCAAGCAGGGCCGGCGTATCGTCGCCTTCGAGGCGCGCGCCTGGCAGGATGACGCGGCCAAGCCGATCGCCACCGCCTTCGGCCATTTCATGCTGCGCCCGACGCCCGGAAGTGACGAGGAATAAGCGCATCTTGACTTGACGGCCGCAGCTCCGGCCACAACGATAGCGCGTCCCCGCGAGAGGTATTGAATTGCGGCATCCGCTCGACATCGTCGCCATGTTCGCCGCACTCTGGCTGCTGGCCGCGATGATGCTCGACGCGTTGACGCCGAAGGAGCTGACCGCGATCATGATCGGCGTTGCGATCGGCCCCGCGATCGTCATCACCGCCGTGTTCTACTATTTGCGCTGCGCGCGAACTGACTTTGCGGTGATGTTCGCAGCGCTCTGGCTGATCTCGGACATCGCCATCGCCTTCGTCTCGCCGACGCAGCTGCCGCATTTCCTGATCGCGCTCGGCTTCCTGCCGGCCCTGCTGATCGGCAGCGTGCTGCACTGGCAGCGCTTCCAGCGCCGCCAGGAGCAGCTGACCGCGCCTTCGGTGAAGCGGGGCTAACGCGGCAACAAATTCGTCTTCGCAAGATCAAGCACCTCGTCACCGCGGCCGTTCATCACCGCGCGCAGGACCCAGAGGCTGAACCCCTTGACCTGCTCGGTGGTGATGGTCGGCGGCATCGACAGCTCCTGCTTGGCGGTGACGACGTCGAGCAGGGCCGGGCCGTCATGGGCGAGCATCTCCTTGACCGCACCGGGGAGCTCGCCGGGGTCCTCGACGCGTTTGGCAAAGATGCCCATCGCGCGCGCCATCGCCGCGAAATCGGGATTCTCCAGGTCGACATTGGTGTCGACGAAACCTGCCGCCTTCATCTCCAGCGCGACGAAGCCGAGCACGCCGTTGTTGAAGATCACGACCTTCACCGGCAGCTTCTCTTGCGTCAGCGTGATCAGATCGCCCATCATCATGGTGAAGCCGCCGTCGCCGGAGAGCGAGATGACCTGGCGGCCCGGCTGGGCGGCCTGCGCACCGATCGCCTGCGGCATCGCGTTGGCCATCGAGCCGTGCACGAAGGAGCCGATCAACCGGCGGCGGCCATTCATGTCGAGATAGCGCGCGGCCCACACCGTGGGTGTGCCGACATCGGCGGTGAAGACCGCATCGTCGGAGGCATGATCGCTGATGATCTTTGCGAGATATTGCGGGTGGATCGGCTTGCTGCCCGGCGTGCCCTTGGCGAGCGAGTCCAAACCCTCGCGCGCCTTCTTGTAGTGCGCGACGGCGTCGTCGAGATGCTTGCGCTGCGTCTTCGCTTTCAGCAGCGGCAGCAGCGCTTCGATGGTCAGCTTGACGTCGCCGACGAGGCCGAGATCGATCTTGCAGCGCCGTCCCAGATTTTCCGGGCGGATGTCGATCTGCACGACCTTCGCATCGGTCGGAAAGAATTGCTTGTAGGGAAAATCGGTGCCGAGCATCACCAGCGCGTCGCAGGCGTGCATGGCGGCATAGCCCGAGGAGAAGCCGATGAAGCCGGTCATGCCGACGTCATAGGGGTTGTCGTATTCGACGTGCTCCTTGCCGCCGAGCGCATGCACGATCGGGCTTTTCAGCGCTTCGGCCAGCTGCATCAAGGGCGCATGCGCGCCGGCGCAGCCGCGGCCGCAGAACAAGGTGACGCGCTCGGTGCCGTTGAGAAGGTCGGCTAGCGCCTTCAGCTCATTCGCCTGCGGCACCACATGGGGCGCCGACAGCGCGAGTCCGCGCGTCGTCGACAGCGCGCGCTTGGGCGGGCTGCGGAACGCGACGTCGCCGGGCATGGCGACGACGGCGACACCGCGCAGGCCCACCGCCGCACGGATGGCATTCTCCAGCACGTAAGGAAGCTGGCTCGGGTCGGACACCAGCTCGCAATAATGGCTGCATTCGCGGAACAGGTTCTGCGGATGGGTCTCCTGGAAATAGCCACCGCCGATCTCGGCGGTCGGGATCTGCGCCGCGATCGCCAGCACGGGAACGCGGCTGCGATGTGCGTCGAACAGGCCGTTGATCAGATGCAGATTGCCGGGGCCGCAGGAGCCCGCGCACACCGCAAGGCTTCCGGTCATCTCGGCTTCGCCGGCGGCGGCGAACGCGGCGACCTCCTCGTGGCGGACATGGATCCATTCGATGGTGCCGCGGCGGCGCAGCGCCTCGGTCAGGGCGTTCAGGCTGTCGCCGACGATGCCGTAGATGCGCTTGACGCCGGCCTGCTCGAGCGTTGCCACGAACAGATCGGCCACGTTGTTGATCGCCATGTCGGTCTCCTGATTCAGCCAGTCACATCACACGATGCGCAAATATCAGCATCGCGACTCCATGTGGTGGCACAATAGGCTATGTCAGGATCACGGCTAGTTATTGTCCGTTCAATCTTTCTGAATTGCCCGATCGTAAGCCGCGATCGTCGCCTTCGCGCGCGCGGCGACGTCGGCGACGCTCATGCCGGGCTTGTAGAGGCTGGAGCCGAGCCCGAAGGCGGTGACGCCGCCCTTGATGTACTCGGCAAAATTCTGATCGGAGACGCCGCCGACGGCCGCGATCATGACGCCTGATGGCAGCACGGCGCGGATCGCGGCAATGCCGGAGGCACCTAGCACGCTGGCCGGAAAGAATTTCAGGCCCGATGCGCCGGAGCGCGCGGCAAGCAGCGCCTCGGTCGGCGAGAACACGCCGGGTAGCGTGACCATGGCGTACTGATGCGCACGCACGAGCACCTGCGTGTCCACATTCGGCGAGACCATCAGCCTGCCGCCGGCGTCGTTGAGACGATCGACATCCGCGGTCGCCAGCACCGTGCCGGCGCCGATCAGCACGCCCGGAGGTGCCTGCTTCACCGCCGTTGCAATGGAGCGGAACGGATCGGGCGAGTTCAGGGGGATCTCGATCGCGGTCATGCCGGCTTCGATCAGCACGGCGACGATCGCCTCGGTCTCCTCGGGCTTGACGCCACGCAGGATCGCAACCAGCGGCCGCTTCATCGGCGGAAAGGGAACGCTCATCTCAAAGATCCTCTGATTTCGTCCAGATCGCGGCAGCTGCCATCGAAAGGCCACGGCGGACGGCTTCATCCGCATCGACCGTATCAGCGTTGACCGACAGCGCCTCAAACGCCAGCCGGTACAGCATCGCAAGCCGCCCCGAGGCGATCAGCTTGACGCCCGCTTGCGGCACGAGGCCCGAAAGCCCCGCCGCCAGCTCGACGCCGATCAACGTCCCCGACAGCGTCTCGCGCGCCGCGGCCGGCGTGCCGCCGAACAGAAGCTGGCGCGACCGCGCGCCGAACAAGAGATTGGCGGCGAAGGCCGGCGCCTCATAGGCGGCCTTCACCGCCGCCTTGAAGCTCGCGACATCCTCGGCCTCGTCGGCGCCGGCGACCGCGAGCGACAGGATGGTCTCGCGCGAGACGACGCTGAAGAGCTCGCCGGTCATGAAGGTGGAGAAGCGTTCGACCACGCCGTCCCTCACGCGCACCCATTTCGAATGCGTGCCGGGCATGCAGACCAGCGCCTCGCCCGCGGCATCGAGGCCGAGCGCGCCGAGCAGCTGCGTTTCCTCGCCGCGCATGACGTCCGGCGCGGCTGCATCGCGCTGCGCGATGCCCGGCAGGATGCGGATGTCGCGCGCTTCGCCGGGGACGCGCACGGCCTGTTTCAGGACGGCCGAGAGCGGCGCCGGCGTGTCGACATAGCCGGCTTCGACCCAGCCAGTCTTGGCACCGGCCATGCCGCAGACGAGAACCGGCAGATGATCCGGCGCTTCGATCGCCGCAAGATGCGATCGCAGCACGGCGGGAAAGCCTGCCTTCGCCGCCGCCAGCATGCCCTCGCCGCTGCGGCGCTCGGTCAGCACCTGGCCGGCACGATCGACCAGCCACAACCGGAAACTGCTGGTGCCCCAGTCCACCGCGACATAAGCGGGTTCGGTCATTCGAAACTGTCCTCGTCTCACGGCCGGGACGCCGTCTCGCGACAATGAGACGACGTCTTGCGGGTCTACCGCCGGGATACCGGCTATTGTGCGGGCAAACCAGCCCTTTCTCCGCAATTCGAGGCTCAGCCGTGCTGGCACAGCGCTTGCTGAACCGCTGGCACAGCGATTGCTGAACCGCTGGCACAGCGCTTGCTGAAGCTTCGTTGCTCAACTCCGTCAACGCGCGACAAGACGCGTCAACATCAGATGAGGAAACCCATGGAGATCGGCTATTTCACGATGCCTTCGCATCCGCCGGAGTGCGGCCTGAAGGAAGGGAACGATTGGGACCTGCAGGTCATGCGCTGGCTCGACGAGCTCGGCTATCAGGAGGCCTGGGTCGGCGAGCACCACACCGCGCCCTGGGAACCCAATCCCACGCCGGACCTCCTGATCGCGCAGGCCCTGATGCAGACCAAGAAGCTTCGGATCGGGCCGGGCGGATTCCTGCTGCCCTATCACCATCCGGCCGAGCTCGCCAACCGGGTCGCGATGCTCGACCATCTCTCCGAGGGCCGGCTCAATTTCGGCGTCGCGGCCTCCGGGCTGCCGAGCGACTGGGCGATGTTCAACGTCGACGGCATGAGCGGGCAGAACCGCGATATGACGCGCGAGGCTCTGGAGATCATCCTGAAGCTGTGGACCGAGCCCGCGCCCTTCACCCACAAGGGCAAGTTCTGGACCGTGACCAAGCCGGACACGATGTTCGACTTCCTCAAGCCGCACATCAAGCCGCTGCAGGCGCCGCATCCGCCGATCGGCGTCGCCGGGCTGTCGAAGAACTCGGACACGCTGAAGCTCGCCGGCGAGCGCGGCTTCATCCCGATGAGCCTCAACCTCAACCCGGCCTATGTCTCGAGCCACTGGGACTCCGTCGAGATCGGCGCCGCCAAGACCGGGCGCAAGCCGAACCGGCAGGATTGGCGTCTGGTGCGCGAGGTGTTCGTCGCCGACACCGACGAGGAAGCCTGGAAGCTCTCGACCGGCGACATGATGGGCCGGATGATGGGCGAGTATTTCCTGCCGCTGCTCGGCCATTTCGGCTTCAAGGATTATCTCAAGCACTCGCCCGATGTCCCCGACAGCGACGTCACGGTCGAATATTGCGCCAAGCGGAACTGGATCGTCGGCTCGCCCGCGACCGTCGCCGAGAAGATCGAGAAGATCTACGACGAGGTCGGCGGCTTCGGCGTGCTGCTGGTGTTCGGCTTCGACTACAAGCACAAGGCGGAAGCCTGGCATCACTCGCTCTCGCTGCTGAAGAACGAGGTGATGCCGCGCCTTGCGCATCTCGGCTCCGCGAAGAAGGCGGCTTGACGCTCAGCGGGTGCGGCACGATCGTGTCGCACCCGTTTCCAATTTCGGAGATTTCCGCGTGACGGTCGACGCCAATCCTCTCGACGCAAAGGATTTCAAGCAAGCGATGCGCCAATGTGCCGGCGCCGTCGCGCTGGTCACGGTCGGCGCCGAGCACGGCAAGCGCACGGGATTGACGGTGACCTCGGCCTGCTCGCTGTCGGACTCCCCGCCGTCGCTGATCGTCTGCGTCAACCGCAACGCCAGCGCACATGCGCGCATCCGCGAGGAAGGCGCCTTCGCGATCAACTTCCTGCACGAGGATCACGCCCTGCTCGCGCTCACCTTCAGCGGCCAGAAGGGCGTCAACGGCGACGACCGTTTTGCGTTCGGACAGTGGACGCGCGGCGCGACCGGCGCCCCGGTGCTGACGGATGCGGTCGCCGCATTCGACTGCGTGCTGGCGCAGGAGTTCGAGACGACGACGCATTCGATCTTCGTCGGCGAAGTGCGCGGCGTGTCGCATTTGGCGACCGCAGCGCCGCTGGTCTACCTGCGCAGCAGTTTTCACACCCCGCATGAGATGCGCGAAACGGTGACGGTCGGCGACCTCGATTCACGGCATCTGAGCTGGACGGATTTTTCGTAAGAGGCGCCACGCAAGCGATCCACGACTACAGAGATCGTAGGGTGGGCAAAGCGACTTGTCCGCCGTAGCTCGAAGAGCGAAGGCGGAAGCGTGCCCACGTCTTAGGTCCTAAACGAGAAGTCGTGGGCACGGCGCAAGTGCGCCTTTGCCCCACCCTACGACGTCTGTGATCTGGGACAGAGACCGCTACTGCGCCGTTTCGATCTTCAGCAGCTTGATCTTCCGATAGAGCGTCGCGCGGCTGAGCTTCAGTGCCCGTGCTGCTTCGGCGACGCGTCCGCCGTGCTTGCGCAGCGCCTCGACGATCGTGGCGCGCTCGGCCGCTTCGAGGTCCGGCTCCGCTTTTCCGAACGGCGGCAGGTCGAGATCCGCATCGGTGATGATCCCGTTCTCCGCCGTGCAGCCGGCGAGCCGCAGCACGTGGCGAAGCTGGCGCATGTTGCCGGGATAGGAATAGGCCGAGAGTTGCGACCACGCTTGGTCCGAAAGCCTGCAGTTCGGCGCCTCCTCGCGCGCGATCTGGCGGATGACGTCGTCCCGGTCGGCACGCTCGCGCAAGGCCGGCAGCCGTACCTCGAGGCCGCGCAGGCGGAAATAGAGGTCGGCGCGGAAGCCGCCTTCTTCGGCCATGCGGCCGAGATCGCGGTGCGTGGCGCTGATGAGGCGGATGTCGACGGCGACAGGCTTGAGTGCGCCGAGCGGCCAAACCTCTCGGTTTTCCAGCACGCGTAGCAAACGCGTCTGCAGCGCGATCGGCATGTCGCCGATCTCGTCGAGGAACAGCGTGCCGCCGTCGGCCTGCACGATCAGGCCCTTCGAGCCGTCGCGCCGCGCCCCGGTGAACGCGCCGGCCTCGTAGCCGAACAGCTCGGCGTCGATCAGGCTCTCCGGCATCGCCGCGCAATTCAGCGCGACATAATTGCTGCGCGCCCGGCTGCTCGCGGCGTGAATGGCGCGCGCGAACACATCCTTGCCGACGCCGGTTTCGCCGTGCAGCAGCACGGGCAGATTGTGATCGCCGATGCTTCGGAGCCGCTTCACGCTTCTGATCAGCCCGGGATCGCGGCCGGCGAGCCGGTGCAGCGCGTCGAAGCGATCGACAGGCGCATCGCGGCGCGGCGCGAGCGGACGCGCCGATGATCTCGTCTGCAGGGGCGGCGCAACATGCCCCTGCCCTAACGCACTGCCATCGGCGCGACGCAACTCGACTGTCTCGTCCACGCCGCGGGCGGCATGACGATCGAACTTGACGTAGCGCGACAGATCGATGCCGGATGCGATCAAGCCGTCGGTGAGGCCCAGCAGTGCGCGCGCCGAACGGCAGGCGCCGACGATGCGGCGATCGTCGTCATAGGCCAGCAGACCGCTGCCGCCGTCGCCCGGCACGGTCGCGATCCAGGCGTTGCGGAAATGACCGCGGAAGATCGCGCCCTCCATGCGCCGCGTCGCCTCCATCGTCACCGCGAGCGCGAGCTGATGCGCAGCGCGCTCGAGATCCTCTCGGCAAGAGGTGATGTTCACGGCACCGGCGAGGCGACCGGCGTGGTCGAACAGCGGCGCCACGGCGCAGGAGAACATGTGCCACTGCGCGCGAAAATGCTCGTCACGATGCACCAGGATCGGCCTTTGCTCCGCAAGTGCGGTGCCGAGCCCGTTGGTGCCTTCGAAAGCCTCGGAAAAATTCGAGCCGGTATAGACCTTCCAGCGCATGAATATCTCAGTATCGGCCGGGCCGGGCAGCCGGCTCCACAGCATCGTGGCGCTAGGGTCGGCGAGATTGACGCAATAGCCGGCCTCGCGCAGCACCCGCGCGAGGTCTTCGAGCTCCGGCGTCGCCAGCTGGATCAGCTGCTCCATCGGTTCGGCGACATGCCGGACCTCGGCCTCGGTCAGCGTCTGCGGCGGTCCCTGGCGGGCGGGGTCGAGCTTGTGGCTGATCAGGCAGCGCCGCCAGGAATCGGCAATGCGCGAAGAGGCATCGACGTCGGCCAATTGATTGGCGACGGACAAGACGCGGGCGACATGGTTCGAGGCCGACAGGCTGGCCATCGCGGACGTCTCCACCCTGTATTATTGTGCAAAGTCTGGCACCACAGGCGGGGATGTCAATCCGGAACCGAAACGCAGCTATTGCTGCACCGCCCTCACCACGTATCGATGCACGGCCGCTTCTTCCCGGCCCTGGCCGGCGGCTTCGGCACCGAACGGAGTCCGGCCATGATCCAGCGCCGCGTCTCGGCGGGGTCGATGACGTTGTCGATCTCGAACACCGAGGCGATCGAGACCGCCTTGCCGTTGGCATAGAGCTCGGCGACCTTGTTGCGGTAATAGGTCTCGCGCTCCTCGGGGTCGGCGATGGCTTCCATCTCCTTGCGGAAGCCGAGGCGGACGTACCCCTCCAGCCCCATGCCGCCGAACTCGCCGGTCGGCCAGGCCGCGGTGAAGAACGAGGCGTGGAAGCCGCCGCCGATCATCGACTGTGCGCCGAGGCCATAGCCCTTGCGCAGCACGATGCCGAACAGCGGCACGGTGAGGCTCGCGCCCGTGACGAACATGCGGGAGACGTGGCGCACGATCGCGGTCTTCTCCGCTTCCGGGCCGACCATGAAGCCGGGCGTGTCGCAAAGCGAGACGACGGGCAAATCGAAGGCGTCGCAGAGCTGGAGGAAGCGCGCGGCCTTGTCGCCGGCATCGGCATCGATGGCGCCGCCAAGGTGACGCGGATTGTTGGCGATCAGGCCGAACGGTTTTCCTTCGATGCGGATCAGCGCGGTGATCATGCCGACGCCGTAGTCGCGGCGCAGCTCCAGAACGGAATCCTTGTCGGCGACGAGATCGATGACGCTGCGGATATCGTAGACGCGCAGGCGATTCTCGGGGATGGCCCGGCGCAGCAGGCGCTGGTCGGCGGCCTCCCACCCCGTCACCGCGCCCTGGAAATAGGACAGGTATTTTTGCGCGACGGATGTCGCCTCCTCCTCGTCCTCGACGAGGATGTCGATGACGCCGTTCGGCGACTGGAACGAGACAGGGCCGACCTCGGCCGGATGATAGACGCCGAGGCCGCCGCCCTCGATCATCGCAGGGCCGCCCATGCCGATCGAGGCGTTCTTGGTGGCGATGATGACGTCGCAGCAGCCGAGCATCGCGGCGTTGCCGGCGAAGCAATAGCCGGAGACGACACCAATCACGGGCACGAGGCCGGAGAGCCTTGCGAACTGCACGAAGGACGGACCGTCGAGACCGGTCATGCCGAGCCGATCAGTGTCGCCGGGCCGGCCGCCGCCACCTTCGGCATAGAACACCAGCGGCACGCGCCAATCTTCCGCCAAGGTCAGCATGCGGTCGATCTTCTTGTGGTTCATGTGGCCCTGCGTGCCCGCGAGCACGGTGTAGTCATAGGCCACGACGATGCAGCGCGCACCCTCGGGCCCGAACTTCTCGCCATTGACCGTGGCGACGCCCATGACGAGACCGTCGGCCGGCGTGTTCTTGATGAGATCGTCGAGCTTGCGGCGGCGGCGCTGCGCCGCGATGGCAAGGCTGCCGTATTCCATGAACGAGCCTTCGTCGACGAGCTGGGCGACGTTCTCGCGCGCGGTGCGCTGATTGGTGTTGCGGCGGCGCTCGACCGAGGCGGGGCGATTCGCATCCAGCGTGTTGGCCTGGCGCGCGATCAGCTCGGCGAGGTCGGGGCGGATGTGGTCGAGATCGATATCGGCTTCGGCCGTCGTGCTGTCGGCCGCGACGTCGAGCGGCTCCAGATAGAGGATCGCCTCGCCATGCAGCAGCGTGGCACCGTCGCCGGCGGCGAGTTTTGTCACCCGGCCGCCCTGCTCGGCCATCACGAGATGCTCCATCTTCATGGACTCGATCACGGCGAGCTGCTGGCCGGGGCGCACGATCTCGCCCTCCTTCACCTGAATGGTGACGATGGTTCCTTGCAAGGGCGCTGCGACCATCACCGTGCCTTCAGGCACGATCTGCGCGACATGCGTCTCCGCGCCGTAAACGCCACTTCCTTCGGTCGGCGCAAAGTAGAGCGGCTTGGCCGCACCGTCGGCGGCATCGACGAGCTTTGCGATATTGCGATCGATGAAGTCGGTCGCGATTCGGTTGGTCCTGAAATCAGGATGCGCCAGCACCGCCTGCAGGAAGGCGATATTGGTGACCACGCCGTCGATCCGGAACTCGCGCAAGGCGCGCGAGGCTTTTGCAACGACATCATGCCAGGTTTCGCCCGGCGTATGCACGATGACTTTCGCGAGGAGCGAGTCGAAGGCCGCGCTGGTCTTGTAGCCGGCGTAACCAAAGCTATCGACGCGCACGCCCGGCCCTGACGGCGGCTCGAAAACAGCGAGCACGCCGCCGGTCGGATGCGTCGCGCCTGATGCGTCCAGCGTCTCCATGTTGACGCGGAGCTGCATGGCATGGCCGCGCGGCTTCGGGATCGATCCCTGCGCAAGGCCAAGCGAGGACAGCGTTGCGCCTGATGCGACCGCGAGCTGGGCGCGGACGAGGTCGAGCCCGAGCACTTCCTCGGTCACGGTGTGCTCGACCTGGAGCCGCGGATTGGCCTCGATGAAAGCAAAGCTGTCCTCGGCGGTGCCGTCGACCAGGAACTCGAACGTGCCGAGATTGTCGTAAATCGCCGCCGTCGCAAGCTGCTTCGCCGCCTCGATGATACGGCCGCGCAAGGGCTCGCTCAGCGACGGGCTCGGCGCCACCTCGATCAGCTTCTGGTGCCGGCGCTGGATGGTGCATTCGCGCTCCCAGAGATGAGAGATCGCGCCGTGACGATCGCCGATGATCTGCACCTCGATATGGCGCGCCTGCCGGATCAGCCGCTCGGCATAGACACCGTCGAAGCCGAAGGCAGCCTTGGCCTCGGACTGGCAGCGCGCATAGGCCTCCGTGAGATCGGCCGCGCTCTCGACGACGCGCATGCCGCGCCCACCGCCACCGGCCATGGCCTTGATCACGATCGCAGCATTGCTGCCGAGGGAGCTGAAGAACGCCGTGATCTCCTCCAGCGACGACGGCCCGCTGGTGCCGGCAATGATCGGCACGCCGCAACGCTTTGCCAGTTGCCTTGCCGCGACCTTGTCGCCGAACAATTCGAGCGCCGCCGGCTTCGGCCCGACGAAGGTGAGGCCTGCATCGGCACAGGCCTTGGCAAACGCGGCGTTCTCGCTGAGGAAGCCGTAGCCGGGATGCACGGCATCGGAGCCGACGCTCTTTGCCGCCGTCACCACCGCATCGATGTCGAGATAGGCCCGGGCGCCGCGGCCGGGGATTTCGACGGCCTCGTCGGCAACGCGCACGTGCAGCGACAGCGCATCATCAGTGGGATGGATCGCAACGGTCGCGATGCCGGCGTCGGCCGCCGCGCGCGCGATGCGGATGGCAATCTCGCCGCGATTGGCAATCAGGAGCTTCTTGAACGACATCGTCTCTCTCATTCAGACAGCAGCAGGAAGATTCGGGTCGAGATCCTGCTTCTTCACCTTGCCCGTGGCCGTCAGCGGCAGGGCATCGATAATACGCACTTCCGGGATCTTGTAGACGGCCATGCGCTCGGCGCACCAGGCGCGCAGATCTTCCGCAGAGATGGTGCCGACCGCCTCAGGCTTGAGCTGGATATAGGCCACCGGCACCTGCCCCTTGTCAGGATCGTCGCGCCCGACCACGCCCGAGCCTAGCACCTTCGGGTGCTGGCCCAGCAGTGCCTCGATCTCCGGCGGAAACACGCTCATGCCCTTGACCTTCAGCATCTCCTTGCGGCGGCCCAGGAAGTGCAGGAAGCCGTCCTTGTCGATGTTGCCGATATCGCCGGTGCGCAGCCAACCGTCGACGAGCGACTCGGCGGTCGCCTCCGGCTTGTTCCAATAGCTCTTGAGCAGCGAGGGCGTCCGTACGCGGATCTCGCCTTCCGCGCCGAGCGGCAGCAATGCGCCGGTCTCGAAATCGGTGATCTTGAACTCGGCGCCGGGGACCGGCAGGCCGACGAAGATCGGCTGGTTGTTGAGGTCGAAATCGTCGTCCTGGAAGCCGGCCGTGAAGGTGTTGGACGTGTGGGTCTCCGTCATGCCCCACGCCGCCTCCATCAGGATCGTACCGGTCAGATCCCTCCAGCGCTTGCGATAGTCGGCGTTGAGCTTCTTGACGAAGGAGACGACGCGGACCTGCTTCAATGACGACAGATCGAACTCGCTCCAGCGCGGGTGGTCCATCAGCTCGACCGCGCCATCGACCGGCATCGCGGTGATGGTGACCTTGTATTTGTCAATCGCGGCCATGGCGCCGACGGCATCCCAGCGCGCCAGCAGCACCAGCGTCGCGCCGGAGAACAGCGGGAAGATCAGGCCAAAGTTCTCGCCGGCGATCCAGAATTCCGGAAAAAACGACAGGAACACGCTGCTCTCGTCCGACAGCACCGAGATGCCGTAATTGGCCGCGGCCGTGTACACCATGTCGCGATGGGTATGGACGCAGCCCTTAGGCATGCCGGTGGTGCCGCCGGTGTAGTTGAGCGCGGCAACGTCATCGAGCCCAGGCGGCGGCAGCGACGTGGGTGTAGGCATTGCGGCGAGCGCCGGCAGCAGATCGGTCGCGTCCGGGACCGAAACGCGCGGCGTCCGGATCGAGTCCGGCGTGGGAAATGCGGGCGCCTTCGGAATGACGTCGGCAAAACTGGTGACGATGATCTCGCGCAGCTGCACCTCGCCTTTCACCTGCTCGACGACGGGGACGAACTGGTCGAGCGCCACGATCACGTCGGCCTGGGTGTCGTTGAGCTCGTAGGACAGCTCGAACGCGCGCGACAGCGGGCTGACGGGGACATGGATCGCACCGAGCTTCAAAATGCCGAAGAACACGATGTGGAATTGCGGGCAGTTCGGCAGGAACACGGCGACACGATCGCCCTTACCGACGCCCTTGGCCTGCAACAGCGCCGCAAAGCGGTCGCTCTGCCGGTCGAGATCGGCGTAGGTGGTGACGTGGCCGTAGAATATGATTGCAGGCCGCTCCGGACTGCGCTTCGCCCAGGCGCGCAGATATTCCGTCAAGGGAACTTCGCCGTGCAGATAATTCGGCGAACGCGGCATGCCGTTCGGCCAGGCCTTGTCCCACAGGCCACGCAAGGTAGCGAGATAATCCTTCTCGTTGAGGCCCGCGCTCATGACGTCTTTCCGTGTTGCTTTTCTTTTCGAGGGCACGCACGTGCCGTCAATCGACATCGCTACACGTCGAGCACGGCAGACGTCATGTCAAGAAAAACAGCATCCGCGTCGCGGCCGATGCCGCGACGCGGAAAAAGAAAGTCGTCTTGCAGCGCTTCTCGTTACGCCGCGCGCACGCCCGCGACGAAAGCGCTGACTTCGTTTTCGAGCGATTGCAGCTTCTGCGTCAGCCGGCCGCTCGATTGCAGCACGAGGCCTGCGGCCTGGCCGGTCGCCGCGGTCGCGTCGCTGACGCCGGAGATGTTCTGCGAGACCTGGTCGGTTCCGGAGGCCGCCTCCTGCACGCTGTGTGCGATCGCCTGCGTCGCGGCGCCCTGCTCCTCGACCGCGGCGGCGATCGATGAGGAGATCTCGTTGACCTCCATGATGGTGGCACGGATGCTCTCGATGTTGCCGACGACCTGATTGGTCTCGGCCTGGATCGCCGTGATCTGAGCGCCGATCTCATCGGTCGCTTTTGCCGTCTGGCTCGCCAGCGACTTCACTTCGCTCGCAACCACCGCAAAGCCCTTGCCGGCTTCGCCCGCCCGCGCCGCCTCGATCGTGGCGTTGAGCGCGAGCAGATTGGTCTGCGAGGCGATCTGGTTGATGAGGTCGATGACCTCGCCGATCTTGTGCGCGGCCGCTGCCAGCCCCTGCACGGTGTCGTTGGTGCGCTGACCGTCGGCGGCGGCCTTGTCGGCCACCGTCGCGGCCTGTGCGACGCGCTGGCTGATCTCCGAGATCGAGGACGACAGCTGGCCGGCGGCGGAGGCCACCGTCTGCACGTTGCTCGAGGCCTGCTGGCAGGCGGAGGCGACGAAGCTCGCGCGGTCGGTCGCCTTGTCCGCGGTTTCCGACATGCCCTGGGCTGCCTGCTGCATCGCGCGCGCCTCGTTGAAGACGTCGCGGACGACGGCCTGAACGCTCGCCTCGAACTTGCCGGCGAGATCGGTCATCGCCTTGCGCTTCTCGCCGTCGGCCCGCTGCTTCAGCTCCTGCTGCTCGGCATGCATCCGCTCGACGGCCGACGCATTGTCCTTGAACACGGCCAGCGCCTTGGCGAGCCCGCCGACCTCGTTGTTGCGGTCGGTATAGGGCACCTCGAACGCGCTGTCGCCGGCGGCAAGCCGCTCGGTCAGCGCGGTGATTTTTGCCAGTGGCCGGGTCACGCTGCGGCCGATCACGAAGGACGCACCGAGGACCAGGACCAGCACGGCGAGACAGACGTAGCCGAACGTCGTCGCAGACTGGCGGAACACGGCGTCGACATCGTCGAGATAGATGCCGGTGCCGATGATCCAGCCCCAAGGCGCAAAGCCCTTCACATAGGAGATTTTCCCGACCGGCTGGTCGAAGCCGGGCTTCGGCCAGAGGTAGCCGTAGAAGCCCGCGCCCTGCTTCTTGACGACGTCGACGAAGCCCATGAACAGCGCGTTGCCGGCGGGATCCTTCATCCCGGACAGATCCTTGCCGTCGAGCTCCGGCTTGATCGGATGCATGACCATCTTCGGGGCCATGTCGTTGATCCAGAAATACTCGACCTTGTCGTAGCGCAGGCTCTTGATCTCGGCGATCGCGGCGGCCTGGGCCTGTTCGCGCGGGAGTTTCCCGTCGCTCTCGAGCTTCTGGTAGTGGGCGAGGATGCCGTAGCCGACATCGACCATCTGCTGCGTCTTGGCCTGACGATCGGCGACCATCTGCGTGCGCAGGGTCGACAGCGCGATCGGCACGAGGGCGATCATGCCGAGAAGGCTGATGCCGACAATCAGGACCAGCTTGAAACTGATGCGGGAGAAAATCATCGGAGCTCACGAAATTTGGCGGGACAGACATGCCAATTTATCCCGATCCTCTTAGCAAAGCTTTAAGCATTCGGGTTCCCCAAGCGGCCGCCGAGGCCCGGCCGCCGCGCACGGCTTTCGCGCCCTCGCGGCGCCGCGCCCGTCTTCGAATATAAACCTCTTCAAAACTAGAAGACCTCGATATCGCCCCTGCGAGCGTTGACTTGGGGCGGGCTCCGGCAGAACGATCGATGCAGACAATCAGCGCCAGCTGTGGCGTGAGCGCAGCCAAGGGCCAGAGGTTTCATGCATCAATCGACATCATCAGGGTCTGTCGATCTTCCCGCGCTCAGTGCGGCGGAACGGCTCTTCATCTGGGGATTCCGGGCCAAGGCACGCAGCGGCGGCGCCGTTCCGACCGCAGCCGATGTCCAGGAGGTGTACGACCATTTCCGCGTGGGCGATGCCGTGCTCTCGCTGGAATCCATCATCGAGATCTTCGCCTGCACGGCCCACACCGCGATCGAGGTGCACTGCCCGACCTGTCCGCGCATGTCGGACAGCGAGCGCGGGATTCTGCAGGCCATCGCCGCGGCACAACAGGATCGCATCGACATCGTGCGCGAACGGTTCGAGAGCTGGCTGCCGCCGGTCGGCGCCGATTGGGCGCTGGCGCCCGTGCGGGGTCTCGCCACGATCTTCCGCATGGCTGGTCTCATCCTGCCCGACCGGCAGGTGCGATCCTTCGACCATGACCGGACCATGGCGATGAAGAGCTGGCTGGTCGGAAGCCCGACATTGCACTGACGAGATCGGTCATGACCCCGGATATTTGCGGATCTGTGCCGGACGCCGGCCAATCGCGGCTCTGTCCGCTCCAGGCCGCGCTTGGAGCGCGCCCCTGCGTCGACAGCTACGATGATTTCTGCCGCGTCGCGCTGTCGCTGTTCCGCTTCATCGGAGCGGCCTACACCACCGGCGCCTCCGATTGCTGGGAGGCCGCCTATCGCTTTGCCGACGAGGCGCCTGGCATTGCCGACAGTCCGCTGCTGGTGGCGCGGGCTGCCGCGCTGGTCAGAATCCTGCGCAGCGGCCGGCCATGCGAACTGTGCTTCATGCCGCCGTCCTGTCGTCGGCTGTCGAAGGACGAGACGGAATTGATGCGGTTGCTGGCGGTCGCGCGCCGCAAGCAGCCGGGCGAGCTCGAATCCATCGTCTGCGCGTTCGTCGGCTCGGGCAAGGAAGCCGCGGCGACACGGGCGGTCAACGCGCTTGCTCTGTGCTGACATCTAGCCGCCTTTCCTGCCGAGCACGAGATCGATGGTGTGCGCGGCGATCTTGCGCAATTGCGGCTCGTCGCCGAAGGCACGTTCGAGCACGGCGAGGCCGCGCGTCACGGTGACGATGTGCAGCGCCGCGGCCGCGGCATTGCCGTTGAACTCGCCGCGCTCGGCGCCTGCCGACAACGTGTCCTGAACCAGTGCTGTGATACGCGAAATAAGGCCCGCAAAGACCTGGCGCGCGTCTTCGTCCAACCCCTCGCCTTCCGCGGCGCCGAGCTCCATCAGCCCGCGCGTGGTCGGACAGCCGCGCGGCGGCGTGCCCGAGCGGAAATTGGTGATGGTCAGATCGAAGAACGCGGTGAGGCGCTTGCGCAAGGAGCCCGTCCCGAGCGCCTTCTGCAGCGCTGCGAGATAATCCCCGGCATAGCGTTCATAGGCCTGCAGGAACAGCGCTTCCTTGCTGCCGAAGGCGTTGTAGAGGCTGCCGCGCTGGACGCCGGCATCGCGCGCGATGTCCGACAGCGAGGTGCCGCGCACGCCCTTGCGCCAGAACTGGTCGAACGCGATGCGCAGGACCTCGTCATGATCGAATTCGCGCGGCCGCAAGCTCGGCTCCTTTTGGAAGTATTTGACACGACGTCAAGAACATGCTTTCTCGACATCGTGTTAAAAACCAATTGGAATTGATAGCCCGTTTCAACACTGGGCCGAACAGCGGCGCACGCATTCGCCCTGCTGGTCGGGCCCGCATGCAAAGGGACGCGCGATGCCTCTGCTCCACATCTCGATGCGCGCCGGCAAGCCGCAAGCCTACCGGCAGGCGATTCTCGACGGCCTCTACCGCGCCATGCGCGAGGCGCTGAGCGTGCCCGAGGGCGACGAGTTCATGACCATCAGCGAGCACGAGCCGGCGAATTTCCGCTGCGGCAATGCCTACGGCGTCGCGCGCAGCGACGACGCGGTGCTGATCCAGATCACGGTGTTCGCCTCGCGCACTCCCGAGCAGAAGAAAGCGCTGTACCGCCGCATCGCCGACCTGCTCGGCGAAAGCCCGGGCATCCGGCCCGAGGACGTGTTCGTCAACGTGCTCGACGCCCCCGCGGAGAACTGGTCGATCGGAAACGGCGTCGCCCAATTCGCGTGAGACGGCACAGACTGCAGCTTCATTCGGCAACGCACGCCTCCATGATGCCGTCGAGCTCGGCCTTCGACAGCACGCCGAGTTCGGCGATGAAGACGATCCGTGTGCGCGGCGCGCCCGGTGCGGGCGCCTCGCCAGGGGCGAGCGTGGCGCGGCCGGCGGCGAATTGAAACACCATCTGGCGGCCGGGCTGCTCGACGGTCTCGAACAGGCCTTTTGCGCGCGCGAGTTTTGGCGCCAGCTTGCCGATGGCCTGCTGCAGGCGGGGCAGCGAGATCGGGCGGTCCGAGGTCCAGCTCAGCGTCTCGAAGCGCTCCTCCGCCGGTCGTTTCGGGCCCGGATCGCGCGCCACGGGCGCACGCTCGACGTTCGCGGGGAACAGCAGCGCGGACGGAATCTCGCCATGCCGCGCCTCGACCACCACGGCCGGAAGGCGCAAGGCGCGGATGGCCTGACGCATCCGCGCACCCGCGCCCTCTTCCGCCAGATCCAGCTTGGTCAGCGCCACGATATCGGCTACGCGCAATTGCGAGCGCTGGAGGGCATCGTCCAGGGCGGCCGGCGGTGTCGCGGCGTCGATCACGCACAGCACCGTCTCCAGCGGCGCCTCGCGCAGGATCACGGGGTCCATCAGATTGCGGACGATGTCGGCGGGATCGGCGACGCCGCTGGTCTCGATCACGATGTAGTCCGGTTTCGGATCTCGCCGCAGCAGTGTCGAAAGCGTGCGCAGGAGATCGCCTTCGAGCGAGCAGCAGATGCAGCCGTTGGCGAGGCTGACAACGCCGTCGCTGGCGCCCGCGATCAGTTCCGCATCGATGTTGATAGCGCCGAAATCGTTGACGATCGCGGCGATCCGCCGTCCCTCCGCATGCGCCAACAGATGGTTCACGACCGTGGTCTTGCCCGCCCCCAGAAAGCCCGTCACCAGGAGAATGGGGACCGGCATGGGTCAGCCCCCGACGACGGGGCGGCGCACCGGCTTACCCGGCCGCGCCGCCAGATCCAGCACGCCGTCGCTGATCAGCACCTGGCCGCTGACCACGAGATGCCGCACGCCTTCGGAGGGGCGGTTCATCGCCGTGAAGGTCGCACGGTCCGAGAGCTTCTCGTAGTCGAACACGACGATGTCGGCGTCCGCGTCCTTCGTCAGCCGGCCCTTGGCGCGCATCGCCGGCGTGCTCTGCGACAGGATTTCCGCCGGGATCAGCGCGCATTTGCGCACGCCTTCGAGCAGCGACACGGTCTTGCGCTCGCGCACCCATTCGCGGATGAATTTCGTGAAGCAGCCGGCCGAGCGCGGATGCGAGGTGGCATCGTCAGGCAGCGGCCAGGCATCGCCGGTGTAGGTCTTGCCGTCCGACGTCGTCCACGGCATCGCGTCGGACGCGATCGCGCCGCCGGGATACAGCACCGACATGTCGAGCAGGTCGCGGTGATGCGCATTGTTATCGATGTCGAGGATGTGCCAGAGCACCAGCGAGGACGGCTCTTCGGCCTGCGCCTTCAAGAGCTCCTCGCGGTCATGGAAGCGATAGCCGTCGGTCACGCGCTGCACGGAATCGTAGCCGGTGCCGTTGCGTTCGACGAATTCGGGGTCGCTGAAGAAGGCGGCGGCCAGCACGGTCGAACCGGTGCCGTAAGGATAGGCTTCGACCGTGATGGGCAGGCCCTGCGCCTGCGCCTTCGCGATCAGCACGCGGCAACGCTCGACGTCGGTCTTGCTCGACGAATTGAAATGGCAGATGTGCATGTGCGCGCCGGTGGCGCCGGCATAGCCGATCAGGCGAATATAGGCTTCCACCGCGCTCTCGGGGTCGATGCGCGACATGAAGGCGACGTGGGTGAAGGTCGGCACGTCCTTGGCGGCGGCGAGCTGGCAGACCGCGGTCAGCTCCTGCACGCCGGCGCCCGGCGCGTAGGCATTGAGGATGCCGACGCCGATGCCGCCTTCATCGAGACCGCGCGAAAGACGCTCGAGAATGCCGGCGACCTCCGCATCACTCGCCACGTTGTCCATCCAGCGGCGGTCGCGCATGGCGTTGCCGAACGCCTCCAGCGAGCTCTCCGCATTGGAGCCGGTCATTGCGCCGATGCGCGCAAACGCCCAGTTGGTGGCGGCGCCATAGTTCAGCACGCGGCCTTTTCTCGCCTGGCGCTCATACCAGGACCCGACCGGCAGCACGCCGGCCTCGAGATCGAGCGTCGTCGTCACCCCGTCGAACGCCTGCATGCGGTCCGCCGGAATGGATTGGCCATGGGCGTGCAGGTCGATGAAGCCGGGGGCGACCACGAGCCCGGTCGCGTCGATCACCCGCTCGGCGCCGCCGAGGCCCGTGCCGACCGCGGCGACCTTGCCGTCCACCACCGCCACGTCGCCGACGGCGTCCATCCCACTCGCGGGATCTACCACCCGGCCGCCAGAGATCACCAAGCCGCTCATATCGTCACTCCCTCCACCTCGAAATCGCATCAAGGCAGATTCCGGAAGCGACGACCACCTCCACTGAAGCCGACGCATCATGCTCGCACGGAAGGTCATCTGGCAGGCAACCCGCGGACGCGCGCCCGCGTCCTCGCGGCATGTTTTGCCCGAGTGATGCTGCTCTCCTCACCCTCTCGAAAGAAAGGGCGCAGGGAAGGCCGGGCGCCGGCTGGCACCCGTATAGACCCCCGTGCTGAACAAATGCACACGCAATGCACAGGGGAGACACAGGGCAGCCGATACCAGGCCTTCCCTGCGCGATGGTTTGACGGCCAATATGCCGCGCTCTCCCGGGAGCCGAACTTTCCTTCTGGCCTCCCTCGCCCCGCGAATTGGATGATGCAGTCTGCCCGGTTGGGCTCGCTCGCATCTCCGCGAAAGGCTTGACCGTAGCAACGACGGCCAGGACCACACGGTTTCGCCGTACGCAGGGGCGCCGTTCGTCTTCGCGGGTCACGCTTGCTCACGAGATGACCTCGCCCTGCACGCGCAAGCTCCGCCTTTAACGCCGCCCGCGTCCACCGCAACTCCCCGCCCGCGTTCGAAACGACGTACGACCGCCCCTTTGGTGGGCTGGGATGGCCGACACATACGACAAATCCGAATTTCGGTAAAGTAGAATATTTTTGTGAGGAGGGGTTGACAGAACTTTGGCCTGTTTCGCTTGACGGGGCGGGGCCTACGCGGCGAAAGCCACGGAGTAAGCCTTGCGCGATTGTGCACGCTCCACGCGATCGGCATCATCGGCTGATGCGGCACCTGTTCGAAGGCCATGACTTTTGAACCGGCCGCGAAGCGGCTCCGCCGTCTTCTCGCCTGCATTGTCATTCAGTGAGCTAGGCGGGGCGGCGTGAGGTGGGCAAAGTTCCCAAAGGTTCCCAGTGATCGTCCGACGTCCTCAGCAACGCGACTCCCGTCATTCCGTTTCGCGCCGCGCTTTCCTCGGCGGGCTTATGTCGGCAGGAAGTGCCGTCGCACTCGGCGGATGCGCTGGCCTGGGTGCAACCGGCGCGCGCTTCGACGCGTCGTCGCTCTCGCTTGACCCGACAGTGCTTGTCACCACCACGCGCAAGCCCGTCAACGGCGCCCGTGCCAAACCCTGGTTTGGGCCGGAACGCGCGACGGCCATGACGGTCGCGCGGGCCAAGCTGGCGGCGCCGGACGAGAGCCGTTTGTCCCTCGCCTCCGTTGGACTTGGCGACTGGCGCCTTGATCGGGTCGAACCGGTGCCGGCCGACGCTGGCGATCTCGCCGCGCAGGCCGGGACAGGCGACGTGCTGATCTATGTGCACGGCTTCAAGCAGACATTCGAGACGGCCGTGCTGGACGGCGCCCATCTCTCCGATGGCATCAAGTTCCGCGGCCGGACGATGGTGTTCTCCTGGCCCTCCAAGGCCGGCCTGTTCGACTATGCCTATGACCGCGACAGCGCGATGTGGTCGCGCGACGATTTCGAACGCGTGCTCTCCGCGCTCGTGTCGGCGCCAAGCGCCGGCCGCGTGCACATCGTCGCCCACAGCATGGGAACCATGCTGACGCTCGAAAGCCTGCGTCAGCTCCATGCGCGATACGGCGACACCGTCACGAGCAAGATCGGCGCGGTCGTGTTTGCCGCGCCCGATATCGACATGGACGTGTTCTCGTCGGCGATCCAGCGCATCGGTCCGCTGGCCGGCAAGATCACCGTGATCGCCGCGACGAACGACCGCGCACTCGCGCTGTCGGGCCAGATCGCAGGTGGAATGACCAGGGTCGGCGCCGCCGAAAAGGCCGTCATCGCGCGGCTCGGCGTGCGCGTGGTCGATGCCTCCCAGGAAGGCTGGGGCATCATCAACCACGATCTGTTCCTGTCGAATTCGGAGGTGCAGAAGGTGATCCGCCGCTCGATCGACGGCACGACGGCGTGAGAGAGTGGCTGCGCCGAGCCATGCGAAAGCTGGCTCCTGAGCATCGTCGTCGCGGCTACGAGGGGAAGGCGGCCGAATTCTGGGGGTGGCCGACGAAATGGCGCTCCCCGGGCCCTTCCGAAACACCTCGTTGTTGGACGCGGTATGGACGTTTTGTTAGCCAGAATTGGCGCTTGACCTCATCTGGACTACGACCTTCCCCTTGGCTCGCCCCTTTTCGAGATACGCCAGCGCCGCCTTCGCCTGTTCGAACGGAAATACCTTGTCGATCACCGGCCGGATGCGCTCGGCCTTGAGAAGCTCGCCGATCTCGGCGAGTTGGCTACCGTCGGGATGCACGAACAGGAATGAATATTCCGCGCCAATCTTGCCGGCATGGCGAATGATCTTGCGGCTCAGCAATCCGAACAGGAACACCATGAAGAAGTTCATCCCTCGGGCGCGCGCGAACGCGGCGTCCGGTGGCCCGATGAGCGAAGCTATCGTGCTTCCCGGCTTCAGGATCCGAAGCGATTTTTCGAGCGCATCGCCCCTGACCGTGCCTAGCACGGCGTCGTAGTCCCGCAGCACGTCCTCGAATTGCTGTGTCTTGTAGTCGACCACCTCGTCAGCCCCGAGGCTGCGCACCAGATCGACATTTCCTGTGCTGGTCGTCGTTCCCACCCGGGCTCCGAGATATGTCGCGAGCTGGATCGCAAAGGTGCCGATCCCGCCGGCGCCCGCGGGGATGAACACCTTCTGATGGGGCTTGAGACGCATGCGCTCCTTGAGCGCCTGCCACGATGTCAGGCCGACCATCGGGATCGAGGCCGCCTGCACGAAGTCCAGGTTTGGCGGCTTGAGCGCGGCGGCATGCTCCGGCACGCGCGCGAATTCGGCGAGAGCACCGGTTCCGAAATCGAAGATGCTGGCGAAGACGGCATCGCCCGGCTTGAAGCGGGTCACGCTGCTTCCGACCTCGACGACGACGCCCGCAAGATCACTGCCCAGCGTTGCCGGCAGCTGAAACTTGAGGATGGGCTTGAATGTTCCTTTCGGAATCATGTTGTCGATCGGGTTCAAGCCCGCGGCGTGAACCTGGACCAGAATTTCGTTCGGCTTGGGCGTCGGCCGGGGAATTTCAGCCAATGCGACCTGATTCGGCTTGCCGTAACGTTTGAAGACAAGAGCTTTCATCTTCCCTCTCGGTCCGAAGGTTCCTTGCAGTCGCGGTGGCAAGTGGCCGCGCGTACGCCGGTTGTTGCGGTCAGAAGGCCCGGGCGGTGCGGGCGGACTGCGACGCCCGCACATCAAGACGCAGGTCTTTTCGTATGCCGGCATCCACCAAGCCGACTGGCGCAAATCGCCGCAAGAATCGCAGGCGCTTCGCGAGGCTGCCAGCCGCGTACCGGACTTGCGGCCGCATCGCGCTCGCCGCCTTCAGCACGGTCTCGGCCACTACGGCCGGCTGTTCGGCCGTTGCCATCACCTCGTTCACCCTCTTGGTCACGCCCGCGCGCGCCTCGCGATATTCATCGAGCTTGGCATCGGGCTCCAGGAAGTTCGCGTCGAACGGCGTCTTGGTGTACGCGGGCTCAATCACCGAGACCCGAATGCCTCTCGTGCGCAGTTCATGGTCGAGCGACTCCGAGTAGCCGGCCACCGCGTGCTTGGTTGCGGCATAGAGCGCGCCATACGGCATCGGTAGAAAGCCAAGCACAGAGCCGATGTTGATGATGCGGCCACTCCCCTGGCGTCGCATGTGTGGCACGACGGCCCGCGTCATCCGGATCAGCCCGAAGAAGTTCGTGTCGAAGATCGCTCGTGCCTGATCCATCGAGCTCTCTTCCGCCCCCGCAGGGGCAACACCAAAGCCGGCATTGTTCACGAGCAGGTCGATGCGGCCCTCGCGCCGTATCACTTCGCTGACGGCTGCTTCTACCGATGCATCGCTGGTCACGTCGAGTGACAGCATCTCGAACGGATGCTTGCCAGCCTGTGTGCCCCGCCTGCTGGTGCCAAACACGTTATAGCCGGCGTTCGCAAGCCGCTCCGCCGTGGCCTGTCCGATTCCTGACGAGGCGCCGGTCACCAGCGCGATCTTCGGTTCAATCCTGTTCATAAGCCTCTCCGGCGCCACCACTCGGCTAGAAACATTTTGATTACGATCGTAACTATTGATATACATGACGACCGTAATTATAATTGTCAAGCCCCGTGATTGAGGACCAGCGAACATGCGCGTTTCAAAAGAACAGGCGGCGAAGAATCGCGAGCGCATCCTCGATACCGCCTCCCGCCTGATGCGCGAGCGCGGCATCTCCGGCGTGGGTGTCGATGCTCTTGCCGAGGCGGCCGGGATGACACACGGCAGCCTGTACAGTCAGTTCGGTTCCAAGGAACGGCTCGTCGAAGAAGCGGTGGCCTACGCGATCGCGGCCAAGGCGCAGGAATTGCCCGAGGCCTTTGCTCTCGACGATTACGTTTCGGACTACCTCTCGCCGGCCCATCGCGACGATCCGGCAAGCGGCTGCCCCTTTGCCGCCCTGGCTTGCGAGATGTCGCGCCAGAGCCGCGGCGTGAGAGAGCGCTTCACGGCCGGCGTGCGGGGCGCGATCGCTTTCCTGAGCGGCCGAATGGCCTCCACGCTGAAGCCACGGCAGAGTAGGGACAAGGCGCTCGCCGCCACCGCCTCCCTGGTCGGGGCCTTGGTCCTCGCCCGGGCGGTGAACGATCCCAAGCTGTCGGACGAGATACTTCGCGCGACGAGGAATTCGCTATCGGGGTGACGGGGCACTCAATTCACCGCTAGTCGAAGCTGCGAATGCAGCAGCTGCCACTGATTGCATTTCCATGGGAGGCGAGATGGTCTGTCTCGCCTTCGCGCAATCATCAGAATTACAAGTGACAGTGTACTCAATTGGATTTCCATAATGAGCCAGCTCTCCGCTATCGAGTAGCGACGATGGAGCGAATTGAGTGCACTGTCACCATAATTGCGCCCGACATCGACATCGATCGCAGGCGGAATGACGCGGGTCGGCGCCGCCGAGAAAGCCGCCATCGCCCGGCTCGGCGTGCGCGTGGTCGATGCCTCCCAGGAAGGCTGGGCATCATCAACCACGACCTGTTCCTGTCGAATGGGGAAGTGCAGAAGGTGATCCGCCGCTCGATCGACGGCACGACGGCGTGAGGGAGCGGCTGTGCCAGTCTACGCAATCAAACGCTGCACCAAGGCGGACTCGCTCGAATAGGTCAGGAGCGCCTCGTGAGTCGCCCGGGTCACCCCGACATAGGTCAATCGGACGCATTCCTCGACGGTCTCACCGTGACGGCCGAGCAAGCCCAGGCCAGCGATGGCGACGCAGGGAAACTCCAGCCCCTTCGCACTGTGCATGCTCAAGAACCGCACGGCCACCCGCTTGATCGAGACTCTGTTGCGATTGTCTTTGGCCATATCGATCGGCACGCCATGCGTGGCGAGTATCTGCGCGACCCGCCCGCCGATCCAGTGCTCCGGATAGAGACACGCCATCTGCGACCACTCGTACCCGGCCTTTTTCCGATCGAGAAACCATTCGGCGACGCAGTGAGCTTCTGCGTCGAGCTCACGCACCGCCGAACGTCCGGCTCCAGTCCTTGCCGACCCGCATCTTCGGGCAACAGGATGGCGTGCTCATCGTCGGCCGTGATGCCCGGAGCGCCAATGACGTCTGCAGCGAAGCGTCTCGCGAAGGCGACGATTTGCGCCGTGTTGCGGTAGTTGACTTTCAACACGGTCGTTCTGCCCTTGGCTTCGATGCCGAGCTGACTCCACACCGGGCGTTCACGTCCTTTGTAGATGGCCTGGATGTCGTCGTAGACGACCATCAACGCCTTGGTGCGCGGGTTCACCATCTTGGCCGCAAGCGCGAGCCATTGCGGCTCGAAGTCGTGGGCCTCGTCAATCAGGACAGCGTCGTACTGCTCCGCCGGGATATGGCCTTCATCTACAGCCTTCACGACCTCTGAAACGCTCGCAGCCAGTCGCTTTGCGTAGTCAGGATAGTCTCGCTCTGATGGGGCGGGAATCCCATACGTCCGCAGCATCCGGTAGCACCAGGAATGAAAGGTAAGAACCTGAACGCGGTTCTCTACGCCCCGGCTCTGCATGGCATCCTCAAGCCGCCCGGCGATGCCATTGGCGTAGCACAGGATGAGCACCGGCTTTGACGCCGCGCGCGCCAGATACTCGGCCCGGAAGGCCAGGATCAGCGTCTTGCCCGATCCGGCGACGCCGCGAATGATCCGATGCCCCTCTCCCAGACTGCGCGCGAACTGCTCCTGATGCATATCCATGACCGCAAGCGTCCGGTCCGCAGGATCGACCCCAGTCGCGTCGTCCAGAGGCAGGGCAATCTGTCGTATGCGTATTTCTGGAAAGAGCAGCGCACGCAGCCGGTCGAACTGCGGCATCGATAGAGGTTCTCCGAGACGCGGATAAACCATGCGCCACAATCTCGACCGGAATTCTTCGGGATCGGCGCCCTCCGTCATTTCATCCTTGAACACACATAAATGCTCGACGAAGACATCCTTGAGATTGGTCTGGTCGAACTGCTTGCGCGTGATATTCGTGAACACGGCCCCGAAGCCGAACGAAAGAAGGGATCGGCCCATGTAGCGATGACCGGGCGGAAACAGCAATTGCCCATCGCGCTCCAAGGTGCGCACGACCTCGAACGTATATTTGCGAGCCTGCTCGAGGGGATTGGTCTCCCGTACGACACCACGACTTGTCAGCAACTCGACCTTGGTCTTGTCCGCCGAAACGATCGTCTCCAGCCGCCAGTCTTTCACCTCGAGCACGAGCAGGCCGCTCGCGGGATGAACGATAATGAAATCCGGATGCCGGTTGAGAGGGCCAACAGGGAGGTTGTGCCAAACGACGGCGTTCTCTTCGAGGAAGTCCTTGAGCCGTTCCGCGAGTCGTAGCTCTCCACGGCTGTCGAAGCGCGCGAAGCCCAGACTGGGGATCAGGATTGCCATGCTGCGACCGCGAGGTTGATTTGAGCATCCGGCGTGACGATGGGAGCGGATGTTCGCGAAGCGCGCTGCATGTGACCCGAAGTCGCCATTGCGGACCATCCTGTGAGGCTACGTGCGTAGCAGAGCGGTCTCTCCAGGCTCACATGGTTGCCCAGAGTGTGCAGGTTTTCAATGGCTTAGGATTTGTCCGGCGCGCCGCTCAGGACATCGCGAACTCTTATGTAATTGAAATTGCCATACAACTTCGGCGAGACCTGGTGCCCAAACGGAGCGCAGCAAGAGCCGGTTCGAAAGAGGAGGCGATTATCCGACTATCTGATGATGATTTGCAGCTTGCGGATGGAAGACCTATGTTGAGTCTCTAGTCAGGCAGCCGCCCATCGTATGGCGAGAGTCTGCAGGGTCGACCTCACGGTGGATGGTTTGCATTCCGCATCGGAGGTGATGTCATGGCCATTGCTCCCACGCTCCAAAAATACCTCGCCGCTGAGAACATCCAGTACGAGGTGATCCCGCACGAACTCAGCATGACGTCGGCTCGAACGGCCGAGGCATGCCATATCTCGGGGGACCGCCTCGCCAAGGGCATCGTGTTGCGGCGCGACGGCGGATACATGCTGGCCATCTTGCCCGCATCGCATCACCTCCGCCTGTCGGACCTGAGGACAAGCCTCGGCGACAATGTCCACATGGCCAATGAAACCGAGGTCAATCGGCTGTTCAGCGACTGTGCACACGGTGCGGTTCCCGCCGTCGGCAAATGCTACGGATTGGAAATGATCGTCGACGACAGCATCGAGGCACAGCCAGACATCTATATGGAAGCCGGCGATCATGAGACGCTGCTCCATATGGGTCACGCGCAGTTTGCGCGCCTGACGGCCAACGCACCGCACGGGCGCTTCAGCGCGCATGACTGAGGATTTTGTAGACCGCCCATTGCCGTTGCGATCTTGGGCGGGAACTCTGGCCGCGAGGTCGCCGTCATACTGTTCCGCAGGGTGGCGGCGAGAGTGTCTGCGCTTGTCTGGTCGGAGTTCGGAAGATTGGGGGGCCGTTGCATTGCATCAACGCACTTGAAACCCACGAACGGAGGCTCGCCATGAAAGTCAAAGACGTGATGCACAAGGGTGTCGACTGGGTCAGCCCCAACACCCCAATCACCGAGCTTGCCAAACTGATGCGGGCGCATGACATCGGCTGCATTCCGATTGGCGAGGATGACAAGCTGGTCGGAATGGTGACCGACCGCGATATCGTCTGCAAAGGGCTCGCGAGCCACAGCTTCGATGCCGGCCGCGCGACGGCGCGCGACGTGATGACCGAGGGCATCCATTGCTGCCGCGAGGACGATGACCTCGCCAAGGCGATGCATCACATGGAGAAGCTGCAGGTCCGCAGGCTGCCGGTGATCAACAAGAGCAAGCGGATGGTCGGCATCATCAGCCTGGGCGACGTCGGCCATTCCGCGTCCGGTGATATGCTCACCGAGACCGTCAGGAGCATTTCGGCGCATCACTGAACTTGCGGCCAGGACTCACGGCCAAGGCTTACGGCCAGGGCTTACGGCCAGGGCTCTTCTCGCGATCGCCGCTCAAACAGGCGTCGAGCGGAGCCCGAGCCGCGCGCCTCGTCATGCAACCATCGCGCGGCACGGAAGCGACGGCGCGATGTGGCTTACTTTGCGCCGGAGTGAATGTGAGGGCGGGTCCACTCGATCGCTTCATCAGCATCAGCGTCGACGCTGCGGCGCGCAACCTATGACCAAGCGAGATCGCGCGGCCGGACGGGGCCGCCGTCGGATGGGGGCGCAGCAAAAAGTCGAGGAATATCGCGGATTTGGCGCTCCCTAGGGGAATCGAACCCCTGTTTCAGCCTTGAGAGGGCCGCGTCCTAACCGCTAGACGAAGGGAGCGTGAGGGCTAGCCAATAGCCTCGAAATTTGTCCGCCGCAAGGACCCCGAGGAGCCTTTTACGGCTCATTGGCGAATTTCAGCCGTCCGGCCGGCTTGAGGGTATGGGCGTCGAAGGTGCGGATCTCGATGACACCGCCGACATCCAGGCTGACAACGAGGCGGTCGCCGGCGAGGCCGGTCGAGACGATTTTGGCGCCCTTCGGCAGGATGGCGGTGACGTCACTGGCCGCCTCGGCCGCCCTTCCCTCGGACTTGAAAAGGCGGTAGCCCACCGCGATCAGCACGGCGCAGATCGCCAGCGCCGTGGTCAACCCCGCGATCAGCATCATCCGCCGCACCCGCGCGAACAGCGCGGCCTGCTCGGGGCTCGGTTCGGGAACAGCGGTATCAGTCGTCGTCATGGAAAATTCTGGCTCTGCGCAAAGGTTGGAGGTTGTCGTCGCCGGCAACGAGGGCTCGACCCGGCTCGACCGCGTGCTGGCGGTCCACCTCACCGACCTGTCGCGATCGAGGCTGAAAGCCCTGATCCTGGCGGGCGCGGTGAGCCTGAAGGCCTCCGCGGTCCGCGACCCCGCTTATCACGTCACATCCGGCGATACGATCATAATCGACGTGCCGGAAGCGGCCCCGCCGGAGCCGAAGGGGGAGGATATCGCCCTCGATATCGTGTTCGAGGACGACGACATCGTCGTCATCAACAAGCCCAAGGGCCTGGTCGTGCACCCCGCGGCCGGCCACGAGACCGGCACGCTGGTGAACGCGCTGATCGCCCATTGCGGCTCTTCGCTGTCGGGCATCGGCGGGGTGCGCCGGCCCGGCATCGTGCACCGGCTCGACAAGGACACCACGGGACTGATGGTGGTCGCCAAGAACGACCTCGCCCACGCCTCGCTGACCGCGCAATTCGCCGACCACGGCCGCACCGGTGCAATGCGCCGCGGCTACATGGCCTTTGCCTGGGGCGTCCCTGGCCGCCATCGCGGCACCGTCGACGCGCCGATCGACCGCCATCCGCATGCGCGCGAGAAGATGGCGGTGCGCCAGGGCGGCCGCGAGGCGGTGACGCATTGGGAGATCCTGGAGAGTTTTAACGGGCGCGACGGCAAGCCGATCGCGACGCTGCTGGCCTGCGAGCTCGAGACCGGGCGCACCCACCAGATCCGCGTCCACCTCGCCCATATCGGTCATCCCCTGATGGGCGATGCGGTCTATGGCCCGCATTTCAAGACCAAGGCGAACCAGCTCGGTCCCGAGTCGCAGGTCGCGCTGACCGCGCTTGGGCGGCAGGCCCTGCATGCGTATTTGCTGGTATTGGAGCACCCGAGGACCGGAGAATTACTCCACTGGGAGGCGGCTTTGCCGGAGGATTTGCTTCTCCTCCAGGGCTCCCTGAAAGCGGCGGTATGACGCAGGCCCTTTAAGAAAAGCGTTACATTACAAAAAGTTATAGCTGCCACACGGGGTCGTGACGTCAGCAATCCTTCCCTTTTTGGCCCCCCATGGGGTATATTGCGCGTGCGTTGGAAATGACCAACGGAACATCGCAGCTACGGCCGGCTTTAACACAGCGGTCGTCTGCCTGGCCCGCCGCTATCGGGGGCCTGAACCTTTGGAGGGCTTCAGTATGGCCCGTACCGCTGCTTTGCCGGTCCTCAATGGAGAATCCGGCCTTTCCCGTTACCTCGCCGAGATCCGCAAGTTCCCGATGCTGGAACCCCAGCAGGAATACATGCTCGCCAAGCGTTGGCGCGAGCATGACGATCGCGACGCGGCGCACCAACTCGTCACCAGCCATCTCCGGCTCGTGGCCAAGATCGCCATGGGCTATCGCGGCTACGGCCTGCCGATCTCCGAGGTCGTCTCGGAAGGCAATGTCGGCCTGATGCAGGCGGTGAAACGTTTCGAACCCGAGAAGGGGTTCCGTCTCGCCACCTACGCCATGTGGTGGATCAAGGCGTCGATTCAAGAGTACATTCTGCGTTCCTGGTCGCTCGTGAAGATGGGCACCACCGCGAACCAGAAGAAGCTGTTCTTCAACCTGCGCAAGGCGAAGAGCAAGATCAACGCGCTGGACGAGGGCGATCTGCGCCCCGACCAGGTGAAGATCATTGCCAAGCGCCTCGGCGTCACGGACCAGGACGTGATCGACATGAACCGCCGCCTCGGTGGCGACGCGTCGCTCAACGCACCGATCCGCGACGACGGCGAAGCCGGCGAATGGCAGGACTGGCTGGTCGACAATACGCCCAACCAGGAAGCCATGCTGGCCGAGCACGAGGAGTACGACGAACGCCGTGACGCGCTGAACGGCGCCATGGGCGTGCTCAACCCGCGCGAACGTCGCATCTTCGAGGCTCGCCGCCTCGCCGATGAGCCGATGACGCTGGAAGACCTCGCTGCCGAGTTCGGCGTGTCGCGCGAGCGCGTCCGCCAGATCGAGGTCCGCGCCTTCGAGAAGGTGCAGTCCGCGGTCAAGGGCACGATCGCAAGGGCCGAACAGGCCGCGCTGGAAGCCGCGCACTAAGCGGGGCTTCGCCGCGAAGAGAGATTGGCGGATCGAAAAGACAGAAAGCCGGCGGCAACGCCGGCTTTTTTGCGTGTGATGTCCAGCATGTTCGCGGAGGCGCGGGGCCAGTCATCTTGAACCAGCCTCGCCGCTCATCCGACTCAGAATGATCGGACCGACAGCATCGATTGGGCGATCACCATGTCGATCATCCTGCAATCCACCGTCGGCGGCTTCTCAGCCCAGTTCATGCGCAAGCTGCCGCTGGTCGAGCAGGCGATGCGCGAGCGCGGGCTGGAGCCGTCCGAGTTCGTGATATCGAAGGATTATGCGGGCACAGCGACCATCCCGCTCATGGGTCCGTTCTTCTTCAGTTACAGCGTGTTCTTCGGCGAGGAGAATTTCACCGTCACCGAGCCGAACGACATGGTGTTTTTGGATTACTTCTTCAAACGCGTGCTGGCGGCAGATGGACCGCCCGAATTGCCGAAGCGGCCGGGCCTGATCCGGCGGCTACTGGGCTGGATGGCGCAGCCGGTGTGAGACCGCGGTCGATGCGTCCCGCTCGATCGCGCTTGCCGCGTGATGCCTCCTCGTGTATGTGCTGCGGCCCCGGCGCGATACCGCGCCGCTTTGTTCACGCTCTCGAGGGAGGCGGCATGAAGTTGAAATCGACACGTTCCGACCGCCGCCCACGGCTCGCCCGCGGCCGGTCATGAGCTGAACGCCGCTTCGCGGCCGTTCTTCCGATCATTCAATCTGGTTACGAGGGGCGTGACGCAACACGGCGTCGCGCCGTGTCGTCATGTATTTGCGGTTCGTTACACCGCTCATCCACCCGCACAGCCGCGTGGAGAGCGGCTTCTTTCGTGCGTCCTGGTATCTCGACCGGACCAACTGCCCCGACTGGATCCGGCACGAGTTGGCAGACCAGTTCGACTGGTTCGCACGGCATCTGCCGATCCCCGGACGCATCGCGCGGCACTTCAAGCGGCGCGATTCGATCTGGGGCATCTGCTGGTTCGACCCCGGAGCCCGCGAGGCGGTCAGCCGCGCGCGTTACTGCGCCTGGCTGCTCGGGGAAGGCGGCCTGCCGGTGCGTGCAATCACGACTTCGCACCAGCGTGAAGTGATCTGGCGCGATGCGCATCAGATCGTCACGAAGCCTTCGGCCGACCTTCCCAAGGCCTTCCCCTGAACGGGGAAGGCTCGCCGGGCCTTGGCCATTCGGTGCCGGCGGTTTCGGCCGCCCGCTGCCGCGCCCCCTCCCCGGGCTCCGAATGCCGCCTACTCCCCCCACATCCTCGCCAGCGTCGCGAGCCAGCAGCCTTCGCAATAGCGCGCGTCCTTGTAGTCGATCCAGTTGTGGGCATAGACGCGTTCGAGCGGGATGTCGTAGCGCGCGCGCAGCACCTTCACGAGGATCTGCCACGCAGCGACCTGCGCCTCGGTGGGGCCGGCCGCGACATCAGGATAATTGCCGGCGAACTCGACGCCGATCGAATTGTCGCGCACGACCTGGCGATAGGTCGCGCCGTTGTCGATGAACTTGTTGTCGTTGCGGTTGGCGCCGTCGCCATGGGTCGGCACCAGGTTTTCCGCGACCGCCCAATACACCGTGCCGTCGGTCTCGACCCACACCGTGACGCCACGCCGCGTCGGGGTCTTCGCTTGCGCTTGCGCGCCGCCGCGCGCCGACCCCGCCGGCCCTTCGGTCTGGTGCACGATGATGTTGCGCCAGGGTCTTGCGCTCCGGACGTCACCCCATGGCGCCAGCCAGACCATCTTCAGGCCGGGAATATCGGGCGTGCCGGAGGCGCGGGCGAGCTTTGCGAGCTCGGCATCCTCGGCAGCGGCGGGGGCGATCAGAAAGAAAACGGCGAGGGCGGCCGCGAGCAGGCGAGCGATCATCATGCGGGTCCAACAGAGACCCAAACCTAGCATGGCCTCAGGCGAAATGGCGCGCGGTCTCGCCCCGGCCGATCGGCTCAGGCGAGAGCGGCGGCGACGGATCGTAGACGGCAAAATCGTTCTTGCCGTTCTTCTTGGCGGCATAGAGGGCGTGGTCGGCATTGGCCATCAGGCGATCCGGGAATTCTCCGATGCCGCGATCCCACTGCGCGACGCCGATCGAGATCGCGATCGGGATCTCGCTGCCGGTGCAGGCCTCGGCATCCTGACGGCAGACCTCGAGCACGCGGCGGGCGATCGCGGCGGCCTCGCGCAAGGACGAGGACGGCAGCACGACGCAGAACTCGTCGCCGCCGGTGCGGGCCAGCATGTCGCCGGGCCGGAGCCGCGTCTGCGCCATCAGTGTGAAGTGCTGCAGGCAGGCATCGCCGGCGGCATGGCCGTGGGTGTCATTGATGGTCTTGAAGCCGTCGAGATCGATCACCAGCAGCGAGAACGGCGCGCCGCTACGCTCCGAGCGGGCGCATTCCTCGGTCAGGCGCTGCAGCAGATGCCGCCGGTTGGCGACGCCTGTGAGATCGTCGAGCAGCGCGAGATCGGCGACCTCGCCGCGCAGCCGGTCCATCGCCATCAGCAGGAAGCCGAAATTGAGCGTCATCGACAGGAACAGCAGCCCCAGCACCATGACGGCATGGGTCTGGCCGCCGGCCTTCGCCGACAGATCATGCCCGAGCAGATTGCCGATCGTGCGGGCAATGAGGATCGCGATGATGGTGAGGATGACGATGCCGGACAGCCGCGCGCCCGGGCTGACGCGCCCTTCCGGCGGCGACAGCAGCAGGCGCAGCGCCAGCACCAGCGGCAGGGCCTGACCGAGCGTGTAGCTGAGCATGCGCAGTTGCATGTGCTCGAAGCCGACCATGAAGACCACGACGCCGGCAAGGCTCAAGCCTCCCGTAGCCGTCATGAGGCGCCAAGAGACAGGCCGGCCATAGAAGCGCTCAATGCCCATCGCGGCGAGGCAGCTCGCGGCGATGACGCCGGCCGCGCCGAGCAGAAGCGGGAGGGGAGAGGCGACGAACAGGCGGACCAGGGCCGTCATCGCCCCGATCGCGCCGACGAAGGACGATGCCATCCAGAACCGCGCGGCGACGAACTTCGGATAGGAGCGCGTCACGTAGGCCCAGATCACGCCGAGCGCCAGGAAGTTGACGACGAAGACGGTCCAGAGCGTCGGTACGTTCAGCATGACGCGCGCGGCATGCGCAGCGTCGCGCCCCCCGTCCCTGGCAGCCGTCCGTCCATGACCCATCCCCGTTTTCTTGCGGAGAAGAATGCGGCCCTCGCGCTTAATGGAGTCTCACCGCGATCCGGCAAAACGCGCCTTTGGTTTTGGATTCATGAACGGCGCCGCTTGCGTTGTCGGATCGTTAGGGATGTCGGCGGCGACGCTGCTTCGACGCCGCGATGCGGATTCGCGCACCAAAATCACCCGAAAATGCATCTGAGCTGTGGATAACGCGATGACACGGATGTGACAGCGCGGGGCAGAGACCCGCGAATCTGCTGAGTTTGTCGTCGAGGATGTTGCGAGGCTGGCCCTCCGCCGAGCATCCCTCGTGTCGCGTTCCACCATTAACCCTTAAGAGGATCCTATGGCTAAGAAAGCGAAGAAGGCGACGAAGAAGAAGGCGAAGAAGGCCAAGAAGGCGAAGAAGAAGTAACGAGGCTTCTGTTTCTTTGCCCGGGTGGAGCCTCGCTCCGCCCGGGCTTCGGGTAGAGAGTTTGAAGGCGGCGGGCGCGAGGCCCGCTTTTTTATTGGCTGAGTGTTGGAGACGCGGACGCTCCCGCACCTTCGAGAGGGAAAGAAGTTACCTCTCCGCGAAGGCCAGCTTGGCGCCGAGTGCGGCGAAACCGGCGGCGAAGCTGCGGCGCAGCCAGGCCATGATGCGCGGGCGGGAGATGACGTGCTCGCGCACCGAGGCGGCGCAGAGGCCGTAGACCACGAACACCGCAAGGGTCATCGCCATGAAGGCGCCGCTCAACTCCAGCATGCGCGCCAGCACATGGGCTTCGTCCGCGGTGATGAACTGCGGCAGGAAGGCGAGGAAGAAGATCGACAGCTTCGGATTGAGGATGTTGATGAGAAAGCCGGTGACGATCACACGGCCGACCGAACGCTCGCGGATCTCGCCCTCGACCGCCAGCGCACCTTGTTCGCGCAGCGCCTGCCAGGACATGTAGAGCAGATAAAGCACCCCGCCCCATTTCAGCGCGGCAAAGGCGAGCGCGCTGGTGTGGAGCACGGCGGCGAGCCCGAGCATCGCCGCCATCATGTGCGGCACGATCCCGAGCGTGCAGCCGAAGGCGGCGGCGAGGCTGGCGCGCGAGCCGCGCGTCAGCGCCGCAGCCAGCGTGTAGAGCACGCCGGTGCCGGGGGAAGCGACGACGATGAGCGAGGTGAGCAGGAAGGACCAGGACATGGGCCGACGCTATCACCCGGCATCACGGCGGGAAAGTCAGACCTTGGGCCTTCAGGTTCTCATTCCGTCACCCCCGCGCAACGGCGGAGCCGTTGTCGCTGGAGGTGCTCGCCTCTTCGGCCAGCCTCGAAGGGCGACGGCCCGGCTGCATCTCGGCCGTGCATCCTTCGAGGCTCCCGGTGGGGCGCCGAGCGCCCCATCACTCGCGCCTCAGGATGACGGATTTGATAGTGAAACCTTCGCTCAAGCCAGTTGCGCGAGCTCGGCTTCGCGCAGCACGTCGAGTGGCGCCCAGGGTTTGGCCCAGAACTTTGCGCCGTCGGGCAAGGGCTGCCTCAACGGACGGCCGGAGGTGACGACGACGTCGAGCTTGGGATTGCGGTCCTTGGCGACGTGCGCGAGTTCGACGCCGGTCATGCGCCCCGCGAGCTGGACGTCGGTCATCATCAGGCAGAGCGCGCCGGCGCTCTTGTCGAGGACGCGCTCGGCGGCCTCGGCGCTTTCGCACTGGATGACCTGGTAGCCGCTCTCCTCCAGCAGCAGGCTGAGCATCTCCCGCTGCATGACGTCGTCCTCGACGATCAGCGCAGTCGCGCGAAATGGTTGTGCTTGTCCCATCGGCGTCTCCCAATGCTTGCTCGCGTAACGTAAGTTAAGGAGCCAACTCGGCTGCGGTTCGGTTCCATTCTGAAAAAATGTAAAGCATAGTTCCCGCATCAGGGGCTTGACGGGGAACATCATGACAGCGATTCGCGGCGCCGCCGCCATCACGGGAGCCGCCAGCGGCATCGGCCGGGCGCTGGCGATCGAGCTTGCGCAGCGCGGCTGCGATCTCGCGCTGGCCGACCGTGACGAGGCCGGGCTGAAGACGCTCGCGGCCGAGATCGGTGCGGGACGCAAAGTCAGCGTGCACCGCATCGACGTCGGCGAACCCGACGACATCGCGCAGTTCGCAAACGAGGCGATCTCCGCGCATCCCGCGCTCGGCATCGTCGTCAACAATGCCGGCGTCGCGCTGATGGGCTCGTTCGAGGAGATCGACCAGGCGCAGATGGACTGGCTGTTCGACATCAATTTCTGGGGCGTGGTGCGCGGCACGCGCGCCTTCCTGCCGCATCTGAAGACGAGGCCCGAGGCGCATATCGTCAACCTCTCCTCGATCTTCGGCATCATCGCGCCGCCGGGGCAATCGGCCTATGCGGCGGCGAAGTTCGCGGTGCGCGGCTTCTCCGAGAGCGTGCGGCATGAGCTCGCGGTGGCGGGCAGCCCGGTCAGGCTGTCGGTCGTGCATCCCGGCGGCGTCGCCACCGCCATCGCGCGCAACTCCCGCACCGGGGTCGGCGTCACCGACAATTCCCGCCGCGCGCAATCAATCGAGCGGTTCGAGACCGCGGCAAGGACCACGCCGAAAGACGCCGCGCTGCGCATCATCAGGGGTGTCGAGAAGAACGAACCCCGCATCCTGATCGGCAACGACGCCCGCTTCATGGACCTTTTGCAGCGCTTCCGCCCGGCAACGTATTGGGCGCCGCTGCAGCGGCGGCTGGAGAAAATGGCGAAGGGGACGTGAATTCGTAGGATGGGTAGAGCGCAGCGAAACCCATCATGTTTCCGCAAAGAGAGTACGCGATGGGGTTCGCTGCGCTCTACCCATCCTACAAACGACAAGCTGCGCCGTCGTAGGGTGGGCAAAGCGGAGCGTGCCCACGACTTCCGACGACGGATGGAAATGGTGGGCACGGCGCGTTGCGCCTTTGCCCACCCTACGAGACTGAGTATGTGGTCACTGCCCCGCGAGCCGATCGGCGAAATACCCGATCGTCTTGCGATACACCACCGCCCTGTTCCACTCGCGCATCGCTTCGAAATTGGCGGTGCCTTCGCCGTAGGGCTGGCCCATCTTGAAGCCGCTGGTGTGGAGCAGGTTTGCGGTCGAGGCGAGCACGTCGGGGACGCTGTGGCGGAGATCGACATGGCCGTCGCCGTCGAAATCGACGCCGTATTTGATGTAGGACGACGGCAGGAACTGGGTCTGTCCGATCTCGCCGGCAAAGGCGCCGATGAGGTCGTGCAGCGGCAGGTCGCCGCGCTGCACGATCTTCAGCGCAGCGAGCAGCTCGCCCTGGAACAGATCGGTGCGGCGGCAATCATGCGCGAGCGTCGCCAGCGTACGCACCACCGGCATCTTGCCGATGTCGCCCTTGCCGAAATCGCTCTCCAAGCCCCAGATCGCGACCAGGATATAACGTGGCACGCCGAACTGCTGCTCGATGCGCGAGAGCAGCGCGGCGTGGCGCTGTAGCAGCGCGCGGCCGCCATTGATGCGGCCGGGGCCGACGCGGGTCGAGACGTACTGCTCAAAGCTCTTGTTGAAGGTGTGGCGCTGGCGCCGGTCGAAGGCGAGCACCGCGCCATCAGGAGTGACGCCGCTGAGCGCCGCGCTGGTTACGCTTGCCGAGACGCCGGCCGCTTGCGCTTCCTGGGCCATGCTGGCGACGAAGCTGTTGAAGTCGCCGCCGCAGCGCGCGGCCTGCGCCGATCCGCCGGCCAGACAAAGGACGGACGCGGCGGCGAGAAGCAGTCTCAGCATGTGGAGCAATCCCCTGAAAATCCTAGCTGCGAAGCAGCGTGCGGATCATGCCCGGGAAAGACGCGAGCGTCAAAGCGCAAGGCTTGAAAGCGCAAGACTTGAATCAGAAGGCTTGATCCGCATCAAACTGTCTCACGTCCCGCTTCCTAGATTGCAGCGAACAGGAGAGTCGCCCAGGAGAAGCGTCCATGACCGGAATTACCTTGACCGCCGAGCAGATCCGCAATGCCCCCGCAGCGGTGCGGCAATGGATCGAACAGGAGGTCATCACCTCGCTCGGCCTTGCGCCGCGCGCGCCCGTGACGATCCCGCCCCAGGCCTCCCATCTCGTCGCCTGCAGCGTGGAGGACGTCGCCGGCGTGCTCGAGCACATCAGGGGCGTGCTTCCGGCCGTGAACGTGCTGCTCGAGCTCGGCCGTCCCGGCATCAGCTTCGGCCAGCCCGCGGTGATGACCTTCCGCCTGATGGACATCCTGCATCACACCCGCCTGCCCGACATCGGCGGGGTCATGACGTGCCTGGAGATGATCAACCAGGCGCTGATCGAGGTGAAGAAGGACCCCTCGGTGCGGTTCTGCGGCTTCGACAATGAAGGCCACTGCCTGATCGCGCCGCAGACGCAAGCGAGCATCGCAACGCTCTGGCAGACCATGATGGAACGGCAGCAGGCGGCGCAGGAGCGTGGGGCCGTCGGCCGGGCCACGCCTGCGGCCTGAGGCGGCTGCGCGCTTTCCGGGACAATCGAACCGGGATTGGTTCGTCGGTTAGAACCGGCAGGACGGCGCGCGAGACTAACGTCTTGCGTCCCGTCCCCCGCAACCGACAGAGAGTGCCGATGTCCGCGCCGCAGAACATCCCGGGAATGCTCGTCCTTGCCGCCCTGCTCGTCCTGCACGCAATCCCCGCCTCCGCGCAGACGCGCGACGTGGCGGGCGCGCGCGACTATCCCGGCATCGGCCGGTTCGCCGGCAGCGTCGTCACCGGCTATGTGGTGAAGGATTTTGACGCGGCACGGATGCAGGCCGCAAGCTTCAGGGACGGCCAGCCGACCGACGCGCGGCGGCTCGAGGGCCGCATCATCCGCATCGCCTATCGCACCAATCCCGGGCCCTCGATCCTGGAGGTGTCGCGCAATTTCGAGACGCAGCTTGCCAAGGCCGGCTTCGAGACCTTGCTGGCCTGCGACACCGACGCCTGCGGCGCCATCCCCTTCACCGAAAGCATCGACACGCTGCCGGTGCCGCAGATGTGGGTCGACGGTTTCAACTACCGCTATTTTGCCGGCCGCAAGGCCGAAGGCGGGCGCGAGATTTATGCCAGCGTCATCGTCAGCCAGAACAACCAGGACATCACCGCGCAGGTCACGATCGCCGAGCTCGGGGCCATCGCGAACAAGATGGTCGACGCCGCCGCGATGGCGAAGGGTCTTGGCGAGACCGGCCACATCGCGCTCTACGGCATCTATTTCGACACCGACAAGGCGGTGCTGAAACCGGAAAGCCGGCCGACGCTGGAGCAGATCGCCAGGCTGCTCGCGAGCCAGCCGCAACTGAACGTCTTCATCGTCGGCCACACCGACAGCCAGGGCGCCTATGAGTACAATCTCGACCTCTCCAAGCGTCGCGCGGAGGCGGTGGCCGCCGAGCTGGTGAAGAGCTTTCGGATCGTGCCGACACGCCTGCGCACCGCCGGCGTCGGATTGCTGGCGCCGGTCGGCCCGAACGCGACGGACGCCGGCCGCGCGCTCAACCGGCGCGTGGAGCTGGTGGCGCCGTGAAACGTCGCGCGGGAGTTTGATGCGGGTCAACATCGCGGCGCGGACGGCGTGAGATGGATGCCGCAGACTTCTCTCTCTCGTCATTCCCGGGCGCGACAAAGTCTGAGGCAACCAGCGATGCCCGACCATCAGAACAAGCCGGCCCGCCCCTCGCTCCTGCGCATCCCCTTGTTCCGCCTGCTCGCCATCAACCTCGCGATCGGCGCCTGCGCCGCGGCGCTGCTCGTCGGCGGCCTGCTCTGGCTCAACCCCGGACATCTGCGCGAGCTGATCTTCGCCGACAGTTCGCCCGGCATCGCGCTCGCGCTGCTGCTGGCATCCTTCCTCATCACCTTCGGCTCGGCTGCGATGGGCAGCGCGATCATGGCGCAGGGACTTAAAGAGCACAGCGGCAAGGGCGGCGGACACGGATCGCGGCTCGCGGCTCGCGGTGCAGGAGACGGCGCGGCGCACGCGCACGCATTGAGACATGAGCGGCGACGATGGAACCCGCTATTGCGGATCGGGATCACACTGTCTGCACGCAGGCGGGAAGAGGTGCAGGTTGGCGCGCCTTCCGACACTGCACGGCACGCGCGTTGCATCGCGAAGCCGGCAAGATGAACAAATTGATTTGACGTTCTAAACAATTGCTTCGACGTGGATGGTAATCACACGTCGCAACCCCCGCATATCTGATCCGCTGGCTGCGACATCGACGCCGCCACGATTTGCCTTGCCATCGCAGGGCACCTTCTATAGCCTTCTATTTTAGGTTGTCGCCCCGCCAGCCCCGGGCGACACTGAAGACCAGAAATAGACGGCGGGCTTCGGCCCGCCGTTTATTGAGGCAAGCGTTGCCTGAACAAGGGCTGGTTGAGCAAGGGTCTCGCCAGATCGCAACAGGCGCCCGCCGCCCTCCCCGCAGCCCGATTTCAATCAGCCGCATCGATCCCCGTCGCGTTCGGGCCTGGACTGACATCGGTGGCCGCCAAAGTCATTTGACTGCGGCCCTCCAATCGACGACAAGCCGCCATGGCCAAGAAACCCGGAACCAATCCCAAAGGCGAATTCGCCTTCTTCAACGTCTTCTATGAAGACGATTCCCAGCGCTCCAACCGCCGCGTTCCTAGCGAACTGCTCGGCGGCCTCGACGGCGACGAACCCGCGCGCAACTTCATCATGGAGCAGGACCGCGAGATCGCCGAAAAGAGCGGCCGCCCCGCGCTCGAGATCAAGCGGATCGAGCGGGTCGGGGTGAAGAAGAAGTAGGGCGGTGGTCGCGCGACACACGACGCGTCAGCACAAATGAAAAACGGCGGGCTTTGCGGCCCGCCGTTTTCGTTTGGGATGGATGCCCGGGTCGAGCCCGGGCATGACGATCCGAATCAGTTATCCAGGAACGACCGCAGCTTCCGGCTCCGCGACGGATGCTTCAGCATGCGCAGTGCCTTCGCTTCGATTTGGCGGATACGTTCGCGGTAGCAACGCGTTACCGTCTTTTAGACTCCCTCCGCCTGTTGACAACTTAGAGGGGATATTGACCAACGGAGATTCTTAATCCAACTGTTGTTCCACTCTTTACGCGTTCAAGTTCACTGGCTTGCTAGCTGAGCTTGTGTCGGGCGTTTCGCCAGACAATTCGGTATTGTTAAGGCTTATCGGTAGGAACAAATCCGTCGAGCTTATCTCTCGTCGCCTTCGCTCCTCGCCCTCCGGGACGATAAGCTCGCCAAACTTGTTCCTACCTTTAAGGGTAAAGAGACCTTTGGTCGCTGAGCTTCGTGTCCTCTACGACGATTTGAGACTGGACGGGGTAAGAGTATCTCGTCCGTCGAAGTTTATGTTTTTGTGCGGCGGTTATATTTCGAAAGACCAGAACGCCAAACCGGTCAATCTCCGGGATTATCTATTTCGCGTGAGACAGATTGCGAATCGCTACAATATCGTCCTCGCAGAGAAAGCAACGCAACTCTTCCGTGACAGCGAGTACGGCGATCTAATATCGTTTGAGGAAGATATCGCCAGAATATCTGCTGTCGTACTTGTCATCGCAGAAAGCCCCGGTTCGCTGGCAGAACTGGGAGCCTTCACCGCAAACGAAACGATACGCAGCGCTCTTCGAGTTGTGATTCAACAACAACACGAGATTGCCGAATCGTTTGTCCGCTATGGACCAATCGAAAGGATCAAAAATGCAAAGCGTGCGAACTTGGCAGTCTATCCATGGCGGGTTCACGCTAACGGCACGCTAAACTTAAGCTCAACGAAGCCCCATTACGCACAAATTGTAAAATTTCTTGACGAACACGTCAGTTCAGTTCCAGCATCAACTATCTTTACTAAACTCGGCGAAGCCGAAATCTTCTATGTAATCTATTGGATTGTTCATCTCTGCCTCGCGGTAAGCACTACGCAGCTTCGAGACTATGTCCGATTAATCCTTCCGAGCGCCACTGACGAAACAATAAAGAACAAACTTTACTGCATGCAGCTCGCTGGCTGGATTGAACGTCGATCGTATTCGAATAAGGACTACCTCTGGGCCCTGCACGACGCTGATCCATTTGAATATGAATTCAAACCTGGAGTGAGCGAACGCGTTAGCGTGCGTCGAAAGTTGACCGTAACGGCCGCACTACGCAAGGCCGTACCTCTGCCGTCCCATATCCGCACCGAGGCAACGGCCGCGAGATTGGCAGCAACCGCATGAGCCTGCTGCGCGAACTTGTAGAACAAATCGGGCTAAGTGCGGCTGAAATACAGCGCATTATTGGGACGGCCCCTGCACGATACAAGGTCTATGACATTCCAAAGCGCGATGGAGTTGGTTGGCGAACAATCGCCCAGCCTTCGAGAGAACTTAAGGCCATTCAGAATTACATACTTTACAAGAAACTGATTGGCTATCGTGTTCATCCGAATTCCATGGCCTACGCCAAAGGCCGCAATATCCTGCAGAATGCATTAGCTCATGCGGGGTCTCGTCCAATTCTAAAGCTAGATTTTCAGCAATTCTTCCCGTCAATCAAGGTTGCGGATTGGGAGAAATTTGCGAAGCGCACCCCAAACGCCGAGGTGCAACATAGCGACATTAGACTCTATTCGCAGATCATGTTCTGGGGGCAGCAGAAGAGATCAATTACGCCAAGATGCTTGTCGATTGGTGCACCTACGTCGCCGGCGCTTTCGAACATTCTGCTCTATGATCTAGACGTCACGCTTAGCGCAGAGGCGGAGCGAGTAGGGGTCATCTATACGCGCTATGCTGACGACATCACCTTATCTGGGCCGACATTGGACGTTATCCAGGCTTTCGAGAAATTTACGAGGCGCTCCGTAAAGAGTTTGAAATCGCCAGTGCTTGCTTTCAATGATGAAAAGCGAGGCCTTTACAAGAAGGGCCAACGAAGACTCGTCACCGGTCTCGTTGTGACCCCGATCGGAGACATCTCCGTAGGGAGAGAAAGAAAGAGATTGATCTCTTCGATGCTCCATAGATCGTCCAAGGAAATGTTAGACCGGAAAGAGCGAAGTCGCCTAAAGGGTTTACTTGGATTTTGTGTGGCAAACGAACCGTCATTCCTCAGCAGGATGCGGACAAAGTACGGCGACCAGATCGTAGACGCAGCCCTGAGATTTCATGCGCCTAAACGAAGCGAAATGGTGTAGCCCCCGAGCGCGGCAGCATCGCACAAAGATACAACTAAAAACGGCGGGCCTCGGCCCGCCGTTTTCGTTTTGAAGGATGCTTGGATCAATTATCCAAGAAGCTCCGCAGCTTCCGCGACCTCGACGGATGCTTCAGCTTCCGCAGCGCCTTGGCCTCGATCTGGCGGATACGTTCGCGGGTCACCGAGAACTGCTGGCCGACTTCTTCCAGCGTGTGGTCGGTGTTCATGCCGATGCCGAAGCGCATGCGGAGCACGCGCTCTTCGCGCGGCGTCAGGGACGCCAGCACGCGCGTGGTGGTCTCGCGCAGGTTGGACTGGATCGCGGCGTCGATGGGGAGGATCGCGTTCTTGTCCTCGATGAAATCGCCGAGGTGTGAATCCTCTTCGTCACCGACCGGCGTCTCGAGCGAGAGCGGCTCTTTCGCGATCTTGAGGACCTTGCGCACCTTCTCCAAGGGCATGCCGAGCTTTTCGGCGAGCTCTTCCGGGGTCGGCTCGCGGCCGATCTCGTTGAGCATCTGGCGGGACGTGCGCACGATCTTGTTGATCGTCTCGATCATGTGCACGGGAATGCGGATGGTGCGGGCCTGGTCGGCGATCGAGCGGGTGATCGCCTGCCGGATCCACCACGTCGCGTAGGTCGAGAACTTGTAGCCGCGGCGGTACTCGAACTTGTCGACCGCCTTCATCAGGCCGATGTTGCCTTCCTGGATCAGGTCGAGGAACTGCAGGCCGCGGTTGGTGTACTTCTTGGCAATCGAGATCACCAGACGGAGGTTGGCTTCCACCATCTCCTTCTTGGCCTGGCGTGCTTCGCGCTCGCCCTTCTGCACGGAGTGCACGATCTTGCGGAACTCGACGATCTCGAGGCCGGTCAGGGCTGCAAGCTGATGCACCTCGTGGCGGAGATCCTTGATGCGGTCCTTCTCGTGATGGACGAAGTTCTTCCAGCCCTTGGCCGAGAGTTTCGAGACACGATTGAGCCAGCGCGGATCGAGCTCCGAGCCGGTGTAGTTGCGCAAAAAGTCCTCGCGCGCGACGCCGTGGCTGTCGGCAAGGCGCATCAGGCGGCCCTCGTGCGAGACGAGGCGCTTGTTGATGTCGTAGAGCTGCTCGACGAGTGAGTCGATGCGCGCCTGGTTGAGGCGCAGCGACTTCACCTCGACGATGATCTCGTCCTTCAGTTTCTTGTACTTGCGCTCCTGGTGCGGCGAGAGCGACTCGTTCTGGAGCTGGTTCTGGATGTCCTGCTCCTGAAGCTTGCGCAGCTTCTTGTAGCTGTCGGCGATCTTGTCGAAGATCTCGACCACCTTCGGCTTGAGCTCGGCCTCGATGGCCGCGAGCGACATCTGGTTCTCGAACTCGTCGTCGTCCATGTCGGACTCGGCCGCGGCCTCGCCCGGATCCTTCTCCTCGCCGGCCTCAGCGCCGCCCGGCGCAGGTGCGGCACGGAACGGGGTCGGCGACGGCGGCGCGGCGGGCGGAGCGACATGCGCGGGGGCGCCGGTCGCGGCGGCCTGGCCCTCGGCGGGCGCTTCGCCGTTCTCGCCGGTGGGACCTGCGATCATCGCATTGTTCATGCCGGCCTTGGCGTCGGGGCCGGCATAGGTGGCTTCGAGATCGATGATGTCGCGGAGGAAGATCTTGCCTTCGTTGAGTTCGTCGCGCCAGATGATGATGGCCTGGAAGGTCAGCGGGCTTTCGCACAGACCCGCGATCATCGCCTCGCGGCCGGCCTCGATGCGCTTGGCGATGGCGATTTCGCCTTCGCGGGACAAGAGCTCGACCGTGCCCATCTCGCGCAAATACATGCGCACGGGATCGTCGGTGCGCTCGCCCGGCTCGCTCTTCTTGACCTCGGTGACGGCCTTCTGGGTGACCTCGACGAGCTCGTTGTCGGTCTCGTCCTCGCCGCCCTCGTCCTTGTCGTCCTCGCCTTCGCTATCGTCGGCTTCGGTGACGTTGATGCCCATGTCGGAGAGCATCGACATGATGTCCTCGATCTGTTCGGGCGAGGTCTGGTCGGACGGCAAGACTTCGTTGAGCTGATCGAAGGTCACGAAGCCGCGCTTCTTGGCCTGCTTGATCATCTTCTTTACGGCGGCGTCGGACAGGTCGAGCAACGGCGAGGGCGCGTCCTGGGAATCCTTTTCCGGCGCGTCCGCTGCCTTGTCGTCTTTTTCCTTGTCCTTCGCCTGCAGCGTCTTTGCCTTGGTGGCCATCCATTGCTCCTAAACGCGCTTCAATGCAGTCGGCTCGCCGCGCCTGCCTGAATTCACATGAACCTGTTGCCCGACGCTCTCGCTTCGGCAGCTCTCGACACGGAAAGGGCGGCGCACATGTCTCTCGCCACCCCCAACTCTCTCTCGCCGGAAATGCCTAACGCTTCGTCAGCCTCTTTGTCGCAGCGGATGCAGGTGTAGTGCCAACAGCAATGCGCGGATTCATTCCTGACGCGTCTGTTCTGCCTGCGGCCGCCTGGTGGCCAAAGTGCTACAAGACCGTTAAGCCTCGATTAACCCTGTTTTTGCCGCCAAACCTTGGATTTGGCGAGTCTTTTAGCGGTTCCGGCTCCGGCCGTCCGCATGATTCTTTCATCACACGCTCTTCTGGAACCGGCCCGACAGCTCGCCAAAACCCTCGATCAGGGCCTCGGTGCCGTCGACCTCGGCCAGACGGGCCTTGACGTCACGCAGCCACGCCAAATTGGCCTCGCTGGGGTCCTCCCCCAAGGCCAGCTCGGCGTCCTTCAACTCTCTAAGTAGTGAATGGTATTGCCGATGCAAGGCAACCAGCTGGTGCCAGGTGGCGAGAACGTCGTCGGGGGCGGCCCCTTCGCGGGCGCCCCACACCGCCGCGGTCGTGATGCCGCTCTCAACCCTTTGAAGAACTTGCGAAAATCCGCTCCTGGCGAGATCGCCGCGCATCTTTTCGGCCTGCTCGCCGGGGTCCGGGGAGTGGTGGTGGTCGTTGGCAAAGGCGGCGATGATGCCGGCCCTGAGCTTGTGGGCCTCGGGATGGGCCAGCTCCAGGGCGGCGACCTCCTCGAGGTGGTCGTGCAACAGCCAGGGATGGTTGATCAGGCTTTGCAGGATCAGGGCCTCACGGCGGGAGATGGCGCTGCGCTGGCCGCGCATGATCGGGCTTGCCGCCAGCTGCGGGCTCGCCGCCTGGTAGGGGCCGGAGGGTAACAGGGTGGGGCCGGGCGCGCCGCGGCGGCCGCCACCGAAGCCTCCACCGAACCCCTGGCCACCGAATCGATTCGCGCCTCCCGCAGCCCGGGGCTGGAATTGGCGGCCGCCGCCACCCTGGCGGAAATTGCCCCGGCCGCCGAAGCCGCCGCGCCCACCCTCGGGCGCAAAGGCGCGCTGCAGCCGCTCGACGAATTCGTCGCGATAATAGCGCCGCACCACCTCGTCTCGGATGCCGTTGGTGAGCTCCTTGATGCGCGCCTCCAGCGCGGCGCGGCGCTCGGGGGTGGCAAAATTGCCGCCTTCGAGCTCGCGCGACCAGATCATCTCGGCAAGCGGCTTCGCCGCCGCGATGACTTCCTCGATGGCGCCGCGACCGCCGGAGCGCGCGAGATCGTCGGGGTCCTGCCCCTCCGGCAACAGCGCGAAACGAAGACTCTTTCCGGGTGCTAGGAAAGGCAAGGCAAGGTCTGCAGCGCGATAAGCCGCCTTCTGGCCGGCGCGGTCGCCGTCGAAGCAGAGGATCGGCTCGTCCGCCATCTTCCAGAGCAGCGCGAGCTGGCTTTCGGTGAGCGCGGTGCCGAGCGGCGCAACCGCGCCCGCAAAGCCCGCGGTGACCATGGCGATGACGTCGACATAGCCTTCGACCACGACCAGCGCGCTGCCGTCATGGGTGGCTTTGCGCGCGGTCTGGTGGTTGTAGAGATTGTCGCCCTTGTGAAAGAGCGGCGTCTCCGGCGAATTCAGGTACTTTGCCGGAACGTCCTTCTCCAGCGCGCGCCCGCCGAAAGCGATGACGCGGCCGCGCAGATCGGTGATCGGGAACATCACGCGATCGCGGAAGCGGTCGTACGGCACGGGAATGTCGTTGCCGGCCACCAGCAGGCCGGTCTCGACCATGTCGTCGACGGAAACGCCGAGCTTGCCGAGGTGCTCCTTCAGCGCGAAGCGATCGGGCGAGGCATAGCCGAGGCGGAATTGCAACTGCGTCGCCGGCGAGATCGCGCGGTCGGCGAGATAGCCGCGCGCCTTGGCGCCGACGCGCGAGGCCAGGGTCTCCGCGAAATAGGTCGCGGCGAGATCCATGACGTCATGCAGCGTCCTGCGGCGCTGCTCCTGCCGCGCCGCATCCGGCGTCACCGCCGGCAGCGCCAGGCCCGCCATGCTGGCGAGCCGCTCGACGGCTTCCGCGAAGGGCAGGCCGTCGGTCTCCATCACGAAGCTGATGATGTCGCCGTGCTTGCCCGAGGAGAAGTCGTGGTAAAAACCCTTCTGGTCGTTGACGTAGAAGGACGGCGTCTTCTCCTGCTGGAACGGCGACAGCCCCTTCCACTCCCGCCCCGCCTTCTTCAGCTTGACGCGCTTGCCCACGACTTCGGAGACCGAAAGCCGGGCACGAAGCTCGTCGAGGAATTGGGGTGTGAAGCGCATTATGCTGATTTCTGGGCTGAGTCGGGCGTTATGGCCAACCGGATAGGCATATAGGGACGGTCCCGGGAAATACGAAGCATGTGTGGCTTCTCCCGGCTATTCACAGGCGAAAGTTTCGACGGAAAGCTTGAACCCGCCCCGGTTCCGCGCTTCCATAGGCCATGTTCAGGACGTTTCGAGGCGGCCACAGCGGGGGTTGGCGCGTCACCTCGATTTCATCAGTGACCGGCGAGCCCCTGCCCTTCATGCCGGCGCTGTCGGTCACCGACAGCGAGGCCGTCTCATTGCCGCTGGTGCCCTCGCGCAATGCGTGGCGGCTGGTCGGGGCCCCGAGCAATTTGCGCTACACCGAGCGGCCTGAGAAGGAGCAACTCGTGGCCGTGCAGGCCGGGCTCGGCCGGATGGAAGCAACCAGCGCGGCGCTGATCCCGATCCGCAAATCGCAGGCCTGGTGGGAGCTGACCCAGGAAGAGCGCCGCAAGATTTTCGAGGACAAATCGCACCACATCGCGAGCAGTCTTCGTTTCCTGCCCGCGATCGCGCGGCAGCTCTATCACTGCCGCGACCTCGGCGAGCCCTTCGATTTCCTGACCTGGTTCGAATTCGCCCCCGCGCACGCCCGGCTGTTCGAGGAACTGGTTGCGGCGCTCCGCGAAACCGAGGAATGGAGTTACGTCGAGCGCGAGGTGGACGTGCGCGTGGTGAAGGAAGTGCTGTCGGCTTAGAGCATGATCCGGACCCGGACGGCCGCGTCAGCGCAAAGTGCGAAGCGGTTTTCCGAGAAGATCATGCTCGAAAATAACTAATGCTCCAGAAAGCGCCCGGACTCGATGCGCGGCAGACCCGTGACCGGCCAGTTGTAGACATAGGTCCAGGCCTTCTCCGTGGCGCCATCAGCCAGCGTCACGTCGATCAGCCGGCGCAGATATTCGGTCGGCTCCGGAAAGCCTTCGCCGCAGGCTTCGTACATGTCGAGCTCACCCAGCAGCTCGTCAGGCACGCGCATCCGGAAGAGCTCGCCATGAACGATGTCGGAGGCTGCCTCCGACAGCAGCAATCCCGGATAATGCTTCACCAGGACGAGGCTGCCGCGGCAGGTCGCTTCACCCAGAAAATCCGCGTGGCCCGCAAGCAGCCGCGCCATCGGATGGTCGAAGCCGCGCATCAGGGTGCCGTAGACGAAAAGGCGATCGGAGGTCATGCTGCTCTAAAGTTGCGACGTCGGTGCAATATCGTTACTCCGTTTAGACACGTAATCGTTTCATAGGCAATCAGGATGGACCTGCACACGGCCGAGGCCGCCGATCAACTGCTCGATGAGGGCGATATTCCGCCGGTGCATGAGGTGAACGCGGGAGGGACTTCGCCCTTCCTGCTCACCTCGGATCATTACGGACGGGTGCTGCCGCGCGCGCTCGGCGATCTCGGCGTCACCGAGGCCGAACTGACGCGACACATCGCCTGGGACATCGGCATCGCCGGCGTCGCCGAGCGGCTCGCCAGGTTGCTGGATGCGCACCTGATCGCGCAGCGCTATTCGCGGCTCGTGATCGACTGCAACCGCCCGCCGGCCGCGGTGAGCTCTATCCCCGTAATCTCCGAAGCGACCGCGATCCCGCGCAACGAAGGGATTTCGGATGGGGAGCGCGAGGCACGGCGGCGCGAGATTTTCGAGCCCTATCATGATCGCATCGATGCCGCGATCGACGCCCGCCTGCACGACAAGTGGCCGACGGTGCTGGTCTCATTGCACAGCTTCACGCCCGTCTATGCCGGCGTCGCGCGGCCCTGGCACATCGCCGCGCTGTACAACCGCGACACCGTGCTGCCGCAGCTGCTGCTCAAGCATCTGCGCGCAGAGGGCGACCTCGTCGTCGGCGACAACGAGCCTTACGCGGTCAGCGACCTCACCGACTACACCATCCCCGTCCACGGCGAAGGGCGCGGCCTCGTCAACACCGGCATCGAGATCCGGCAGGATCTGATCGCCGACCACGCGGGCCAGCAGCAATGGGCCGAACGGCTGGCAAGAATCCTTGCCGGGGTCGCGGTGGAGCTGAAGGCGGAGCTGCTGGTATAAGCCTCACTTCGCCCTGGTCAGCGCCAGCCAGATGCCGCCGCCGATCATGAAGCCGCCGGAGATGCGCGACATCATCCGCGTGCGGCGCGCCGAGAAGAATTTTCGCGCGCGGCCTGCGGCAATGGCGTAAAGCGCATCGGTCACCACGGCGGTGACCATGAAGGTTGCGCCCAGCAGCGCGACTTGCGGAAAGTGCGGCTGGTTCATGTCCATGAACTGCGGGATGAAGGCGCCGAAGAACACCAGCACCTTCGGGTTCGACAGCAGCACCAGAAAACCCTGCAGGAAGAAGCCGCCGCGCGGCGGCGGAGGCGGTGTGTCGACATCGACGCCCTCGACCGGCGCCCAGATCAGCTTGATGCCGAGCCAGACGAGATAAGCGGCGCCGGCAAAGCGCACCCAGTCGAACCAGTAGCCCATGGTCGCCATCAGCGAGGTCAGGCCGACCGCGACGATGCCGATGACGATGGCAAGGCCGGCCTGCGCACCGGCCACGTTGGTCAGCGCAGCACGCGTGCCGTGGCGCAGGCCGTTGGCGATGACGAGGGTGACGATCGGCCCCGGCAGCAGCGCCAACGCAATGCAGGCGGCGACGAAGGCGAAATAGGCTTGCATGGACATCATGGGGAGGACTCGGCTGGTGGGGTCTGGGGCATTAATGCATGGGACGGGCGGGAACGGAAGCTGGCTTATTCCCTCTTCCCGCACGCGGCAGGGCAGTCGCCAATGGCATTTTTGCGCGACTCGAGCGCGCGCCTCGTCCTTCGAGACGACCGCTTCGCGGTCTCCTCAGGATGAGGCTAAGCAGTATCGGTGCTCGTTGAAACGACTGCCCACGCACTCGATCCTCATCCTGAGGGCCCGCCAACGGCGGGCGTCTCGAAGGATGGCCACGGGTGAAATCGCTCCATATGCGATAGTCCTAGCGCCCGCGCCGCATCGTCAGTTCTTCGGCAGGCCGGCGACATTGCGCGCCGGGCCGGTCAGCTCCAGGATATGCAGGCCGGTATTGGCGCGGTCGACGATGTAGATGAAGCCGCGATCATCGGTCTCGACATTGTTGGTCTGGATCGCGACCTTGCAACGCTCGCCGCCCTCGATCGGGATGCAGCGCTTGTCGGTTGCGCCAGTGATCGACGGAATGAAATAGCCGACCTCCTTCGGGTGATAGGGATCGCGGATGTCGAGCGCGCGCACGCCGGCATTGAAGAAGGCGATGAAAGCCATCTTCTTGTAATAGACCGGCGCCATGCTCTCGTTCGAGGAATGCGAGCCGAACCGGCCGCCGCGCTGGCAGAACTGCCCGCTCGCCTCCGGCACGGTGTAGCTCGAGATCATCATCGGCCGCGTCTCGGTGGTGACGTCGGCGAACCACACCATCTGCCGCGCCTCGCCGCATTCGTTGAGGATCGCTTCATTCACGATCATGACGATGTCGCGGGTCTTGCCGTCCTTGTCCTCGGCGAATTCGGCGATCGGCATGTCGAGCATCGGAAACGTCGTATGCGCTCCGTTGAAGGCCGACATCGGCATGCGCGAAATCTCGGGATAGCGCAGATTGTCCGGCGTCGGCTCTTTCGGCCCGTTCAGGAGCTTGTCGCGATCGACGATCTGCAAAATGCCTCCCTTGTTGGTGCCGTAACCGAAATAGACGCGGTTGCCATCGGGCCCGGTCGAGAACGGCCCGTGCAGCTCGGTCGGCACCGCGCCGGTCGAACCGGGCTCCTGACCGGGCAGTCCGAAGTCGCGGATCTTCTGCGGATGCGCGGGATCGGAGAGATCATAGACCTGCGTCATGCGCCGCGTGCGCCAGTCCGGCGCGCCCGAGACGAGATAGGCGATACCGGTGTCGCATTCCCACCAGCTCTTGTGCGTGTCCTTCAGGCCGCCGATGCGCGTGATGAGGACCGGGCTCGCGGGATCAGTGACGTTCCATATCTCATGCGCCTCGCCGCCGAAGGTCCTGAGCATGTAGACCGCGTTGGGATCACCCTTCGGCAACGCCTTGCCGTCGCACACCCGCACCATCTGCGCCCCGCCGGAGTCGTACTTGCCCTCCTGCCCCGGCAGATGCCTCAGATATTTCGGTCGCGCGGGATCGGTGACGTCGACGATCGAGGTTCCGTTCGGCTCGGCCTTGCCCGTCATCGGGTTGACAGGCGCGGGCACATCATCAGTGCCGCCGTGATGGCCGATATAGGCGATCCAGCGATCGCCCTGGTGATGGATGGTCGGCTGATAGGCGCTGCGGGCCTGGAGGTCGTTGCTCCCGACGAGCTTCATGTTGGACGCTTCGGGCGGCGCGCCGATGGTCTGCTTCTGCGCCTGGGCCCCGGTGCTGCACGCGAAAAGGACGAGAGCGGCAGCAAATGAAACGCGACGGAACATGAAAATCCTCCCGGAACCAATCTGCGTTGGCTGAGCTGAAAGGCTAGCACGGCCGATTGCGGGCGACCAAAACACGATTCTGCGGCTGGACATTCCGGGGCGCACAAAGTGCGAACCCGCAATCTCGAGATTCCGGATAATTGCTGCGCGGTTTCGGAATGACGGCGCGCTTGACACGCAACCATTTGGTTGCCTATTATCGGTGTCATGGATGAGGTCTTCAAAGCGCTCGCCGATGCGTCACGACGGTCGCTGCTCGACAGGCTTCACGCCAAAAACGGCCAGACGCTGAACGAGCTCTGCGAGGGCCTTGCGATGACGCGGCAGGCCGTGACCAAGCACCTTGTCATTCTGGAAGAGGCCAATCTGGTCACGGCTATCAGGCATGGCCGCGAGAAGCTGCACTATCTCAACCCGGTGCCGATCCATCAGATCGGCGAACGCTGGATCAAAAAATTCGAGCGCGGCAAGCTCGCCGCACTCAGCGAGTTGAAACGCCAGTTGGAGAAGCGCGATGAGTAAGCCGGAGTTCGTCTACGTGACCTATATCGAGACCACGCCGGAAAAGCTGTGGGAGGCGCTGACGTCGAGCGAATTCACCAGGCAATATTGGTTCGGCGCCGAGGTCCGCTCCGACTGGAAAGCCGGCTCGCCCTTTGCGCTCACGCTCGACGGCGAGATCACCGATTCCGGCGAGATCCTCGAGGCCGATCCGCCGCGCCGCCTGTCCTACAGCTTCAAGCACCAGAAGTTCGAAGAGCTGCGCGGCGAGCCGATCTCACGCGTCATCTTCACCATCGAACCGTTCGGCGCGCTCGTGCGTTTGACCGTGTTGCATGACGGCTTCGTCGAGGGCGGCAAATATCTCGGCGCCGTCTCCAATGGCTGGCCGGCGATCCTGTCCGGGCTCAAGAGCCTGCTGGAGAGCGGCAAAGTGCTCGCCATCCCGCGCACGGCGCTCAACAAGGGATTCGACGCAAAATGAACCTCGATCAATTCAAGCCGCTGACGGTCTACACCATCTACATCGCTTCGACGCCGGAGAAGGTATGGGAGGCGCTGACCTCGGCCGAGTTCAGCAAGCAGTATTTCTTCGGCAATGCCGTGGAGGTCGAGCCGCGTCTTGGCGGTGCGTTCACCGTGCGCACGCCCGATGGCGCGTTGCACATCAGCGGCGAGGTTCTCGCCTACGATCCGCCGCGAAAGCTTTCGGTCACATTCAACGTGAACTGGCCCAAGCTGATCGAGAAGCTCGGCCCGACGCTCGTCACCTACGAGATCGAACAGGCCGGCGATGCGGTCCGCCTCACCATGAGCGAAGGCCACGACCGCCCGCTCGGCGACGACATCCTCGAAGGCGGACGGCAGGGCTGGCCGGCGATCCTGTCCGGTCTCAAGAGCGTGCTCGAGACCGGCAAGCCGCTGGTGGTGAAGATGGGCCCGCCGCAGCGGATGCTGGATGCGCTGAAGGCGATGGGGATCAAGACGCCGTAGCGGCCGGAACCTGGGCCCTCATCGCTTCTTCTTCACCAGCGGCGGATGAATCTCGTCGATCTTGCGACGGCATTCCCCTTCAGAGTCGTGCGGCCCCGAGACAAAGGTCCCGCTGACTTTGATCGCGTACCAGCCCGACTCCACGCCGAGCCGGAGCGCTTCGTCTGCCTTGACGTGCCGTGGGGAGAGCGTTTGCATCAGGTGCTTTCGGTTGGCGTTCGATCTCACATCGACCGCGATGGAATCTTCCCGTCATCGAGCGGCACGAGCCCGCCGCGCGCGGCCCAGCCGCTGAAACGGGCAATACGCCAATGGTCGTCGTTACGACGTGTCGGTTCCGCCGACGCCAGAAATGAGCCGTTCACGTCGCGCGCTTGGAGTCGTAGCGGCCTGTGTGCGCAGAGACGACCGGCCTGCCCGACATTGGCGCACCGTGCGCGCAATCACTGCAATTAGCTATCGTTTTCTCGCCCGCGCCGCGCTTTTGAAGCGCCAAATGCCGCTCGCGGGCGAATAAGGCGGTCGAAGCCTTGTGTTCGACCGCTTCGTAGCCATGTTGAGAGCTTAGCCAAGGGAAAGTGTTTCGTATGAAGCTCCGCGTCGGGTACGAGATGCTGTACGAATTCCCGCAGCCGACGCCCATGATCATGGTGTTGGGCACGCACTTCACGCGCGCCTCCGATGTGATCGTGCCCGATCTGCTGACCACCAGCCCCTCGGTGGCGATCAGTCCCTATCGCGACCTCTTCGGCAATTGGTGCAGCCGCATCGTAGCGCCAGCCGGCGCCTTCCGCCTTGCCGGCGATGGCGTCGTTGGCGACAGCGGCCTGCCCGACCCGGTGTTTCCAAAAGCGATTCAGCACGCCGTCGAAGCGCTGCCGGCCGACGCGCTCGTCTATCTGCTCGGTAGTCGCTACTGCGAGACCGATCGCCTGTCGGACATCGCGTGGAAGTTGTTCGAGCAGACGCCGCCGGGCTGGGCGCGGGTCCAGGCCATCTGCGATTTTGTTCATCGCCGCATCACGTTCGGGCATGAGCACGCGCGTGCGACCAGGACAGCCCGGGAAGCCTACGACGAAGGCAAGGGCGTATGCCGCGACTATGCCCATCTCGCCATCGCTTTCTGCCGTTGCATGAACATCCCGGCGCGTTATTGCACCGGCTACCTCAGCGACATCGGCACACCGCAGCCGTGGCCTGCGGGAGATTTCGCGGCCTGGTTCGAGGCTTTCATCGGTGGGAGCTGGCACATGTTCGATCCGCGCAACAACACGCCGCGGATTGGCCGCGTGCTGATCGCACAGGGACGCGACGCCGCAGACGTCCCGATCACCCAGACCTTCGGGCCGAATACCCTGCTCAATTTCAAGGTATGGACGAACGAGGTCGCCTGATGACAGACAGCACCGCTGCGCTCAGCGCCGATGAATTCGCGTCGCTGGCCGAGGTCGGCAAGGGCAAGGCGCAGGACGATATTCCGCAAGGACACGGCGAACGCCTGGTCAACCTGGGTTATGCGATCAGGCGGCTCGGCGAACTCGAACTGACCTCATCCGGCGTTCGCCGCTTGGCAACGGGCGAATAGCTCGCCGCCGTCGCGCCCGGCTCCCTTCTTACGCCGCCGGCACCACCAGCCGCCGATAAAGATGCCAGGTCGCATGCCCGAGCACGGGCAGTGTCACGATCAGCCCGAGAAAGTAAGGCAGCGCCGAGACGATCAGCAGCATCACGATCACGGCGGCCCATGTGATCATCGGCAGCGGGCTCGTCACCACTGCGCGCACGCTCGTCACCATCGCCGTGACGAAATCGACCTCGCGGTCGAGCAGCAGCGGAAACGACACCACGGTCAACGAGAACAGGATCAGCGACAGCACCGCACCGACCGCATTGCCGATGCCGAGGAACAGCAGGCCTTCATTCGTGGTCAGCACCACGGTCATGAATTCCTGAAGGCTCGAGAACGAAGCGTGCAGGCCGAGCAGGAGCGCGATCAAAAGCCGCACCTGGTACATCCATATCACGAACACGAACAGCGTGACGAACGCCATCCAGCCGATCTCGCTGCGCGCGCGCACGGCCGACCAGATCGCGCCGAAGGAGACCGGCTCGCCGCGCTCACGGCGGCGGCTGACCTCATAGAGTCCGATCGCCACGAACGGCCCGATCAACGCGAAGCCGGCCGCCAGGGGATAGACGAGATAGACCATGCCGAAGGCGGTGAGGCACAGCATGATGGCGATGCCGCCGGCGGCGTAGAGCGCGCCGAAGCAGAGACCGTAGAACGGCAGCGCCTGGAAATCGCGCAGACCCTCGACCAGCGCCTCGGCGATGTCGGTCGCCGCGACGCGACGTACCACCGGATCGACCTTGCCGGAGATGGACATCAGCTCCCTCCACACATCGACGCGATCTTCGTCGCGCGCAGGCTGCGATACTAGCGCCGCCGCGCGCAGGCGCAACTTGATGCGAGCCGGCGCGAAGAATAGCGGCGAGGTAACTATGCTCGCGGTGTGAAATCCTTGACCATCAGTGCGATTTTCGCCCAATGGCTATGGACTGAGCAGACGATCGTGCCGCAAATTATACCTCCGAGCAGATACGCCTGAGAGCGGACCGCCCCACCGATGAGCCTGCGTACCCGGTTACTGATCCTCGTCATCGCCGCCATGCTCGTGCCGGCGATCCTGGTCGGGCTGCGCTTCGTGCAGAACCGGGCCAGCGAGATCGACGCGGCGCTGGCCAATCTGGCCGCATCCGCCGACGACATCGCCAGCGATCTGAACGAGAAGATCCAGGGCACCGCCCAGCTCCACTACGGTCTGGCCCGGGCCCGCGACCTCGACACGCGCGACAAGGCGGCGTGCTCGGCGTTTCTGTCGGAAGTGCGCGAAGAATACCCGCAGTTCACGGGCATCCTGACCATCGATCCCGACGGCAGCCTGTTCTGCGACTCGCTTCGGACCAACCGCACCCTCGACCTGAACGACCGTGGCTATTTCAAAGAGGTCAAGGGTCTTCAAGGCGTCGTTGCCGCAGAGCCGGTGTTCGGCCGTCTTACCGGGCTATCGGTGCTGCAGATCGCCTATCCCGTGCGATCGGAGACGGGCGCGCTGAAGTTCGTGCTGCTCGCGTCCTTCAACTTGAACAAATTCGCGGAATTTCACGACAAGCGGCTGCTCGCCGAGAAGGATATCCTGTTCGTCGACGCCAAAGGTACGGTCCTGGTCGCCCCCAAGGGCGGCGGCTGGAGCGAGCCTGTCGGCGGGACCATTGCGGGCTCCGATCTGTTCCGCTTTGCCGCAGCGCCCGATGGCGAGCCATTTCGGGAAGTCACCGACCGCGGGGGCCGCACGCAGATCTGGGGCGTTGCCCGCTCGCCCTCGATGCGCAAGGCCGGCCTCACCATCATGGTCGGACGCTCCAAGGACGGACTGGTCGCGGCGGCGAACCGCCGGCTTTACGAGGATATGGCGATTCTCGCGGTGGCCTTGCTGCTGCTCCTGGCCGGCTTATGGATCCTCACGACCGTGAGCATCGGCCGCCAGATCGGGCGGCTCGCCACCATGGCGAAGAGGCTCGCGCGCGGCGATCTCAGCGCCCGCATTCCGGAGCCCCATCCGGGCGGCGAGCTCGGCGGATTGATGAGCCTGCTCAACGGCACCGCCGAATCGCTAGAACAGCAGCGCGCCGCGATCGCGGATCTCAACCAGAAGCTCAGCCAATCCCAGAAGATGGAAGCCATGGGCCAGCTCACCGGCGGCGTGGCGCATGATTTCAACAATCTCTTGACCGTCATTCTCGGCAACTCGGAGCATCTCGCCGACCGGCTGGCGGGAAACAAGGAATTGCACCGCATTGCCGGCGACATCGCGACCGCCGCCGAGCGCGGTTCTGACCTGACGCGGAGCCTGCTCGCCTTCGCGCGCAAGCAGCCGCTGCGGCCGAGAGAGATCGACATCGCCGAGAAAGTGCTCGGCATGGAGCAGCTTCTGCGCCGGACGCTGGGCGAGCACATCGAGTGCCGCTTCGCGTTCGACCGGGATTTATGGCCGACCAGCGTCGATCCCGGCCAGCTGACGACGGCCCTACTCAACCTCGTACTCAACGCGCGCGACGCGATGCCGGAGGGCGGCAAGCTGACGGTCGAGGTCCATAACAGCTCGCTCGGTGAATCCGACCTCGACGTCAACGGCGAGCCGCGGCCCGGCGACTATGTGATGGTGGCCGTCACCGATACCGGCAGCGGCATGAGCGCCGAGGTGGTCAGCCGCGCGTTCGAGCCGTTCTTCACGACCAAGGAGGTCGGCAAGGGGACCGGCCTGGGCCTGAGCATGGTCTACGGATTTGCACAACAGTCCGGCGGACTTGTGCAGATGCAGTCCGAGCCGGGACGAGGCAGTGTCGTCAGGCTGTTCTTTCCCCGTATCGCAACGCCGCCAGGCCAGGACCTGCGCCCGGCGGAAGCGACCGTCACACAAGCGGGACACGAGACCATTCTCCTCGTCGAAGACGACGACATGGTGCGGGCCTATGTCGAGAACGAGCTCAGGACGCTGGGCTACCGGGTCATCGCCACGTCGAACGGACCGGCGGCGCTGGAGGTGCTGCGCCAGCCCGGGGACATCCAGTTGCTGTTCACCGACGTCGTCATGCCCGGCGGCATGTTCGGGCCGGAGCTTGCGAGGCAAGCAACCGGGCTGCGGCCTGATCTCAAGGTGCTCTTCACCTCCGGCTACAGCCAGACGCCCGTCAAGACACCGGACGGGGTCGGCGACGCCCGCATTCTGACCAAGCCGTTCCGGCGAAAGGATCTTGCGGCGATGCTGCGGGCCGCGCTCTCGGAGCCGTCGCGGTAGATCAGGATGCTATCGCGAGCTGGAGCGCCACTGCGAGATTGGCCGCGAACAGGCCCGCGTCGATGACGAAGATCCGGAGCATCGGCCCCTTCAACACCGGCCAGTAGGCGACCCCGACGCGTCCGCCACGCATCAGCACCGGGAGGTTATAGGCGAACTGGCTGAAATGGCAGGCCGAAAAGAACAGGAACAGCGTGAGCTGCGCCTCGACCGGCTGAAAGAAGAGCGGACGCGCAGCCAGAAGGTAGAACGACAACACCCCTATCGGCAGGTTCATCCCGCCCAGGAACGCGACGCTGGCCGCCAGGGTTGGCGCGATCGGATTGCTGCGCTCTTCCCGCGGCAGCAAGATCTTCAGGGTGTTGGCCTGCGCAATGCTGAACTGGATGAAGGCGCCGCCGAACCACAGCGTGTTGAGGAGCAGGACGATATCCGAAAGGCGCATGGTCATTTTCCGTAAAAGGCTTCGCTGCGCACGACGCGCCCCGTATCGTCGAAATCCATGAACTCGCTGGCGCGCGTGTCTCCCAGCTGCCACCACACCGTCAGGCGCGCGATGGTGTCGTCCCAGCTCCAGCTCAGGATCCTCAGGTCCGCGCTTTCGATGTGGCCATAGGCTTTGCGCCAATAGGCGCGGATATTCTCGATGCCGGCGACGACGGGAGAACCGGTCAGCGTCAGCGCCAGAGGGCTGCGCATCTGCGCATTCTCGGCAAAATGCGCCACCACCGCGTCGATATCGACCTTGCACCAGCTCGCGCACCAGGCCGCGACGAAGCGTTCGGCGGCCACGCGATTCATTTTCTGCGCGCTCAATGGATTCTGTCCGCTCATGACACGAGCCCTCCCCGGCTCGTTGCCAGGACAGTGACAAAGCCCGCTTCTCATGTCAACTATATTGACTTTAAGAACGGTCAATTGTTGTCGGCGATCGTCCCCATGACCGCCATCCATGCCGCCGCCCCGGATGCGCCGACGCGATCGAACGCCTCGCGCAAGACCTTGCGCTCGTGGTCCGAGGCCCGTTGCTCGATGCGCTGCCCGGCGGCCGTCAGACGCAGCAGCTTGGAGCGATGCTGCTCGGGCGAGCGCTTCGACGTCACCAGCTTGCGCTCGAGCAGCAGACTGAGCGGCCGGCTCAAGGCCTGCTTGGAAATGCCGAGGACCTCGAGCAGCGAGCCGATCGCAATATCGGGCCGCCGCGCCACCACGTAGAGGATGCGATGATGCGGACGCGACAGGCCCTGCTTTGCGAGATATTCGTCGGCTTCCAGCGTCATGCCGCGCCAGCCGTAATACATGAGCTCCAGCGCCGCATCGAGATCGTGCAGCTTGTCGAGCGAAGCGCGGTGAAGTCCCGCGGCTTGAGACGTCCTGGCCATTGTCGGAAGTCAGCCCTTGTAAGAAGTCAGCCCTTGTAAGAGTCAGCCCTTGGCCCGCAGCTCGCGCCGCAGCACCTTGCCTGTCGCCGTCATCGGCAGCGTCTCGGCGAATTCGACGAACCGCGGATATTCATGCGCGGCGAGCTGCACCTTGACGAACTCCTGGATCTCGCGCGCCAGCGCGTCGGTGCCGGTGAAGCCGGGGCGCAGCACGATCCAGGCCTTGATCGATTCGGTGCGGATCGGATCGGGGATGCCGACCACCGCGGCCATTGCCACCGAGGGATGCTTCATCAGCGTGTGCTCGATCTCGGACGGGCCGACGCGATAGCCGGCGGTGGTGATGACGTCGTCCTCGCGGCTGACGTACCAGAAATAGCCGTCCTCGTCCTGCACGCCGAGATCGCCGGTGAGCAGGAATTCGCCGGCATATTTCTTCGCCGTCGCCTCCGGATTGCGCCAGTATTCGAGCATGGTGACGGGGCATGGCTGGCGCACGCCGATGATGCCCCGCTGGCCGCGCGGCAATTCTTCGCCCTTGTCGTTGACGATGCGGACGTCGAAGCCCGGCGTCGCCTTGCCCATCGAACCCGGGCGGATCGGAAACAGATTGGAGTTGCTGCCGATCACGAGATTGCACTCGGTCTGGCCGAACACCTCATGGGCGTCGATACCAAAAGTCTCGCGAACCCAGCCGAGCAGTTCGCCGCCGAGCGATTCTCCGCCGGTGAAGATGCTGCGGAGCTTGACGCCCGGATGCTTCACCCCGGCCTGCCGCATCAGCTTGAGCGCGGTCGGCGGCAGGAAGACGTTGCGGACGCCAAGGTCGGCCATCATCTGCATCGCCGCCTGCGGCTCGAATTTGCGCGCGCGATGCCCGACCAGGGGGATGCCGTGATACCAGAATGCGAGCAGGCCGTTGACGAGGCCGCCGATCCAGGCCCAGTCCGCCGGCGTCCACATGAGATCGCCGGGACGCGGCAGGAAGTTGTGACACATCTCGACATTGGGGAGATGGCCTAGCACGACGCGGTGCGCATGCAGCGCGCCCTTGGGATTTCCCGTCGTGCCCGAGGTGTAGATGATCAGCGCGGGATCGTCGGCGGCGGTGTCGACGGTCGCAAAGTCCTCGGACGCGGTTTCGATCGCCGGCCAGAATGGCTTTGCGCCGGCGTGGACGGCGCCGCTCGTGACATAGATGTCCTGCAGATAGGGCAGCCGCTCGCGGATCTTCGTGAGCTTCTCCCAGCCCGCCTCATCGGTGATGATTGCCCTCGCCTGTGAATTCGACAGGCGGAATTCCAGCGCGTCCTCGCCGAACAGTGCGAACAGAGGGATCGAGACCAGGCCTGAGCGGAATGCCGCCATATGCGCGATCGGCAGCTCCAGCGATTGCGACAGGAACACCGCGACGCGGTCGCCGCGCGAAAGCCCATCCGCCTTCAGCACGTTGGCGAAGCGGCGCGACATGTCCGCGACCTCGTCGAAGGAGGTTCGCGTGGTGGCGCCGTTCTCGTCGACATAGATCAGCGCGAGCCGGCCGGTGCCGTCGGCATGCCGATCGCAGCACGCTTCCGCCATGTTGAAGCGCGCCGGGATGTCCCAGCGGAAGTTGCGAGTGAGTTCGTCGTAGGTTGCGGCTTCGGTCAGCATGGGCTTGGATCGTTTCCGTCAGTCTCGGTCATGGCCGGCAAAAGCGCAAAGCGCGTCTTCTCGATCAAGTCCCGGCCATCCACGCTCTTCTTGCTTCACTGCTAGTCTAAGGCCGTGGATGCCCGGGACAAGCCCGGGCATGACGTTTGAGGGGACCCTTCACCGCACCGTCGCAAAGAACTTCCTGACATCGCGCACGAACAGCTCCGGCTGCTCGAACGCGGCGAAATGGCCGCCCTTCTCCATCTCGCTCCAATGCCTGATGTCATGGAAGTTCGGTTCCATCCAGCGTCGCACCGGCGTGATGATCTCCTTGGGGAACGCGGCGACGCCCGTCGGCACCTTGACGACAGGCGTGGTGCGGCGTTTGCCAAAGCTCTCCCAGTAGAGCCGCGCCGAGGAGGTCGCCGTCTCCGTCACCCAGTACAGCATGACGTTGTCGAGCAGCTCGTCCTTGCTGAAGATGTTCTCGGGGTGCCCGTTGCAATCTGTCCAGGCCCAGAATTTCTCCAGAATCCAGGCCGCCTGCCCGCTCGGCGAATCCGTGAGGCCATAGCCGAGCGTCTGCGGGCGCGTCGATTGCTGCTTGGAGTAGCCGGAGTCGAGATCGACGTAATGCTTGAGGCCGGCGAGTGCTCGCTTCTCCTCCGCGGTCGGCTCGCCCTCCATGCGCGGCGGCGAGTTGAAGGACAGCGTGATGTGAATGCCGGCGCAGTGCGCCGCATCCTGCGCACCGAGCGAGGCCGTCACCGCCGAGCCCCAGTCGCCGCCTTGCGCGCCGTAGCGCGCATAGCCCAGCCGCTCCATCAGCTGCGCCCAGGTCGCGGCGATGCGGTCGACGCCCCATCCGGTCGCCTTCGGCTTGGCGGAGAAGCCGAAGCCCGGCAGCGAGGGACAGACGACGTGAAACGCGTCCGCGGGATTGCCGCCATGCGCGACGGGATCGGTGAGCGGCGCGATCACCTTCTGGAATTCGACGATCGAACCCGGCCAGCCATGGGTGATGATCAGCGGCAGCGCGTTTGGCTCTTTCGAGCGCACATGCGAGAAATGAATGTCGAGCCCGTCGATCTCGGTGGTGAACTGTTCGAAGCGGTTGAGCTTTGCCTCGCGCGCGCGCCAGTCGTAGCCATCGGCCCAATAGGTGCAGACCTCCTGAATCCACTTCAGCGGCGCGCCCTGGCTCCAGTCGTCGACCAGCTCCGCCTCCGGCCAGCGCGTGCGGGCGAGACGCGACTTGAGATCGGAGAGAATGTCGTCGCTGATGGCGATGCGGAACGGTTTGATGGCGGTCATTGGCTGCCTCCCTTCTTCTTCTTGTCATTCCGGGGCGCGCGTAGCGCGAGCCCGGAATCCATTAAGCAACGGACTCAGCAGCGCGATGGATTCCGGGTTCACGCTACGCGTGCCCCGGAATGACGACTTAGCCCGACAGCGCCGCCTTCACCAAACCGCTGGCCTTGCCGAAATCCATCTGTCCGGCATACTTGGCGCGCAGCACGGCGATCACCTTGCCCATGTCCTTCATGCCGGCGGCACCGGTTTCAGTGATCGCCTCCGCGATCGCCTTCTTCACCTCGTCGTCGGCCATCTGCTTCGGCAGATACGCCGAGATCACTGCGATCTCCTCGCGCTCCTGGGCCGCAAGCTCGGCGCGGCCGCCTTTTTCGTAGAGCTCGACCGACTCCTGCCGCTGCTTGATCATCTTCTGAAAGACGCCGAGCAGGTCGGCGTCCGACAACGGCGGCTTGCCCTGCCCGCGCGCATCGATGTCGGCATTCTTGATGGTCGAATTGACCATGCGCAGCGTGGACAGCTTGCGCTCGTCCTTGGCCTTCATGGCCTCCTTGACCGCATTGTTGATGTCGTCGCGCAACATGATCGTGATCCCTTCGAATATCTGACGCCTGATCTAGGCCGTTCGCGGCCCCTAGACAACCTCGGTTCCGAGCCATTCGGTCAAGGCCCGCACTGTCGCTTGCGGCTGCTCGGCTTGCGGCAAGTGCCCGCAGCGATCGAGGACTTTGAGCCTTGCGCCGGCGATGCCCTCGGCCATCTCCCTGGAGAGAGCGTTCGGGATGGTGTTGTCGGCATCGCCCGTCAACACCATCGTCGGGCATTTGATGGCTGCAAGCGTCGGGCGCGAATCCACCCGTGCGATGATCGCGGTCTGCTGCCGCAGATAGCCCTCGACACCGACATCCTCGTCCTGCGCATGCACCAGCTTGAGAATATCGGCATCATCGCGCCGCGACGGATGCACGAGCTCCGGAAAACTCTCCTCGCGGATTGCGCGGAGCTCGCCGCGCCGGGCGCGCTCCATCAGGCCGCGGCGGCGCACGGTCGCCTCCGGGGTGTCGGGCCGCGCCTGGGTGTTGATCAACGCGAGCTTGGCCACCCGCTCGGGCGCCTGGCGCATGATCTCGAACGCGATGTAGCCGCCCATGGAATGGCCAGCGAGCGCGAAGCGCGGCGGGGCCTCGCTCAGCACGCGGGCGGCGATCGCCGCCATGCCGTCGTCGCGGATATGGTTGGCAACCATGACCGGGCCGAAGCGCCACAGCGCCGGGATGACAGGGGCATAGATCCGGGCCGAGGAGGCCAGCCCCGGAACCAACAGAATCGGGGTGGTCTGGTCCATTATTGCCTCGCAAGCCCAGGAATTTGCCGGAAATTGTGCGGCCAAGCTTAGGAGCCCGAGACGGGCTGTCAAATATGCAAAAACGCATGTGAATCGGCGCATCTGCGCTTTGACGGGGGCGTCCGGCAGGCTTATGAAACGCGCTCATGACACAACATGACAACGATCCCGCCTGGCCGGACCATAAACCGACCGCGCTCCTCGTGCTCGCCGATGGCACCGTGCTCGAAGGCTTTGGCCTCGGCGCCGAAGGCCACGCCGTTGGTGAAGTCTGCTTCAACACCGCGATGACCGGCTATGAGGAGATCCTCACCGATCCCTCCTATGCCGGCCAGCTCATCACCTTCACCTTCCCGCATATCGGCAATGTCGGTACCAACGAGGAAGACATCGAGACGGTGAACATGGCCGCGACGCCGGGCGCGCGCGGCGTGATCCTGCGCACCGCGATCACCGATCCCTCGAACTACCGCGCCACCAAGCATCTCGACCAGTGGCTGAAGGCGCGCGGCATCATCGGCCTCTCCGGCATCGACACCCGCGCCCTGACTGCGCTGATCCGCAGCAAGGGCATGCCCAACGCCGTGATCGCGCACGCCAGGAACGGCGAGTTCGACCTGCATGGGTTGAAGGAAGAGGCGCGCGAATGGCCGGGCCTCGAGGGCATGGACCTCGTGCCGATGGTCACAAGCGGCCAGCGCTTCACCTGGGACGAGACGCCGTGGCTGTGGGACAAGGGCTTTGGCCGCCAGGACAAGGCTGAGTTCAACGTCGTCGCCATCGACTACGGCATCAAGCGCAACATCCTGCGCCTGCTCGCCGGCGTCGGCTGCAAGGTGACGGTGGTGCCGGCGACGACCTCGTCCGAAGACATTCTGGCGATGAAGCCGGACGGCGTGTTCCTGTCGAACGGTCCGGGCGATCCGGCCGCGACCGGCAAATATGCCGTGCCCGTGATCCGGGACGTCATCAAGTCGGGCACGCCGACCTTCGGCATTTGCCTTGGCCACCAGATGCTCGGCCTCGCCGTCGGCGCGAAGACGAAGAAGATGCATCAGGGCCATCACGGCGCCAACCACCCCGTGAAGGACGAGACCACCGGCAAGGTCGAGATCACCTCGATGAACCACGGCTTTGCGGTCGACGAGACCACGCTGCCGAAGGGCGCGACGCAGACCCACATCTCGCTGTTCGACGGCTCCAATTGCGGCATCCAGCTCGACGGCAAGCCGGTGTTCTCGGTGCAGTACCACCCGGAAGCATCGCCCGGCCCGCGCGACTCGCACTATCTGTTCCAGCGTTTTGCGGATCTGATGCGTCAGAAGAAGAGCGCGTAAGACGCGCGCTCTCATGCCCCCGCTGAACCGGGGCCTACCACTCGCGGCTCTCTGGGTCCCGGCTCTGCGCCGCAGCGTTGCCCGCTGCAGCGCGTCCGGGACAGGTGACCCGTTGAGGAACACCTCCACACGATAGAATGTTGTCCCGCTGTCTTTTGCAGCCGGAGCCCGCCATGTCCGTCGTCCGCGACAAGGCCGAGCCGCTCGCCATCGTGTTCGAGGATGATGGGCTCGTGCCGAACAACATCCGCCCCGTCCTGGTCTACCAGGGTGCGGTGGAGCTCGACCCGAAGCAGCCGGAAGAGACCATCGAGAACCTGTTCGAAGCGAACGGCTGGGGCGGGACGTGGCGCAACGGTGTCTACGATTATCTGCATTACCACGCGACGGTGCATGAGGTGCTCGGCGTGGCGCGCGGCAGCGCCCGCGTCCGCTTCGGCGGCGACCATGGCCAGGAGCTCGAGATCAAGGCGGGTGATGTCGCGATCCTGCCGGCCGGCACCGGACATCAATGCATCAGGGCGAGCCGTGATTTCTGCGTGATCGGCGCCTATCCGCGCGGCGCGAAGATGGAGATCACGCGCGCAACGCCGGACAACCACGCCACGGCGCTGAAGACGATTCCACAAGTCGCGCTGCCGCCGGCTGATCCCGTGACGGGCAAGGATGGGGCGTTAATGCGGTTGTGGCGGTAGACAAAAGCGAAGGTGCGTAGGGTGGATTAGCGAAGCGTAATCCACCACGTCTGTCTCCGCCGAAACAGAAGAGGTGGGTTACGCCTGCGGCTAACCCATCCTACGGCAGTTCGCCCTACGCCGCGTTGCTGCCTTCCTGCCGCGTGGCCTCGAACAGGAACCACGTCCGGCGCTCGGTCTCGTCGATGAACACTTCCAAAATGCTGGCGCTGGCGACATCGCCGGCGTCGTCGCAGACGTCGTGCGCTTTGCGCATCGCGGCCGCGACGTGCTTGTTGTCCTGCATCAGTTCGCGCAGCATCTCGCGCGGCGGGACGTAGTCCTCGTTGTTGTCCTTGATGGTCTGGAGCTTTGCGACCTGGCCGATCGACTTCAGCGTGGTGCCGCCGATCTTGCGGACGCGCTCGGCGAGCTGGTCGGTGGTGGCGAAGATCTGGTCGGACTGCTCGTCGAGCAGCAGATGATAGTCGCGGAAGTGGCGGCCGCTGATGTGCCAATGGAAATTCTTGGTCTTCAGATACAGCGCGAAGGCGTCGGCCAGAAGTACGTTGAGCGCCTCCGAGACCTTCTTGACCCCGTCGGGCGACAGGTCGGTGGGGGTATCGAGATCGGGCGAGACCTTGTTGTTGGTTTTGCTCACGGGAAGCCTTCCTGTTAGGACGCGGACATTGACGGCGCGCCGTCGCACCCCTAACGCAAGGCGGGCAGCGCCGGTTCCTTGACGGGAACCGTTTGGCCGGGACCTTCGAATACCATGGACGATTGGATCGATTATTACGACTCGACGCATACGATCTATGTCAGCAAGCTGCATCGCGACTTGCACTTCCAGATCATCGCGCGGGACATCATCGGCTACATCTCCTCGCCGGACGCGACGGTGCTGGACTATGCCTGCGGCGAGGCGCTGTCGGCGAGCCAGGTGGCTGGTAGCTGCGGCAAGCTGATCCTCGCCGAGCCCGCGCCGGGCGTGCGCGGCCGGCTGATCGCGCGGTTTGCCCCGAACACCAAGATCCGCGTCCGCTCGCTCGACGATGTCCGCAAGATGCAGGACCAGTCGATCGACCTCGTCGTGATGAACTCGGTCGCGCAATACATGGCGCCGGAGGAGCTCGACGCCGCGCTCCTCACCATCCGCCGTATCCTGAAGCCCTCCGGCAAGCTGGTGCTGGGGGACATCCTCCAGCCCAATGTCGGCATGGTCAGGGACGTCATGGCGCTGCTCGGCTTCGGCCTGCGCCACGGTTTCTTGAAGGACGCGCTGGTCGGGCTCATCAGCACCGCGCTGTCCGATTACCGACATCTGCGCACGCGCATCGGGCTCCAGCGCTACAGCGAGGAGGAGATCACCGCCAAGCTGAGAGCGGCCGGGTTCGCGGTCCAGCGCGCCCACACCAATATCGGCCATAATCGCTGGCGCATGACCTTCGTCGCGCGGCCGCCTCTGGTTCGTTAAGCATAACAATTAGCCGTTGTGGCTTGTCGCACTGCAATCGGTAATGATCGCCGTGGCCCGGTGGCGGAAGCGTCTACGCGAGGGCGGTGCAACGCTCTACATCCTGGTTCAAATCCAGGCCGGGTCTCCACGCTTCGCCTTCGGGTCAAGCGTGGCGCAGCCACGCTTGACCCGAAGGCGAAGCGTGTCCGGCATAGCTGGAGCGCAGCGGAAGCGTAGACGGACTGCCCGCGCAAACCTCAACCTGCCTCCACCACTTCACACTCAGCCATCAGCTGAAGCCGCTCGGCATCCTTGGCGGCAGAGCTGATCACCGCATCGAGCAGGCCGGGAAAACGCGCGTCCAGATCCTCACGGCGCAGCCGCATGAAGCGGTTGGTGCCGGCCACGCGCGTCTGCATCAGGCCGCATTCGCGCAGCTTGGCGAAGTGATAGGCGAGGTTGGATTTGCCCGCGAGCCCGTTGAAGTCGCCGCAGCAGAGCTCGCTGCTGACACGTTCCTGCTGGGCAAGCTGGTAGACGATGGCGAGCCGGATCGGATCGCTCAGGCAATCCAGCACCATCGGCAATTCGATCTGCTCGCGGGTCGGGTGGAGAGGTGTGCGGCTCATGACCCGGGAATCATAGCGAAGCGGCCGCAATGTTCAATAGTTCTTGAACCAATTGACTTACAAACCACCATATCCAATAGTTCAATAAACGTTGAACATAGGGATATCGTCCAATGAGCGTATTCTGGCTGGCCCTGGCGGCCTTTGCGATCGGCACCGAAGGCTTTGTCATCGCGGGTCTTTTGCCCGGCATCGCCGCCGATTTGCAGATTTCGGTCTCCGCCGCCGGCCAATTGGTCACGGCCTACGCCCTCACCTATGCCGTGGGCTCGCCGATCCTGGCCGTCGCGCTGAACAATATCGACCGCCGAACCGTGCTGGCCCTGGCGCTGGCGACCTTCATCGCCGGAAATCTCGCCGCGATGGTGGCTTCCAGCTACGCCCTGCTGCTGGCCTCGCGGATGCTGATGGCGCTGGGCTCCGGGCTTTGCATGCCGACGGCGCTCGCGGTGTCCGTGGCGGTCGCCTCGCCCGAACGGCGCGGCCGAGCGGTGGCGCTGGTCACGTCGGGCCTGACGGTCGCGACTGTCATTGGCGTTCCCCTCGGCAACCTCGTCGGCAGCCTCCTCGGCTGGCGCGCGACCTTTGCGATGGTCGCCATGATAGGCACCGTCGCGCTCGCCGGTCTGCTGCTCGGCCTGCCCCGCGGCCTGCCGCGCAACACGGCCTCGCTCGGCGAACGGCTGGCGGTGGCGCGTCACAGCAATGTCCTGGTCGCGCTTGTGATCACGATCCTATGGGCGCTCGGCGGCTTCACCGTGTTCACCTATTTCGCGGTTCCGCTGCGCGGCCTCGGCTTCGATGCGTCGCAAATCAGCCTTGCATTGCTGGTGTTTGGCGGCGCGGCCGCGATCGGGAACATGTTCGGCGGCTTACTTGCCGACCGGCTCGGTACGCTCGCCACCGTGGGCCTCGGCCTCGCCGGCATGGCAGCCGCGCTGATCCTTCACTCGGTGGTCCTGAAGCTGATGCCGGGCCAGGCGCACTATGCGGTGCTGGGCACGATCTTCCTCTGGGGCATCTCGGGCTGGGCATTCTACCCGGCCCAGGTCTCCAGCATCATCCGGATCGAGCCGCAGGCCTCGATGATCGCGCTCTCGCTCAACGCCTCCGCCATGTATCTCGGCTTCGCCATCGGCGGGGCATTGGGCGGGGCGGTGCTGGCCACCCTCTCGCCGAACGACCTCGGCTGGATCGGTGGAATGAGCGTTGCGGCCTCACTTCTGGTGCATCTCGCCCGTGGCTGGCAGGCCAGGCCAAAACCCGTCAAAATTGCCGGTTGATGGGCGTTTTTCGGGGTTTCGCCGCCCCGGAATCTGGTCTAAGACCCACCCGCGCGCGAGGGAGACCACCGCGCTCTCGGCCAAAGGGACGCGCAGGAGCGCGCCCTTTTTTTGTGCCCAAATTCCAGTCCGGCGAGAGTTGATGCCCAAACGTACAGACATCACCACCATCCTGATCATCGGCGCAGGTCCCATCGTGATCGGCCAGGCCTGCGAGTTCGACTATTCGGGCACCCAGGCGGTGAAGACGCTGAAGGAAGAGGGCTATCGCATCGTCCTCGTCAATTCCAACCCGGCCACCATCATGACCGATCCGGAATTGGCCGATGCGACCTATATCGAGCCGATCACGCCCGAGATCGTCGCCAAGATCATCGAGAAAGAACGTCACGTCATTCCCGGCGGCTTCGCCCTGCTGCCGACCATGGGTGGACAGACCGCGCTGAACTGCGCGCTGTCGCTGCGCCAGCAGGGCACGCTGGAGAAGTTCGACGTCGAGATGATCGGTGCCACCGCCGACGCGATCGACAAGGCCGAGGATCGCCAGCTGTTCCGCGAGGCCATGACCAAGATCGGTCTCGAGACGCCGAAGTCGCGGCTCGCCAATGCCTCCGCCCTGAAGAAGTCCTTCCGCGACAAGCGTCAGGCTGAACGCGAAAAGCTCTCGGGCGCGGCCCTCGAAGAGCACGATCGGCAGTGGACGCTGGGCGAAAGCGACCGCCGCAAGCGCTATCAGGAATATGCGCTGGGCCAGGCCATGATGGCGCTGTCCGAGATCGGCCTGCCCGCGATCATCCGCCCCTCCTTCACCATGGGCGGCACCGGCGGCGGCATCGCCTACAACAAGGAAGAGTTCCTCGACATCATCGAGCGCGGCTTAGACGCGTCTCCCACCAACGAAGTGCTGATCGAAGAATCCGTGCTCGGCTGGAAAGAGTACGAGATGGAGGTGGTGCGCGACAAGAAGGACAATTGCATCATCGTCTGCTCGATCGAGAACCTCGATCCGATGGGCGTGCACACCGGCGATTCCATCACGGTGGCGCCGGCCCTGACGCTGACCGACAAGGAATACCAGATCATGCGCGACGCCTCGCTGGCGGTGCTGCGCGAGATCGGCGTCGAGACCGGCGGCTCCAACGTGCAGTTCGGCGTCAATCCCGAGGACGGCCGCATGGTCGTTATCGAGATGAACCCGCGCGTGTCGCGCTCCTCCGCTCTGGCTTCGAAGGCCACCGGCTTTCCGATCGCCAAGGTCGCAGCCAAGCTCGCGGTCGGCTACACGCTCGACGAGATCGCCAACGACATCACCGGCGGCGCCACGCCGGCCTCGTTCGAGCCGACCATCGACTATGTCGTCACCAAGGTGCCGCGCTTCGCCTTCGAGAAATTCCCCGGCGCCTCCACCACGCTGACCACGTCGATGAAGTCGGTCGGCGAAGTCATGGCGATCGGCCGCACCTTCCAGGAAAGCCTCCAGAAGGCGCTGCGCGGGCTCGAGACCGGACTGACCGGCCTCGACGAGATCGAGATCGAAGGTCTCGGCCGCGACGACGACAAGAATGCGATCCGCGCCGCGCTCGGCACGCCGACGCCGAACCGGCTGCTCCAGGTCGCCCAGGCGATGCGGCTCGGCTGGTCGAACGAGGAGATCTTCAACTCCTGCAAGATCGACCCGTGGTTCCTCAGCGAGATGCGCGGCATCGTCGACATGGAGGAGAAGGTCCGCAAGAACGGCCTGCCGGGCAATGCCTTCGGCATGCGCACGCTCAAGGCCATGGGCTTCTCCGATGCGCGGCTGGCGGTGCTTGCCGAGACGACGGAAGCCGAGGTCACCGCGAAGCGCCACGCGCTCGACGTTCGCCCGGTGTACAAGCGCATCGACACCTGCGCGGCCGAATTCGCCTCGCCGACCGCCTATATGTATTCGACCTATGAGGCGTTGTTCGCCGGCGCACCGGCGGACGAGAGCACGCCATCCGACAAGAAGAAGGTCATCATTCTCGGCGGCGGACCGAACCGCATCGGCCAGGGCATCGAGTTCGACTATTGCTGCTGTCACGCCTGCTTCGCGCTGCACGATGCCGGCTACGAATCCATCATGGTCAACTGCAACCCGGAGACGGTGTCGACCGACTACGACACCGCCGACCGGCTCTATTTCGAGCCGCTCACTGCCGAGGACGTGCTGGAGATCATCGCCAAGGAGCGCACGAATGGCACGCTGCACGGCGTGATCGTGCAGTTCGGCGGCCAGACCCCGCTGAAGCTCGCGCGCGCCCTGGAGGCCGCCGAAGTGCCGATCCTCGGCACCTCGCCTGATGCCATCGACCTTGCCGAAGACCGCGACCGCTTCAAGCGCGTGCTCGACAAGCTCCGTCTCAAGCAGCCGAAGAACGGCATCGCCTATTCGGTCGAGCAGGCAAGGCTCGTCTCCGCCGATCTCGGCCTGCCGCTTGTGGTGCGCCCGTCCTACGTGCTCGGCGGCCGCGCGATGCAGATCATCCGCGAGGAGAACCAGCTCAACGACTATCTGCTCGGCACACTGCCGGAGCTGGTGCCGGCCGACGTCAAGGCACGCTATCCGAACGACAAGACCGGGCAGATCAACACCGTGCTCGGCAAGAACCCGCTGCTGTTCGACCGCTATCTCTCGGACGCAATCGAGATCGACGTCGACTGCCTCTGCGACGGCAAGGACACCTTCATCGTCGGCATCATGGAGCACATCGAGGAAGCCGGCATCCATTCCGGCGACAGCGCCTGCTCGCTACCGGCGCATTCGCTCGAGCCTGAGATGATCGAGGAGCTGGAGCGGCAGACCCGCGAGCTCGCGCTCGGCCTCGACGTCGTCGGCCTGATGAACGTGCAATACGCCATCAAGGACGGCGAGATCTACGTGCTCGAGGTCAATCCGCGCGCCTCGCGCACCGTGCCCTTCGTCGCCAAGGTGGTCGGAACGCCGGTCGCGAAGATCGCCGCGCGCATCATGGCCGGCGAGAAGCTCGCCGATTTCAAGCTGAAGAAGGCAAAGCTCAAGCACGTCGGCGTCAAGGAATCGGTATTCCCGTTCGCGCGCTTCCCCGGCGTCGACACGGTGCTCGGCCCCGAGATGCGCTCGACCGGCGAGGTCATGGGCATCGACCGCAATTTCGAGGTCGCCTTCGCCAAGAGCCAGCTCGGCGGCGGCACGCGAGTACCGCGCAAGGGCACGGTGTTCGTCTCGGTGCGCGAGAGCGACAAGACGCGCATCGCCGAGGCGGTCCGCGAACTGCATTCGCTCGGCTTCAAGGTGCTGGCGACCTCGGGCACCCAGCGCTTCCTGACCGACCAGGGCATCCCGACCGAGAAGGTGAACAAGGTGCTGGAGGGCCGGCCGCACATCGTCGACGCCATCACCAATGGCGACGTCCAGCTCGTCTTCAACACCACCGAAGGCCCGCAGGCGCTCGCCGACAGCCGTTCGCTGCGGCGCGCGGCCCTCTTGCATAAAGTGCCGTATTACACCACTCTTTCCGGGGCCGTGGCGGCCGCGCAGGGCATCCGCGCCTATCTCGGCGGGGACCTTGAGGTTCGTACCCTGCAGAGCTACTTTTCGGAAACCTGATCGCGAGCGGACGGCCGAGCCTTAAGGGTTAAGCCATCCGTTAAGTGATTGGCAATGAAGCCACAATGGCCGGAGGAACTGTCCGGCCATGGTGGTTGTTCTGTTCCGGCGCCAGCCCACATAACGTTCCGGTGGCCGCGTGTTCAGGGCCGGGAATACCGACGAATCAAGGTTGCCGCGCCCGCTGTTGTGGGGACGCGGAGCCGAAGGACGAGAGAAGAGATGGAAAAGGTTCCGATGACAGCGGGCGGCTTTGCCGCGCTCGGGGAAGAATTGAAGAAGCGCCAGTCCGAGGACCGTCCGCGCATCATCGAGCACATCGCGGAGGCGCGCTCGCACGGAGACCTGTCGGAGAACGCGGAATATCATGCCGCGAAGGAAGAGCAGTCCCACAATGAAGGCCGCATCGCCGAGCTCGAGGACAAGCTCGCGCGCGCCGACATCATCGACATCTCGAAACTGTCCGGCGATACCATCAAGTTCGGCGCCACCGTGACCTTGGTCGACGAGGACACCGAGAAGAAGACGGTGTGGCAGATCGTCGGCGAGGTCGAGGCCGACGCCAAGAAGGGCCGCATCTCCATCACCTCGCCGCTCGCCCGCGCGCTGATCGGCAAGAAGAAGGGTTCGACCGTCGAGGTCAACGCACCCGGCGGCGCCAAGGCGTATGAAATTACCAAGGTGGAATGGCGGTAAGAATTTGCCGCCCGCGCTGAGACGTTTCAAAAGGCCGCGCATCGCGCGGCCTTTTTGTTTCGGCGTGTTGCTTGTGTGGGTGGAGCACGCTCTCTCACCGCTGGTCGTTGCGAGCGCAGCCCGCACCTCAATCAGGATGACGGGACTGGCAGGACCTTGGAGCGGCTACCGCCGCCCCTTCACGTCCAGCGGCACCGCCGCCTCGTATTTCGAATTATGCAGCACCAGCGATGTCCGCACATTGCGCACGTGGGGCGCGGCGGTCAGATGCGTGACGAAATCCTGGAAGGTCGCCATGTCGGGGGCGACGCATTTGAGGATGAAATCGACCTCGCCCGACAGCATCCAGCACTCCCGCACCAGGGGCTCGGCGCGGACGAACTCCTCGAAGGCGCGTAAGTCCGCCTCGGCCTGGCTGGACAGGTGCACGGCGGCAAATACGGTGACGTCGAAGCCGAGCTTGCGGGCGTCCAGCAGGCCGCGATAGCCGTGGATATAGCCCTCCTCCTCCAGCGCCCGGACGCGGCGCAGGCAGGGCGGCGGCGAGATGCCGACCCGCTTGGCCAGCTCGACATTCGTGATTCGACCGTCAGCCTGAATCTCGGAGAGAATTTTCAGGTCGATGTCGTCTAGGTTCCGCGACACTTGATTGGAACTCCTGGCCTTTGCGGCTGTATTGGTGGGTTTGCCGCAATCCTCATAGCCCAGTCCGCGCGGCTAGCGCAATTTTATTGCGCGTGCACCGCAATCGACTTTTGTTCCTTGTTGGAAAAATCCGCCGATAGGCAATGCAATTCTTGCATAGCTCACCAGAAGGCTTAGATTAGCTCTGATATTTCAGCGCCTCCGCGAGGCCTCCCGGCACGTTCCGCTCCCGCGCTGTGAATCCCCCGTGAAAGGCGTCCGTCAATATGTCCGCCCCTGTCCATGCAAAGGTCGTCATTATCGGCTCCGGCCCCGCCGGCTACACGGCGGCGATCTACGCCGCGCGCGCGATGCTCGAGCCGATCCTGATTCAGGGCATCCAGCCGGGTGGCCAGCTCACCATCACCACCGACGTCGAGAACTATCCGGGCTTCGCCGACGTGATCCAGGGCCCCTGGCTGATGGAGCAGATGGAGAAGCAGGCGGTCCATGTCGGCACCAAGATCGTCTCCGACCTTGTGATCAAGCTCGACAGCTCGCAGCGGCCGTTCCGCCTCACCTGCGACTCCGGCGACGTCTATCTCGCCGACGCCGTGATCCTCGCCACCGGCGCGCAAGCGCGCTGGCTCGGGTTGCCGTCCGAAGTAAAGTTCCAGGGCGGCGGCGTGTCGGCATGCGCCACCTGCGACGGCTTCTTCTACCGCAACAAGGAGGTCGTGGTGGTCGGCGGCGGCAATACCGCGGTCGAGGAAGCTCTGTACCTCACCAACCATGCCTCGCAGGTCACCATCGTGCATCGCCGCGACCACTTCCGCGCCGAGCGCATCCTGCAGGAACGTCTGTTCAAGCACCCCAAGATCAAGGTGATCTGGGACAGCGCCGTCGACGAGATCTGCGGCACCGAGAACCCGAACAAGGTCACCCATGTGCGCCTGAAGAACGTCAAGTCCGGCGCGCTGACGGACGTGAAGACCGACGGTGTCTTCATCGCCATCGGCCACGCGCCGGCGACCGAGCTCGTGAAAGACCAGATCAAGCTCAAACCGTCGGGCTATGTCGAGGTCGCCCCGAACTCGACCGCGACATCGGTGCCCGGCTTGTTCGCCGCCGGCGACGTCGCCGACGAAACCTATCGCCAGGCCGTCACGGCCGCCGGCCTCGGCTGCATGGCAGCTCTCGAAGCCGAACGTTTCTTGGCCCTGCGCGCCAGCGAGCGCGCGGCAGCGGAATAAAGATCATGCCCCGAACACGCGACGGATTTACAGATATGGACTGGGACAAGCTGAAGGTGTTTCACGCAGCGGCGGAAGCTGGCAGCTTCACGCATGCGGGCGAGCAGCTCGGCCTGTCGCAATCGGCGGTGTCGCGCCAGGTCTCGGCGCTGGAGCAGGAGCTTTCGGTCTCGCTGTTCCACCGCCATGCCCGCGGCCTGATCCTCACAGAGCAGGGCGATTTGCTGTTCCGCACCGCGCATGACGTGTTCATGCAGCTCCAGGCGGCGCGCGCCAAGCTGACCGACAGCCGCGAGCGGCCGAGCGGCGACCTCAAGATCACCACCACCCCCGGCGTCGGCATCAACTGGCTGATCCCGCGGCTCGGCGAGTTCACCGCGCTCTATCCGGAAATCCGGATCTCGCTGATCGTCACCGACGAGGAGCTCGACCTGTCGATGCGCGAGGCCGACGTCGCGATCCGCACCCGCAAGCCGACGCAGCCGGATCTCATCCAGCGCAAGCTGTTCGCGATGGGATTCCACGCCTACTGCTCGCCGGAATACATCAAGCGCTTCGGCACGCCGCGCACGCTGGAGGAGCTCGACTCCCACCGCATCATCACGCTCTCGGACGGCAACTTCGCGCCGCATTTGCAGAACCGCAACTGGCTGGTCGAAGCGGGCCGCAACGGCTCGGGTCCGCGCGAAGCCTATTTCAGGGTCAACAACATCCTCGGCCTGGTGCGCGCCTGTCAGCAGGGCCTCGGCATCGCGGCGCTGCCCGACTACCTCGTCGAGGAACAGAGCAAACTCGTGCAGCTGTTCGGCGAGTCGGATTCGATCCAGCTCGATACGTACTTTGTCTATCCCGAGGAGTTGAAGACGGTCGCGCGCGTGCAGGTGTTCCGCGACTTCGTGGTGAGCAAGGCGCAGCGCTGGCCTTCCTGATTTCCGCATGACTGACATGCGGCCTCGGCTGTTGCTGCATGGCGCTCGTCAAGCTCATACTGCTTGCACGCTGAGCCTTCGCGTTGCGCATTTGTCCCCCTCCTCCAGTGGCGCGGGAGTTCAGTAATCCCTCTTGGAAGGTGATTGTGTCGGCCTCACGTGGCCAATACCTTAAGCCGGGCTCATTCGAGCCCGGCTTTTTTTCGGTCAAATCGGCTTTCGCCTTCCGCGTGTATTGACAGTTCCAGGCATACCCCGCATCATTTGCAGATGATCACGAAGTCGTGCGCAATCTCGTCGAAGGCGATCGCCTCGAAAAAAGGCCCCCATTTGGGGACCTCGGAGTTTTGCGCGCGCTAGACCGGCTTCGTCATCGCTGCAATCCCGAAAACCCCGCCGCCTGGACGGGGTTTTTTCATGTGCCCTCCGTCTCAGGTTTCCCGAGAAGGAGATGGAAACATGACCGGACTTGAAGATCATTTGCACGGGCTGTGGCTGCCGCTGGTGACGCCGTTTCAGGGCGGCGCGCTCGACGAGCGATCGCTGCGGCGGCTGACGCGACATTACAGCGCGCAAGGCATCGACGGCTTCATCCTGGGGGCGACCTCCGGTGAAGGCATGACGTTGCGCGAGGCCGAACTCGAACGTCTCGTCGCCATCGTGCGCGACGAGATGGCGGCGGGCCGGCGCACCTTGCCGATCTGCCTCGGACTGTCAGGCGCGGACACCGCGCGGCTGAAGGACCGTCTCGACGAGACCGCGGACTGGCCGATCGACGGTTATCTGATCGCAAGCCCTTACTATGTGCGCCCCTCGCAGCGCGGCCTCTTGGCGCATTTCGAGACGCTCGCCGATCACGCCGCCTGGCCGATTGCGCTCTACAACATTCCCTATCGCACCTCGGTGAACATCACCAACCAGACCATGCTGCGGCTCGCCGAGCATCCGAACATCGTAGGCTTGAAGGATTGCGGCGCGAGCCGCGAGCAATCGATCGCGCTGCTGCGCGACCGTCCGAAGGATTTTCGTGTGCTCACCGGCGAGGACGCCAACTATTTCGAGGCGCTCGTCGACGGCGCCGACGGCGGCATCGTGCTGTCCGCCCATGTCGAGACCGCGACCTTTGCGGCGGTGTATGCGGAAGCGAAGCGCGGCAACCACGACGCGGCTCTGGCGCGCTGGCACGAGGTCGCCGATCTGACGCAGCTGCTGTTCACCGAGCCGAGCCCGGCGCCGGCAAAGTATTGGCTGTGGCGGTGCGGCCTGATCGACAGCCCCGAAGTACGCCTGCCGATGGTGGAAGTGAGCAGCGAGCTCGCCGCCGCGATCGATCGCGAGATCGAGCGACGGACGAAGGTCGCGGCGTAGTATCGTTTACCCTCCCCTGGAGGGCCCCTCCAGGGGAGGGTAAGAGCGCCGCCCGTGGTTAACATCACCCCAACGGCCTTCGCGCCCGCCGCATGGCGCATCCACCGCTCGTTTACCCATCCGTCCCTATCGTTGCTCTCCAGGAACTTCCAGAGGGGGAATGACCATGGGACATCGCACCCGGCCTACGGCCGCGAGCCAATACGCGCCGGCCGATCTTTTGCAGGGAATTCTCGTCGTTTCGTCGTTCGGGTTCTGGGCAGTGATGCTCGGCCTGATGCCGGTGCTGCTGTATCGGATCTGGCTCGCCTGAAGGCGGCACGTCGCGCGGATGGTTAAGCGGCCGTCACAAATGCGCTCAAAATGCGCAGCGGTTTGCAAGCCGGAATCTTAAAACATCCCGCGTATCGTTCACGCCCATAAGCGAAGAAATCGCGGGGGCGTTTATGAATAGTCATAATGAGATGGCGTCGTATTTCGGCGCCGGACAGGAGAAGCTGTCCACCGAGCAGAGCTTTACCACCGAGGACATTCTCTGGGCCGCCGGCATCTGGTCGGTGATCCTGACCATGTCGCCGGTCATCGTGTTCTACATGCTGATGGTGGCGTAGCTCTCCTTCAGCAGATCCCGAAAACGCAAAACGCGCGGACGTTCCCGCGCGTTTTTCGTCCGGGGAATGATTTAAAGAATTAAGCAGCCTGCTTGTGCATTGCGCCGGACGCCGACGCCGTGCCGCGAATGGCCTTGACTGAACGCTCGATCGCCGCCCACAGCCTTGCGATTTCCTGAGCCGCACGGCTCTCGGCCTGATATTCCCGCGCGCCCTCGCCGTGGCTCAGCGCCATCAGGAGATCCGAACGGTTGGTGATCTGGCCGCCCCACACCGGAGCCCGGAATTTGGCCAGCGCTTCGCGGGCGATGGTGACGATCGGGCTTTCGGCTTCGTCGCGCTTGGCCGGTGCACCGTTGAGCACGACCGCATAGGGCTTGCGCGCGGCGCGGCACATCTGGATGGTTTCCTGCACCGCGTTGACGTCGAACACGCCGGGACGCGCCGGAATGACCACCATCGTCGCGTTCTTGATCGCGTCGTCGACCACGGCCGAGAGGTTCGGCGGCGTGTCGATCAACACCCATTCATAACCGTCGCGCTTGGCAGCGGAGACGATGCCGCTGACGGAGTTCACGGCCGCCTTGATCGGCGGTTCGTTGGTGCCACGCAGCTTGTGCCACAGCGTGAGCGAGCCCTGCGGGTCCGCGTCCACGAGCATGACCTGCTTGCTCGCCTTGATCTGCGCGGCGAGATGCGCGGCTAGGGTACTCTTGCCCGAGCCGCCTTTACGCGATGCAAAAACAATAACGTTCATACCTTCGGCCTCCAGATTGACCCTAGGCCGCGAAAATGAATCACCGCGCTGATTCGTGAAAGAAAAATTTATCGGGGGTTGCGTTACCGCCACGAAATAACAAGGCGTGTTGGCTTTTGAGTCACACTGCGTCGCAGGACGAGAGACCAACTGCAACGAAACGCCGCCCGCGCGAGCATCTGTGCGTTCTTTGAGCAGCCGAGCGGGACCAGGCGGAATGCAACCCTCCCGCGCAAACCCTTATCCGACTCTTTTCCATCGCGCGTTCGTAATTGCCGCAGGCATCAGCGCGGCCTGCGCGAACAAAAGGAGTCCGCTCGCTGGCGCAGGGCTGACGCCGGGCATGACGAAGGTTTCAGACAAGGAACGCGGCTGTCCCGCGCTCAGCTGTCGCTGGTCTTTTTCTTCTTCGCCGGCTTGGTGCTCTTCTTCGCGGTTTTGGGCGCGATGTTGGTCGGCTTGCCGGCGCGGGCCTCGCCCGGCTCGGGTCCGGGCCGGAAGAACACCCGGCATTGCGGCGAGAGCTGCGCCTTCTTCTTGATCATGCAGGCGGTGATGGCGTCGACGTTCGGAACGAACTCGCCGCACAGCCGCATCGCATCCGGCGTGCAGGCCTGCTGCTCCTCCGGGGTGTAGGCGAAGCCGGTGCCGGGCTGGACCAGCACCGCCAGGGCCATCCCGAGGGTTGCAGCAGCCAAGGATGTCTTGAAGCGAAACGCCGGCATCGATCCCCCCAACATGTCGAGTCGGAGGGAATAGTGGGTGAACGGCGGTTCGTTGGCAACGAGGGCAGATGCGAAAGGTCGGACCTGTGCGGTCTTGGCAACAGGATGGGGCAGACTTCCGCTAGCTGTCCAGACGTCATGGCCGGGCATGTTGTTTAGCCCGGGCATGACGACCACATGGAGGCGCGGGGGATGACAGCTGTGCGCGAGGAAAGAGTGCTCCGCCCCACAAAAAACGCGAAAACAACCCCATGCACAGCAGCCAAGTCGCGGCAATCGTTACGCATTTCACGACTTAGGATTTAACGAAGCCGAATTTGACTCGTCGGGCAAAACGGGGGCATGATGTCATCATCAAAAAGATGCGCGTGGGTGGTCGGCCTGTCTCCTGCGCTGGTCGGAAAGCGCACGAGAGGAAGCGATCGCAATGGAAGGGAATGAAGCGGATCTGCCGCTGTCCGGTGTCACGGTGGTCTCGCTCGAGCAGGCGATCGCAGCGCCGCTGGCCAGCCGGCACCTCGCCGACTGGGGCGCGCGGGTGATCAAGATCGAGCGGCCGGGCACTGGGGATTTCTGCCGGGACTACGACCACGTGATGAACGGCATGTCGAGCCAGTTCGTCTGGACCAACCGCTCCAAGGAAAGCCTCGCCATCGACATCAAGAGCGAGGACGGCCGCAAGGTGCTCGACGCCCTGCTGCCGCAGGCCGATGTGTTCATCCAGAACCTGGCGCCGGGTGCGGCGGAGCGGCTCGGCCTCGATGCCGCATCGCTTCTGCGCAGACATCCGCGCATCATCGCCTGCGACGTGTCGGGCTACGGCACTGGCGGCCCCTACAGCGACAAGAAGGCCTATGATCTGCTGGTCCAGTGCGAGGCCGGTGTTCTCGCCATCAACGGCACCGAGGCGGAGCCGGCCAAGGTCGGGCTGTCGGTGGTCGACATCGCCACCGGCATGTACATCCTCAACGGCGTGCTGATGGCGCTGTACCGTCGCGAGCGGACCGGCAAGGGCACCGCCTTTCAGGCCTCGCTATTCGATTCCATCACGGACTGGATGAGCTATCCCGCCTTCTACACGCAAAGCACGGGACGGCCGTTGCCGCGAACCGGGGCCAGGCACGCGACGATCGCGCCGTACGGCCCGTTCCGGGTCGGCGACGGCAACACCATCTTCTTCGGCATCCAGAACGATCGCGAATGGCGCTCGCTGTGCCGCATCGTGCTCGGCGACGCCGGCTTCGCCGACGACCTGCGCTTCCGCACCAATCCGCTGCGCATGCAGAACCGCGACGATCTGCAGGCGCATATCGAGCAGCGCTTTGCCGCCATGACCAGCGAGGAGGTGCTGCGCCTGCTGGATGAGGCCGCGATCGCCAACGCGCATCTGAATTCGGTCGAGGCCTTTCTGGAGCACGAGCAGCTCCGCGCGCGGTCCCGGGTGCAGAGCGTCGGCTCGCCGTGCGGGCCGGTGATGAGCTTCCTGCCCGCGCTCACCATTCCAGGCGTCGAGCCGCGGATGGATCCGGTGCCGGATGTGGGGCAGCACAATCAAGCCATTTTCAGCGAACTCGGTCTGGCGAAGGACATTTGACGATGGCACAACGGCCAACGCGGGCTTACCTCGCCGTCCCCGCGCATCGCTCCCGTCTCGTCGCCAAGGCAGCGGCCTCGGCTGCGGACGCGGTCTTCATGGATCTCGAAGACGCGGTGCCGCCATCGGAGAAAAGCCTCGCACTGGAGGAAGCCGTTCGCTCCCTCCCCTCGCTCGACTGGGGCAACAAGCGCGTCACGGTGCGGGTCAACGCCGCCGACAGCCGCTTCATCGCGCAGGAGATCCGCGCGCTGGCGACGCTTCCCCGGCTGGATGCGGTGATCGTGCCGAAGGCGGAGCGCGCCGGCGACATCGTTGCGATCGCCGATCAGCTGCGCGCCGCCGCGCCGGATCGCGCTTCGCCGGTCGCGCTGGAATTGCTGATCGAGACTGCGCTCGGCCTCGTCAATGTCGATGCGCTCGCCGCGTGCCACGACAGCGTCGCCGCGCTGCATCTCGGCGTCGGCGATTTCGCGGCGTCCATCGGCGCCCGCTCCTCCGACATCGGCGTGTCGCCGGACGGCTACCGCCATGTCGGATCGGCGCAAAGCGGCTATGCCTCTGCCCCGCTCGATCTGTTCGCCTATCCGATGGTGCGCCTTCTGGTCGCTGCCCGCGCGCGCGGCCTGATCGCCATCGACGGCCCCTGCGGCGCGTTCCGCGATGCCACGCTGACCGAAAGCAGCGCCCAGAAGGCCGCGGCGATGGGGTTTGACGGCAAGCAGGTCATCCATCCCGACCAGATCGAACCGACGCTGCGCGCGTTCATGCCGTCGGAGCAGGAGCTGGCCCAGGCGCAGCGGATCGTCGAAGCCATGGAGCAGGCTGAGGCGCAGGGACAGGGGGCGGTGACGCTGGACGGCAAGATGATCGACTATGCCAATGTGCGGATGGCGCGCAGGATCATCGCCCTGGGGTCGTAGCGGCGCTTACGAGCCGCTCCCGACGCTGATCCTTCAAAGGCCGGTGACTCAAGGCCCTCGCAACACGAGCCGGCCGAGCAGTGCCGCGAGCTCGCTTTGCCTGGATATGCCGAGCTTCTGAAATACGCGCTTCAGCACATTGCGCGCCGTGTCTTCGGCAATCCCGAGCCGGCCCGCAGCTTGTTTCGGCGGAACGCCCGAGCCCACCAGCGAGGCGATCCTGGCCTCCCCGAGCGTCAAGCCCAGGATGTCCCGCACGATGGCGGGATCCGGAGGCTCGGCAGATTTCTGCTCGATCGCGAGCACGATCGCTCGCGTGCGGGTCAGAAAATGGCCGTCTGAAAGTGCGCCGGCGGTGATCGGGAGCAGGTAGATGACGAAACGCCTGCCTGTTGCGCTCGACTCGACGAGAATGGGTCTCGGCTCGGCCAGCAGATCGCGCGCCTCGGCGCGAAGCGTTTGCGTCATGGCGGCCTCGAACGGCGCCCGGCTCGCCACCATGCGAACACGCAGACGATCGTTCACGAGGTCGAACACCTCGCCGAGAAGGCTCTCCCCCACCGGATTGGCGAACAGCACACGCGCGGACGAGTCCAGCGCGAACACGCCGATGCCGATCCGCGCGAGGGCGTCGCCAAGGCCCAGATTGGCCAGTTCGGTATCAAGCAGCCTGATCGACAGCCGCAACGATTTCTCGGCATGGCGCCCGAGCGTCGCTATCAGGTCCAGTTCGGCGTCGGAGAACTGCGGCCTGGCGAAGGCTCGCTGCACGCTGAGAGCCACGATGATCCGGGGGTCGGGTGACACCCCGATCGATCCGAACCAGCCCAAACCGTGCCTTGCAAGGAATTCCCTGCTGAACGGATGGTTGAGGTAGGCGTCGTCGATCGGGCCGATGTGTCGATCGGTGAAGGGCTCGCCGCTGACGTAAAGGCCGGCCGAGATGCAACGTTCGGCCTTGAAATCGTGCTGCGCCCAACGCGTCCCATAGTCGGTGAGCGCCGGCGCGAGGCTTTCGGAGGCGATGGCTCCGAAGGCCCCGTCGTCCCTTCGCCATTGCAGGATCGCGCCGGCGTCATCGAAGCAGCCTGCGATCTTGCCAAGAGCGGATGGCCAGAGTGATGGGCTCGCTGCTGTATCGTAGATCGCTTCGACGGCAGCGAGGAGACGGTCGGCGGCGAGGGGCATGGGATCCAAATCGATCAGAGAATGCATTCAGGTTACACGAGATTGCCCTCCAACAATTGCCGTCCGGCCGCTTTCCCGGGACTTCTACCGGATTTCTACGTGAGAGATCGGTTACGGGGGCGGTGCACAAAATTGTCTTTGGTCCGCCTTGCGGCTAACGTGGGCTCTGCGGTGCGGGCGTTCTTGTGGACTATCACCGTCATCAAGCACTGCCACCGTCATCAGGGGCGGTGACGCTGGAAGGCAAGATGATCGACTATGCCAATGGGCGGATGGCACGCCGGATCATCGGACTGGGGTCGTAGCGGCGCATGGCCACGCTATTGATCGTCGCGCCGGTGTTTGCGCTGATCGCGGCCGGCTATGCCGCGGTGCTGTTTCGCTTCGTCTCCGAGGCCGCGCACAAGGGCATCAGCGAATTCGCCTTCAGCATCGCGATCCCAGCGCTGCTGTTCCGCACCATCGTCGTGTCGGAATTCCCCGATGTCAGCCCCTACAGGATGTGGGGCGCCTATTACGGCGCGCTGGCCGTCATCTGGATCGCGGCGCTCGCGATCTCCGCGCTGCTCCGCGCGCCGCGGGAAGATCGCGAGGACGGCGTCGTGTTCGCGATCGGCTCGGTCTACGGCAACATCGTGATGCTCGGCATTCCCCTGACGCTCTCGGCGCTGGGTAATGAGGCCGCCGGACCGATGGCCCTGATCCTGTCGGTGAACACGCCGCTGCTCTGGCTCTGCGGCATCCTGCAGATGGAGCTGGTCAACCGCAAGCGGACCGGCTCGGCCCTGTCGGTGATCTGGCCGGTGCTCACGGACCTCGCCCGCAACCCGCTGATGCTGGCGATCGGCTTCGGCGTGGTCTGGCGTTTTACCGGCCTCGGCCTCACCCCGGTCGTCGACCGCACCATCGAGCTGCTCGCGCAGGCGGGCTCGCCGACGGCGCTGATCGCCCTCGGCATCAACCTGTTCCGCTTCGAGGTGAAGGGCGAGAAGCTGAGCATCTTGGTGATGTGCGCGCTCAAGCTGGCGGCGATGCCGGCGGCCGCGTTCGTGCTGGCAAAGCTGCTCGACCTGCCGCCGCTGGCCGCCGGTGTCGTCGTGCTGTTCGCGGCAATGCCGACCGGCGCGAATGCGTACATCTTCGCGGTGCAGTATCAGCGGCTGGTGAACCCGGTGTCGGGGGCGGTGGCGCTGGGCACGCTGCTGGCGGCGGCGACGCTGCCGGTGGTGGTTTGGGTGGTGGCGCGCTGAGCACGCGCAGCATCGTCTCGAAGATTTTGCCTTTACACGCGAAGGTCGCTAGGCTGCCCTGATACGTGTTTCAGGGAGGGGCACATGGCACAGCGCGAAGACATGCTCGCATTGATCAGGACCGCCTACGCCGCGCGCGGCGACGGCGACGTCGAAGGCCTGGTGGCGGCTTTTCATCCCGACGGCCACTTCACCTTGATGGGCGACAAGGGTGCGCTCGAACTGACGGGACGCATGGAGGGGCACCCGACCCTGCGCGGGGCTTTCACTCAGTTCACTGCCACCTTCGGCTTCGAAAGCCGCGAGATCCTGGCTGAGCTGGTCGACGGGGATCGCGTTGCAGTCCATTCCCGGGTTCTCGTTCGATACAATCCGAGCGGAAAGACTTTCAGCACCGAGATCCTGGACCTGTTCAGATTTCAGGATGGCAAGATCGCCGAGCTGATCGAGTTTGCGGACACGGCGCAGATCAAGGCGATGATTGCGTGAGGCGGGATGCAGCTCCGTAGGAGTTTCGCGCACTGTCACCGTAACTCGGCAACACGCTGGCCCTCGCGCCAGGCCATCTCCCAGAAGTCTGCCTCGAGCCGGGTGGCTTCCTTGAAGATCGCAGTCAGCTCGGCCTCGCGGGCCGGCGTGGCGTAGAGATCGGCGAGATGGTCGAGGTGCGCACGGGCTTTGGCAGCGACCTCCTGGTACGGCACGCCGGCGTACTCCGCGATCCAGACGCGATAGGCGTTCGTCGCAGCGTCCGCATGGGGTCGCGAGGCGAGCCGCGTTGCGATCTCGGCGTACCCGATCACGCAGGGGGCAAGCGCCACCTTGAGTGCCAGCAGATCGCCGCGCATTCCAGCGTCGAGCACGTAGCGTGTATAGGCCAGCATCTCGGCCGCCGGAGGGGCCTGTTCAAGATCGGCCGGGGATAGGCCCCAATCGGCACAGAGCTTCACATGCAGGTTCATCTCGACATCGAGGATGGCCGACAGGCCGGCCGCTGCTTCACGCATGTCGGCAAGCCTGGGCGACTTGTAGACCGCGAGCGCGTAGGCGCGAGCAAACTCGATGAGGAACAGGTAATCCTGAACGAGGTAGTGACGAAACGCAGCTTCAGAGAGCGAGCCGTCCGCCAATCCGTTCGTAAAGGGATGTTCGGTGTAGGCCCGCCACTCAACGGATGCTTCTGTCTTGAGACGCTCGAAGAAACTCACGATGGTTTTTGCCTGGCTTGTTGGTCCTTGAACGTCTTTGGTTCACTACCGATAGCGCATTGCGGAACGAGGAGCTACGGTGACGGCGGACAGAATTGGCTTTGAACAGCGTTGCGGATGGGGCACTCCCCGCGTCGAGGGTTTGGTGCACTGTCCGCGCAAACGTCTTTCGTGCACCCTCACCGCAATTCCCTGCTTGCGTTACGGCTGCGGCACCCATGCGTTCAGGCGGAAACTATCGCCCGGCGAATGCATGAAAATATCGCTCCGAATTACGGTGACAGTGCGCTTAACTGACAATGAAAGTTCTTCCGTCTTTGCCGCGGCTCGACCAGTGCTTACTCCGTTGCATGAGCAGTACTCGCGGCACTTCATTTTCCGGGAACGTTGAAAATATATCGCAAGGGACGCTACTGAAAGAGCAACACAATCGTTAGACGTCTGGCGCGACACGCGCGCGCGAGAACCACTGGCGGGCGTCGCTGCGAAAGAGCAGCACCACGGCGACTACCAACAATAGATATCCGATGTGAAAGAGGATCGCCGCAACAGCGTTGAGCCGGAAACGTTCGTCGAAGTCGATGATGACGCTCGGAATTCCGATAATGACCATGACGAGACTGATCCAGCGAGCCCAATTCTGTCGCTTTCGCGCAATCAGCCAAATCCAAAGCGACTGCCCTAAGATGGAGCAAAGGAACATGATCGGATAGCCGATTGGATACAGGCTGTAGTACTTGGCGAGGCTGGCGGGATTCGCAGCAGCCGACCCCAAGCCCGTGACAAGCGCCGCACCAGCCAGGCGCTCGTACCAAATGACACTATCCGGGCGGCTCGCGCCCCCTACTTTCTCCGAAGCTCCACCAATCATGCACCACCCCGACGACCAACGAGCCTCGGCCCAATGCGAAGACGATAGAGCGCTCAGTCCCAATCCGAGAAGCCGGTTGAGACGCATGCACGTTCAATCTTTGATTAAAGTGACTTGGCTTCAGGAGAGCTGCTGATCTCAGACCGTTCGACAAGCTGGATGGCTGACGTGGAGGCGCTGGTACAGTTGGGTGGGCTCGAACCACCGACCTCCTGTTCCACAGACAGGCGCTCTAACCAACTGAGCTACAACTGCATCCTGGCGAGCCGCCCTCGGGGCTACCTGAAAAGGCCGTCGACCTAGGGGGCTGGACGGGGCGGAAACTAGGTGCAACGGCCCGGTTTGGCAAGGCCGCAATGGGGCGAAAAACCAGCTGAAATCGCCGTCGATGCGACGAAATCGGGCTTGATGGCGGGCATCGAGGGGTTACGCTGCCCGCCGTCCGCTCGAGCAGGGCACCGCGTGTGACGCTGAAGCTTTAGGCGCTCAGGCTCCCACATCGTCATGGCCGGGCTTGGCCCGGCCATCCACGCCTTTGCGCGCGGCACTGAGAACGTGGATGCCCGGGCCTTCGCCTCGCCGAAGCGGCTTCGGCCGCGCAGGCGGGACAAGCCCGGGCATGACGACCTTCGTGGCTACCAGCATACCCGCAAGCGGGAGAGGCAAAGAAAAACCCGGGCGCTTGGCCCGGGTTTCGCCAGTTCAAACCTGCCTCACCGCTCAGGCGGCGGGCTTGTAGAACTTCGAGGCGCTGGCCTTGATCGGCTCGGCGGTCTCGGCGGCGACGCGCTGGGTGAGCTCGACCAGCTCCTTGGCCTGGGACTGGAGGGTCTCGAGCTGGGTGCGGGTGTGGCCGGTCCACAGCTCCAGCGCTTCCGCCGGCGACTTCAGGCCGAACAGCTGCTGGGCGAAGTCCAGCTGGGCGCTGGTGTTGGCCTTCATGAACTCCACCAGCTTGGCGGTGTATTCGCTCGCGCCCTTGCTGGCCGAGGTGAACACGGCCTCGACGGTGCCGTTGTGGCTCTCGGCCACGTCCTTGAACTTGGCGTAGTTTTCGCGGGCCTGCGACACGCCCTTTTCGGCGAACGCACGCATCTGCTCGGGGACCTCGAACGGAATGATCGAGGCAGAAAACGGATCAGTCGCACCTGTCATGGTTGTCCCTCACGCTAATTGAAAAAAATGGAGTGAGCCTTCTGGCGCGCCCGCCGGCCCCCGGTCTGGGCCGTCACACATTGAGCGGGTACGAAAGACTGGAAACGCGAAACAAAGAGATGGCTCGCCCAGCGCTCAGCATTATGGCTGCCTATCGTGTCAACATTGTGCAGCGCAATGCGCCAACAGGGTGCGCTGCGAAATTTAATCTAGGTTAGGATGAGGTTCCGGTATGGGGGAACCGGGGGTTGAGGTGGGTGGGTCGGGCTAGCCCGCTGTCATTCCGGGGCGCGCTCAGCGCGAGCCCGGAATCCATTCCACCACCGTCTCTGCGGCCCGATGGATTCCGGGTTCGCGCTGAGCGCGCCCCGGAATGACGGCGGAGAGCGCCTCGCCTCGAATCCCTTGGATGAACCGGGCGGCGGCTTGCGGGTTCGGGCTGATTAAGGTTATCGCGGCTTAGGGCCGCCGCCGCGGACCGGGGCCGTGGACCTGCCCGCGGGCGCGGGCGATACTAACCCTTTCTTAAGGCTGTCATTCCCGGCAGCCGCCAGCTTCAAGCGTGAGACACAGCCGGTCGGATGACGAGTTCGGATTTCCAGTTGCGAGGTGTGGGCGATCCCCGGCTGGCCGTGCATGCGACCTCGCAGCTCGCGACATGGCTGTGGTCGATCGACGGGACGCGCGTGCTGTGGGCCAATCCGGTCGGCGCAAAGCTGTTCGGCGCGGCGAACGGCGCAACGCTCGCGGACAAAGTGTTCGGTCCGGCCGACCCCCATCGCCGCCAGGTTGCCCGGCTCGCCCGGCAGTTGCCCGCGAATGGCACCGTGCGGCTCGAACGTCTGCGCGGCTTCGGCGCCCGGTTCGGCACGCTGATGACCTGCGCCTGCGCCCGGCTCGACTTTGCCGATGGCGGACACGCGGTGCTCGTCACCGCGATGGACGCGACCTTGCGCACCATGCCGCTGGTCGAGCGGCTGCATCGCCTGGTCGAAGACGCGAAGATGCCGATGGCGGCGTTCGCGCCCGACGGCCTGTTCGTCGGCGCCAGCGAGGCCGCCCGCTCCCTGCTCGGCTTCCGCGATCTCGGCGAGGCCGGCCTCGAACAGGCGCGCAACGATGCGCTGCGCGAGGGCCGCGTCGAAACGCCGATCGGCATCGGCCAGATGGTGCTGCAACGGGTCGGCCTAGGGGCCGATGTCGGCCTGATCGCGCTGATCGAGCCGGCCAGGCAAGCTGCGCCCGCAGCGGCCGTGCAAGAGAGCACGGCGGAAGCCGCAAACGAGACGCCGGTTGAATCTGCGCCGCAGGCCGCGGCCACGCCGAGCGAGCCGCCACCGGCGCAGGACGGATCGGCCGGGATCTCGTTGTTCGATGCGTTCGCCGAGCCGATCGAGGCGCCCACGGCAACCGAGACGACCGCGCCTGAACCGCAGGGCTCGGCAAGGATTGAGGACGCGGCCGAAGAGCCTGTTCGAGAACCAGCTCGCGAAACGCCGGACCAGACCGCCGACATCGCGCCAAAGACTCCGGTTGAAAACCCGCACCAAGCCATTGTGTCGCCGCAGGCTGCGCCGATCACATCAGGCATGGTCGAGCCGCCGTCGGGCCAGGAATCGTCTGGCCGGGAGTCGTCGGGCCAAGAATCGCCCGCACCGCGTCAGCATCCGCTGCGCTTCCTCTGGCAGATGGATGCAGAGGGTCGCTTTGTGCTTCTCTCCGACGAATTCATCCGCCTGATCGGCGCGCGCACCGCCGCCGGCTTCGGCCGCCCTTGGCGCGAGATCGCCGAACAATTCTCGCTCGATCCTGATGGCCGCGTCGCGGAGGCGCTTGCAAGCCACGACACCTGGGCCGGGATCACCGTGAACTGGCCAGCTGACGGCGGCGAGCATCTGCCGGTCGAGCTCGCGGGCCTGCCGGTCTACGACCAGTCGCGCAACTTTGCCGGCTTCAAGGGCTTTGGCGTCTGCCGCGATCTCGACGGCCTCAACCGTCTCGCAGCGATGAGGCGCTTCGAGACGGTGACCGAACCGCCGGCGCAGCACGGCCCGTCTGCCGAACTGGTCGCGCCCGAGGCCGAGCCGGTCGCGGAGGCGCCGCCTCCGCCGATCGAGCCGCCCGCAGCCGAGCCCGAGCCAACACCCGAACCTGAACTGCTAGAGCCCACCAGCGACGCGAATTCACACCCAACCGATCCGGAAACGTCAGTGGAAACGCCAGTCGAAACCCCTCCGAATGTCGTGCCGTTCCGCCCGCACGGCGACGTCAGATCACTCAGTGATCAGAGATCGCCGACGCTGACGCCGGTCGAGAACAGCGCGTTCAATGAGCTCGCCCGGCAATTGTCCGAGCGCCTCGAACGCGAGCGCGAGACGATCGCGGCAGAAGCTTCCGAGCCTGTGGCGGAGACCACCATAGAGCCGCCGGCGCCGGAGCCCGAACCGCCCCACGCGCCGGCCGAATGGCTGACCGAGCCCGCGCCGCCGGCGCGCGGCGCCAGCGCGCGCGACCGCACCCTGCTCGACCTGTTGCCGACGGGGATCCTGATCTACCGGCTCGACCGCCTGCTCTACGCCAACCCCGCCTTCCTCGCGCGCATGGGCTATGCCGGCATCAACGCGCTGGAGAATGCCGGCGGGCTCGATGCGCTCTATGTCGAGCCCGGCGTGTCCTCGGCCAGCAGCACCTCGCAAGCCGGCACGCCTGTCACGATCAGCGCGACGCTCGCGAACGGCGAGCAGCCGCTTGCGACCACCGAGGCGCATCTGCACACGATCGACTGGGACGGCGAAAGCGCGCATGCGCTCATCTGCGCGCTGCCGCAGGCGGCGCCCAGCGTCGCGGCGTCCGTGATCGCACAGACGATCGTCACTGAATCTGTTGTCGCCGAATCCTTCCCCTACGCGCCCGAGCTGGACTCCGCGGCCGGCGATGCCGATGCCGAGGATCTCGCCGCGATCCTCGACACCACCGCCGAGGGCATCGTCATGTTCGATGCCGAAGGCAACATCCACGCCTGCAACCGCAGCGCCGAAGCGCTGTTCGGCTATGACGGCGCCGACCTGCTCGAGCAGAATCTGGCGACGCTGTTCGCGCCGGAGAGCCGGCAGATCGTCGCCGACTATCTCGAAAGCCTCAAGAGCCAGGACATTTCGAGCCTGCTCGACCACGGCCGCGAGGTGCTCGGACGCGAGAAGAAGGGCGGCGTCATTCCGCTCGCGATGATCATGGGCCGCACGCGGCCGGACGGCCCGAACTTCTTCGCCGTGTTCCGCGATCTCTCGCAGAGCAAGAAGGGTGAGAGCGAGCTGACACAGGCGCGCCACCTCGTCCACAGCGCGGCCAACGCCAAGGCCGACATGCTGGCGCGGATCAGCCACGAGATCCGCACGCCGCTCAACGCCATCATCGGCTTTGCCGAGGTGATGATCTCCGAACGCTTCGGCACGCTCGGCAACGAGCGCTATGGCGAATACATGAAGGATATCCGTGCCTCCGGCGAGCGCGTCATCGCGATCATCGACGATCTGCTGGAGCTGTCGCGGATCGAGACCGGCAAGCTCGATCTCAACTTCGCCAACCTCAGCCTCAACGACCTCGTCGAAGCCTGCGTGACCGTGATGCAGCCGCAGGCCAATCGCGAGCGCATCATCATCCGCACCTCGCTCGCGCATGCGCTGCCGCAGGTCACGGCTGACGCGCGCGCGATGCGGCAGATCACCATGAATCTGATCTCGAACTCGATAAGGCTTGCCAGCGCCGGCGGCCAGGTCATCGTCTCCACCGCGCTGTCCGACCGCGGCGAGATTTGCTTGCGCATCCGCGACACCGGCCATGGCCTCTCCGAGCGCGAAGTCGCCGCCGCGATGGAGCCGTTCCGCACCCCGCCGCCCGGGGACGCCGCAGACAATTCGGCGCTAAGCCTGTCGCTGACCAAGGCCCTGGTCGAGGCCAACCGCGCCCGCTTCAACATCAAGAGCGCGGGGAATTCCGGCACGCTGATCGAAGTGGTGTTCGCACCGGTGGTGGCGGGGGCGTAGGCGTCGCCACAGGCGTCATGCCCGGGCTTGTCCCGGGCATCCACGTTCTAGGTACCGCAGGCAAGACGTGGATGGCCGGGACAAGCCCGGCCATGACGATGTGGAAGCATCGACGCGCTAGAACTCAGACATCACGCCGCGCGCACGGTGTCCAAGAACCTGCTCACCTCGATCTTCAGCCGGCTGCTGTCGTTCGACAGCGACTGCGCCGCGGACAGCACCTGCGAGGAGGCCGAGCCCGTCTCGGTCGCGCCCTGGCGCACGCTGCTGATGTTTGCGCTCACCTGCGTGGTGCCGGCGGCCGCGTTCTGGACGTTGCGCGAGATCTCGCCGGTCGCGGCGCCCTGCTCTTCCACGGCGGCAGCGATGGTGGAGGAGATCTCGGACAGCCGCTCGATGGTGCCGCCGATGGTCTTGATGGCGCCGACCGAATCCTCCGTCGCAACCTGGATGCTGGAAATCTGCTGACCAATGTCGCCGGTGGCCTTCGCGGTCTGCTCGGCCAGCGCCTTCACTTCCGAGGCGACCACCGCAAAGCCGCGCCCGGCTTCGCCGGCACGCGCGGCCTCGATGGTGGCGTTCAGCGCCAGCAAATTGGTCTGACCCGCGATGGCGCTGATGAGCTCGACCACGTCGCCGATGCGCGCAGCCGCTTTCGACAATTCGCTGACGCGGTCGTTGGTCTGCCCGGCCTGGCTGACGGCTTCGCCGGCCATGCGCGCGGAGGCCTGCACTTGGCGGCTGATCTCGTGGACGGAGGCGGTCAGCTCCTCCGCCGCGGAGGCCACCGACTGCACGTTGGTCGCGGCCTCTTCGGAGGCCGCCTCGACCAGCGTGGCAAGCTCGGTCGAGCGGCTGGCGGTTGTGGTCAGCGAGGTCGCCGACGCCTCGAGCTCGTTGGCGGCAGACGACACGGTCTCGACGATCTCGCCGATCGCGCCTTCGAAATCGTCGGCCATCCTGATCATGTCGGCGCGGCGGCGCTCGGCGGCAAGCTTGTCCTGCCTGATCTTCTCTTCCGCCTCTTCCTGCGCCTTCCGCTCGGCATTGACCTTGAACGTCTCGACGGCCTGCGCGATCTCGCCGATCTCGTCGGGACGGCCGAGCCCGGGCAGCACGATGGCGAAATTGCCGTTGGCGAGCTCGATCATCGCCGCGCGCATGGCCGACAGCGGCTTGGAAACCGAGCGGCCGATGAAGATGCCGAGGCCGAGCACGACGGATGCGATCAGCGCGATCGCAACGCCGATCCACCATTGGATGCTGTCGCGCTGGGCATCGTTCAGCCGGTCGGCTTCGGCGCGGATCTGGTCGACCGCTTGCGACACCTGCTCGATGACGGGCTCGACCGCGGAGAAGGCCTCCGACATCGCCTTGAGTTCGATTCCCAGAGCCAGCGCGGTCTCCATCCAGGCGAAGAAGTCACGCTGGTAATCGGCGAGCTTCTGGCGCAACTCGGCCTTCGCATCGGCGGGAATGGAGGGCTCGTCGAGGCCCGTCACAAACTCGGCCGCGCGCTTCTTCATGTCGTCGCCGTATCTGGCGTCGCGACGCAGCATGAAGTCCTTCTCGTGCCTTCGCATCATCAGCATGGTCACCTTGAGCGACGGATTCCGGAGCTCGCCGACCTTGGTCTCGATGTCGTGGACCGAGGCCCGCAAGCGGCCTTCGAGACCGGACTTTTCATCGAGTCCGAGCCGCTGTCTCTGCTCGACCACCGCGGCGAAACGGGTCTGATAGGTCTTCAGCGATGCGGTCATCGCGTCGATCCTCGCGACCAGCTCGGGCTTGCCGAGCCCTGAAATCCTGGCGCGAAGCTTCTCGATATCGAGCGAGACCTGCTGGCTGATCTCGGCCTGGCGCTGCGCCTTGGCCGGTTCGCTGCGCAAGAGGAAGTCCTTCTCGGCGCGGCGTCCCTCGAGCAGCTCGACGGCGATCCTGTTGTTCAGCTCGAAGATGGTGCGCGCCTTCTCGGCGGCGTCGCGATAGAACGCCATCGCGTTCTCGCCGTAGAGATGGATGCCGCCGATCAGGACGACACCGATGACGCCGATGACGCCGATCGCGGTGATCTTGTGGGTGAGACGAAGGGAGAGAAATCGCATCTTGGCTTCAAAAATCGGTTGTGGCTGATGCGAGTATGAAACGTCAGGGCGAGGAAACTACCGTTAATTTACCGGCACGTATGAATACGTACTTGTGCACGATACCCGTCATACGAGAGGTAACGAACTCCCCACGCCAGGTTTCTACTGGCATATTATGCACGGTGAGATACACAGGCGCGGACAAAAAAACACGGCGCTCGTGGCGCCGTGCTGTCCTGTCTTCAAACGACGGTGGCGGTCCGGATCAGCTGTAGATCTCGAACAGGCCGGCGCCGCCCTGGCCGCCGCCGATGCACATCGTCACGACGCCCCACTTGGCCTTGCGGCGCGCGCCTTCCTGCAGCAGGTGGCCGGTGAGGCGGGCGCCGGTCATGCCGAAGGGATGGCCGATCGCGATCGAGCCGCCGTTGACGTTGTATTTGGCGGGATCGATGCCGAGCTGGTCGCGGCAGTACAGGCACTGGCTGGCGAAGGCTTCGTTGAGCTCCCACAGGTCGATGTCGTCGACCTTCAGGCCGGTGCGCTTGAGCAGCTTCGGAATTGCGAACACCGGGCCGATGCCCATTTCGTCGGGCTCGCAGCCCGCGGTCGCCCAGGCGACGAAGCGGCCGAGCGGCTTGAGGCCGCGCTTCTCGGCGTCCTTGGCTTCCATCAGCACCACGGCGGCGGCGCCGTCCGAGAGCTGGCTGGCATTGCCGGCGGTGACGAACTTGCCGGGACCCTTCACCGGCTCGAGCTTGGCGAGACCTTCCATCGTGGTCTCGGGCCGGTTGCACTCGTCGCGATCGACGACGTAGTCGACGATGCTCTCCGCCTTGGTCGCCTTGTCGACGACCTTCATCTTGGTCTTCATCGGGACGATCTCGTCCTTGTACTTGCCCGCCTGCTGCGACGCCGCCATGCGGCGCTGCGATTCCAGCGAGAACTCGTCCTGATATTCGCGGCTGAGCTTGTAGCGCTCGGCGACGATGTCGGCGGTGTCGATCATCGCCATGAAGATATCGGGCGCGACCTTGAGCAATTCAGGATCGATCGATTCCTTCGGGGTGCCGCCGCCCGGCATCGAGATGCTCTCGACCCCGCCGGCTACGATGCAGTCGGCGCCGTCCGAGCGGATCGAGTTGGCGGCCATCGCGATCGTCTGCAGTCCCGAGGAGCAGAACCGGTTCACCGATACGCCGGCGGTGGTCTTCGGCAGGCCGGCGAGCAGCGCGGCCTGGCGGCCGATGTTGGGCGCGCCATGGGCGCAATTGCCGAGATAGCAGTCCTCGACATAATCCTTGTCGACGCCGGCGCGCTTCACCGCGTGCTGGATGGCGTGGGCCGCGAGCGACATCGGCGGCGTGATGTTGAACCCGCCGCGGCCGGATTTTGCGAGGCCCGTGCGCGCATAGGAAACGATGACGGCTTCACGCATTGTTTTCTCCCTTGTCGAGCGATTTTGAACGGAGCGCTCTTTGAACGAGTTGTCCTGGCGCCATTGGTACACAAAGTTTGGCAGGCGCGGAAAATAAAAACGCCGCCTCCCGTGACGGAGGCGGCGTTGTTCCGCGGGTCGGAATATGTCAGCGTCTCAGAACGTCAGCGCCTTGACCTGCTTGACCTGCGGCAGGGCCTGCACCTTCGCGAGCACGTCCGCCGGGACCGCGCCATCGACCTCGACCAGCGCGATAGCGTCGCCGCCCTGCTCGACGCGGCCGAGATGGAAGGTCGCGATGTTGATCTTGGCGTCGCCCAGCAGGCCAGCGAAACTGCCGATGAAGCCCGGCTTGTCCTCGTTGGTGACATAGATCATCGACTTGCCGAACTCGGCGTCGACGCGGATGCCCTTGATGTCGACCAGGCGCGGCTTGCCGTCGTGATAGACGGTGCCGGAGACCGAGCGCTCCTGGCGTTCGGTCGCGACCGTCACGGTGATCAGGCTCTCATAGTCGCTCTGGGCGGCGCGCACGATCTCGTCCACCACCATGCCGCGCTCCTTGGCAACGACGGGCGCGGACACCACGTTGACCTCGCCCAGCATCGGCCGCAGCAGGCCCGACAGCACGGCGGAGGTGATCGCCTTGATCTTCATCTCGGCGACGTGGCCCTCATAGGTGATCTCGACCTTGAGGATGCCGGTCTCGGTGAGCTGGCCGGCGAACGAGCCGAGCTTCTCGGCGAGCGAGATGAACGGCTTCAGCTTCGGCGCTTCTTCCGCCGTGATCGAGGGGAAGTTGACCGCGTTCGAGATCGCGCCGGTGAGCAGGTAATCCGACATCTGCTCGGCGACCTGGAGCGCGACGTTCTCCTGCGCTTCTGTGGTGGAGGCGCCGAGATGCGGCGTGCAGATCACGTTGGGATGGCCGAACAGCACGTTGGCGTTCGCGGGCTCCTCGACGAAGACGTCGAACGCGGCGCCGGCAATGTGCTTGGAATTGAGTGCATCGACCACCGCCTGCTCGTCGACGAGACCGCCGCGCGCGCAGTTGATCAGGCGCACGCCCTTCTTCATCTTGGCGATTGCGGCAGCGTCGATGATGTTCTTCGTCTTCTCGGTCAGCGGCGTGTGCAGCGTGATGAAATCGGCGCGCTTGAGCAGGTCGTCGAGCTCGACCTTCTCGACGCCGATGTCCTTGGCGCGCTCCGGCGACAGGAACGGATCGAACGCGATCACCTTCATGCGCAGGCCGAGTGCGCGGTCGGCGACGATCGAGCCGATGTTGCCGCAGCCGACGACGCCGAGCACCTTGCCGGTGATCTCGACGCCCATGAAGCGATTCTTCTCCCACTTGCCGGCCTGGGTCGAGGCGTCGGCCTGCGGGATTTCGCGCGCGAGCGCCAGCATCAGGGTGACGGCATGCTCGGCGGTCGTGATCGAATTGCCGAACGGCGTGTTCATCACGATGATGCCCTTGGCCGTGGCGGCGGGGATCTCGACATTGTCGACGCCGATGCCGGCGCGGCCGATGACCTTGAGGTTGGTCGCCTTGTCGAGAATCTTTGCGGTCGCCTTCGTCGCGGAGCGGATCGCAAGGCCGTCGTAATTGCCGATGATCTCGGCGAGCTTGTCCTTGTCCTTGCCGAGATTGGGCTGGAAGTCGACCTCGACGCCGCGGTCTTTGAAGATCTGCACGGCAGCGGGCGAGAGCGCGTCGGAAATGAGAACTTTGGGTTTGGTCATGGGATGTGTCCTTCACACCCTCCCCTGGAGGGGGAGGGTCGGCGCGAAGCGCCGGGGTGGGGTGAAGCTGCGAATTCGAAATTCGCCAGTGCGCCGTGTGGAGAGATCACCCCACCCCGCCGCACCTGACGGTGCGTCGACCCTCCCCCTCCAGGGGAGGGTCAGAACTCAGGCCGCCTTGGCGAGCGTGGCCTTGGTCTCGGCAAAAGCCCAGTCGATCCACTGCGTCAGCAGCTCGACGTCCTTGGCCTCGACGGTGGCGCCGCACCAGATGCGCAGGCCGGCCGGCGCATCGCGATAATACGCGAAGTCGTAGCCGGCGCCTTCCTTCTCCACCAGCGCCACCAGCTTCTTGGAGAAGTCGGCTTGCGCATCCTCGGACAGCGAGGTGATGGCGGGATCGGTGAACTTCAGGCACACCGAGGTGTTGGAGCGGATCGCGGCGTCCTTGGCCAGGAAGTCGATCCAGGGCGTCTTCGCCTTCCAGTCGGCGAGCACCTTGGTGTTGGCGTCGGCACGCGCGATCAGCGCCTTGAGGCCGCCGATCGACTTGGCCCAGTTCAGCGCGTCGAGATAATCCTCGACGCAGAGCATCGACGGCGTATTGATGGTCTCGCCGACGAAGATGCCTTCATTGATCTTGCCGCCCTTGGTCATGCGGAAGATCTTCGGCAGCGGCCAGGCCGGCTTGTAGGTTTCCAGCCGTTCCACCGCACGGGGCGACAGGATCAGCATGCCGTGCGCGGCTTCGCCGCCGAGCGCCTTCTGCCAGGAGAAGGTGACGACATCGAGCTTGGCCCAGTCCAGCGGCTGCGCAAACGCGGCCGAGGTCGCATCGCAGATGGTCAGGCCTTCGCGGGCAGAGCTGATCCAGTCGGCGTTCGGCACGCGCACGCCCGACGTGGTGCCGTTCCAGGTGAAGACGACGTCGCTCTTGGGATCGACCTTGGCGAGGTCGGGGATCTCACCATAGGCTGCGTTGAGCTTGGTGACGTCCTTGAGCTTCAATTCCTTGACGATGTCGCTGACCCAGCCCTCGCCGAAGGATTCCCAGGCGAGCGTGGTGACGGGGCGCGCACCGAGCAGCGACCACAGCGCCATCTCGACCGCGCCGGTATCGGAGGCCGGCACGATGCCGATGCGATAATCGGCGGGCACCTCGAGCACTTCGCGCGTCAGATCGATCGCGAGCTTGAGCTTGGTCTTGCCGACCTTCGCGCGATGCGACCGGCCGAGCGCTGCGTCCTGGAGATTTTGGGCGTTCCAGCCGGGGCGCTTGGCGCAGGGGCCGGAGGAGAAATGCGGCACGTTCGGCCGCGAAGCGGGCTTCGCTACAGTCATAATATCTACCCTTCCAGATAGTCAGCCTCCCGTTGGGGGGAGGTGTCCCGCCGCGGCTGATACGGGAAACAGGAAGAGTCGTCAAGGAAGTTCCGGCGTCTCACGGCGGCGTGATGGTGCTTCCGGTGCGATATCAGGGGATTCGACGACCGCGAGCGCATTCAGCAAGTCCGTGGCCTCGCTGATCAATTGCGCGGCTCTGCGACGGCTGCCGACTTTCAAAATGCACTTGTCATTGGCCTGCACGACGTAATCGTTGCCGACCTTGATCATTGAATAGCTTGTCATCGAAATCCCCGAACCGACAGAGCCCGGTGTCTGACGCTGCCTAGCACCGTTCGTTCCCGGATCAACGCGAACGACGGCTGGGTAGTTTATCAGCTGTTAATATGAACAAGCGCGCGATCCGAATTCGCTGATCGCGCAAGGCTCGCGAGGAGCTGCCTCAAAAGCGGACAGTCATACCGACGTGGCTCGCCGCGAACCCGAGCCGCTTGTAGAAGCGCTGCGCATCGACGCGGCTCGCATGCGTCAGCAACTCGACCAGACTGCAGCCGCGCGCTTTCGCTTCCGCGATCGCCCATTGCACCAACCGCTCGCCGATGCCGCGGCTGCGACAATCCGAAGCAACGCGAACGTCTTCGAGCAGGCCGCGCACGCCGCCTTGCGAGCTGATGCCCGGCAGGATCGCGAGTTGCAGGCAGCCGACCACCCTGCCCTCGCTCTCGGCAACCACGAGCGTGAGGTTCGGATCGCGCTCGACCCGCGCGAAGGCCTCGTAATAGGCGGCAGGCAACGGATCCTCGACGCGCTCGCGCGCGCGGCCCAGATGATCGTCGGCGAGCATCGCCACGATCGCTGGAACGTCGTCGCGGCGCGCGCGGCGAATGGAGACGGATTCGGCGTTCATGTCAGGCAACTCCAACCTCAGCGCGCCGGCGGGAGGCCGAGAAGCGCTTCGACCTCGCCGATCCAGCGGCGGAGAGCGGCATAGCGGCCGAGATCGAAGCCGCCTTCATGCGCCACGCGGGTATAGGCGAGCAGCGAGACGTCGGCGAGCGAAACCTCTTCACCGGCGAAGAAGCGGGAGGCCAAAAGATGCTGCTCCATGCGGTCGAGCGCCGCATAGCCGCGCTTGACCTTTTCGGGGTCGAGCTCGGATGCGTCCTTGCCGAGATAAACGAGGAGGAAGCGGCACACCGCGATATAGGGCTCGTGGCTGTACTGTTCCCAGAACAGCCATTCGTCCATCTTGGCCGCCATGAAGGCGTCGCGCGGGACGAGCGCGCTGTCGCGGGCGAGATAGCGGATGATGGCATTGGACTGCGCCAGCGTGCGGCCGTCGTCGAATGCGACGGTGGGCACCTGGCCGGCGCCGTTCATCTCAAGGAATTGCGGCGTGCGCGTCTCGCCCTTGCGCGTGTCGATCTCGATCCATTGGTAGGGCAATGCGAGCTTGTCGCAGACCCACTTCACCTTCAGACAATTGCCGGAATTGCTGTCGCCGTAGATCTTCATCGCTGCCGCCCCGCGTTGGAACGACAGAGCATCAGGACGGCGCGGAGCTGTCAACCGCGGCGTGCGCGGCTGCGTCAGAACTTGTAGCCGAGGCCGGCGCGGACGGTGTTGATACTGGTGTCGACCTGGGAAGTGAAGCGAATGTATTCCCACTCGGCGCGCATGAAGAGACCGCCGACGAGGTTGACGTCCACGCCGAGACCCCCGCTGTAGCCGTAGATCAGATGATTGTGCTGCGCCTCGCTCGCGGAAACCGGCCCCAGAAGAACGCCGGCAGGCGTCACGAAATCCTGAGCGCTCACCGTGCGGACGATATCGGCATTGCCGAGCGCGAGCCCGCCGAACACGTAGGGCAGGAAGCATCCCCATGCATAACCGGCCCGGCCGCGAAACGTTGCCATGTCCTTGATCGCGATCGAAGCCGTCGAGCTCGCCGTCACCGTGTGCACGTTGCCGTCGGACAGCGTATTGCTGCGAGCTTCGCTGGCAGTGGTCGATCCGCCGAACTTACCGTGCAGGTAACTGGCCTCCAGGCCGATCACGACATCGTCCCATTGGGCATTGTAGCCCACGAAAGCACCATATCCGCTGCTGCGCTGAGAGGCCTTTCCGAGGCCGAGATTCCATTGCGAGACCTGCATCTCCTGCTCGATCAGGGTGTCTGCGAGCAGCGCCGCCATCATATTGCTGGTCGACCCGTTGAAATTCTCATCGGACGAGCCGTAGCCACCCTGCCCGCCGACATAGAAGCCTTGCCAGTTGACGCTGGACCTGGTGAGACCGTCGGTGAAGCTGCCGCGCAGGATGGGAAGATCGGGCATATCGGCCGCATGCGCGGCAGACACCGTCCCCAACATCGCCGCCGCCAAAAAAAGGCCACGCATCGCAACGCTCCATCGAACTCGAACTTTCATCCGTGATCATGGCTCGTTAACCTTAACCAATGGTTGCGTCGGCCGCCTTCATCGCTACTCGCCATGAAAAATACGCAAAGCAAAACGGCGCGGGATGATCCCGCGCCGTTAAGAAGTCCTAACCGATCGAAGTGTCGATCAGCCCTTGGTGACAAGCGGCGGCGGCGGCATGTAGGCCGGCGCGCTGTCGAGATTCCAGCGCACGCCGAGCTTCAGGTCGTGCGAGGTGATATCCTTGAACTTGAAGACGTTGCCCGTGGTCCCACCGGTGTAGTCCGACAGGACACCGGTTTGTCCGGGGCCCAGGTCGACATAGCTGTAGGCGAGTTCGAGGACGAGATTGGGATTGACCTTATAGGCAAGACCGGCATGGGCCGCCCAGGCGAAATTCCACTTCGAGCCGGACGGCGCGCTCGCGAAGCTGGTATTTCCGACGGCGAGGTTGTTGATGCCCGTGTCGGTGAAGTTCGCGATCGAAACGCGTGCACCGCCGACGCCGGCGCCGATGAACGGCGTGATGCACCACCAGGTGCCCAGATCAACGTACGCGTTGGCCAAAACCAGCCATTCGGACTTGCTTGCGCTGTAATTGTCGATGCCGCTGTACGGCACGCCGCCCGCGGTCCCGGTGAAACGATCGGTGCCCTTGAAATTTGAATTGCCGCGATACTGCCCGGTCACGTCGGCACGGAACCAATTGTTGAACCGGTAGCCAACGCCCACGCCGTAGATGCCGGCCGCGTCGAACGAAGTCTGCTGATCGAACGAGGTGAGCTGCGAATAAGCCGACTCGCGACCGTAGCGCAGATCCTTCGTCTTCTGATTGCTGAAGCCGATGTCGCCGCGCAGATACCAGCCGCCGAAATCGGCGGGCGGGGCCGGCGGCGCGTACATGGGAGGGGGCGCCGCGATCGGCATATCGGCGGCGAATGCCATCGACGAGATCAGGGTTGCCGCACCCGCGGCAAGGAAAGACTTAACGCTACGCATTGGCTTCGTCCTTTTGGCCGGTGAGGCAAATACGCAGGCCTCACGTTCTGGAAACTCACGGAGCGGACGATGCCAGCAAATGTTTAAGCGCCACTTAACCCTAATTTTTAAGGTTGATTTTTCCTGACTGCTCGCGCGCATGGACGAGAAGCGTTGCAAAATTGCAGCGCCTCACGCCGCAATTGCTAACGATGTGTAAAGCCGCAGTGCAGCGGGAGAGAATCCGTTAACGCGCGTGCCGCGGCAGCTTGGGCAGGAACACCGCAAGCAGGCCGATCGCCGGCAGGTAGGCGCAGACCTGGTAGACGAACTCGATCGAGGTGTGGTCGGCGAGCTTGCCGAGCACGGCGGCGCCCAGGCCCCCGATGCCGAAGGCAACGCCGAAGAACACGCCGGAGATCATGCCGAATCTGTGCGGCACCAGCTCCTGCGCAAATACGATGATCGACGACGTCGTCGAGGAGATGATCAGGCCGATGATGACTGACAGCACCGCGCTGCCGACGAGCCCGGCATAGGGCAGCGCCAGCGTGAACGGCAGCGCGCCCAGGATCGAGATCCAGATCACGATCTTGCGGCCGAAGCGATCGCCCAGGGGACCGCCCAGAAACGCGCCGACCGCATTCGCCGCGAGGAAGATGAAGAGATAGATCTGCGCTGCCTGCGTCGACACGCCGAACCGGTCGATCAGGTAGAAGATGTAATAGCTCGACAGGCTCGAGACATAGAGCTGTTTTGAAAACAGCAGCGCGACCAGCACGAGCAGCGCAACGGCGACGCGGCGCGAGCTCGGCGCGTCGGGATGCGCCTGAACGGCCGCCGTCTTCTTCGCCTTGATCTGCGGCGCATACCAGCGGCCGATGCGCCAGAGGATGAGGATTGCGAGGAATGCGATCGAGGAGAACCAGGCGATGCTGCCCTGCCCGAACGGCACCACGATCAACGCCGCCAGCACCGGCCCCATCGAGGTGCCGAAGCTGCCGCCGAGCTGGAACACCGATTGCGCAAAACCGTAGCGGCCGCCGGAGGCGAGCCGCGCGATACGCGCGGATTCGGGGTGAAACACCGCCGAGCCGAGACCGACCAGCGCGGCGGCGACGAGGATGACGAGATATTGGTGCGCGGCACTGAGCAGCAAGAGGCCGAAGAAGGTCGAGGCCATGCCGATCGCCAGCGAATAGGGCTGTGCCTTCTTGTCGGTGTAATGCCCGACCACCGGCTGCAGCAGCGAGGCCGTGAACTGAAAGGCGAGCGTGATCATGCCGATCTGCGCGAAGTCGAGCGCGTAGGTGTCCTTCAGGATCGGATACACCGAGGCGATCAGCGACTGCATGGTGTCGTTGAGGAAGTGCGAGAAGCTGATGCCGGCGAGCACGACATAGGCCGGCCCTGCCGCTTTGGCGGCGGGTGCCACGTCGACGACGACGGGCTCGGTCAGCGTTTCCTCTGAGACGACGACAGGCTTGTTCAATGCAGCGGTCCCGGCCGGCGCGGCGAACCGCCGCATCGGCTCATTACGATGCAAGCGGCGATGGAACCACCGTCAATCGCAAATGGCTGGAATGCGCGGGTCTTACCCTCCCCGCGAGTCCGATATCGTAGGGTGGGCAAAGGCGCATTTGCGCCGTGCCCATCATCTTTCCGATACGCGCCAGAAGCGTGGGCACGCTGTCGCTTTGCCCACCCTACGATACTGCCCGTGGGGTGAGATCACCCTACCCGCTCGTGCTTGAAAGACCTCAGGCCGCCGCCTGGCCGAGTGCGAAGACGATGGTGTCGACGACGTCCTCGACCAGGATGCGGTCTTCGCCCTCGCCCATGACGCGGATCACCGGCTCGGTGCCGGAGGAGCGGATCAGGAGGCGGCCGTGGCCGTTGAGCCGTTTCTCGCCGTCGGAGATCGCCGACTTGACGTCGGAATCGTCGAGCGGCTTGCCGCCCTTGTGGCGGACGTTCTTGAGGATCTGCGGCAGCGGATCGAAGCGGTGGCAGACTTCCGACACGGGGCGGCGCAGCTTCTGCACCACCGCCAGCACCTGCAGCGCAGCGACAAAACCGTCGCCGGTGGTGGCATAGTCGGACAGGATGATGTGGCCCGACTGCTCGCCGCCGAGATTGTAGCCGCCGTTCAGCATCTGCTCGAGCACGTAGCGGTCGCCGACCGGCGTGCGCACCAGATCGAGCCCCTGCCCTTTCAGGAAGCGCTCGAGCCCGAGATTGGACATCACGGTGGCGACGATGCCGGGACGCGACAGGCGGCCGTCTTCCTTCCAGCTCTGCGCGATCACCGCGAGCAACTGGTCGCCGTCGACCACATGACCGCGCTCGTCGACCAGGATGACGCGATCGGCGTCGCCGTCGAGCGCGATGCCGATGTCGGCGCGCATCTCGCGCACCTTCCGCGACAGTGCTTCCGGCGAGGTCGAGCCGCAATCCTTGTTGATGTTGAAGCCGTCGGGCTCGACGCCGATCGGCACGACGTCGGCGCCCAACTCCCACAGCGCTTCGGGCACCACCTTGTAGGCGGCGCCGTTGGCGCAATCGATCACCACGCGCAGGCCGTCGAGCGAGAGGTCTCGCGGCAACGTGCGCTTGGCGAATTCGATGTAGCGGTCATGCACGCCGTCGATGCGGCGGGCGCGGCCGAGGCTCGCGCTCTGTGCCAGCCGCTTGTCGATGGGCTCGTCGAGCAGCTGCTCGATCTGCCGCTCGACGTCGTCGGAGAGCTTGAAGCCCTGCGGGCCGAACAGCTTGATGCCGTTGTCCTCGAACAGATTGTGCGAGGCCGAGATCATGACGCCGAGATCGGCGCGCATCGACTTGGTCAGCATCGCAACCGCCGGCGTCGGCATCGGGCCGACCAGCAGCACGTCCATGCCGACCGAGGTGAAGCCGGCGACCATCGCGTATTCGATCATGTAGCCGGACAAGCGGGTGTCCTTGCCGATCACGACTCGGTGGCGGTGGTCACCGCGCTGAAACGCAAGGCCTGCGGCCTGGCCGACCTTGAGGGCGAGCTCCGGCGTGATCAGTCCGTTGGCGCGGCCCCGAATCCCGTCCGTCCCGAAATATTTGCGACTCATATCGTCCCCCAAGCAACAACCAGGGGATCCCCTTGACAACCACGGGCTGCCCGAACGGGGCCCGCATCCCTGATTTGCTAGGCGTGTTATAATGCCTGTGAGGCTAACTTGGCTTCAAAAAATATGATGAATCATTACGGAACCGGGGCGCCGCCGTACCGACAACGTCTTGTTAACATTATATTTCCGGCCCATGGCCTCGAAACAGGGTGGAACCCGTTTAATCGCTGCGCTTCACGTGGCCATCGCCGCGGCTCGGCGCCGGCTGGGTGACGTTGACGGGATCGGAGCCCGGAAAGGTCTCTTCCAGACCCTCTTCCAGGGCTTCCTCGAGATCACGCTTCTCCTTGATCTCTTCCGGCGAAGGTCCAGCGTGCGGCTTCGTCATGGCGCCCTCCTGCAAAACGGTCTGCAAACGGATTTGGCTGTGCATCCAACCATGCTAGATGACCCCGAAATCTTCCGATGCAAGACTCTTGGTACAAGACGGGCCGGGGAACGATCATGAAACATATCACCTGTATCGACGATCTTCGCACGCTGCATAAGCGCCGCGTGCCGAAGGCGTTCTTCGACTATTGCGACCGCGGCTCCTATGCCGAGGAGACGCTGCGCGCCAACCGCGAGGATATGCAGGCGATCAAGTTCCGCCAGCGCATCCTGGTCGATGTCTCCAAGCGCGACACTTCGACCACGATTCTCGGCGAGCCCTCGACCATGCCGCTGATGCTCGCCCCCGTCGGGCTGCTCGGCATGCAGCATGGCGACGGCGAAATTTATGCCTGCCGCGCCGCGCAGGCCGCCGGTATCCCGTTCACGCAATCGACCATGTCGATCTGCTCGATCGAGGACATCGCCGCCAATGTCGAGAAGCCGTTCTGGTTCCAGCTCTACGTCATGAAGGACCGCGGCTTCATCAAGGAATTGATCCAGCGCGCGATCGCGGCCAAGTGCAGCGCGCTGGTGCTCACCGTGGACCTCCAGGTCATCGGCCAGCGCCACGCCGACATCAAGAACGGCATGACCGTGCCCCCCGAATGGTCGCTGTCGAAGCTGCTGGATTTCGCCAGCAAGCCCAGCTGGGTCTCCGGCGTGCTGCAGGGCAAGCGCCGCACCTTCGGCAACATCGCCGGCCACGTGAAGAACACCGAGGATCTCAATCGCCTCGCCGAATGGACGGCCTCGCAGTTCGACACCTCGCTGAACTGGAAGGACGTCGAGTGGGTCCGCAGCATCTGGCCGGGCAAGCTGGTCATCAAGGGCATCCTCGACGTCGAGGATGCCGAGGAAGCCGCCAAGACCGGCGCGCAGGCGCTCGTCGTCTCCAACCATGGCGGCCGGCAGCTCGACGGTGCACCGTCATCGATCGAGGTGCTGCCGGAGATCGCCGATGCGGTCGGTGACAGGATGGAGATCATGTTCGACGGCGGCATCCGCTCCGGCCAGGACGTGATGCGCGCGCTCGCGCTCGGCGCAAAGTCCTGCATGCTCGGCCGCGCTTATGCCTACGGCCTGGGTGCCGGCGGCCAGGCCGGCGTCGCCAAGGCGATCGACATCATCCAGAAGGAGCTGCTCACCACCATGGGCCTGTGCGGCGTCAACCGGATCGACGAGATCGACGATCATGTCATCGCGATGTGAAAGGCATGCCGGGACGCGGCAGCAACAACGGCTGTCGTCCCGGACAAGCGCAGCGCTCGACAACGCGTAGCGTTGTCGGGAGCGGAGCGCTGATCCGGGACCCATAGCCACAGGAAGGTGTGGTTACGCGACTCGGGGTTACCAATCTTCGCCAAACTCCGCCCTGTGGTTATGATCCCGGATCTGCGCTTACGCTTGTCCGGGATGACACCGAGAATGCATCGGCGACTCTAGCCTCACATCGGTGGCGTAACTCCATCGCGCCCGACATTGACGCGGTTGGCCTCCAGCGAGCCGTCGTCCTTCTTCGCCGCGCCGAAGATGATCAGCTTGGCGCCCGGCTTCACTTCCGACTTGTCCGTGGCGATGAAGGTGACGATTGGCGTGTCCGGCGGCACCACGACCTTCTTCTCGCCGTCCTTGTATTTGACCGTGATGTTCTGGCCGTCGGTGCCTTTCACCGTCTGCGCCACGGTGGCATTGGTCATGGTCGAATTGGCACGCGCGTCCCAGGGACGAAAACCCTCGGCCGCGCCGCGCTGGTTCTCCGGGAAGATATGCACCGCGATCGCCTTCTGCGTGCCGTCCGGTTCAGGCATGCCGGTGACGCCGATATAGGAGCCTTCCTTGATTTCCGACAGCTCCGTCTTCACCACGGCGAAGACGGCGACGTTGTCGGTCATGCGCACCTTCACGTCGCTGCCTTCGCGCGTCTTGATGCCGAGCATGTTGCCGTCGACACTTTCGATGGTGCCGCGGATGCGGACCGTCGGCGCCTGCTGCGCCGAGGCCGCGAACGAGGCGAGAGCGAGGACCGCTGCGAGCAGGCCGGATTTCATCGTCGAAGTCAGCATGATCCGGTCCTTTCTCACATCGGCGGCGTCAGGCCGTCACGGCCGACGCTGACGCGGTTGGTCTCGAACGAGCCGTCCGGCAGTTGCTTCATGAAGGCGATGACCTTGGCGCCGGCCTTGAGGTCGGATTTGTCGCCGGGCACGAAGGTCACCACCGGCGTGTTGTCGGCGACGAACACCTTCTTCTCGCCGTCCTTGTACTTGACCAGCAGCGTATGGCCGTCATTGCCGACCACGCTCTCCGACACCGTGGCGTTGGTCATGCTCGAATTCGGCTTGAGGTCATAGGGCCGCGAGCCCTCGCCGGTGCCGCGCATGCTCTCCGGAAACACGTGGACCTCGACCGCATTCTGGCCGCCGTCCGGTCCGGGCACCGTGGTGGCGCCGACGAAGGAGCCGACCTTGATGTCGGCGAGTGAAATTTTGGTAATCCCCGATACGTTCACGTCGGGAGCGATGCGCAGCTTGACGTCCTCGCCGCTGCGCGACTTGACCTGCATCGTGTCACCATTGACGCTTTCGATCGTGCCGCGCACGCGCGTCGGCACCGGTGCCCTCTGCGCGTAGGCATAGAGGGTGGAAGCGGCCACCATCGCGACGGCGATCAGCGGACGTGTGAAAGTTGCACGTTGAACAGACATGACGGTCTCCGATTGTCCCCACGGATGGAGAACTCCGGACGACGCGCGCTATTCTCTCAAGTCTTTGTGAGATCGGCCTCGACCAGCGCCCGCAGCTCGGCCGTGACCTCCGGCCGCCGGCCGAACCACAGCTCGAAGCCGCGCACCGCCTGGTGCAGCAGCATGCCGAGCCCGTCTGCCGTCTTCAGGCCGCGCGCCGTTGCGGCGGCGAGCAGCGGCGTCACCAGCGGCACATAGACGAGGTCGGCGACCACCGCCGCCTGCGGCAGGCGCGCGACATCAACATCGAGTGAGGGCTGGCCGTGCATGCCGAGCGAGGTCGTGTTCACGAGAAGTTTTGCGCGCGGCAGCACGTCGTCGATCCCGTCCCACGTCACGGGATGCACGTTCGGCCCGAACTGTCTTGCCAGCGTCTCGGCCCGCGCGATGGTGCGATTGGCCAGATGGATGCGCTTGATCCCACGCTCGAGCAGACCGAACACGACCGCCCGCGAGGAGCCGCCGGCGCCGAGCACCAGCGCCTCCTCGGCGGCATCCCAGCCGGGCGCGCTGGCGTCGAGATTGCCGATGAAACCTTCGACGTCGGTGTTGGTCGAGCGCAGCTCGCCGTCGGCAAACCACAGCGTGTTCGCCGCGCCGACGGCCTTGGCGCGGGCATCGGGCGCCGACAGCGCCAGCACGCCCTCCTTGTGCGGGATCGTGACGTTGGCCCCGACGAAGCCGCGCAGCGACAGCCGCAGCACGAAATCCCTGAGATCCTCGGGCGGAACCGCTTCGATGACATAGCCGCCGGCAATGCCGAGCGTGCGCAGCCAGTAATGATGGATCAGCGGCGAGCGCGAATGCGCGGCCGGCCATCCGATCAGACAGGCTGCAGGAGCTTTGGGCGCGGTCATCTTTTCCTCGGGGTCGTATTCCCGAGGCGATCCATTTCGCGTCCCGTGGGGCCTGTCAAGCGTGCGGAGGTCGCTAGTCCGCCGCTGCCTCCTCGCCCGCAGAGCCCTTGATGTCGGCAATCGCGCGATCGAGGCTCTGGCGATAGCGCGCCCGCGGCGGCGTCACGCCATGGGTGAGCAGCGCGCGGCGGACCGCGGGCGAGGCGCCTGTGATGAACAGCCGGATGCCCTGGCGGTGCGCCTTGGCGGCGACGCGGCCCAGCACGTTGGCCGCCGTCGAATCCAGGAACGGCACCGCGGCGAAATCGACCACGAAGGCCTTGCGCTTGTCGGCGACCTCGTCGAGCACGCCTCCGATGGCGGAGGCCGCGCCGAAGAAGAACGCGCCGGTGATGCGATAGACCAGCACGTCGCGATCGACCGCAAGCGCAGGATCGTAGCGAACGCGCTCGCCGTTGCCGTCGTCGGGACGATCGCCGGCGACCAGAGGCGAGCGTTCCTCGATGCCCGTCATCTCCGCCATGCGATGGATGAACAGCACGGCGCCGAGCGCAAAGCCGACCAGGATGCCTTCGGTCAGATCGCGGAAGATCGTCAGCAGGAAGGTCGCAAGCAGCACGACGGCGTCGCCCCACGACGAACGCAGGAGCGTGGCGAATTCGTGCTTCTCCGCCATGGTCCAGGCCACCACGACCAGCACCGAGGCGAGCGCGGCCAGCGGAATGTAGCTTGCGAGCGGCGCCGCGATCAGCATGAACAGCAGCAGGAACACGGAGTGCAGCATGCCTGCCAACGGCCCGCGCGCGCCGGCGCGGATGTTGGTCGCGGTTCGCGCGATCAGGCCGGTGACGCAGATGCCGCCGAACAGCGCCGAGCCGATATTGGCGGCGCCTTGCGCCACCAGCTCGCAATTGGAGCGGTGACGGCGCCCGGTCATGCCGTCGGCCACCACCGCCGACAGCAGCGATTCGATGGCGGCCAGCAGCGCGAATGAGATCGCATCCGGTAGCACGGCGGTCGCCTTCGCAACCGAGAACGCCGGCAGCACCGGCGAGGGCAATTCGCGCGGAATGCCGCCGAAGCGCGACCCGATGGTTTCCACCGGCAGCGACAGCACGGCACACGCAACGGCGGCGAGCACGACCGCGATCAGGATGCCGGGCCAGGACGGCCGCCAGATCCGCAAGGCCGCGATGATGGCGATGCTGATGATTGCGACCGCCACGGCGGATGGATTGATGGTGTTGAGACCGCCGGCGAGCGCGACCAGCTTTGGAACGAACTCGCTGGGCTCTTTCCCCGCAAGCGTGATGCCGCCGAGATCGCGGAGCTGGCTGGCGAAGATGATCACGGCGATGCCAGCGGTGAATCCGACCGTCACCGGATAGGGAATGAACTTGATGTAGGTGCCGACCCGGAGCAGGCCCGCGGCGATCAGGAATACGCCCGCCATCAGGGTGGCGAGGATGACGCCATCGACGCCGTGACGTTCCGCGGTCGCCGCGACCAATACGATGAAGGCGCCGGCGGGTCCGCCGATCTGGAACCGGCTGCCGCCGAGCAGCGAGGCGATGAAGCCGCCGACGACGGCGGTGTAGAGACCGCGGTCCGGCGTCACGCCCGAGGCGATCGCGATCGCCATCGACAGCGGTAGCGCCACGATCGCAACCGTCAGGCCCGCGAAGACGTCGGCGCGGAAGTCCGCGGCGCCGTAGCCTTCACGCCAGACGGTGACGAGCTTTGGCAGATACAGTTCGGCAAAGGTCGGCTGACGCAGCTGGTGCAGCCGGCTTGCGTGATCGCTTGTGATGCTCATGCTCCGCTGCCCCACAATGCTCCACTGCATCGTGCGGCCGCGATTCGGACGCGACGGTGCGTTGGTTCAGTCTGCTCCGGGCATGACCCGCAAGATCACGCCCCCACCCGACGCGGCGGCCCGGGCTCCTTCAGGCGGACGCCACGCCCGCCGCTGTCGCTGCGGACCTGCTCGCCGATCAGCTCGACACCGGCCCGGTCGAACGCCTCGACCACCTTGATCAGGGTCTCGACCACGCCACGCACATTGCCGGTGCTGGCCTCCATCCGCTGGATGGTCGGCAGCGAAACGCCGGCGAGCTCGGCCAGGGTTTTCTGGTCAATGCCCAGCAGCGCGCGGGCTGCCCGCATCTGGAACGACGTGATCACCTTGGCCTCACTTACCAGAACTTATAAATGATATCTGAGACGTGTACAATGATGTAAAATACATCATCGGTGGGCAAGCGCAAGAGGGCTTGCGCCTATCGCCTCCGTCATCGCGAGGAGCTCTTGCGACGAAGCAATCCAGGCTCCCTGCGCAGAGACAGTCTGGATTGCTTCGCTACGCCCGCAATGACGAGTGGAGAGAGGGCGCGGCCTGAATGAAGCGCCGCACCCGTGGAGACAGCCCTCACCCCAACCCTCTCCCCGTAAGGACGGGGAGAGGGTGTGAGAGAGTGCGGTCCCTGACTAAGCCAGCTTGATCAAGCCGCGTGTTGATGCGCGGCGATGATCTGATCGGCGGCGCGGCCCGTGACTTCGGCCATGTGGTCGAACTGGCGGGTGAAGCTGCCGGCGCCGGCAGTGGCCGAGCGCAGCTCCACGATCAGTTCGCCGATCTCGGCTTCCGGCATCATGGCGCGAACGCAGTCCCAGCCGCCCCAGCCGTCACGCGTGTCGAAGCCGAGGATCTGGCCTCGCCGCGCCGACAGGATCGCGTTGATCTTGGCGGTGGCGTCGGTCGGACAGACGATCTCGACCACGTGGATCGGCTCCAGCAGCACTGACTGACAATGCGGCAGGCCCTCGTTGAGTCCGATCCGCGCCGCCGTGCGGAAGGCGAGATCGGAAGAGTCGACGCTGTGATAGGAGCCGTCGGTCAGCGTCACCTGCAAATCGGTGACGGGGAAACCGAGCGGACCTCGCGTCAATCCGTCGACGACGCCTTCTTCCACCGCGCCGATGTAGTTGCGCGGCACGGCGCCACCAACGACCTTCTCGGCGAACTTGAAGCCCTCGCCGCGCGGCAAGGGCCTGATGTCGAGCACGACGTCGCCGAACTGGCCGTGGCCGCCGGACTGCTTCTTGTGGCGGCCGCGCTGGACGATCGGCTTGCGGATGGTCTCCTGATAGCCGATGGCGGGTGGATGCGATGTGATCTTGACGCCGAAGCGGTCGCGCAACCGCTCGCCTGCGACGCGCAAGTGCATCTCGCCCTGCCCCCACAGCACGGTGTCGTGGGTCTGGGCGTTCATCACGATGACGAGCGACGGATCCTCCTCGTGCAGCCGCGTCAGCGCCTGGCCGAGCTTGACGTCGTCCTTGCGGTCGGTGGCCGCAACCGAGATCGCGAGCACCGGTGGCGTCGGCTCCGGGACCGCGAGCGCCGCAGGCGGGGTCTTGCCGCTCGAGACCGTGTCGCCGGTCTTGACCGGATCGAGCTTGGCGAGCGCCACCGTGTCGCCGGCTTCGGCAGCGGCACGCTTGGTGTCGTAGGCGCCGTTGACGGCGAGGATGCCGGAGATGCGGCCCGCTCCTCCGGAAGCGGATTGCAGCGTGGCGCCGTCGTCGAGATGGCCGGCGAGCAGCCGCGTCAATGACAGTTTGCCGCCATGCTGCGAATGCAGCGTCTTGAACACGAAGCCGAGCGCGTCCCTGGTCTCGGGAACGCCGAGACGTTTTGCGGTCTCCGCTATTCCCGGCGCCTCGTGACGCAGCGCCTTCATCAGGCGCAGCACGCCGTTTTCGCGCGCGGCTGCCCCTAACAGCACAGGGCAGATCACCCCTTCGCGCAATTCGCGGGCGAGATCGTCGAACACGGCATCACGCGGCGGCTGGATGTCTTCGAGCAGCTGCTCCATCAGTGCGTCGTCGTGATCGGCGAGCTTCTCCAGCATCGAGAAGCGGGCTTCCTTCTCGCGATCGAGATTGCCGCCTTCGAGCGCGACCACCTCGGAGGCCTTGTGCTCACGATAAATGAAGGCGCGTTCCAGCGCGAGATCGACGAAGCCCTCGATCAGCTCGTCCTTCCAGATCGGGATCTGGCGCAGCACCAGCGGCACGCGGGAGGCGGGCTGCAGCATTGCGAGCGACTCGCGGATGCGCTGGCTCGCGCGGTCGATCTTGTTGAGGAACAGGAAACGCGGGATCTTCAGCTCCTCCAGCTCGCGCAGGATGATCTGAAGCTGCGGCAGCTTTTTCTCGTCGGCCTCGCAGACCACGATCGCGGCATCGACCGCGGGCAGCGCGGCGCGCATGTCGTGGGCAAACTCGACGGAACCGGGACAATCGAGGAAAGTGTAGCTGTCGCCCATGAAACTCGTGGTAGCGGCAGTGAGCCCGACGGTCATCTTGTGATGACGGGCCTCGGGCGCAGCGTCGCCGACGGAAGTTCCGGCGTCGACACTGCCGGCACGCGGGATTGCGCCCGTTCGCGCCAGTATTGCTTCGAGAAGTGTGGTTTTACCGCTTTGGAAAGGGCCCACCAGCGCGATGCACCGTGGACCTCGGGGACTTCTGACGTCTTGTCCCATTCGCCGCCTCCTTGGTGTGGAGCTCGGCCCGTGATTGGGTCGGCAATCGCGGATGCTCTGCCCGTCCCCGAGATTTGGCAAGCATCAAACGTCGCTGCGGTGCGTCGTCGATTAGTCCAAGTCTTAACAGTGGTGTTCCACCTCTTCCCGCTGGGAAGAGGTGGAGCAGCACCACCCGCCCGGCGCGCGATCAACGGCCCGGACGAAGTTCCAGGCTCTCGAGGCCGGCGGCAATGTTGAGGCCAACCTGGCCCTGCACGCTGAGCGGCTGGAGCGCGATCGAATTGTTGGAGCCGCCGACCAGCACGTTACCCCCCAAGCCGACACCGACCGAGGCGCTGCCCTGCGCACCGGCATAATTGCCGGAGAGGTCGCCGGGGCCGAGCCGGTCGACCGGCGCGAACACGCCCCACGCCAAAGCCGTCTCCTGGGTGATGCCGATGTCGAGACCGACTTTGCGGATGGTTGCGACGTAACGATCGTCGGGCAAACCGTCGGCGCGCAGCACGCAGCCGAGATGGGTCACCGATCCCACGATGAAGCCGACGCTGGCGCCGCCGCGGCATTCGAGCACGCCGACCCGCGCCATCCGCTGCTGCGCACTGCCGCTCACGCTGGAGGCAACGAGGCTGGCGGCGGCGAGCCCGGCGAAGATGAACGAACGGCGCATGAAATTTCTCCGGCGATGAAGTGATGCGAGCAGAGAAGGCGCACTGCACGCTGCGCGATGGTCTATGCCACAAGTGCGTTGTGGGTGCCAGATCGCAGGCGGTTAGAATCGAGCTTGTGGAGAGAGCCCCTCACCCCACCCTCTCAGGGCGAGCTTTGCTCGTCCCGCCCCCGTGAGAACGGGGCGAGGGAGTGAGAGAGCGGCGCGCCCCTCGCTCAAAGCCAATCAAACTTCAATCGCGCGTGGCGGGCGTCCTAACCTCTCCCCGCTCTTCAGCGGGGAGAGGTCGGATCACATCGCAGATGTGATCCGGGTGAGGGGCATGGCACAATGTCGGCCAGATCAATAGTCCATCCAACTCCACTTATCGAACACGCATAAAAAAGGCCCGCACGAAGCGGGCCTTTTCAATTCTCGTTGCGACAGTCTCAGCGCAGATTACCGCAGAAGCGCTGGATACGCTTGCAGGCATCTTCGAGGTCCGAGGTCTTGGTCGCGTAGGAGATGCGGAACGCCGGGCCGAGGCCGAAGGCCGAACCCTGCACCACCGCGACGCCTTCGGTCTCAAGGAGCTCGGTGACGAAAGTCTCGTCATTGTCGATCACCTTGCCCGACGGCGCGGTCTTGCCGATCGTGCCGGCGCAGGACGGATAGACGTAGAAGGCGCCCTCGGGACGAGGGCATTCGATGCCCTTGGCCTGGTTGAGCATTGAGACGACGAGGTCGCGCCGCTCCTTGAACACCTTGTTGTTGGCGGGGATGAAGTCCTGCGGACCGTTCAGAGCTTCCACCGCGGCCCATTGCGCGATCGAGGACGGGTTCGAGGTCGACTGCGACTGGATGGTCGACATCGCCTTGATCAGCTGCGCGGGACCGCCGGCATAGCCGATGCGCCAGCCGGTCATGCAATAGGCCTTCGACACGCCGTTCACGGTGAGCGTGCGGTCGTAGAGCTTCGGCTCGACCTGCGCGACCGTGGTGAACTGGAAGTCGTCATAGACGAGATGCTCGTACATGTCGTCGGTCATCACCCACACATGGGGATGCTTCACCAGCACGTCGGTGAGCGCCTTCAGTTCCGAACGCGTGTAGGCGGCTCCCGTCGGGTTCGACGGCGAGCACAGGATCACCCATTTGGTCTTCGGCGTGATCGCGCGCTCGAGCGCCTCGGCCTGGAGCTTGAAGCCGGTCGCGGCGGTGCAGACCACCGGCACAGGCTCGCCGCCGGCGAGTGCCACCATCTCAGGATAGCTGACCCAGTACGGCGCGGGAATGATCACCTCGTCGCCCGGATTGATGGTCGCCATCAGCGCGTTGTACAGCACCTGCTTGCCGCCGGTGCCGACGATGATCTGGTTCGGCTTGTAGGCAACGCCGTTCTCGCGCTGGAATTTCGCGATGATCGCGTCCTTCAGCTCGGGAATGCCGTCGACCGCGGTGTACTTGGTCTTGCCGGCCTCGATGGCGCGGATCGCGGCCAGCTTGATGTTGGCGGGCGTGTCGAAGTCGGGCTCGCCGGCACCGAGGCCGATGACGTTGCGGCCCGCCGCTTTCAGCGCGCGTGCTTTATCCGTGACCGCGATGGTCGCGGACGGCTTCACACGGTCGAGCGCAGCGGCAAGGAAGGACATCGTCATCTCCTGACAAGCGTCGAAAAGCCCTGGGCCTCACGACTCTGATTGTGGGAATGAGATACCCTAAAACGTGTGCCGCTGCGCCGCAAGAAACTTCGGCCCGATCTCGGAAAAACTTACGGATCTGGAGTGGTTCAAGCAACGATTCCAAGCAATTTTCCGCAACTTTACCGCGCGAATCGCTCATATCCCGGAAAGCTTGTCCTCGGAGCAATTTTGCGTGTTGCGCGCTCAAGCTCCGTCATGGCCGGGCATAGCCGCCCGAAGGACGGCGTCGCTCTCCGCTCGCCTGTGTCCCGGCCATCCACGCCTCACCGCGGCACGACGAACGTGGATGCCCGGGGACAAGCCCGGGCATGACGGCACACTGGATTGCACTGGATTGATGACAGCGCTCTTCCCCAATCGCTCGCCCTGCGCACGATCGCGCGAGCCAAGCGCTCGCATGCTGACGCAAGCGTGATCTGATTTGCATCGTCGCGCGGAAATGATCTTTCGCGGCGTTGCAGTGCGGTAGGGATTTCGAGTTTTTCTATTGGCCGGCCCTTGCGGCGGATTCGCATCGGCATCATTGTTTAGCCGCCTCGCGCGGCAACGAGCGACGCGTGTCCCCGTCTTCCGGAATCATTCTCAGAATGTACAAGCTCTATTCGATGCAACGCTCGGGCAACAGCTACAAGGTCCGCCTTGCGCTGGCGCTGCTCAACGTGCCTTACGAAGCGATCGAGGTGGACATTCTGCGCGGCGAGAGCCGCACGCCGGACTTTCTGTCCAAGAACCCGTCGGGACAGGTGCCGCTGCTCGAGGTCGGAGACGACCGCTTTCTCGCGGAGTCCAACGCCATCCTCTGGTACGTCGCCGTCGGCACGCCACTCGCGCCGGAGAACCGCATCGACCGCGCCGAGGCGCTGCAATGGATGTTCTTCGAGCAGCACGCGCTGGAGCCGAACATCGGCGCCGCCTATTTCTGGCTATCATTGGTCAAGGGCGGCCGCGACCTCCAGACCCATTCGCTGGAGGACTGGATGGAGCGCGGCTATGGCGCGCTCCAGGTGATGGAGAACCACCTCAAGACCAACGCCTATTTCGCCGCGCGCCAGCTCACGGTCGCCGACATCGCATTGTACGGCTACACCCACCTCGCCGACCGCTGCGACTTCGACCTCCAGGCCTTCCCGGCGATCCGCGACTGGCTGAAGCGGGTGGAAGCGGCGCCAGGCTTCGTGTCGATGGACTGGCGGCCGGCCGACGTCGACGACCCCGCCAGCATTGCCGCCGGCGCCTGAGCGCGCGCTCTGGCGAATAGCGGGTACAAGGGCAACATTCGCCGCAATCCCGCCATTTTCCGCGCGATAGCCGCCGCAATATTGCCGGTTGAAACTGGGAAATTGTGGAAAGTCGCGGGTGATTCGCTCGCGCTTTGAAGGATTTAGACCATGATACGGGCGTCCGGCACGGCAGGCTTTCAGGGCCATCCCGCTACCGTCGCGTCTTCCCGGCTGACCAACGCGGTCGCGGCCTCGCTCGCCGTCGCCGCGCTCTCGCTGTGCCTGATCGTCACCCTGACGGTGCTGTCGACCAAGGCGACCATGGCGATGGGCCTGCCGGTCTGATTCCCGTTTCATCCTGGTCCAGCCTTCAAGGCGCCGCGTGCCCCGCGCCTTCAGGCATCGCGACAGGACGTCGATGAAATCACCCGTGGTAGTCGTTGCAATCACACTGACTGCGGCCATTTTGGTCGCGGCGTCGCTGTTGATTGTCGTCACGCGCAAGGGCCCGGGGATTTCGACGCTGAATGCGCCGGCGCTGCAACAGCCCCTCAAGCACGCCCACTTGGTCTAAAATCATCCGAAAACCTGAAGCTTGCACGCAAGCGGGCCTTAAACACATCGCGGGAAAACGTATCGCGGTGACGCAACGATCAGTCAGTGTTGCGACGTTACCTCGTTCGGGAGTAGCGAGACGGGTCCATGCGGTTCGGATGGCGTGCGATCTCCGGTCCGGTGCTGACGGCAGCAACCCTGCTGCTGGCGATGCTTTTCGATCGCTTTCTCCCCACTACCTCGCCCGTTCCGCTGCTCGTCGGCATCGTGGCGCTCGCCGGCGCACTGTCGGGTCTCGCCTCCGCCGTCACCAGCGCGGCCGTCGCGGTGATCGGTGCGGCGCTGCTCCTCCTCGGCCGCCACGGTGTTTCCGGCTTGACCATCACCGATCTGGTCCAACTCGGCCTGCTGGCGATCACGGCTGCCGCCACCGCCGGCATCACCGGCCTGATGCGCGAGCGGCTGCTCGGCACGGTCGCGGCCGAGCGCCGGAGCCACGCCACGGCGGCACGGCTGTCGGCCGCGCTCGACCAGGTCGATATCGGCATCGTGCTGCTCGATACCGAGACGCGGGCCGAGTTCATCAACCGCGCGTTTCGCGATTATTTCGCGGTGCCGGACGAGATCGCCGACGGCAGGCCGCCCTTCATCGCCCTGATGTATCACGGCCGCGACACCGGCGCGTTCGAGCTGCCCGAAGACGAGCTCGGCACCTTCATCGCGCAGCGCATGGAGATGGTGCGCATCGGCGATGCCACGCCGATCAACATCGCCTTGCGCACCGGCGAGGTGTTGCGCTTCGTCTGCGCCGCGCTGCCCGACGGCGGACGCATGCTGAGCTACACGCCGGTGACCGACCTCGTCCGCCACACCGACGCGCCCTCACGCGCCGACTACTACCGCTCGCTGCGCGATCCCACGGGCCGCAGGCTGATCCGGCATCTGCGCGCCGCGGAGTGATGCGACTGGCGATTGATCGGCACGCCCGTCATCACGTATGAAGGACGTCCCATCGATCGCAGGAATTCCACATGTCGCTCACCATTCGCGCCGTCACCAGGCAGGACTACGATCAATGGCTGCCGCTGTGGGACGGCTATAACGCCTTCTACGGCCGCTCCGGCCCGACCGCGCTGGCGGGCGAGATCACTGCAATGACGTGGCAGCGTTTCTTCGATGCCTATGAACCGGTGCATGGGTTGGTCGCCGAGAGCGACGGCAAGCTGCTCGGCATGACGAACTACCTGTTTCATCGCAGCACCACCGCGATCGAGCCGTCCTGCTATTTGCAGGACCTGTTCACGCTGGAAGCCGCGCGCGGCAAGGGTGTCGCCTCGGCGCTGATCCACGGCGTGTATGAGCGGGCGAAACTGGCGGGATCGCCACGCGTCTATTGGCAGACGCACGAGACCAATCTCACGGCACAGCGCCTGTACGACAAGGTCGCGGAGCGTTCCGGCTTCATCGTCTATCGCAAGCTATTCTGATCCCCGCCCGCACCCTGTGGATAACTCCGCCTGTCACCCGCCCGTAACATAGCGGGGCTACGCTGCATTTGCGTCTGATCAGGCCCCCCGTCACCGATCAAGCGCCCCAAGCGGTCCCCGTCAGTCGCCGCGTCTGACAGGGGCCGCATTTTTTTGTCCGCCTTGTCAGCATGGCAGCAGCGCGGCGCGCGCCTTGCTGCTGCGGCGCACGATGGTCACAATGAGTGGCTGCTCTCTCTGACAGGATCTCCCATGGAAATTCGCAATCTCGGCGCCTCCGGCCTTCGCGTGTCCGCGGTCGGGCTCGGCTGCAACAATTTCGGCCAGCGCACGGATCTGGAGACCTCGCGCAAGGTGATCCATCGCGCGCTCGACCTCGGCATCACGCTGTTCGACACGGCCGACATCTATTCGAACATGGGCGGCTCGGAAAACGTGCTCGGCGCCGTGCTGGGCGACCGCCGCAAGGACATCGTGCTGGCGACGAAATATTCAAAGCCGATGGCGGAGGACGGAACCAAGCAGGGCGCCTCGCGCCGCTACATCATGGACGCCGTCGAAGCGAGCCTGAAGCGGCTGAAGACCGATTACATCGATCTCTATCAGCAGCACGACTATGACCCGCTGACGCCGATCGAGGAGAGCCTGCGCGCGCTCGACGATCTCGTCCGCCAGGGCAAGGTCCGCTACATCGGCAATTCCAACTTCCCGGCCTGGCGCGTCGCTGAAGCCGAGTACGTCGCGCGCGCGATGAATGTCAGCCGCTTCGTGTCGTGCCAGGACGAATACAGCCTCCTGGTGCGGGACATCGAAAAGGACCTGCTGCCGGCAGCGCAGGAGTACAAGCTCGGCCTTCTGCCGTTCTTCCCGCTCGCCAGCGGCCTCCTGACCGGCAAGTACCGGAAGGGCGAGGCCGCGCCCGACGACACCCGCTTCGGCAAGGTGGAGCGGCTGCGCGACCGCTACGTCACACCGCGCAACGAGGACATCGTCGAGAAGCTCCAGGCCTTCGCCAAGGCCCGTGGCCACAGCATGCTAGAGCTCGCCTTCTCCTGGCTCGCCGCCCGCCCGCAGGTGTCCAGCGTGATCGCCGGCGCCACCCGCGTCGAGCAGATCGAGCAGAACGTCAAGGCGATCGCCTGGAAGCTCAGCGCGGATGAGATGGCGGAGATCGACAAGATCACGCTGGGCTGACGTTCGAGGCGCGGCGCTACTTCGCGACGGTCTGAATCACCTCAAAGCCTTCGAACTGGGGATGGCCGAGATAGAGCGGCTTGTTGTCGCCTGCCTTGTGGTGCGCGGCCCGAAACGCTTCGGACTTGGTCCAGGCGTCGAACGCGGCATGGTTTGCCCACACGGTGTGCGAGGCAAAGAGCGTGTGGTCCTCGAGCTCGGGGCCGCGCAGCAGATGGAATTCGACGAAGCCCGGCACCTTGTCCAGATGCGTATCGCGGCCGAGCCAGACCTGCTCGAAGGCGGCCTCGGAGCCCTTGACGACACGGAAGCGGTTCATGGCGATGTACATGGGGATGGTTCTCCTGATGCTGCACCATTATCTCGTCATTCCGGGATGCGCCGCAAGGCGCAGGCCCGGAATGACGGGGCGTGGGGTTAGGCGACCAATCCCTTCATCGGCCGTACTCCCGCACTATCCGGGAACACCGTCTCGGCCAGCACGCGATCGGACAGGCCGAACTGGCCCTGCAGCACGCCCTTGATCACGGAGCGAAGATCGGTGGTCGGCTTGAGATCGCGAGCTTCATACAAGTTCGCGAGCTTGAGGCCCGGCCAGTCGGAGATGACCCGGCCGCCTTTCACGGCGCCGCCGGCGAGCAGCGCGATCGTGCCGGTGCCGTGATCGGTGCCGTCGGTGCCATTGATGCGCGCGGTGCGGCCGAATTCAGTGGCGACGATGACGACGGTGTCGCGCCAGCGCTCCCCCAAACCGCTTTGGAATTCGGCGAGTGCGCCATCGAGCCCGCCGAGCAGGAAGGCGAGACGACCGACCGGGCCGCCTTCATTGGCATGCGTGTCCCAGCCGTCGAAGGCGAGCGCGGCGATGCGCGGGCCATCGTCGGCCGCCATCAGCTTCGCAGTACCGCGCGCGACCTGGCGCATCTGCATCACCGCATTGCCGGGTTTTGGCTTCATGTCGTCACCGCTTGCGGCCTTGTCGAGCTGAAGGCCTTGCGACAAGGCCATCGCCAGCGCGGGATCGCGATGACGGTAGAGATCGACGAGGCGCATCGCGGTGTCGTCATCCGCCTGCGGCAGCGCCACCGGCGCCCAGCCGACGGTCGGCGCGTTTCCGCGCAGCACCAGCGGCGTGGTAGGCCCGACCGCAAGAGCGCTCGATACGCGCTCGCCGCGCGGCAGCGCTTCCAGCGCGCGATTGAGCCAACCGGACTGCACGCGGCCAGGCCCGGCATAACCGCTCTCCAGCACGTCCTGGCCGTCGAAATGCGAGCGGTCGCGATAGGGGGTCGCCACCGCATGGATCACCGCAGCGTGCTTGTCGCGATACATCCGCGCGAATTCCGGCATCGCCGGATGCAGCGCGAAGAAGGAGTCCAGCATGATCGCGGGATGCGCGCCGTCCGCGGCCAGCGCGATCGAACCGTGCAGGCCGGCATAGTCAGGGTCGCCGATCGGCGCGACGGTCGAGAGACCGTCGAGCGCGCCGCGCAGGATCACCACGAGCAGCCGGGGATCGCGCCCATCGGCGGCGCGTGCGAATTTCGGCAAGTAAGCCCAGGCCGCGAAGGAGGCGCCGCCGAGCAGCAGGCCGCGGCGCGAGGTGAGGAGCCGGTTCTCGACGCAGTCGACCATCATCATCTCCTCTGCATTTCCGGCGACATCAAGAGCAGCGCCAGCGCCTGCTGGCGCGACTCCGCGCGCTCGATGGTCCGGCGCGTTTCGATCGAGGCCGCATCCGCCGCCGCGAACTCCAGCAGATCCAGCGGATCGATGTTGGGCCCGAGCCGTGCGCCCATTTGCGCGGCGATATCGAGCCTGAGCTTCATGCCCTCGGGCGCGGCCCATGCGGCGCTGGTATCGGGGAAACCATTGGGGCCGGCCGGCGACCACAGCGGCTGTCCAAGCAGATTGAGATTGTTCAGATAGGCGCCGGGATCTTCCGGGACGCGCGCGAGCAGCCGGCCGCTCGCGACGAGGAAATCGTAAGGGCTGCGCATCTTGGTCAGCGGCGCCGTCCACGCCTCGTCGGAATCGACCAGCCCCGCGGCAAGCGCCTTGAGGTCGCCGTCGGTCTTGACGAAGAGTTCGCGCAGCCGCGCCACCAGGCCCGGCGGCGGATCGTCGGCAACGAAGTGGCGAACGAACTTGGTCGCGATGAAGTTCGCGGTCGACGGATGGCGCGCGATGTCGGCGAGCGCGGCCTCGCCTTGCGCGAGACCCGTCGCCTCGTAGCTCTTGCCGAGCAGCATCTGCGCGCCGGGCTGGTGCGCATTGGTGTTGAACACGAAGGAGCCTGGTGTGCCGAGCTGCCCCTGCCGTCCGGCAAAGGTCCAGCCGGTGATGATGCGCGCGAGCGAGGTGACGTCCTCCTGCGTATAGCCGCCACCGACGCCGAGCGTATGCAGCTCCATGATCTCGCGCGCGAGATTCTCATTGAGCCCGCGCTTGCGATTCTGGCCTGCGCGCGAATCCGGCCCCAGCGATTGCTGGTTGTCGAGGAAGAACAGCATCGCCGGATGCTGCTCGACCGCTTTCAGCATGTCGGCGAAGCGCCCGAGCACGTGCGGCCTGATCGCCTCGCGCTCGAACACGCCGGCCCAGATCCGCGCCAGCTCGCCCTTCGTCGCGGAAATGCAGAAATGGTTGGACCAGAACGCGACGAGACGCTCGGTGAAGCCGCAGGTGGCCAGCGTCGCGCGCTGCAGGCGCGCCAGCGCTTCGGTACGGAAGGTCTTTTGAATTACGTTGAGCGGCTGCGGGGCCGGCTTTGCCGCCGGCGGTGCAGCCGCATTGGGCTGCATCGCGTCCGGCTTTGCCGCATTGTCCGCCGGCTTGGTCTCCGTCATCTGGCCGGCGACCTCCGTTGCTGCCGCATTCAGCGAGAGATTGCGGCGGAGCCCGGGCTTCTGTTCGGTCGGCGCAGGCGACGGCGCCTCGGCGGGCGCGGCCGCCTTCGCCGCTTCGCGCGCCTGCCTGACCTGATCCTGATAGGCGAAGACGGCCTGCCCGAGTTGCTGCGTCGATTGCAGACCGGGCGCCTCCAGCAGCACCCCGCTCGCACGGAGCAGCTCTGCCTTCACGAAACCGCGCGGATCGGAGGCTGCGTTGATGAGATCTCCGGACGCGCCGCCGCGCGCGCCGAAGCCAAAACGGTTGAGCGCGACGAGCGCGGCTTGCGAATCGCGGGTCATCGATTTGTCCTTCGCGTGCCGGGAGCCGCTTTCGGAGTCCGTGCGCGACGCCTAATATACCGCAACGACCGATGAACCCGACATGAAAATCACGGCGAAGCTTCGACGCAAATCATGACAAATCCGAAAGAATCCCAGCCGCCGGAACCGCGCCGCCTCGCCTGCGCGCGCTGCGGCACCGAATTCGGCTGCGACCTCTCGGGCACCTGCTGGTGTGCGGAGGAAACCGCGAAGCTGCCGATGCCGGTCGAAGGCGAGGATTGTTTATGCCGGGAGTGTTTGCGCAAGGCGGCGGCGGAAGCGAGCGCGGCGGCTCGTTAACCGCGAGAGGATCACCGCACCCTCCCTGTCGTCCCTGCGAA
>NZ_LBJA01000035.1:0-232011 GCF_028128695.1 Bradyrhizobium sp. CCBAU 25360
TTGCTTCCTTGGCCACTTCCTTAACAACAGGCGCGGGCGCTTCAGCGGCCGGCGCGGGCTCGGCCTTGGCTTCAGCCTTGGCGACGGGCGCGGGCGTCGGCGCCTCGATCGCGGTCTCGCGGAAGGCGCGCTCGAGCTCGTCGAGCGAGACTTCGCCCGGACGCAGCGGGCGCTCCAGGGTCTGGTCGATCAGCGAACCCGTGGTCAGGTTTGCCGGCGCAGCAGCGGCAACCGGGGCTTCCGGCACCAGCGGCGGGGCTTCGGCAACGGGAGCGGCGGCAGCGCCCGCGGCCATAGCGGCCATGCCCTGCTCGACCATCGCTTCCAGCTTGTCGATGAGATCGCGGTCGGTCCCCTCGGGCTCGGCTTCGGTCGCTTCGAGGCCGGCGAGGATTTCCTTGATGCGGTCGATCGAGGACAGGATCACCGTCACCGCTTCGGCCTTCACCGGCATGCCGTCGCGGAATTTGCCCATCAACGTTTCGCCGGCATGCGCCAGCGCTTCGAGCCGCGGCAATCCGAGGAAGCCGCAGGTGCCCTTGATGGTGTGGACCAGGCGGAAGATGTTATCCAGGATCTTGGCGTTGTTCGGCTCCTGTTCGAACTTCACCAACTGGTTGTCGACGGTGTCCAGGCTCTCGCTGGTCTCCGTCAAAAACTCCCGCAACAGATCATCCATGAGCTACGCCTTACTGACCTGACCCCTGGACTTCGGCGCCTGCGCCACCTTTGGCACGGACGGAAGCCCTATTCTCGATCGTTAGACATCCCTTTTCACAGTCCCGTTAATTTCATCCTCCGTCCTAATACGGATATTGAAGAGAAGTTTGCGGTTCGCCCGCATGCGGCTGCGCCTTTCGGCAAAACCGGCTCCGCGCCGCGACGGTGGGGACGCGTGAGGTAAACGGGCCGATAACAGCGGGCGAAGCGCGCCGGAAAATCCTGCTCATGAAGGACGATAGGGGCGGCCTGCGGGACATCGAACCGCGCCGTCCGCAACCAGAGGCGCAGTCGCGCCCCTCAGTTCGCATTGGCGGCGCGATCTGCGTGGTCCGCGGACGCGGTAAACGAACCGTTACCCCGTGGCCATAGCCGCCCGCGCCGCGCTAACCCAATCGCGCGGCCGAGGCGATGTCGCCGTCGGGACGGTGCTCCGCCAGGCAATCGTTGATGGCGGCGAGCAGCGCGTGCGGCGTGAACGGCTTGCGCAGACAGCGTGCGGCACCGAGCTCGAGCGCCATCCGGAGGAAATCGGGTGCAGGCGAATTCAGATTTGCAAAGGCGTAGCCGGACATCGCGATCAGCGGAATGACCGGCGCCCGCTCGTGAAAGAGCCGGATCGATTCGAAGCCGCGCATGTGCGGCATAAAGATATCGATGATCATCAGATCGAATTGCTGGTGTTCGAGCGCGCGCAGTCCGGCTTCACCTCCTTCGGCAATCGTTACCCGAAAATTGTTGCGCTGGAGATAGACCTCGATGGCCATGCAGAACCATCGGGTCGTCGTCGACAACGAGAATATGGCGCAGACCTTCTGTCCCCATTTGAGTTTCCCGTTTTGGCGATTCAATAATTGAACCGTGGGGCACGCCGTTCTCCTTTGCTTTCAATCGAAAAAATGGACGGTCGCGAATGTCATTGGCGGCACGGGGAAGATGGACGCGAAATCTGCGGCCACGCGACGCCAGGCTTCATGGCAATATTGGTTGGCTGTAAATGCTGGTCCAGCGGACGACACTGCGCGGGTCGACCGGCCTCTGATCGCAGCGCGGATGCAATGCTTCCGGCTCATGAAAGCCCCTCGCAGCTTTTTCCTGCGCAACCCCCGCAGGACCGGCGCACAGGCTCATGAGCGAATCAGCGCGCCATTCTTATTTCCGCCGCAAATGCCGCAGCCTGTCTGCCCTCTAACGGGTATATGGACAGCCCCACAACCTTTACAATATGTTTTTGTCACCGTGCAACTGGATGACGGGCGGGCTTTACACCGATCGTGCATCGAACACGCCGGATTGACCTTCAATGATTGCGAGCGGCTGCCCGTCCAACCAATTACTGCAAATGCTCGACGCGGCAGATCTCGATCTGCTGCGTCCGCATCTCGCCACAGTCGAAATGGTCAGGAAATCTGTCTTGTGCGAGGCGGGTGCTGCGCTGAGATATGTCTACTTCCCGCATGGCGGATCCGTTTCGATCACGGTGGGCCTGTCCGAAGGACAGATGATCGAGGTGGCGATGCTGGGCCGCGACAGTGTCGTCGGTGGCGGCGCGGCGCTTGCCGGCGGCATCGCGCCGACAGACGCGGTCGTGCTGTTCCCAGGGACCGCTTCCGTGCTGGAAATCGCAGCTTTCCGTACGGTCGCTGCCGCAAGCGCGCCGTTTCGCCAGCTGATGGTCCGCCATGAGCAGGCCTTGCTCGCGCATGCGCAGCAGTCGCTGCTCTGCAATACGCTGCACCCGGTCGAGGCGCGCCTCGCGCGCTGGCTCCTGCGTGCCCGCGATCTCTCGGACAGTGAAATCCTGCCGCTGACCCAGGAGGCGCTGGCGCAGATGTTGGGCGTACGGCGCAATGCCGTCTCGCTGGTCGCGCATGCGCTGCAGCGGGCCGGCATCATTCACTACAGCCGCGGCCAGATTGAAATCCTCGATCTGCGGGCGCTGGAGACGACGTCCTGCGACTGCCATTCGGCCGTGAAAGCCCACCACCTCCGCCTGGTAGGAACCGTGCCGTGACGACAGCTCGGCACAATCGACTGTATGCCGGCATGCACGCAGCGTGGCAGGACCGCTGCCGTGGTCGGACAACTTGTCCCAATTGCCAATATATCCCGGCGTGAACATGATGGAACTTACCCGCCGCCGGGCGTGATTTCGTCTATCGCGATTCGATGACGCGGGAACGGGAGGCAGCTTTTGGAAACGATGGTGCGCTCAGCCAACGGTTTCCTGTCCGCACTGTCGGCAGACGACTATGAATCGATCCGCCCGCACCTGCGAACAGTCGACCTGCCCCATGACGCAGTGCTGGTCGAGACCGGCGAGGCGCTGAAGCGCGCGTATTTTCCCCACCGCGGCGTCATTTCGCTGGTGGTGAAACTCGCCAAGGGCGAGCATGTGCAAGTCGCCATGATCGGCCGAGACAGCCTGCTCGGGACGCTCTCGACCATGGGCGATGCGTCCGCGCTGAACACCGCCATCGTGCTGGTTCCGGGCGTCGCGTCGGTGATGGATCTCGACCGGCTGCGGATCGCCGCCGATCAGAGCAGCACCCTGCGCACGTTGCTGACGCGCCACGGGCTCGCGGTCTACGCCCAGGTCCAGCAGACGGCAGGCTGCAATGCCGCCCATCCGGTGGAGTCGCGGCTGTCGCGCTGCCTGTTGCACACGCATGACCTCTCGGGCGACTACCGGCTGCTGCTGACCCAGGAGGCCATGGCGCAGATGATCGGCGCACGGCGCAACAGCGTGTCGCTGGTCGCCAACACCCTGCAACAAGCCAATTTCATCCATTACAGCCGCGGGCACATCCAGATCACCAACCTCGACGGCCTGCGCCAGACGGCGTGCGAATGCTACGCCACCGTGAAGGCCCAGTACGACCGGCTGCTCGGCGCGCGCTGACCGCCGCACGCGCATGGTAAACTGCCTGCTAATGCCGGCCTGCAAACACCTAGTGTCCTGCTACCGGAACTGAAATTCGAATGCCGTAGACACGGGGCATTCCTCGCGCCGGGACGTGCCGCGCGACAAATGACCCGTGATCAAGGCAGCAGGCCCGTGTTTGAAGTCACCGTCGCGCCCGCGCAGAAGGCGCTCGATGCCGAGCCTGCGCGCGAGCCGCGCGCTTACGAAGCGCTGGTGCGCGAGATCGGCGAGGACGGTGCCTGCGAAGTGCGCGATGTATTCTGGAGCGAGACTTCCGCGCGCCTGCAATTGTTTCGCACGCTCCCGCCGGCGCAGCATCACGCCAGGATCGCGCGCGAAGCGCATTCGCTGAAGAGCGCGGCCGGAACGTTCGGCTATGTCAGGCTCGCGGCGCTGGCGCTGCGACTGGAGAAGTCCGCAGAGAGGCTCGGCGATGGCGAATTCCGCGATCTCCTGGACCTGATGGACGCCGCCTACGCCGCCGCGCGCGCGCAGGAGCCGCAGGGCTAACCACACGCGCGTGCATTCCCGCCGTACTTCTACGGCTTGGGATTTTTAGAGATGGCTAATCATAGGTGGCGATAGTCGCCGGAAACCAGGAGGGTTTCCATGTTCACCTACGAGACCGCGGACCAGAAAGAGGTTCGCCGCTTCCGTATTGCTCAGTTCAACGGCCGCATGGCGACGGTGAGGGCTGGCGAGTCCACGGTGACCGGCTTCGTGCGTTCGGTGCTGGAGCATGAATCGAGCATGCCGCCCCGCTGGACCATTACGATCATCCCGAACGGACCGAAGGAAGAGATCAAGCCGCTGCGTCCCGTCTCGCGCGCGCGTCCCTTCGCCGAAGATTATTTCTGAGCGCGATCGGGTTTTTCAGACGTCCCGGAAGATCTCCCGGGGCTTTTCCGCATCGCCCGCCGGCGCTGCAACACACCAGCCTCAGTCGATCGAGTGCAGCAGCGCTGCGCGGACGAGATCCGCGGTGTTGCGCGCACCGAGCTTGCGCATCGCCTCGGCGCGATGGCTCTCGAACGTGCGCGGGCTGATCTGCATTCGAAGCGCACCCTGCTTGTTCGAATAACCTTCGCTGATCAGCCTCAGCACCTCGCGCTCGCGCTTGGTCAGCCGCTTCTGACCCGACAGGCTGAGGAGTTCGGCGCTCGGCACGCGCTGGGCCTGCTGGGCGCGGACGGCCTTCGATTCCGCGTCCTCGGCGCTGGAGGGGATCGACAAGCCACCCTTGTGAGGACCGGCAAGCTGCTTGACCAGGCCGCAAACGCGCTCGGTTTGTGCCAGCGCGTTCTCGACCACGCGCTGCAAATAGGCGCGGTCGCCGGTCACAGGCGCGAGTTGATCGCTGTGATGCTTGATCTCGCCCATGTAGAGCAGCAGGGCAGTCAGGGGGCCGTTGAGCTCGCGGGCGATGGCAGCAGCCATTTCGTCGGCGGCCTTGGCCCGGGCGGCGCTCAGGCGGACGAAATCGAGCTCTTCAGTTGGAGCAGCGCTGCTTTCGTACCATTCCGACGGCCGCGAATCGGTGGCCGTATCATTCTGTGACCCCATGTCACTCGTTTAGCGGAACCGGGGGCGGTCTGTGGTTAACTTTTTGCTCCGTAAGACTACGGTGATTTTGTCGGTTTTGCGTTAAAGTGGTGTCGCCGGCACAATTTGTGCTTGCGTTTGGCGGCGCCGGCCCACGCCTGGGTTGAGTTTTTTGCCAAAAACTTGGGCAGACGGACGAAATCATCCTTAACCGCTGCTTTGGCCCGACGCCGCCCCCGGGTTTTACGGATTAATTAACGGCGACTTGCTTCTCTGAGGGGAAGTAGAGAGCGCGCAAATGCCTCCACGCATTGGGCCCGCACGCCCGCGGGAAACGCTGCGAAAGATTGCGTGCCATGAACGACATCGATCGGCTGTCGGAATTCCTGCAGAGGCTGACGCCGCTGTCGCGCAGCTGTCTGCTCAGCGAACTCGAACGGCTCGAGCTGTGCGGCATCGACATGCCCGGCTCGTCCGACATCCAGTCGCGCTTGCGCGCCGAGTTTCGCAAGGACGGATCGACCCAGGCGCGCGCCACCAGCCCGTCGCGCTATTTCTTCGCGCCGCTCGAGCTGCTCCTGATCGACGCCGCGCCCGAGCACGCCAATATGGGACGGATCTCGCGCAACACCCTCACCCCGATCTGGGAGTGGATCTGCCGCGACCTGCTGCCGACCATGGCACGCGATTACATCAAGGCGATCAACGACCAGGTCGCCGCCAACAACCCGAAGGAAGTCCTGAAGGTCGCCTCGACCTTCCAGACCAAGGTCGTGAAGGTCCTCGAGAGCACCTTTGCCTCGGCCGAGAGCACCGAATTCGCGCGCGGCAAACTCGCGCAATACACGGCCTCACGCACCGCCTTCGACGACGTCAGGAAGATGCAGCACGTGCTGCGTGCGGGCAATGCGCTGCCGAAGTTCAACGAAAAGCTGCCTGAGAAGATCGTGAAATTCGACGACGGCCGGGTTGCCCAGATCACCGCGCAGCTCGACGCCTTCAAGAAGTCTCATCCCGATGCGCTGCCCTTCGCGCTGGCGCTGGTGGCGAGGCGCCTGACGATGCCCTGGCAATTGGCGCGTCTCGCCACCAAGGCCGCTGCGAGCAAGAGCGTCACCGATGTCGCCGCGACGCCCTATGCCTGCGTCATTCCCATGGTACTCGACCGGCTCGACGACAAGCGCCTCGCGCTTCGGATCGCACTCCGGCACAACCGGGTGCTGGTCGCGCGCGACCTGCTCGCCGAGATCTACGACACCGAATATGCACTCAAGGTGCGCATCGACGGCATCGAGGGTTGCGAATGGGGAATCCGGCTCCAGCAATTGATGGACGCGATCGCGGCGCTGGTGTCGGCCGAGGTGAGCCGCTTCCCGTCCAATGTCGGCCACATTCTCGGCTCGCGCCGGCTGCGCAGCCACGACACGCTCGGCGGCAAGCTGACCTATCTGGCCTGGAAGGGCCGCGACGTGGTGCAGGACGGCGCGGCGGCGTTTCGCAAATTGATCGGGCAGACCTGATATCGCGCGAGGTGCCTAAAGCATGATCCGGAAAAGTGCGCAGCGGTTTTCCGAAAAGATCACGCTTGAACAATAACCCAAAGCGCGATGATCGCATCGCGCTTTAATGCGCACGCGGCAGGCACAGGAAGCGATCGAGAAATCGCCCTGACATCACGATCCTGAACCACCAATACATCATTCGCCGCATCGTCATTGTCGTAAATCCTCGACAGCCCACCACCGGCTGTGCGGAGCAATAGCGCAGGTGCAGCAATGCGCGTGTGATGCACTTCACATTTGCAGCCGTGGGCCCGGACGCGGTGTCGCAGAACCGTCACGAGCGAAAGCGAAACTTGCGCGCATCGCGCGAATGCAATCCTCCGAACGTCGCCGCCGCACGCTCCCAATCCACCCAAAGCCATCGGGGAGAGCGACCGCCGCAACGCAGCCCGCCCACCGCGGACGACGCGGTCCTGTTCACCGTCTTCGTCGCAACGAGCGGTCGCACACCCCGAAGAAACGCCGGAAGTTAATCTCCGCTGGTCGCGTCGTTGCTTCGAAAGGGCACACATCTGCGTCGCTCGCTTCCATCCGTCGGCGAACAGGACGCAGCTCAGATCGCGCGAGAGACATTTCGCGTGCGCTGGCAGGCGTTGCGCGCGTGGTGCTCGGGTATGCGAGTTCTTTGCGAAGAGTGTCTGTCGACAAATTAGCTCGAATTGCAGGGCTTAACGTTACTCAGATAATTCAAGAACGATGTGAAGCTCTCCTTATTTGAACCCACGCTCGGCGTTTAAGAAACCGTCACGGAACGGGAGTGGTGTTGATGAACGATGGGATGGTTGAACTCGTCGGACGAAGGCCTGTGACCTTCGGACGACGAAAGGTAACGCCGCGCGCCTGCGTGGCCGACAGCAAGCGGCATCTGCGCGCCTTCCTCAGCGAGGTGCTGGAGGATCTCGGCTTCGTCACCAGCGAATGCGCCAGCTCGGACGAGCTGCAAACCGTGCTCGCCACCGAATTGCCGGACCTGATCCTGCTCGGCGTCGCCGCCGACGGCATCGAGCCGGGGAGATTCCTCGAAATACTGGTGCGCGAGGCATTCGCCGGCAAGGTTCTCGCCGTCGGCGCCCGCGAGTCGATCATCGTCAAGGCCGTGCGGCAGGTCGGCGAGGAATATGGCCTTGCCATGCTGCCGCCATTGACCACGCCCTTTGCGGCGGAAACGCTGCGCGAGCGCATCGCCATGCTGCTGCCGGAAGAGCCCGCGCCGAGTCCCGCCGTGCATGTCGGCGAGGCCCTTCATGCCGGCTGGCTCGAGCTCTGGTACCAGCCCAAGATCGACGCGCGCACGCTGATCCGCAGCGGCGCCGAGGCGCTGGTACGGATGCGGCATCCGACCTGGGGCGTGGTGCCGCCGGCTTACTTCATTCCCGAAGAGCGCGATCCGCATCTGCGCGACCTCTCCGAATTCGTGATCGAGCGCGCGATACGGGACTGGCATTATCTGCTGGAGCAGCAGACCCCGGTCGATCTCTCGATCAACCTGCCCGCGTCCTATCTTAAGGAGCCGCAGGCGGTGCGCGATCTCTGCCGCCGCGTGCCGACGCATCCGGCCTTCGGCGGGCTGACGGTCGAGATCGACAGCGAGGAGGCGATCCGCGATCTCGATCTCCTGACCGAGGTCGCGCGCGAGGTCGGGCTACACAATATCGGCCTGTCGATCGACAATCTCGGCGCCAACTGGCCGGCGCTGATGGAGCGGGACAAAGTCCCCTTCGTCAAGCTGAAGGCCGACCGGCAATTCGTCACCGGCAGCGGCAGTGACCGGTTGAAGCGCACGGTGTGCCGACACATCGTCGAGCTCGCGCAGGGCTTTGGCGCGCGCAGCGTGGCCCAGGGGGTCGAAAGCCGCGCCGACCTCGTCGCCGCCAACGAGCTCGGCTTCGATCTCGTGCAGGGCTTCCTGTTCGGCAAGCCGATGCCGCTGAAGAAGTTTGCAAAGGGCGCGCTGACGAAGACAGTGATGGGGCAGGCGTGAGGCACAAGCCTCACGCAAACCGGCGTGCGAAGAAGACGCAGGCGACAACGAGCGCGGTCGCCGCGATCATGCTCCAGGCGACGGGCTCGTGCAGCAGCAGGCCGGCGAGCGCGAGACCGAAGAACGGCTGGAGCTGCTGCAACTGGCCGACACGCGCAATGCCGCCGATCGCAAGGCCGCGGTACCAGAAGATGAAGCCGACGAACATGCTGAAGATCGAGACGTAAGCGAGCCCGATCCAGGCGGGCACGCTGACGCCGCTCCAGCTCGCCGGCCAGGTCAGAACCGCGACCGGCACCATCAGCGGCAGCGCGAGCAGGAGCGCCCAGGAGATCACCTGCCAGCCGCCGAGCCGGCGCGACAATGCGGCGCCTTCGGCATAGCCGAGGCCGCACAGCACGATCGCAGCCACCATCAGGAGATCGCCGGTGAGCGAGGCCGAACCGCCATTCGACAAGGCAAAGCCGGCCACCGTGGCGCTGCCGAGGATCGCGAACAGCCAGAACAAGGGCCGCGGCCGCTCGCCGCCACGCAGCACGGCGAAGACCGCGGTGGAGAGCGGCAACAAGCCGATGAAGACGATCGAACGGGCCGAGGTGATGTGCTGGAGCGCGAGCGCCGTCAGCAGCGGGAAGCCGACCACGACGCCGATGGCGACGATGGTGAGAGAGGCGAAATCCCCCCGCTGCGGCCGGGCCTGCCGCAGCACGCCGAGCACGGCCACACCGATCAGCGCCGCGATGACCGCGCGGGCCGATGTCAGGAACAGCGCGGAGAAGCCGCCGACCGCGACGCGCGTCGCCGGCAGCGAGCCGCTGAAGATGATGACGCCGAGCAGGCCGTTGCCCCAGCCGCTTCCCGCAGATTGCATGTCCGTTCCGCCTTTCCCGAGCCGCGATACTCGGCTGCCGGCGGTGGCACGACCAGTCACAATCCAGTACAATCCGGCAAATCTGTATGGGTATGGAAGGTGATACACCTTGGACATCGGAGCGCCATCGAAGGGACGCGGGGGCACGCGGACCATTGACGTGATGAGCGCGATCCGCGCCAAGGTCGCCGGCCGCGCGCTCAGTGCCGGCGACCGCCTGCCATCGGTCCGCAGCCTGGCCGCCACGATGGGCGTGTCGCCGTCGACCGTCGTCGAAGCCTATGATCGCCTCGCAGCCGAAGGCCTGATCCGCGCCCGTCGCGGCTCCGGCTTTTATGTCTCGCCGACCATCATGCCGCCGCTTGCGCTGACCGAGGCCGGGCCGCGGCGCGACCGGGAGGTCGATCCGTTCTGGGTCTCCAGGCAATCGCTCGATGCCGACGCCGCCGTGTCGAAGCCCGGCTGCGGCTGGCTGCCGGCGGAGTGGATGCCGGAAGCGGCCTTGCGCCGCGCCGTCCGTGCCCTTGCGCGGACCGATGCGGATCTCTTGACGGACTATGGCAGCACGCGCGGCGGCCTTTCGCTGCGCCGGCTGCTGCTCGCGCGCCTTGCCGAGGATTCGATTCCCGCGTCGGTCGATCAGCTCATGCTGACGGGCTCGGGCACGCAAGGCGCCGACCTCGTCTGCCGCTTCCTGCTCCGTCCCGGCGACACGGTGCTGGTCGACGATCCCTGCTACTTCAATTTCCGTGCGCTGCTGCGGGCGCATCAGGCCAGGATCGTCGGCGTGCCCTATACGCCGTCGGGCCCTGATGTCACCCGCTTCGAGCAGATCCTCGGTGCCGAACGTCCCAGGCTCTACGTCACCAATTCAGCGCTGCACAATCCGACCGGCGCGACGATGTCGCTTGCAACCGCGCACCGGCTTCTGACTGTGGCCGCCGCGCACGACCTCGCCATCATCGAGGATGACATCTTTGGCGATTTCGAGCCGGAGCGCTCGCCGCGCCTAGCGGCGCTCGACGGGCTCACCCGCGTGATCCGCATCGGCAGCTTCTCCAAGACGCTGTCGGCCTCGGTACGCTCAGGCTACATCGCCGCGCGCGCCGACTGGATCGAGCATCTCGTCGACCTCCAAGTCGCAACCAGCTTTGGCGGCCCGAGCCCGGCCGCGACCGAGATCATCGCAAAGGTGCTGGCCGGCGGCAGCTATCGCAAGCACATGGACGAGCTCCGGCAAAAGCTGACGCGGACGCGCCGCGACGTCGCGCGAAAACTTCAGGCGTTGGGGCTGGAGCCATGGCTGATGCCACGCGGCGGATTCTTCCTCTGGTGCCGGCTCACAGGCGGACAGGACGCCGCGCAGGTCGCGCGCGCCGCGCTTGAGGACGATGTCGTGCTCGCGCCGGGCAACGTGTTCAGCGTGTCGCAGACGTCACATCACTTCATGCGCTTCAACGTGGCGCAAATGAACGATCCCCGAATGTGGGACGTGCTGCGGCGAGCATTGAAAAAACACGCCCGAAACCATGGCGCCTGATACCCGTCGCAACAACGGAATTAGCCAAACTGTGCAAGGCCGATGCTAATTGGACGGAAAGAAGTTGCAGCATAGTTCTGCTGGTTTAAGCTGCGAGTGAAAATTGTTTTGCCGGCCGTCGATCCGGTCACATCATTAGCTGAATGACATTCATGCGCTACTTCATTCTCGCGGCAATTGCAGCTGTTGGAGCCTGCAATTTTCCGGCCCAGGCCGAGACCCTGCAGAAGAAGCACGGTCCCGGGTGGAACTGCAGCTACATCTCCGTCGAATTGCAGGGTCTGTATAAAAAATGCATGGAGTGCGACAGTCTCAAGCAGGACGTCGCTCGAACTGCCTATGATGCCGGACAATGCATTGACAGGGCTTCGTTGAGAGAAAACCTCACGACCCGGCCGGACTACGAGAGTCCCCAGGAGGAGCGGATGCGGCTGAACGGCGCAGCCGCTGTCGCTCGCGAGTTGCAGGAGCTTCAGCGTTGGCGAAATCAGCGCACGCCGCTGGACTCGGACGTTTCAGGTGACGGCGGCGGACGAGTGGCCCCCAGCGCCCGGAGACCAAATTCCTCGCCAAGCGGAAATTCCTTTCCAACCAGAGAGTCGGGCGTCAGCGGCGCCGGCGAGCGAGCTGGATCAGGTTCGAATTCACCCGAAATCGGCTCAAAGCCATCCGGGTCAAACGTCAGCAGTCCAACTCACTCGCCATCCGCGGCACCTGTCGGCGGCGTGCACATCGGAGCGGCTCCGACGGGGAAGGAAAGCGACCTGGGCGAGCTCAGGCGCAAGGTTCTCAATTTGAAGAAGCCGGATACTTAACTTCGAAATTTCTCGAAGCGGGGAAATAGACCTTCATGATGCACAGAGTGCTTGTCAATCGGCGCGGCTTCCTGGCGTCGGGCGTCAGCGCGCTCGTCGCGCAACAGCCCCTGGCTGCGGTGGCGGCTGACAGCGCCTGCAAGGCTCCCCCCGCGACGGCGATCACGGACATGCGGGCGGACGTCGCGGTTTCGCTGCGCGAAGCCTTGAAGCGGGCGAAGTCGGGCGGACCAAAGCGGCTTACCGGATTGACCCGCATCGACGCTGTCTGCCGGGACGACGACAACGATATCCTGCTTTGCGGAGTTGCCGAGAGGGGCCAACCGGATCTCTATCTCGACGATCTCATCGTCGCAATCAGATCGGCCGACAGAAAATACGGGAAGATCGAGCCGGGAATCTCTCTGGACCCGGACAGAAGCCAAACGCCCGGTCTCGACCAGATTGCCGGGCGCGACGCGGCGGCGAAGCAACAATACCTGCGCATGTGCTCGCAACAGCCGCAAATGGTTCGCGTGGACGCCCTGCCCAGGCATTCCCGCGTGACGAAGGTGCTCGTCGAAGCCGATTATCGCATGAAGCAGGTTTCGCAGGGCACGCTTCAATTGCCGGTTGATCCGCCCTTGCCCGGGACGTTCACGCGCCGGCTCAACCAGTCGCGGCAGATGCTTCGGGCTGGCACGTCCACGGGCGATTGGAGCAGCCGGCGCCGGTTCTGGTTTGAACCCGGCAAGTTCGAATATGCGCACGATTATGAAACAGCGTTCCTGCAGTCGGCCCAGGTGATCCTCAGCGACGCGGATGCCGACGCAGATGCAGGGGCCAAGAGCGGGAACGAAGATCCCATCGCAAGGGAGTTCGCCTGTGATTGGACCGCTCGCATGGAGGAGACAATTCGTGCCGAGCCGATCTGGCGCGACATGTACAATATCTACCGGCATTTCGCGATTGCACATATCCTGAAGGAGCGGAACCTCTACGCGTATGATCTCACGCGACTGATCGACGCTCATGAGATCGATCACGTTGCATTGCCGGATTCGCTTCCAGGCCTGGGGCGCTGGGAAACCCTCGAAGAAGCGAAGGGCAATCGTCGTCTGACGCTGGTCTCATCGGTCTGTGGTGGGGTTTCGCTCGGGCTCGCATCGCGTTTGACGGCGAACAGAGTCAGTTCTGAAAGCAAGTCGCCGTCGCAAATGGCACTGCTGTCGCGGGCGATCGTTCTTTCAAGACCGGAAAAATCATCGGTGAGCTGGACGGTTCCGCCGACGGCGCTTCAAGCCGCTGCAAAGTGGTATGTGGAACGGGAAGAGCAACGCTTACAAGCGGCGAGGGAGTCCGAGGAGAAGGAGCGCAAGGAGGCTAACGACATCAAGATGGGAATGGCGCTGCTGGGCGGGTTCGTGGTGACCGGAATATTGGCCGGGTGGCTGCTGAATCGTCGAAACGCACCGACCCCGGAATTGGCGGCCGCCGGTCCGGGCGCATCATCAACGTCACTCCTGAAGAGTCCCGGTGAACCAGGGACGTCGGGGGAGCTTGCAGGCTTGCGACGCAACGACCTTTGCCCATGCAATTCAGGAAAGCGCTTCAAGCATTGTCATGGCGCACACGAAGCAACTTAATACAGCGGCTCCTCATAGACCGGCTCGCCGTCGAGCAGCAGCCGCTTGATGGCGGCGCGGCCTGAGGGGAGCACGGCGGCAACGATCCGCAGCTTCTGCTGGTTGCGGGCCTGCTCTAGCTTGCCGCCCTCGCCTTCGGGCACGAAATAGCTTTCGAGACCGTATTTGATCGTCAGCCTGTCGCAGAAGGTGCGGACGTTGGATCCGCAGGAATGGCTGACGCGGCCGCGGATCAGCACCTCGGGCGCCGTGACCGGCACGGACTCGGCATGCACCGAGACGGCGGCGTAGACGCCATCGGCATTGGGCGCGAGCTTGACGAACACGACGGGGTTGCGCGCGTCGGCCGTCTTGCCGGCGAGCGCACCGGCCGGCAGCTGCGAGATGTCGTAGCGCAGCACGACATAGTCGCCGCGCAGGAGATCGCGCGGATCGACCGGCTGCGTCTGCAGAGTGACCTCGGTGCCCTCGCGCAAAATCTGCATGCGGTCGGCGACCATCAGCACCAGCAGAACGCATTGCAGCAGGACGGCGGCTGCGAACAGCACGGCTTTCGGGATGCGCTGCCAGAACTCGGAAACGGACGTGACCAACCTGTTCATCGCGCAGCCCTCGGCAGCGCGCGATTGAGCGCCGTTGCAAAGACGACAGTGACGATGCCGGCCGCCGCAAGGAACGCCGAGCGACGCAGCAACGAGCCCTTCACCGCCCAGGTGATGCCGGCGATGACGCCGGCGATCCCGAGCCAGCCGGCGACGATGCGCGGACGCACGTCATCGAGCACGCCTGACACGACGAGGCACAGCATGGCGCACAACAGCGCGGCATAAGCGAACCAGGGCTCGCCGGCCGTGGAGACCGGCCAGATCGGCGCGGCGAGCAACACCAGCCCGGTCGCGCAGGCGCCGAGGATCTCACCCGCACGCTTCGTGAACGTGGCGGAGACGAGGGCGAGGATCACCCCTGCGGCCCCGCACAGGATCGCCCACAGCGGCTGGCCGGACGCCGTGCCGGTCCGGAAGCGAATGAAGTCGTCGACCGTCGTCACCTCCAGGACAGCGACAGCGGCGAGCGAGAACGCCCCGTAGATCGACAGGACGGTCCCGAGCCGGAGCGCCCTCGGCGAGGGCCAGGCTGCGAGCGCGAGCCCGGCGCCGAACAGCAGGGCGGCGCCGTTGGCGAGCACGAAGGACGGCTGGGCGCCGTCGAACTCGAAGCGGAGCGACGTCGCGATCCACCACGGCAGCACCGCGAGCGCGACGAGATGGGCGGCGGCGCGCGAATTCCAGGCGAAGGCGAGGCTTGCTGCGATCAGCCAGACCGCCACGAACGGAAGATGCAGGACGTCGGGCGCGTCGTAGATCCGCATGCAGGTCCAGATGCCGGCGGCGACGAGGCCGACCGCGAGCGCACCGCGCGAGCCGGTCAGCAGCGCCGCGGCGAACGCGCCGATCGACCACAGCAGCATGCCGCCGGCAAAGTCGTCGCCGAGATGATACATCTGGCCGACCAGCGCGATGCCCGCGCCAAAGATGATCGCGCCGACGCTGGCGCAGAGATCGGCGAGAACATTGCGGCCGCTCGCCGCGAACCAGGCCCCGAGGCCAGAGGTAGCGATCATGCCGGCGAGCAGGATCGCGAACCGCAACAGCCGCGCGATCTCGGTCCAGTGCGCCGCCACGAAGGCGAGGAATGCAGCCGCGATCAACAGACCGCCGACGATGCCGACGACCACGGCAATGTTGATGCCCGCAGGCAGCGGCGGCAGCGCATTACGGATCGAGGCAGCCGCCGCCGGCGCAATCACGCCATCGGCCTCCCATTGCGCAAGATCAGCCTCGAGGCGGTCGCGGTAGGACTTTTCGAACATTGGGGTGAGGTTACCTTGGGCCCGCATGATGGCGGGGCATTGCTAGGTCGGGTCGTGCGGGTGGTGGGTTCAAGCTGGCACCGCTTTGGTGGGGACATCGGGGTGTCGGTTGCTGCGTAGCAGGTCAACCGGTGAGGCTGCGTTCGCGGATCGCATGCGCGACCGCCAGAATACCGCTCTGGAGCCTGCGCGAGAAATATTCAGCCGGGATCCAACTCGCCTGTCCAGCGATCTCGTCCCCTCCAGAAGGAACACCTTGGGCAAGGCTCGCCCATCGGATAATCAACGCCTTCTTCGTGCGGACATCCAATGATTCCGTCCACCATCGCCACCGAGTGCACGGAGCTTTGACGCAGATGCGCAGCGATCTCCGAGAGAATTATCGGATCGGTTCGCACGTCGCCGGTTTCCGAAAACCAGCGACGCAGATCGGGCTCAGCTCCTTCATACCGGATCACCGACACCGCAACCTTCGAGGCCCGTTGATTGTCGGGACCATAGAAGGCAAGCGTACCGACCGGATAGCCACGCATCCCTTGCTTGGCTTTTTTGTGCAGCCATTTCGCGGGCTGCGGTCCGATCTTCATCGCCATCACTGGATACTTTACTGCTCGCGCTCACAGATTGATGGAGGTCGGGCGCTAATTGGCGGAGAGGGAGGGACTCTCCCCCGCCGGTGCGAAAACACCCGGTAAATACAAGTTTATCTGTGTTTTTGGGCGTTCCTTGAGCCGTCGGTTCTACACCGAGGGTCTACACTACTATGGGAACGACGAAAATGCCGACCCCTTTCCGGCCCAAGAAGGCCAGCGGCAAGGAGCAGAACGTCTACTGGATCCGAAAGAAGGTACCGGCGCGCTACCGCGCTCTGGTCGGCCAGACCGAGGTCTGGAAGTCGCTGAAAACTACGGACCGCCGGACGGCCAACGCCCGGATCGTGGCCGTCTCGGAGGACCTGGAACGCGAATGGGCGCGCCTCGCTCTTGAGGCCAAGCGGGGCCCAGACGGTCGGGGCCCGGTGGCGCCCCTGACCCATCAGGACCTGTTCGCGATCCAGCGCGAGACCCACATCCGGATCCGCGACGCCCACATCGCCGAGCCCGGCACGGGATTCGGCGCACTGAGGTGGCTCGCACTCACGGAGAACCAGGATGATCCGGGAGCCGAAGAGGCGCTCGACCAATGGGCGCGCGAGGTCCTGACCCGCGAACTCGGAGAGCCGCCCGCGGAGGCGCAGGTCGAAAAGCTGAAGCCTCTTCTCGCCGAAGCGAGGAAGGGGGCCTACGGCGACGTCTTCCGCGCCTCGACCGGCGACTTCGAGGAGAACAAGAAACTCGGCAAACTGCCCAAGGAGCGGACGAAGCCCAAGGTCGACATCATGGAGGCCTTCGAGCTCTACTGCAGCCAGCCTCGGATCAAGGGCGGCCTCGACGGGCCGACCGCCAAGCGCTGGCGGCCGGTAATCGAACGTTTCGTCGAATGGATCAAGCACCGAGACCTCGCGCGGGTGACGCCGCAGGACGCGGTCCGTTGGCGCGACTACATGATCTCCCAGGGCATCGCTTCCAAGGCCGTCCGCGACGTCTGGCTGGCGGCGCCCCGGTCGGTGGCCACCCACATGCTCAACGCGCTGCGGCTCGAGGTCAATCCGTTTGCCGGGATCAAGGTCGAGGGCGTCAAGGCCTGGAAGGAGGACGACGAGCGAGGTTTCGATCCGGAGCAGGCGCTGAAGATCCTGTCGGCGACCGTAGCGACGCCGTCGCACTTGATGTCCGCCGAGATGAGGGCGGCCAGACGTTGGGTGCCCTGGGTCTGCGCCTATACAGGCGCGCGCGTCAACGAGATCACTTCGCTCCTGCCGTCGGACGTTCAGCCCATCCTCGGCCATTGGTGCTTCGTGCTTAGACCCGAGATCACGAAAGGCAAGCGGCTGCGCCGCGTGCCGGTCCACAAGCATCTGCGCGATCAGGAATTCTTGGTCTACGTCGAACAGCGCCGCAAGCTGGGCAAACCGCTGTTCTACGATCCAGTCCGCGCCCGCGGCGGAAAGGGGGCCAATCCCCAATGGCAAAAGGTCGCCGAACGGCTGGGAGAATGGGTGCGCGATACGCTCAAGATCACCGACGTGCAGCCCAACCACGGTTGGCGTCATCTCTGGCGTGAGATTGTGCGCGGCACGAAGATGAAACCCGAGTTGTGCGACTACATGTGCGGCCATGAAAGCAAGAGCGGGACTGGGGCGCGGTACGGCAAACGAAAGGTGCCGGTGCTCGCGAAGGAGCTGGCTCTCTTCCCGAGATTCAAGGTCCCAGCCTTGAATCGGCCGCCGGCGCCTCTCAAGCGGACGCGACGCTCGCCGCAGCAGATCGCCGCGGACAAGGCCGAAAGAGCGGCTCGGCGCGCGGCCGCCTGAAGGCCCAGCGACTAGGCATGCTTGGCGAGATCGAGACGCAGCCGCTCTACGTCCGCCTTCGCGGCGCGAGACGGTTCGTGCTAATTATCAGCGGACCGAGACAGCGACGGCCCGCCTTGACAGCCACGACCATTGCCGACCCGCAATCCTTCATCCGAGCCAACACCCGGCTGCGGTCGGTGCCCCTGGTGCCGGAAATCGCGGTCTTCCTCGCCGATGAATCAGTGCCGCTCTGGCAGAAGACCGAGAACGAGCTGAACGAGGCCGGCCTTCCCCCGCCCTTCTGGGCCTTTGCCTGGGCGGGCGGCCAAGCGCTGGCTCGCTACGTACTCGATCATCCTGATACCGTGCGGGACCGGCGCGTGCTCGACATCGCTTCCGGCTCCGGACTCGTCGGCATCGCGGCGATGAAGGCTGGCGCGGTCGGGGTGACCGTGTCCGACATCGACGCCTTCGCGATCGCGGCGGCGGAACTCAATGCGGAGGTCAATCAGGTCCACCTCACGTCGTGCGGCGAGGACGTGCTCGACACTCAACCAAGCGGCCGATGGCAGACCATCCTCGCGGGCGACATTTTCTATGAGCAGGACACCGCGGCGCGTGCCTTCGCATTTCTGGCCGACCATGCGCGCGCCGGCGCGACCATCTTGATCGGCGACCCTGGGCGCTCTTTCCTTCCGAAGACAAAACTTGTCCGACTCGCCGACTATCGCGTACCGGTGACCCGCGACCTAGAAGACGCGGAGATCAAGCATACGGCTGTTTGGACCATCTCGCCGGATTACCTGTAAGGATGCGTTGCATGACGTTAGCGGTTTCCGAGCGGCTCGACGAAATCAACTTGGATCAATTCTCAACGACTGAACATGCGCTTTATCGCGCACTGCGGCGGAGAGAGTGGGACTCTCTTCCCCTATGCCCCCAAATGCGCGAATTCCGCCGAAAAACAAGGATTCCCGAAAAGCCGGCCGGTGTTTTGCGACCACCGCTGTGTACCACCTGTTCGGCTGATTCGGCCGGCAATCTCGGCCGATTTCGAGGCGTGCTGTGAGAATCTATTTTGGACCTGGGCAGCGGAAGCGGAGCGCGTTTGGGTCAAGGGCTGCCCTGAGTAACAGCACGACCTTGTCAGCTCACCTGTTGAAAGGAGACCTCAAAGCGCGCCCGGCGGAGGTCAGGCAAGAGCCAGAAGGAGACCCCTGCTCGTAAGTAAGCAAGCAACGAAGGTCCTGGCCATCTCATTGCTCGCGAGCGCCGGCCTTCCTCAGTCCTTCGACGATGTCGTCGTACTCACGACGAAACTGCGGATTGCTCGAACGTGCGTAGCCGATTTGCTGAAACCATCGGATCGTGAAGTCCGGTCGGATTGCATTCAATTCGACCAACACTTGCTGGGCCATTTCCAATTGGCCAGTGGCTCCATAAGCTGAAATCAGATCTACATACGGAAACCAGTCCAATTTACTCAAGTTGATGGAGCGCTTACATTCCTCGATGCCTTCCGCGTATTGACGCAGATGGACATGAGCATGACAGAGGAAGTAGTGCCAAGTGCCAGCGGCCGGATCTTTGGGGCTTAGGCGCAAGGCGATCTGAATCGGAGGAAACGCTTCGCGCGCGCGACCCGCCGTAACAAGTACGATCCCCTTGGATGCATATGCGACGGGCGAATTAGGGTCGATTTCCAAAGCTGCGTCATACTCAGGCAAAGCTTCCTCAGGATTTCCATAATTCAAAATGTTTCCCTTGGCTACGTGCGCGCTTGCGGTCGCCGGGCGCTTTGCGAGAACTTGATCAATTAGCTTCAGCGCCGTTCTTTTGTCCTCAACCACGGATGTCGACCATCCGTAGATCACGCCCTCGGCTATGCACAACGCCTTCCCGATCATTGCATCGGTGTTGTCTGGATCGAGGCGCAGTGCGCTATCGAACAAGTCGTTTGCCTGTGCATTCGTAAACTTGGTCCGGGGGCCATAGCGCTTCGCCCAGCCGCGCATGCTGAAATCCACAGCATCTGGATTGGTTGGCCTGTCCATTTGGCTGCGCCGGCTTTCGGCCTGGATGAGTTCGACGTTGAGAGAGCGAGCGAGGCGCGCCGTGACCTGCTCCTGCAAGGCCGCAAGATTTGTCCGATCGCCGTCAAAGCGGTCAGACCAGACGTCACGACCAGTCGACAGTTCGGCAAGTGACACGTTCATCCGGACCCGATCTCCGGCCCGTTGCACCGCGCCCTGTACCGCCCATCGGATACCGAGATCCTTGCCGAGCGTCTTGAGATCGACCTGCTTATTCTTATAGGTGAAAGCCGTCCCGCGCCCGATGACGAATGTATCGGGCATTTGCGCGAGGTCTGTTGTTAGATCGGTCGTAATGCCGTCGGCAAAATAGTCCTGCTCCGCATCGTTGTTGAGGTTTGCGAATGGCAGAACAACGAGAGACAAACGGGGAGCAACGTCGGGCCGTGCGGTAGCCTTCTTCTGCGTTTTTTGGCTTTCCGGAAACACGTCTGTGCGGAGCGTCTTCCAAACAGTCCAGTAGCCGACGAGCCCGCCCGCAATCGCTCCCACGGCAGCAATTGAAGCGAGCGCGCCGCCGATCAACTGCAATCGTGCCCGCAACCGAATCTTTAGATTGCGATCGGATGGCGGCTTCCGCTCCTCATCGAATGCCGCTTTGTCTGGCTGCTCATTATTGGATGGCGGCTTGCCCGGAGGGTCATTGGAGACTTCCAAGTTTGTCACCCTCGCCTCCCTGCACGGGCCACACGCCCGGACTGCAAACACTAGCAGAATGCACGGCTTCAGGTTGGTCAAGACTTCTGACTCATTCGCTTTTTTTTGCGAAGACTATGTTCGGTCTACGAGGTCCGATTACTGGGGCAGACCGGCTTTGTGAAAGCCCTCAATCATCAGCTTCGCATTAGTTGATAGCCGGCTCCGAGCGACCCACGCCGATATTGTGAAGGTGGGGTCCAAGTCAAGCACACCAGCTGCCGCCTCACGAGCTTCAGCGTCCCGTCCGAGATGTGCGAGAGCGGATGCGAGGCAGCGGTACGATCCTGGATAGGAAGAGTTCTGGCGCAGGGCTCTCTTCCCTGCAACGACGGCCTCGTCAAAGCGACGAAGCTCAATAAGGGCAAATCCCATCCCGGTTAAAACTGTGAACTGTTGCGGGTCCACCGGGCTCATTCGGATTGCGTGTTCAAAGCTCCGGATCGCTTCCTCCGGCTGCCCCACAACGCTGTAGACCCAACCTCTGCGTCTCCATATGTGAGATGAATTTGGGTTGAGCGCGACCGCCCGATCGGCAATCTCAATCTCAGCCTCACGATCGCCTACCAAAAAAGCCGAGATTGATGCAGCAGTTGCTAACGTGTCTGGATCATGATCGTCGAGGCTCAATGCCAAGCGCATAAGCCGAACGGCTTCACTGCGTTCGAATTGTGGATCAATCGCATAGCTTCTAAAGACGTTTTCCATATGACAGTCGCCTGCCAACGCCGCCGCAGCAGCAAACCCGGTGTCAAGCTCCAAAGCGTGCTGAACCAGTCGGAGTGCCTCGGCCAAACTCTCGCGGGTCGATCGGACGGCTTGCTGTATTGCCTGGAGATAAAGATGATACGCGGTGAGGTCTTCCGGTCGCCGCCGAGTCGCCAGTGTAATTTCTGCTCGAAACAACTTTGGCTGGATCGCTGAGACAATGGCGAGCGTGACTTCGTCCTGCAACGCGAAAACATCTCTCATGTCACGCTCGAACTTGTCCACCCAAATGTGTGCGCCTGTAGCCGCTTCAATCAATTGGCCCGTAATGCGAACTTTCCCCGACGCCTTTCGCACCGCTCCTTGAAGGACATAGCGCACCCCAAGCCTGCGCCCGACTTCCTTGACGTCGACGGCTTTGCCCTTGAACGTGAAACTAGAGTTTCGAGCGATCACGAACAACCATTTGAAACGAGAAAGAGCGGTGGTGATCTCCTCAACCATTCCATCCGCGAAGTACTCCTGCTCGGGATCGCCAGACATGTTCGCGAACGGCAGTACGGCGATGGAGGGCTTGTCGGGAACTGCAGGAGCGCTCTCGGGCTCATCGCCCGGATCTGGGTTCGCAACTTCTCCCGCCTCCCGGACCCGTCCGATGAAGCGGAAACCCTTGCGTGGTAGTGTTTTGATTAAGCGCTGTTCCTCGCCAGAATCGCCGATTGCGGCCCGGGCGGCATTCAGGCGGGTCGTCACCGCCGCGTCGGATACGCTACGCCCATTCCAAATGGCCTTGATGAGCTCGTCCTTGGTGACAACTCGCTCCCTGTTGCGGATCAGGTAATCGATCAAGTCAAATACCTGCGGCGCGACGGGCACGAACTCGCCCCCGCGACGCAGCTCGCGCCGGTCGGTGTGGAAGACGTACTCCTCGAACAGATAGCGCAACTGCCATCCTCCGCCGTGTCAGCCCCGCAGCGAAACAACGCCTCTCCCGCCAGTCGGAATGGAAGAGAATAAGCCGCTGATAAGGAAAATGTAAGCCGCTCGTAAAGCGCACCGGACCGCGCTTCGGCAGTCTAGCCGCCGAGAATACGTAGCGGAGGCGACGATGAGTGCGACCTACGACTCCAAGAGAATGCGACGGGCTGGTGCATTTGCACAACGGAGTGCTGGCCTACTTGTCTGCTCTGCGCTTGTCGTCGCCTGCGCCAACGCTGCTGAAGCCCAATGCTCGGCGCAGGATGTCCTGCGCAATCACCTGGCGCTTAAGGGGACTCCACCAGCCCGCGACACTCGGACTTCATTCAGCTCCGCCGCCGAGGTTCCTTTCTGGAAGAGGATTACTGTCGGGACGTTTAGGGATTTGGCCGCTCTTCGGGACGCGATGAGTGCACTGGGCTGCGGTGTTGGGAGCTCGGCCGACGAGATTCTCGGAAGGCCGACCTTTACCCTCAGCACGAAGAAGACAGAGGTCGAGCTTGTTGCCGTATCGCCAGCCGAACTTGGCTTTGCGGGCACAACGGCAACGCTGCGAAAAGTCTATGCGCGCGCGCAATTGCTGGGCCTTCTGCTTGCACCCGCCGAAGTCGCGCTGCAGCTAAGGCTTCAGTATCTGGATCAGCCGATCGGCGAATTCCTTATCATGGCCATGGAGCCGATCAGGACATGGGCTGGTGTACCGGTCATCCTAACAGTGGCCAATGGTGGGGCGGGTCTCATTCTGATCGGGCAGGACGGCGAAGACGGTTTGGACCTGCCGGTGAGGTCGCGTTTTGTTTTCGTTCGGCCCGGTACATCCGGGCCTTCCCAGGCAGCCGCATTCGCTCCATAGCCAGGGGTAAAACCGATTTTGTCGCTTCCGTCCTCCGCATATCGCAGAGCGAGACAGTAGATAGGCGCATAGCGCGCTTGCAGCATCGTAGAGAGGAACGAATGTCCGCGAGAATACATGCAGCGCTCATGCTTGGCCTGATTGTGTTGGCGAGACCGGTGCTCGCCCGTGATGACGGGCGCTACGCTAATTCGCCGCTGAAGCCATGGTTCGAGAGCTTGCACAGTGAGTTTGGGCAGTGCTGTACGAATGCCGATGGGTACATCGTCTTCGACGCCGATTGGGAATCCGACCGTGGCCATTACCGCGTCCGCATCGAAGGGAAGTGGGTCGTGGTTCCTGAGGGCGCCGTCCTAAACCAACCGAACCGCGCCGGTCCGACTATGGTATGGAAGCACTACATCGATGGCCATCCGCGCGTTCGCTGCTTCCTGCCCGGCAGCATGATCTGAGAACGTGCCTCAGAATTCGATGCGCTATTAGTTATCAGTGGTCGATCAGGTCAAACACCTGGGCGCAAGGATACTAGGTCGGCCCCGCGACGCAGCTCGCGTTGATCGGTGTCGAATTCGTACCCGCAAAACGATAGAGCAGCTGCCAATTCCCCCGGTTGTAGCAAAACCTAGAACGCAAAGAGTAAGCTGCTCTTAATGGAAATGTAAGCAGCACGTGAAGCGTTCCCGCCGGGTTTCTGGCATCCTCTCTTGGTGGAAACAACGGAGCGCTGCAATGAGCACGCTTTACCAGACGGGCTTAGCCCAGACGACCGTATCGGACCGACACTATTCCGGTGCCTTGAAGAGTTTGTGGGGCGCGTTTCAAGAGTGGCGGAAATGGGAGCGGCTGCGGGGTGATCTTTGGCGCCTTACCGACCGGGAAGTAGCAGATCTCGGAATTACGCTCTGCGAGATCGACTATGTCACGTCGAATCGAGATGCCCACTCGTGAGGCATTCGATCCGGATGATGTCGATGTCTACCGTTTGGACGATTGGAATTGGACAGCGCCAGCTGCCTCGTGACGCAGATGCTGACTGACTTCCGACCCGGTCAAAGGCTGCCCTCGGTAGCCAGCATTACTTTGATCGGTTCACCTCTCGGAAGCGGACGTGGAGCCGCTCAGAGCTAAGGCAGAGACGGGACACAATCGGACTGGGACCATTTAGCGGAGAGAGCACGAAGGTCTCTGCAGGTTAAAAGGCGATCATTATGTCCGGCGGCCCTCGCGACGAGAGGGGTTCCTTTTTTCTCGCCGCCGGTATTTCATCTGCACAGCGGAGAACGGGCATGCAGGGATCGCTGGGGGAAAAGATCGGTGAAGGCGCCTTCTCCGAAGCCTATGCTTGGGCGCCCGGTCAGGTCGTGAAACTATTCAAGGCCGGCGTCTCTCATCTGCTCGGCCGGCACGAGGTACGCATGATCCACGCTGTGCGGGCCGCCGGCGTCCCGGTGCCGGAGGTGTTCGGCGAGGTGACGCTGGACGGCCGCTTCGGCATCGTGCTGGAGCGCGTCGACGGACCGACCCTGTGGCATCTCTCGCGGATCGGCGCGGTGACGTTCGAACAGGCGGGCGCGATCCTCGCGGCTCTGGCCATGTCTGTTCACAAGACGTCCCTGGCGTCGGAGCTCCCCTCCATGCGCGAGTATATGGACAGCGAGTTGAGGCACGACGGCGGCAAGGTCCCGAAGCACATCGCCACCGACATCCTCGCCCTGATCGATCGCCTGCCGACCGGCGACGGGCTTTGCCATTGCGACCTTAGCCCCGGCAACGTGATGATGACGGCGGAAGGCCCAAAGCTCGTCGACTGGACCTTCGCGATGCGCGGGCCCGCCGCCTTCGATCTTGCGTTCTTGCATATCATCCTGTCCGAGCTCGCCCCGGAAATAGCCGACAATCCGGAGCGGCCGCGCGCGACCAATGCGGCGGCGCAATCCGAATATGCGCGATTGGCCGGCATGTCTCTCGCTGAGCTGACGGCGGCAATGGAGCCGTATTTGCCCATCGTCCGCACCTTCGTCGTCCTTGGCAACGTGGTGCCTGCGCTGCGGGAGCCACTGATCCAGCGCATCGAAGCGGGGCTGCGTTCGGAACACTGAACCGTCTTGTCGCGCGCGCGAGCCGAAGTGGCCTCGAAGCGACGCATCAGTGTCTTGTTTGGGATCACTGGCGGTCCTCGACATGCAGCTGGCTCGATGTCCTCAATGAATATCGAAGCCGAAGTTGACTGGCCTGACATTCGGCCCATCCCAGCCTTCGCTAGAATTCCGAGCCATTTTCCGCAAAGCTTAATATGCCTGAATCCCCAAGCCGGCAAACGCGGCTAGGATGGGGTTTTCCCTTTTGGGGGGAACCTCATGTTCGACACGGAAACTACCGCGCTTTTGCGCGCCTCGATGAAGTCTGCGAAAGCGTTTCGCACCGCGAGATTGGAGCCGGACTCACGTCGCTTCGAAAATCCTGGAGGCCGCCACCAGAGGCGAGGTTTCGCCCGATGGGCTCAGGCGGGTCGGCCACGACGCGCTGTCCCGTGCACCCACGATGTGGCGCTGATTGATCCGGAGGGGGCGTGAACTTCCAGGTGACGGTCCTCAAGATCCTGGTGAGCTATCCGGATGGCTTCGCCGTCATGGAGGACCTCAAACGCGACATGGCCATCCTGGCGACCAGCGGCCGCGTTGCTTCTCGCCTCGATCGCCCCGGTAGCCGCCGCCCCGCCAGCCAGCTGCGCCGGCAAGTTCGTCGGCCGATGGACCCACACTGGCGGCAACAACTCCACAGTGACGGCCGACGGCCGCGCGACGTGCGAAGACCACGCCTTCTGCGTCAAGGGTGAGCACACTTGGACCTGCGACGGCAACGTCTTCATCTACACCAATTCCGTCGGGACCTGGAACTACACATTGGCGCCCGACGGCCGGACGATGTCGGTAGGCACTGCCGTCGCGACCCGCTCGGGCCGGTACCGGCCAGTGCGCGGTCGCGCGATATCGGCGGCGCTTCGAACGTCGCCGCCGGCGTTTTCGGCGTCGACCGCACGCCGTCGGCCGCGCCGCCCGCAGCTGCAGCCGTGGCACCCGCGAAGCCCGCCGCCGGCCGCCCGGCTGCGGATCCCGCAGCGGAGGCCGACGCTAGGGAGGCGCGCAGATCCTTTCAGGCCGGCCTGGCTGCCGCCAAGCGCCGCGACTGGTCCGCAGCGGAAGGCGCTTTCTCCGTGGCGAGGGAGCGCTTCCGCAGCGCCAAGATGCCAAACGAGGCCCAGACCGCCGCGGACAACGCCACCGTGGCCGGAAACAACCGTCTCCGTCAGTCGGCGGCCAGGCTCAACGGGACGACCGGCCCGGCGCCAAAGGCGACTCCCTCGAACAGCGGCACGCACGCGAACAAGCGGTCGAAGGAGCAGTGCGAGCAGATCGAGAGATACATCATCGACAGACAGATCGAACAAATGAAATCGGGCAAGAATAGCAGCGCCGCCGCCGGCCGCGAGTTGGCTGGCGCACGCGGTCAACTGCGCAGGGAATGTCAGTGACCCCCTACCGAGGCGGGTATGTCAATCGGCGTTCCGCACGACGCAGGGAAGGCTGCCATGGCACTACTGTAGGAAGAATTCAGCCCAAGGGCTGATTTACAAGCCCGTCCGAACCGTCTGATAGTGGCCCCGCTGCTGACCTTCACGCGAACTCCGGCAGCGTCTGCTATCCCGCGTACACCGGATCAGCCCTGAAACAGGGCTGAAGTCGCAGTTTGACCCGCAGCAGACTCAATCAATATTGAAGCAAATTCTTAAAACGCCTGCGAACAGCCGGCTGCTAAAGGCCTAGCAGGAGATTCCTGGGGAATGGATCGCCGGGCGACTCATCGGCGATGTCGAATGACCGGCGCGCGCCGCTTGTTCCCGGACGAGGGCATACCAAGATGATCAGCCACTCTTCCCCGACGATTGTCCTTACGGTGTCCGCTGTCCTCCTCGGCTTTGTCGCCGCCGCACCTCGATTTTCCGTAGCGAGCGGCGGCACGCAGTCCCGTCCAAAGTATAGGCGCTACGCCGTCAGGCAGCAGGACCGCGCTGTAGGCCGGTAATTGCATGCCCTCTCTTTTCAGGTCCGCATGAAGCCCTCGCACTCGCCTTCCGCCCAAGCGAGAACCCTCTCCATCGCTTCGCCTTGTGCGTAACGGAGACACATCTTGGTTAACGTCGCCTGGACATTGATCTGCGACGCAATCTTCGGCGGAGCCGGCGAAGCCACGACGGAGAGTTTCTGATGTTTGTAGGGATTTGGGTAGTGATAAAGGGTGCCCTTGGGGGGCTCTGCTTCCGCCCAAATCTTCAACGTCGTGAACTTCTCGTAGGCTGGAAGATCATAGCCTCCACTTGCAACCACCATTCTCTCAATCGATGACGGCTGTGAGAGATGAACGAGGAGGCTCTTGGCGGCTTCCTTGTTTCTAGTAAATTTCCATATCGCCCAGAAGAAGGGCAGGTACGGCGCGAAGCGGCCTTTCGGACCCGCCGGGAAGCCGTGGGTCCAGCATTGCGCGGCGATCTGTGGAGCATCTCGCTTCGCCACCGCCCAGGCACTGGGCGCATTCATGATCAGCGCTCCTCGGCCGGAGATGAGCCATTTATTATTGGATGCATCGTCCCACGCTGCTACATCGGGAGGCAAAAGCCCGATCAACTTCCTGTAAAATTCCAGAGCTTGACGCACTTCGTCGGTCCTGACTGTGATCTTACCAAAGGCGTCGACCAGCTGTGCGCCGAATGAGTGGAAGAATGCGCCGGCAGCAGCGACGCTATCGATCGTCTCTCCCAATCCGATTCCAAAGGGAAATCCTCCCTTGTGACAGGCTTCTGCTGCTTTCAGGAAGGTTTCTGTTGTCCAATTGTCGGCTCTCGGTGCTCCTCCGGCCGGATACATGTCCTGCGCGTCAATGCCGGCATATTTTTTCATTAGGTCGATGCGAGAGCATGAAGCCTGGATTTGGCTACCAGCCGTGGCCGGAACGGCCATCCATCCGCCGTTCACTTGGCCGAGATACTGCACGACGCTGTTAACTTCGCCGTTCTGCTTGACGATCGGCTCCATGATATCGTTGACCGGCTCGAGCTGCTCGGCATGCGTGTGAGGCCGCCACGTCGACATCGCGAGAATGTCGTGGCCAGCTCTCGCTTGCGCTTCGGCGGCGATGGTCAGCAAGAGCTTGTTGCCCTGGGTTGTAATGTAATCGATCTGGACCTCGACTTTTTCCTTCGCAGCCCATTCCTTGATGAGATCGCCCGACGCCTTGTTGGCCTCAGGCACGAAATGATCCCAGAGACCTATCGATAGTTTGCCGGCGGCGTAAGCACTGCGCACATGAGGCGCCGCGAAGAAGGCAACAGATGACATGGCGGTCGCTGCCGCAAATTGTCGTCGCGATATTCTGCGTGACATTGTTTCCCTCCAAACGGAGAAATCGGCCTTGCGATGCCCTTAAATTATCCGAGATCAGCTGGCGACCTTCTCAAACTGGATAAGGCTGAACGCACCGACACTGGACGTTTTGGCAAAAACGAAGCCGGCAGACTCAATCAGAGTGCAGTATTCGGATTCCGTTCGTTCGACGCCGCCGGTTCCCCGCAACATATTGAGATCGCTCATAGCGCGCGAACGGTGTTCAGGGTCGGCCACGGCAACCTCCGGCATGATCCGTTCGACAATGATCAGCTTGCCGCCGGATGGAAGTGCATCCCGGCAATTGCGTAGGATGATCCTGCAACGATCGTCCTTCCAATTATGGATGATGCTCTTCAATAAGATTGTGTCGGCGCCGCATGGCACCGTTTCGAAGAAGTTGCCGGCGACGAAGCGGCAGCGATTTGCGATACCCAGACGGTCGAAATGTGCCCGTGCTGCTTCCTCGCAGCGTGCAAGGTCAAAGGCGATCCCTTCAAGACCGGGGTGGTGGCGCAGCACGCCGCCGAGCAGTTCGCCGGTGCCCCCACCCACATCAAGGACGACACGCGCGGTCGAGAAGTCGAAGGCCTCAACGATCCTAGGAGCCACAGTCCGCGTGAGATTAACCATCGCGGCGTTAAACCGAGCGATCCATTCCGGCGAATTGCCTGCCGCGGCATAGCGGTCGTCGCCTTCTCCCCAGAGCTGGGTCGCGCTTTTTCCGGTGCGAACCGAATCGATTAGTCCGCTCCAGGATTGCACGAGCATCTCGCCCTCAAACAGAGCCCAGTCCTTGAAAGATTGATCGGCGCTGCCGTCGAGCTGCCGCCCAAGATCGGTCAGGGAAAATCGGTCCCGGTCCACTTGCTTGCAGAGGCCGACGGTTGTCATGCCAACGAGTAGTCTGCGTAGCGCGCGCTCGTCCGTGGATACCAGCCCGGAGAGCTCGGCGGCCGATTTCGCATCTTCGCCGATGGCCTCGGCGAGATTGAGCTTCGCCGCCACATAGATCACCGCCGTGATGCGATGCGCCTGCACGAGATCATGAATAGATTCTGATTGGCTCATGTGTTCCCCCGATGGTTCCTAAAATCGAAACTTCCGCCGGTCCAATCTCCTAGATCAATCGGTCGGGACGAAGCCGGTTGCCTGTACGATCGCCTTCCACCGATCGGATTCGGATGTAATCAGTCGCGAAAAGTCTCCCATAGCGATCGCGTCGGGCTCGACCGCCAATTTTTCCATGCCGGACTTGACCTCATCGGTGCGTAGCGCCGCTTGGATGGCGGTATTGAGCTTTTCAACGATGTTGGCCGGTGTCTTCGCGGGAACGAAGAACCCATACCATGTGAGGTCCTCTAGCGACGGATAGCCGGCTTCCCCCACCGTCGGTACCGCGGGAACGAACGGGCTGCGGCGCGGGCCGGTGGTGGCCAAGGCCCGAATATCGCCGGATTGGACGAGGCCGAGCGAGCTGCCGACCGGCATGATCGCCGACGCGATCTCGCCTTTGAGCAAATCCTGAATCGCGCCATTGCCCTGATAGGGTACGTGAAGATAATCGAAGCCGGCAGTGCGCCCCAGCATCGCACCAAGGAAATGCAGAGTGGTCCCGGCACCCGGCGTGCCGTAGGTGGCCTGTTTCGGATTGGCGCGGCACCAAGCGACGAAATCTGTAAGGGTCTTCACTTCGCCTGGCACCTTCGGACCGATCGTCAGCAATGTCGGGGTCGAGGCAATGGTCGAGACCGGGGTGAAATCCTGCGGCTGGTATCTGAGCGACTTGTAGACGTGCGGAAAGAACATCATGAATCCAAGCGGCGCGAGCAGCATGACCGATCCGTCGGCGTCGGCCGTTTTCACCGCCTCCACCGCGACACGACCGCCTGCACCCGGCCGGGTCTCAACTACAATCGTTTCAGCATAATCTTTCATCTGGCCGGCAACGACCCTTGCCAGGGCGTCCTGCAGCCCGGGCGTGAAACCCGACAATATATGTGCGGTTCTTGGCAGCTGTTGTGCGGTGGCCTGCTGCGCAATGTTCGCGGCGGAGAACGCGACGCCAGCCGTCGCCACGGTCAACAAATCACGACGTGTGATCATCAACTGTCTCCTCACCGCGGTTTGATGCCTCGGCCCCCGCTCTACGTTTTCATGTACCACGGCGGGGATGGGGCTGGCTTGGTTTCCGGCTTACTTTTTCTTTACCGTCAGCTTATTCTTGCACTCGGGTGTAAGAACATCGATGTCGCAGTTACGGGGAAGTGGCGTGCGCTATTTCTTTGAAGATTTTTCATTCGATACCGATCGGCGCGAGCTACGTCTCGGGTCGGATGTAATCGCCATCGCGCCGCAAGTGTTCGACTTGCTCGGCTATTTGATCGACAATCGTGAGCGCGTCGTCAGCAAGGACGACCTCATACGCACCATCTGGGAAGGCCGCGCTGTCTCGGAAGTGGCTCTGACCACACGCCTGAATGCAGCGCGGAAGGCCGTTGGTGACTCCGGCGATGAGCAACGTCTCATCAAGACCCTTCCGCGCAAGGGCTTCCGTTTCGTCGGCACGGTACGTGAAATGCCCGATCCGGCGAGCGCGACCATCGCGAGCGGCTCGCCGAGACCTGCCTTCGCCGTCCCTGACAAACCCTCACTTGTTGTTCTGCCGTTCGCCAATCTGAGCCCTGATCCCGACCAGGAATATTTTGTCGACGGCGTGACTGAGAGCCTGACGACGGATTTATCACGCATGGCCGGCATTTTCGTGATCGGTCCCAACACTGCTTTCACCTACAAGGGAAAGCATGTTGATCTGAAGCAGGTGGGTCGCGAACTTGGCGTTCGTTATGTTCTTGAAGGTTCCGTGCAACTTGGTGGTGGCCGCATGCGCATCAACGTCCAGCTCATCGATGCCGAATCCGGCAATCATCTATGGGCTGAGCGATTCGACAAACCGATCGCCGATATTTTCGACATGCAAGATGAAATCGGTGCGCGCCTTGCGGGCCAGCTCGGAACGGAATTGGTCACTGCCGAGGCCCGCCGGGCGGCGCGGGCGCCACATCCCGATTCGATGGATCTGTATTTCCAGGGCATGGCCAGTGTGAACCGGGGAGGAGCTCCCGCCATCCTGTCACAAGCGCGCAAATTCTTCGAACGGGCCCTCTGCCTGGATGCCGGCAACGTTGAGGCCAAGGTTGGGATGGCATTCGTCGATGCCATGCGGGCCACGTCCATGATGACCAGCGACCGAACCGCGCGCCTGTTGGCGGTCGAGGCGTCCCTGGCCGAGATTCTGGCACACACGCCAGATCATGCGATGGCGCATTGCATCGTGGGTGTGACCCAGATTTTCTCCAAGCGCGCCGCCCAGGGTATCGCCGAATGCGAGCGCGCCTTGGCGCTGGATCGAAATCTGGCCGCCGCTCACGCGTGGATTGGACTTGGCAAGTGCTATCTCGGCCGGGCTGAGGAAACCGAAGCCTGCATCATGAATGCGTTTCGGCTGTCTCCTCGAGACAGCCGGGCGTCCAGCTGGATGAATACCGCGGGCGTCGCGCAGTCATATCTTGCCGCCGATGAAGCTGCGGTCAACTGGTTCAAGCGATCAATCGAGAACAACCGGAATGTCGCGGCATTCGTTCACTTCTATCTGGCGGCGGCGCTGGCGCATCTCGGGCGGATCGAGGAAGCGCAGGCGTCGTTGCAGGCGGGCCTCGTTCTCGACCCTGGTTTCAGCATCGCCGAATTCCACGCCAGTTCGCCCTCGGATCATCCGACCTGCCTCGCTCAGCGGGTGCGGATCGCCGATGGTTTGCGCAAGGCAGGACTTCCGCAAAAGTGAATGGGTGCCTGCGTCGCCGTCAGATGGATCGATCTGGCGAAGTCTGCTTGTGACCCGTGGCTTACGTTAGCCAAGAACCCGAGGGTGTCCGCTTCCGACGGCCGAGAGCAGACGTTTCCCCCTTGCAGGTGAAGATTCTGGACAAGTGGGAGGCAAGTATCCCTCCATTGAGGGCCGCCTTGTTTGACGGGCGCGATCGCTGCAGGTCCTAGGGGTAATCCTAGGAGAAGCGCTATGACGAATTCGAGGGCGGAGGTGATCACATCGGTCGAGCGGCGGCGCCGGTGGTCGCAAGACGAGAAGGAGCGGCTTGTTGCGGCGTCGCTCGAGCCCGGCGCCAATGTTTCCGAGGTAGCTCGCGTGGCCGGGCTTCATGTGAGCCAGCTGTTCAGGGGGCGCAAGGAGCTTTGCAGACACGGCGAAGCGAGCATAGCTCCGTTTGTTCCGGTCGAGATTGGGCCGTCTGCGTCACCGCAGGAGGTGGCCGAAGCGCCGTTGACGACGACGGCGCGTCGGCGGAAGAGCCAAGGCATCATCGAGATCGACCTTGGTAGTGGGCATCGCATCCGGGTCGATGGCGACGTTGATGGAGACGCGCTACGTCGCATTCTCGATGCTTTGGCCCGCCGATGATCCTGATTCCGACTGGCGCGCGAGTGTGGCTCGCGACAGGCTACACGGACATGCGCCGAGGCTTTCCGTCGTTGGCTCTCCAAGTGCAGGAGGTGCTGCGCAAGGACCCGCTCAGCGGTCATTTGTTCGTCTTCCGGGGGCGCCGCAGCGATCTTGTGAAGGTGATCTGGCACGATGGCCAGGGGGCATGCCTGTTCACCAAGAGGCTGGAGAGAGGAAAGTTTATATGGCCATCCGTTGCCGGTGAAGCTGTGACGATCTCGGCGGCGCAGATGAGCTATCTGTTGTCCGGAATCGATTGGCGCAACCCGCCGACCTGACAGCACGCATTTTGAATGGTGAGGAAGCTCATTGGACCCTCGATGACGCTGCAGGTTGGCAAGCTGACAACAATCATGCCATTTCGATCGTGAAGTTGCAGCTAGTCACCAACAAAGTTTTAAATTGCAGACCTCCAAGCATAAAACATTTGTGAGGTGGAATGTGGGGCTAAAATCCCCATAAAAAAATTAATACAGACAAATCAACTTGTTGATCAAACCCATTGGCGGAGAGAGTGGGACTCCCATCCCCGATGCCGCGATTGCGCAAAAACAGCCGAAAAACAAGGATTCCCGAAAAGCCCGGCCGAATTTTGTGACCACCGCTGTGTACCACCGCGACGGCCATTTCGGCCGTCAATCTCGGACGATTTCGAGACGCTTGAGGTCGCCGGACGCCCTGACCGTTGCTCTATCCGGACTTCCCGGCCTCTATGCGATCGAGACGTAGCCGGTGTCTATGGTCGGTAAGCAGGCGAGCGCCTCCCAGGACGGCCGCCAGCGTTCCCAGGCCGGTGCCACCGGCGATCAGGAACATGATCAGCAATTGATATTTGACCGCATCGACCGGCTCGACGCCGGCAAGGATCTGGCCGGTCATCATCCCGGGCAAAGAAACGAGGCCGATCGCCGCCATGCTGTTCACGATCGGCATGAACCCACTTCTCAAGGCGTCCCGTATGATCGGCAGCATTGCTTGGTGTCGGCCGCCGCCTAGCGCCAGACAAGCTTCTACGGCGGCCCGTTCGCGCACCAAGCTGTTCGTCAGCACGTCCAGGCCAAGGCTTATTCCGGTCATGGTGTTGCCCAGCATCATGCCCAGCAGAGGCAGCGCATAGCGCGGGTGATACCAAGGATCGGGGCGTAGCTCCGTGAGGAGCGCGAATATCGTGACGGTGCCGGCGGCGACTAGCGTGCATGTCGCTCCCAGACCGTACTTCCAGACCCCCCTCAGGCGTCGCTTCTGCCGCGCGACGATCTCCCGCGAGGCGAAGAGAACCATGACGAAGGCGGCGAGTGCGGTCCAGAGCGGCGAGACCGCGGCAAACAGGAACGTCAGCACGTATCCGACGAGGACGAGCTGAACCACCATCCGGACGGTCGCGATGGCCAGTTGCTTCTCGAGCTTGAGGCGGAGAACAAGAGAGAGGACGCCATCCATGACAACAAGGAGCGCGGGTAGGACCAGATCGCCGTACGAAAGCTGAATGTACGTCACGGCCGGCTTTCCTTGATGCCGCCGTCAGGGCCCATCGCGAAAATCCTTGATCCGACACGTCGCGCTTGAGCGTCATCGTGGGTGCTCCAGATGACGCTCGTTCCATGCGCGACACGTTCGGCAATCAATGCCTCGACGGTGGCGGCGGATGCAGAGTCGAGCGCCGAAGTCGGCTCATCCAGCAGCAGGACGCGCGACCGCAGCATCAGCCCCCGCACAAGCCCCAATCGCTGTCTCTCGCCCGTCGAAAGTCTCTGAACCGGCCAAGGTCCGCAGTCGCCCGGAAGGCCAAGACGCATGACCAGCGGTAGTGCATCATCCCAGGCCGTGAAGTGCTCCTGCACGATGTCGGACCACCAGCCGGGCTCGGCGGCGAGATAAGTCACTTGCTTTCGCCAGGCGGGCGCGAACACCGCCTCCCGCGGCGTTCCGTCAAGCTTGACCGCCCCTTCGTTGGGGTCGAGGTCCGCGATCGAGCGAAGCAGCAAGGTCTTCCCGACGCCGGATGGTCCCTGCAGGACGACGCATTCGCCGTCCTGCAGATCGAATGACACGGAGATGTGCAGGCGCTTGAGCCCGCTGACCGTCAGCATGCGTCAAAGCTTGAGCTTTAGCCGGTCGGCGACCCGTCGGGCGATCTCCGACGGCGCCTCTGCCGGGTACGGATGCACCGAGCTGACATTGATCTCGCCGAGCACGTAGCTGTCGCTCCCATCAGGCTGGACGGGGCCGAGCATGAAGTCGGCGTCCCAGATCGCCGGCAGGTCGCTTGGCGCGATATCCAGCAGCGAGGTTAGCTGCAGCGTCCACTCGTCTTCCATCAGCCGACGCAGCCGCTGGAAGCGCGGGTCGGCGTTGGACGTGTAGAGCCGCGGCCCGGCCGCGGCGCGCGCGGCCGGCGACTCCACCAAAGCTTTGACCTTGTGGTGACCGAAGCCGGCGCAGCGGTCGCCGGCCATGTAGCAACGCACGACGCCCTCATCTAACCGGGGCTGGAACGCCTGGTCGACCACGCTGCCGTTCTCGAAATACTCCGCACAGCGGCGGAGAAAATCGTCCAGCGTCAGTTCCTCCGGCGTGTCTTTGGTCGCTTCCAGCACCCTGATCATGGATGAGGTCGCCAGCTTCTCGACCTTCCAGACGCCTTGGCCACCGTTGCCTCGGTTGCGCTTGATCACGCGTGGGCCGGAGGCGAGCCGCGACGGCAGCTCGGCGCGCATCGCAGCGGCGGTTTGGTACAGCGCCATGTCGCCTCCCCAGCCCATGGAGCGGGTGCGATAGAGGACCTCCTTGGTGCCCATCTTGAGGATGACGTCCGGGTGGGCGCTCACCCAAACTCCTTGCGCGGCGACGTCGCGCAGCAGGGCGTCGAGACCGGCGCGGTTGCGGCCGTCTTGGATGGGGTTGACCCAGACGAGTACGCCGTCAAACGCGAGCAGTTCTTCGCGGGCGGCCTCCGCAAAACTCTCGTCGTAGATCACGGGGCGCCCCTCGATGCCGACGGCGGCAAGCGCATCGAATACGTCGACGAAGCGGCCGCTTTTCGGGGTGGCATCTCGACGCGCGGCGGCGTCTCCTCGCGAGAGGATGGCTACCGTGCGTCGGGCGGAGGAGTGTTTTTCGGTGTCCATGCGCGAGCTCCACGTGTTGCGTGCTGCGCAGAGCTTGGACCGAAGTCTCGCCGGGAGTCTGCTTGATCCCGCCCCGGCACTCTACGTGAGATCGCGTGGATCCTTCAAGCGGCGGTTTTCCGTGGCCGGCGCGTTGACCCGGCGGTGAGGCCTTTCCGCTCCGGACGGCGGTGAAATTTTCGTGACGGTCGGTTTCACGCGCCCGAGCGATCGCGGGTTGACAGCCTCGCCGAGTGAGTTTTTAGTCGCGTGACGGGGATATGCGATCTCCCCGCGAGGCGTCATGCTCAAGAATCGCGTCCTGATCACCAAGGGCGCAGCATGTCAGCATTGTACACCTACCTTTCACCCGACAAACTTTCTCGATCGGTAGGCTCGGCGGTCGCGCCGCGCTGGGCCGGCTCGCGGCTTCGCGCGGCGTTTCGCGCATCGAGCGGGTGAACCCAGGTCTTCTCCTACACGACCGATGTTGCCGCGACACGATCAGGGGATCGCACGATGGGCCGGCCAACAAGGTCAGGTGAGGCCGGATGCGGGACTACTTCTGGGGCTGGGACAACCAGGAGATCAGACATGCGAACTTCGACGATCTATCAGGTAGCGATATTCGTGGCGCTTGCAGCGGGACTCTCGCCTGCCCGCGCCCTGACCCAAGACGAGTTTGTCGCCAAGATCCAGGCGGCCGGGTACTCGCAGGTGACCGACGTCAAATCAACCGCCGAGGGCATCACCGCCAAGGCTGTGAAGGACGGCAAGCCGGTGACCCTCGTCGTCGACAGCAGCGGCCAGATCAAGGAGCGAAACTGAGATGGAGGACGCGCATGATGAAACGCAAAATCTTGTCCCTGGCAGTGACCGGCCTCGCTCTCGCCTACTTGCCCTTTGTCTACATGGCACGCGCGCAATCGATCGATTGGCAAAAGGTCGACGAGACCCTCGGCCGGAAGGCCGCGGTCTCCGATGACGTCCACCGCTACGGCTTTCCACGTAGCGACCTTTCGGTGACCCTGGACGGCGTGACGATCAAGCCTTCACTGGCGCTTGGCGGATGGGTCGCCTTCAAACCTGGGCACGGTGGCGCCATGGTCATGGGGGACCTTGTGCTTCTTGAGACCGAAATTAACCCTGTGATGGCGAAGACGGTCGCGAGCGGTCTCGAAATCACAGCCGTGCACAATCATCTGCTGCGCGCGAGCCCGGCGACGTTCTACATGCACGTGGCCGGCCACGGCGACCCCCTCAAGCTGGCCTCGGCGATCCATGATGCGCTGGCTGAGAGCACGACGCCGCTGACCATCGCGGCCCCCGCAAGCCCGCCGCCTGCCGTGGACCTCGATACGGCGAAGCTCGACCAGATCATCGGCGTTAAAGGCCAAGCAAACGGCGGAGTCTACCAGTTCACCGTGAAGCGGCGCGACCCGATCACGCAAGACGGCACGCCGTTGACGCCCGTCGGCCCGATGGGCGTGGCGATCGGCATCAATTTCCAGCCGACCGGGGGCGGAAAGGCCGCCATCACGGGCGACTTCGTGCTGACGGCCGACGAGGTCAACCCCGTCATCGTGGCGCTGCGGACACACAGCATCGAGGTGACGGCGCTACACAGTCACATGCTCGATGAGCAGCCGAGGCTGTTCTTCATGCACTTTTGGGCGAATGACGACGCGATCCGGCTTGCCGAAGGTTTGCGCGCTGCCCTGGACAAGACGGCGAGCACGAAGAACTAAGGCGTAGATCGCAAAGGAGGCGATCCGATGTCCTACCGGGCCAAGCCGCTGCTCGCCCTAGCGTTCATGTCGATCTCGTTGATGGGAGCGTCCGCCATGGCTCAGACCGTGAATTTCGATGACGCTCCCGCGGGAACGTCGCCTGAAGGTTGGATCCTTACGATGACTGGCCGAGGAGAGGCGAACTGGACCGTTGAGCCAGACCACACGGCGCCGAGCAAGCCGAACGTCCTCAAGCAATCCGGCAGGGCGACTTTCCCAGTGGCGCTCAAAATGGGTACCGACATCCGCGACGGCTTCGTCGAGGTGAAATTCAAGGCGGTCGCCGGCTCCGAGGATCGCGCTGCGGGACTCATCTGGCGCGCGAAGGATGCCGACAACTACTACGTCGTCCGGGCAAACGCTTTGGAGGACAATGTCGTGCTCTACAAGACGCTCAACGGCGTTCGAACGTCTCTGGATATCGCAGGTCGCAAGGGCGGATATGGCATGAAAGCGCCCGTGGCCTCCGGCCAGTGGCACGTGTTGCGCTGCGATTTCACAGGAACGCGGTTCAGGGTGACGTACGACGGACGGCAGTTGTTCGATGTGGAGGACGCCACGATCTCCCAATCGGGCATGATCGGCCTGTGGACCAAGGCGGATAGCGTGACCCTGTTTGATGATCTGACGTATGGTGAGGTCAAATAGGTCCCTGTCCCGTTGCCGGAGATAACCATGAACACTCGACCCCTGATGGTCGCGACTGCCTTGGTGATCGCTTCCGTCTGCCCGCTGCGGGCAGAAGAAAACTTGGTCGCCTACAAATCACTAGCTCCAGAGTTGGCATTCGATCTTGCACGCGCCGCGTTGAATAGCTGCCGCTCCCGGGGATTCCAAGTCGCAGTCGCCGTGGTCGATCGTTTCGGCGTGACGCAAGTGATGCTGCGTGATCGCTTTGCAGGTCCTCACATGCCACCAACGGCGGCAGGCAGGCTTGGACGGCCGCGTCGTTCAGGACCAGTACGACTGAGCTCAATGCGATCAGTCAACCCGGCATGATGCAGGCGGGCATTCGCCATCTTCCTGGAGTAGTCATCATAGGAAGGGGACTGGTGGTCGAAGCCACCGGCTCGCTGGTCGCAGCGGTAGGTGTCTCCGGAGCTCCGGGGGCGACGCTGACGAAGCGTGCGCGAGGGACGGCATCGACGCCATCCGCGACAGGCTGGAGTTCTGACCTGGATATGGAGCGGCTCCAGTATCCTAGATTGGAACCTGACCCAATCGCCAGCGAGGCCCCTCCCGCTGCAACGCTAGAAGTGAGAGCAATCTGTGAACTAGCTCATTTTAGATTGAAGGAGATCGTGCCCTAACAGGAAGGCGAGTTCGAGGATTGCACCAGGAGCGGGCAATGGCGATCACCACCGAAAGGACCTCGTTCACCAAAGACATCCAGGGCCGCTACCTCTGCAACAACCTGGCCGAGGTTGATGCGTGGAAATCCACAGGCGGGCGACCATTCGATTTCATCATCGTGGGAGGCGGTACGTTCGGCTCGGCTATCGCCGAGCATCTGTGGTTCCGACAGAAGCAGAGTGGCGGCGGATTGCGGACACTGGTCGTAGACGCCGGGCTGTTCACCGTTCCTGAGCACGTTCAGAACACGGGGATCCAGGGGTTCGGCGATCCGGCCAATCCATTCTTTCTGGACGAAAACTTGCCGCAGCCGGAGCCGCCACGCAACGAGGTTTGGGGCATTCCTTGGAAATCGACCATTCCCTTCAAGGGACTGGCGTATACACTCGGAGGCCGATCACTCTATTGGGGCGGTTGGTCGCCTCGTCTTCTGGACGAGGAGATGTCGGGTTGGCCGGCAAATACCGTAGCCGATCTGAACAGCCGCTATTTCGACGAGAGTTCGCGGCAGATCGGTGTCGACGAGGCGAACGACTTCATTTTCGGCGAACTGCAGAACGCGCTTCGTCGTCAGCTCTTCGATAATTTGTCCAGCGTGCCTGGGGCGATTACGCTCGACGCGCTCCCGCCCTCGCCGCTGCTGAAGCCCGGCGCGGACCCCGCACAGTTGCTCGGTCTGTCGTCGAGTGGCGGGCTTTCGCAAAACGACCTCCTGAACATGCTAAAGCTCGAAGCGCCGCTTGCCGTACAGGCGCGCCCGCCACATGCGGGGTTCTTCCCGCTCAACAAGTTCAGCGTCGTTCCGCTGCTCATGAAGGCGGCGCGAACCGCGGCGAGCGATTCCAACGGCAATGATTCCGTCAAGGAATTCATGGTGCTGCCCGATACGCATGTGCTGACACTGCGCACCGTGCCGACCGCGGCAGGGACATGGCGCATCTCCGGCGTCGAGACGAGCCGCGGCCCGATTGACCTGGCTCCGGGCGGCGCCGTCATCATGGCGCTCGGCACGATCGAGAACGCGCGGCTCGCTCTGGCGTCGTTCGATGCCACCGGACTTCCAACCCTGCCGCTCATCGGCAAGAACCTGATCGCTCACCTTCGCTCGAACCTCGTTATCCGCGTGCCGCGCTCGGCGATTCCCGGGCTTTCGTCGGCGGTGAACGAATTGCAGACCGCGGCCATGTTCGTGAAGGGCCGGGCGACGCGCCCAAATGGTGACCTGATCGGTCACTTTCACCTTCAGATTGCTGCGAGCGGCGGCGGCAATACCGTAGGCGGCGAGGACGAACTCTATCGCAAGGTGCCGGACGTCGACTTCTACGACCAACTGCGGACTTCGACCGATACGCATATCGCAATTGCAATCAGGGGCCTCGGAGAGATGGAGCCGGCCGACCCGGCCGATCCCGCCGCTCATCCAAGCCGGGTCGATTTGAGCGCGCGCACCGACGAATACGGGGTTCGTCGTGCATCGATTGCGCTAACACCGACACAGCGAGATTGCGATCTTTGGGCCGCTATGGATGCGGCAATGCAGAAGGTGGCCGCCACCTTCGCCAACGGGCAGCCGATGCAGGTGCTCCAAAGCAACCAGGACGGGCTCGGGACGACGCATCATGAAGCCGGGACGCTTTGGATGGGCACCGACCCGGCCGCGAGCGTCACCGATGGCAACGGACGCTTCCATCACACTGAAAACCTCTATGCGGCAGGCCCCGCGCTGTTCCCGAGCATCGGCTCTCCCAACCCCATGCTGACCGGGATCGCGCTGTCGCGCCGCACGGGCGACTTGATCATGGCGCCGCCACCTGTCGTGGCCGATGCGGGCTTCGAGACGCTATTCGACGGTAATACTCTTGGTGACTGGACAATGTCGACGATCAGCAACCAGCCCGGTCGGAACGACCCTGGCTCGTTCCGGGTTCGGCGCGGTGTGCTCGAGACGCGAACGGGAACGGACCTTGGGCTCCTCTGGCTGAAGCGCCCCACGCCTCCTCGCTACGTTCTGCGGCTGCAATGGATGTTGACCGCGCCCGACGACAATTCGGGTGTCTTCATCGGCTTCCCCGACCCTCGAAACGAAGGTTACGACAACACGGCCTATGTCGGCGTCAACTTCGGCTTCGAAATTCAGATCGACGAATTGGCCCGACCGGACAGGGCACCGGTCCACAGGACAGGTGCAGTCTACTCCTTCAAGGGGCCGACCGACGGTCCGCTGACTGTCCATCCTGTCGGAGAATGGAACAGCTATGAAATCACCGTCGATGGTGCGGACATCACCGTCGTGCTGAACGGGCAGACGGTAAACATCTTCCATTTCGCCGGCGATCCGCAGTCTCCGCGCCGCGGTCTGCCGTCCACCGCGCAGGACCCGCGGTTCATCGGCCTGCAGACACATACGGGCCGAGTGCTCTTTCGCAACATCCAGTGGAAGCCGCTGGAAGGCGCTGTGGCATGAACTTGATGCCACTCGGATCATTGGGCGCCGTCGAAACACACGGAACGGTGACGTTCGGACTGTGGCTCCCCTGGGTGTCGGCGGCCGACGGCGACGTCGTCACCGTGAAGATCATCCATGAGGCAGATCAGTTTCTCCAGGCCTTTCCGGCTCGAGAGTTCCAGCTTACGCACAGTGTTCGTCCGCCGTATGGGGACTTCTGGTCGGCCACCGAACCCATCGCCGGCACGCTGCCCGCAGTGCCGGGCTCAGCTTGGGGCAATCCGGGCCGCTACGTCTATCGCTACACGATCACGAATCCGAGCGTAGGCACGCTCGACTGGATCATCGATCCCTTCGCACGCGAGTTCGGTGTCGGCAAGCAATCCGCCTTCACCCTGGGCTATGAGCCCTACGTCTGGAGTGCGGGCGAGGCGCAATGGCGGACGCCGGCGCTGGCAGATCTGATCCTCTATGAGGTGAACATCGCCGAGTTCGGCAGCGACCTCAATCGGGCCCGCGGCTTCGCGGCCTACCTAGCTGACCTCGGTATCAACGCCATCGAGATCATGCCGCTGTCCAACGTCGGCAACTCGGTCGACTGGGGCTATCTGCCGATCGGCTATTTCGGCGTCGACGAGCGCTTCGGCAATCGGTTGGATTTCCAGCAATTGGTCGACATTTGCCATCAGCACGGGATCGCAGTGATCGTGGACGTCGTCTATGGCCATACGGGCGTGGATTTCCCGTACTACGACGCCTACACGCGGCTGCGGTACCGCGACAATCCGTTCATGGGGCCGTTTGCCAAAGACTACTTCAGCAATTTCGGGAAGAGCACGGACTTCAATCGGGAGATCACGCGCGACTTCTTTTTCACGGCCAATCACCATTGGCTCGAGGTCTATCACGTCGACGGCTTCCGCTACGACTGCGTCCCGAACTACTGGGACGGGCCCATGGGCGTGGGTTATGCGAGCCTCGTCTATGAAACGCACCAACTGACCAAGGCGAACATCGCGTCGGGTCGACCTTACTGGAGCCGCTTCGACGCAGGAGCAGGCAAGCCGCTGACGCTGGTGCAAATGGCCGAACAGCTCGAAGCCCCCGAGGAAGTGCTGCGCTCGACCTATTCCAACTGCACGTGGCAGAACGGCACCTACGGCGCTGCGCGCGCGGTTGCCCATGGGGATCGCGGCCGGCTGGCCGACCTGGGTCTGCAGCTGGGCCTCTTCGGCTACCCCGACCGGGAGACGCTCAATGGTGACGAGATCCCCAAAACTGCACTTCAATACGTCGAGAACCACGATCACGAACGCTTCCTTTGCAATTTCGGGACCTCCAATCCCGACGAAGCCGTCAATCCGCTGTTCGCCGAGGGCGACCGGACACTCTGGTACATGCTGCAGCCCTATTTGATCGGCCTGCTGATGAGCAAAGGCATTCCGATGCTCTGGCAAGGCGAGGAATTTGCCGAGAACTACTTTCTGCCCGACTTTGGAATGGGCCGCGTCTCCCTGCTGCGGCCGATGCGATGGGATTTCTTCTACGATGAGTCCGGCCGACCCATCGTGAGCCTGATCCGCAGGCTGCTGCGGATCAGGCGGCGACGCGACCACATTCGTCAGGGCACGTACTTCTTCTTCAACGATTGGGATCGCTATCAGCAGTTCGGAGTCCTGCTGTTCGCGCGCTATGCAGCCACCCAGTACACGTTGGTCGCAATCAATTTCAGCGACACCGGCCGGACTGTCCCGTTCTGGTTTCCGATGGGGGGTGACTACGTCGAAGAGCTGCATGGCGGCGCTCTCGACCTGAGGAACGTACTTTCATTCCGGCGAGTAGATCTTGATATCCCGTCGCACTATGGACGGATCTGGACGCTGATGTAAGTGCGGCTGCTGCCCTCACCCAGTTCACGGCAGGGTCGATTACCGATCGACGCGCTCTCAGTGGCAGCTGATCTGAATGCGGCCGAACTTCTAGGAACGATTGGGATCGTTCAACGTGGCACGATCGCCCATTGATGGAGGTAACTTAGGAAGCCGCAGATTTGCTGTAGCGATCTTCTCACATGCCCACTCTGAGCTCCGCAGCGGGCATATCCGCGCCAAGCGGGCCTTCATGTTCATGCAAACGCCCGCATCTCCTAAACAGCCAAAGGCCTCGCGCAAAAAAGAAGCCCCCTAGTGTTCTGGCGGGCTTCAGTCTGATCGCAGCCGGTCCTTTCTTAGGCGACCTCGACGCTATTTCTTCGGCGCAGAGCCGTCCTTCAAAGAGGCGTCGTAGTCCGCCTGCGAGCTATTGATGTGTGATTGATTGCCAGACGCACTGCTACCTGTTGTCGTCCCGACTGTGTTGGTTGTCTCCCCCGGCGCATGAGAAGCCGCGCCGGGCCGGTCCTGGTTGCCGACATAGCCCGATTCGCCGGAATTACGGGTTTTGATACCCTTATCAGCTTCGGTCTGCACGTTTTGAGCTGCTCCGGATTGCAACGTCGGCCCTGTTTGCTGGGCTTTAGTAGCTATCGGCATGATTGGAAGTGCGAGAAGCAATGCCGCAGACAAGTATCGCATGGCTATTCTCCATCTAGGTCCCGCCGCTTCGTCAACGTGTGCATTCCAGAAGATTTCCGCCAAAATTGATCAAAACTTGCGACTGCATGGCTGACACTTTCCGTGCAGGATCTGGCAGGAAAGAAGCAATCTCGTCCTTTGTCCACCGCTACAGCCAAGTCATGCTGCCAATCGCTTCGCGTCGCGCAGGAACGACCACGCGTCGGTTTCGTTGTGCTCGCTCCATGGACGAGAAGGGAAAGATCATGGACCGTGAACATGTGAAGGGCGCCGCCGACAAGGCGAAAGGCGCGATCAAGGAGGGGGCTGCCAAGCTCACAGGAGACAAGGACCTGCAAGCCGAAGGCAAGATGGATAAGGCCAAAGGAGCCGCCCACAACGCTGCGGGAGACGTCAAGGACGCCGCAAGAGACGCCGCTGACGCACTCAAGAAATAGACACAAGAAGCAAGATCTGAAACTAGCCGCCGCAGCGCGGCTCTTTTCTTTCTCACTTTTTGCGGGACTGCAGGTTGGAGGCAGCGCCGCCCGCAATGCCAAAACTCCCTCTTGTCGTGGCAGACACTCTGCCAGTGATGGCGGGGCGGTGGAACTCGCAGGCTCGGCGGCCGTTGCCTGCCGCGACAGCAGTAGCGAGTAGGAGAGCCCGTGAACCGACGCCAGCTTGTTCGAGGGTCGGCGTTGCTGCCGGCGGTGCTGCTCGCTGCGCGGAGCGGCTTCGCCGCAGCTGGACCGCCGGAGGGCGCGTTCAGCCCTTCCTCTGTGAGAGACCTCGCCCGTGCGTTGGCGAGCAAGCCGTACGAAGCGCCCGACGAAAAGCTGCCGGGCGGCTTGAAGGACCTGGACTACGATCAGTACCGTTCAATCCGCTTCCTGCCCGATCGCGCGCTCTGGCGCGGCAAGAATCTTCCTTTCCAAGCGCAGTTCTTCCATCGCGGCTTCTTCTACAAGAACCGCGTGAACATCTTCGAAGTCGCGGACGGAAAGGCCAGCGAGATCAAATACCGCAAGGAAGACTTTTCCTTCGGCGAGAAGGTGCCGGCGTTTGAGGAGACAGATCTCGGCTTCGCCGGCTTCCGCATCCACGCGCCGATGAACCGCCCTGACTACTACGACGAGGTCTGCGTCTTCCTGGGCGCGAGCTACTTCCGCGCCGTCGCCAAAGGGCAGACTTACGGGCTTTCCGCCCGCGGCCTTTCGATCGATACCGGCGAAGCCAAGGGCGAGGAATTTCCGCTCTTCAAGACGTTCTGGCTGGAGCGGCCGGCGCCGGGCGCGACCTCGTTGGTGATCCATGCCCTGCTCGACAGCAAAAGCTGCGCCGCGAGCTATCGATTTACCGTGCGTCCGGGGGACACGACGGTCTTCGACGTCGAAATGTCGGTCTACCCGCGCGTCGAGATGCCGCGCGCCGGGCTCGCGCCCATGACCAGCATGTTTTTCTACGGTCCGAACGACCGCAACGACATCGATGATTTCCGTCCCTCCGTTCACGATTCCGACGGGCTCGCGATCTTCAACGGCAAGGGCGAAAGCCTGTGGCGGCCGCTCAGCAATCCCCGTGACCTCCAGATCAGCACCTTTCAGGATCTCAATCCGCGCGGCTTCGGCCTGATGCAGCGGGAGAGAAACTTCTTCGCCTACCAGGACATCGAGTCCAGCTTCGAAAAGCGCCCCAGTCTCTGGATGGAGCCGATCGGGGATTGGGGCGAGGGCGGCGTCACGCTGTTCGAGATCCCGACCAAAGAGGAGGTCCACGACAACATCGCTGCGTTCTGGCGGCCGAAGAACCCGCTGCAGGCCAAGGGCGAACACAACTACACCTATCGGCTGCATTGGGGGCCGGATAGTCCGAAGCCGCATTCGCTGGCCCGCTTTACGCGAAGCGGGATAGGGGCGCGGGGCGAGGACGCACGCCTGTTCGTGCTCGATCTGCTCGGCGATAACCTCAAGGGCATCGATCCGGCGGGTGTCAAAGGCGTGGTCACGGCGGAGAAGTCCGAGGTGAAGAACATCGTCACGCAGCCCAATCCCTACACCGGCGGCTGGCGGCTGAGCTTCCAGTGCCAGGTGAAGGGAGAGCCGATCGAGCTGCGGGCGTTTCTGACCGAGGGCGACAAGCCCTTGTCGGAAGTCTGGGTCTACCGATGGGCACCCTGAACACGGCGCCCCGCCCGGTCGCCGGCGACATCACGACGCAGCGGCTGTTGCCTGGCGAGTCCCCGCTTTCGATGGCTCCTGGCGACCTCGGGAAAGGCCGGGTCCTCGACCGCGTTCCTGCGGCGGTAGGCCCCGCGATGGCCTGGCGACGCGGCGTCATTCTGCTCGCGACAGCGGCGCTCACGGGGGCGGGCGGTTATGAGATGTATCGCGTGCTGGAGGTCGGCGGCGTCACCGTCCTCGAAGCCATGGTGCTGGCGCTCTTTCTGATCCTGCTCGCCTGGGTCGCCTTTTCATTCGCCTCCGCGCTGGCGGGCTTCTTCCTGTTGCTCGCCCATCGCCCGGGCGCCTTCGCGCCGGACGCGGAACTGCCTGCGATCGCAAGCCGCACCGCCATGCTGCTTCCCACTTACAACGAAGACCCGCACCGACTGACGGCACGACTTCGTGCGATCATCGAATCCTTGGAGGCGACCTCGCACGGGGAGTTGTTCGACTGGTACGTCCTGAGCGACAGCACCGATCCGGACATCTGGGTCGCCGAGGAAAAGGCGCTTCTCGCGCTGCGACAGGCTGTCGGCGTGCCACGCCTGTACTATCGTCATCGGGCCGAGAACACGGCCCGGAAAGCCGGCAACATCTCCGAATGGATCACGCGATTCGGCGCCGTGTACGACTTCATGATCGTGCTCGACGCAGACAGTCTCATGAGCGGGCAGACCATCGTCCAATTAGTCCATTCCATCGAGACCAATCCAACCGCCGGGCTCGTCCAAACGCTCCCAATGGTCGTCAATGCGCGAAGTCTGTTCAGCCGCGTCCAGCAATTCGCGGGCCGCCTGTACGGACCGATGATCGCGGCCGGCGTCGCCTGGTGGCACGGCTCGGAAGGCAACTACTGGGGCCACAACGCGATCATCCGCGTGAAGGCGTTCGCGGAAGCTGCGGCGCTGCCGCAGCTTCGGGGGCCCAAGCCGTTCGGCGGGCACATCCTCAGCCACGACTTCGTCGAGGCCGCGCTGATGCGGCGGGCCGGGTGGGGCATCTACATGCTGCCGATGCTCGGGGGAAGCTACGAAGAGGTGCCGCCTTCACTGCTCGATTTCGCGGCGCGCGATCGGCGGTGGTGCCAGGGCAACCTTCAGCATCTCGCAGTGGTGCCCGCTCGCGGTCTCCACTGGGTATCGCGCCTGCATTTCATGGTGGGGATCGGAGCCTATCTGACGGCGCCCCTTTGGCTGCTGTTCCTCTTGCTGGGGATGCTAATCTCACTGCAGGCTCGCTTTGTGCGTCCGGAGTATTTTCCGAAGGGCTTCTCGCTGTTTCCGACCTGGCCGGCCCAGGATCCCGTGCTGGCCATCTGGGTGTTCGTCGCCACGATGGGACTGCTGCTGCTGCCGAAGCTGCTCAGCCTTGTCCTTGTCTGGCTACGGCGCGCGGAGCGACGCCAATTCGGCGGGGCTTTGCGGACCTTGGCCGGAGTTTTGGCGGAGATAGTGGTCTCCGCGTTGATGGCGCCTGTGATGATGATCTTTCAGTCTATCGCGGTCATCGAGATTCTGGCTGGCCGCGATGCCGGCTGGCAGACGCAAAGGCGCGACGACGGTACGGTAGAGCGCCGGGAGCTGTATCGGAAATACGGCGTCCCGACCCTGTGCGGCGTTGCGATGGCGGCGAGCGCTTACGCCGTTTCGCTGCCGCTTCTGCTCTGGATGTCGCCGGTGATCGTCGGGCTGCTGTTCGCCGTGCCCATCGGTGCGCTGACGGCCAATCCCGCTTCCGGCGAACTGTTTGCCACCCCTGAAGACCGGGAGCCGCCGTCGGTCTTGCGCCGGGCCAACGAATTGAGCGCGGCGGCGGATGTCAGCATTAAACCCGCTCTTGTGGCGCTGCGCGAAGACTCCGAGTTGCTGGCCTTTCACGTCGCTCAGCTGGCGCCTCCTGGCGCCGTCCGGCCTGACACGGTCGACGCGAACCTGGTGGTCGGGCGCGCCAAGGTCGATGCCAGCGATACTTTTCAGGAGGCCGCCGCGCATCTGTCCTCGCGAGAGATTTTCTCGATCTTGAACGACGGCACGGCGCTCTCCACCATTTTGCAGAAGCAATGACGGCGAGCGTCTGCGCGCCGGCTGGTATGGCAAAGCGCTGCGTCGAAGGCTTCGGTCATCGCCTGACCTGATGCTCTTCACGCCTGAAGGACCGACGGCGATCCCAAGGTTCTCGGGTTACAGGATGTAGAAAAGGCAGCCCAATGCAGCCCCGAAGGGACAAGTCCAGCAGCAGCCTTCGCTGAGGTCGGCAGGACCTTTGACCGGGGCGCAAGACGGCCTGGCAGCCCTTTCTGACGCCGGAAGCACGATGCGGTCGTCTCCGTGCGGGATTACGACCACACCATCGAGCAAGCCATGCCCATGATGCACATGAACATAGCCGCGGTCGCGACCCAGCCCAGCCAATAGACTGGCCCCGAAACCATGAGATCGCCCATCACTGATTTCCGCCGGACCAGCAGCATCATGACGGTCATGATCGGCGCAGCCAGTATGCCGTTAATGACGGCACTCCAATAGAGCGCCTTGATCGGGTCAAGCGCCGTGAAGTTGAGCCCGACGCCAAGCGCGACCGATAGTGCGAGTACACCATAGAACGCAACCGCCTCCTTCGGCTTTCGCGACAGGCCGACCGGCCACTTGCGACCTTCTCCGATAGCGTATGCTGTCGAGCCGGCGAGCACCGGGATCGCAAGCAGGCCCGTTCCGATGATGCCGAGCGCAAAGATCAACTCGGCCATTGCCCCCGCGACGGGCCTCAGGGCTTCTGCCGCTTGGGCCGACGATTCGATGTCGGTCTTTCCGGACGCGTGCAACGTTGCCGCCGTCGTCATGATGATCGCGATGGCGATGACGTTCGACACTGCCATGCCGACGAGCGTATCAATCCGAATTCTTTTGACCTCCTCGTCCTCCTTCTCGGGCTCGCGCTTGAGCGGCTTCTTGTCGGGATCGATCCGCTGCTCCTCGGCTTCCTGGGAGGACTGCCAGATGAACAGATAGGGCGAAATCGTCGTGCCGAGGATCGCGACTAAAGTCGTCAGAAAGGGCCCATTAAATTCGATTTTCGGAATTAGGAGTCCTTTCAGCGCCTCGCCCCAAGGCACCTTTGCGAGGAATAGGGCGATGACATAAGCGAGCAAAACGAGCGTCAGCCATTTCAGGATCGCCACATAACGCTCATACTTGAAGAAAATCTGCGCTATGACGGACACCGCGCCGAAGACTACGACGTAAAGGGTGCCAGGTCCGCCGATCAGAAGCTTGAGCGCATCGCCCATCGCCCCAAGGTCGGCGGCGACGTTGATCGTGTTGGCGACGAAGAGCAGCACGATCATGGACCAGATAACGGGCGCGGGGAAATTTCGGCAGACATTTCCGGCGATGCCGTGACCAGTGACGCGTCCGATACGACCCGAGATCTCCTGGATCGCGGCCATCAGCGGATAGGTGATCAGCATGGTCCAGCCAATGCCGAATCCTAGCTGAGCGCCAGCCTGGCTGTAGGTGCCGATACCGGATGGATCGTCGTCGGAAGCGCCCGTGATGAGGCCGGGCCCCAGGCGCTGCAAGAAGCTGTCCTGATCTTTATTCTCGACCGGCTTCTTGCGCGTTTTCCTCCTCGCCACTTAGTCGCTCCTCGCTGCATTGGATCCGATTCCGGAACTCATAACGTCCGTGCAGGCCTATTGGTTCGGCGTGTGCATTTTTGACCACCAGACCAAGTCGGCATGGACTGCAAAGTTGTAACCACGTCCAAAACCTGCATCATGCTGTCATGGTTGGATGGGTCACATGCGTCGTCTGTTGATTTTGCTTGGGGCATCACTGCTTTGTGGCGTCGCACTCGCTCAAGAGGACAAGAAGACCGACGACCTCAAGCCCGCCGATCCTGATACCGGCGAAAGTACCGTGCAGGAGACGACGCTGGGATTGCTGCCCAATCCCTTCGAGAGACAGGGCGTCAAGTTTGCGGTCACTTACATCGGCGAAGTTCTGGGCAACCCGTCCGGAGGCGCAAAACAGAGTGCCGTGTACGAGGATCGCATTAACTTCGCTTTTGATGCCGACCTCGAGAAGCTGGTCGGGCTTAAGCAGGTCACCTTCCACGCGAACGTCTTTCAGATCGACGGCGGCGGACTGTCCCGAGGTTCGTTGTTCAATTTCATGGATGTCAGCGGAATCGAAGCGCTGCCGACGACCCGTCTCTATGAGGCCTGGTTCGAAAAGAAATGGGGCGAGAAGATCGCGCTCAGGGCGGGACAGCTTGCCGCCGATACGGAATTCATGACGTCGAAGTACACCGACGTCTTCACGAACGCCTCTCTCGGTTGGCCGGCCGGTCTGTCGCTCAATCTCCCGAGCGGCGGTCCTTCGCCGCCGCTTGCCGCCATGGGAGCACGCCTGCGTGCCGACTTGAGCGACAATCTCTCGGTGCTGGGCGCCGTATTCGACGGCAATGCGGCTGGCCCGGGCTTCAACGACCCGCAGCTACGCAATCGCTACGGCGTCAATTTCCGCGTGAATGATCCGCCTCTCGTTCTCTACGAAGCGCAATTGCAATGGAACGCGAAGAAGGGTGATCCCGGCCTCGACGGCAAGCTCAAGCTTGGCGGCTGGCGCCATTTCGGCAGCTTCACGGACCTGCGCTTCGATACGACAGGCCTTTCGCTGGCGGATCCAGCGAGTTCGGGAACGCCTGCCGGCATCGCAGGCGACTACGGCCTCTACGCCGTGTTCGAACAGAAGCTCTTTCGCGTCGGCCGCGACGACGATCGCGGCATCGGCGTATTCGCTCGCGGGTCCTATGGACCGTCCGATCGCAATCTGATCGATATCTACGCCGACGGTGGCCTCGAGTTCATCGGGCTGTCCGACGCGCGTCCCCACGACAAGTTCGGCATCGCGGCTGCTTACGCCCATGTGTCGCGTTGCGCGCAGGCACTTGATCGGGACTTCCAGTCGGCCTCCGGGCTGCGATGGCCGCTGCGGACTTCAGAAGAGCTCCTGACGGCCGTCTACCAGTACGAAGTTCAAGCCGGTCTGACGATTCAGCCGAATGTCCAGTTCATCCGCCGTCCCGGTGGAGGCGCCACGGATCCCCTCGGGACATCGGCCGGGAGGCATCTCAAGAATGCGACCGTCGTCGGATTGCGGTCGGTCATCAAGTTCTGATTTCACCATGGCTCTATCCGCACGGCTCGCGCCATCATTTCGGGAAAAATAAGCAATCATCCTGCGTTTTCCCGGAACCTTGCCATCATTCCCGGGTTCTCGGATGCCGCATATGGCGGCGAGGAGAACAACATGAACAAGCTTCTATTGACGACCGCGCTGGCGGCGCTGATCTCGACGAGCGCGATGGCGCAGTCGACCGTCGTCACCACCACCGGCACTGGTCATGCGGCCGCCGTGCAGATCGAGCCGGAATACCGCACCAAGATCCGCACCTACGTTACCGAGCATAAGGTTCGTCCGGTGCAGCAGAAGATCGTGGTCGGCCAGCCTGTGCCGCGTGAAGTCGAGCTCGAGGCGGTGCCTGCCGACTGGGGTCCTTCGCTTACCAAGTACCGCTATGTCTACTCGGGCGAGCGCGTAATGCTGGTCGATCCGTCGACCCGCACGGTCGTCCAGGAGATCGACTGAGTTTCCCGGCGGGTCGCTGATCGCAGCGGCCCGCCACCCATCCGGCCCGGCCGATCCCCTGATTTCATTTGCGAGCGGCCGTACATGCCGATTCTGCGCTATTTCGTCTTCGTCGGCGGGTTCTTGCTGGCGCTGCTTTTCGCTGCGGATCGGTACCTGCCCGCACCGGTCGAAGCCGCCGCCCTGGCCGACCCCGACAGGACCATCATCCGCATAAAATCGGCGAGGAGCATCCCGGAGAAGATTGTCTTCGACACCAGCCAGCGGGCCGAAGCGCCGATTCTCGCGCAGGCCGACCCGGTCCCGGAAGAGCCGCTGCGAGAAGCCATGGCCGCCGTGCCCGCAGCACCCTCCGGCGAGACCCGAAAGGAAGCGCCGGCCCGCGCTGCGGCGGTCCTCACACATCCGAAGCGATCGGCAAAGCTGCAGAAGCGAACATCAGACAAGCGTCTCGCCTTCGAGCGGACTGATCCGTTTGCCGGCAGATGGTGGTGAGCGGAAGCGTGACTGGGGTTAAGGAAAAAGGCCGCTCCCTCGGGGTGCGGCCTTCGTCGCTTTCACGTGCGCCCGCACTCACCAGTGGCGGTGGTGCCGATGCCAGTGATGACGAACGACCGGATAGGACCCACGATAGTAGGCGTAGGCAGGGCGAACGACGCGGCGATAGCGATGACCGTAGGACACCGGCGCAGTGTAGTAGGTCGTGGTGTAGCCGCCGCCCCAACGATAGGGCTCGTCGTATCCGTAGTCGTAGGCGTAGGGACCGCCATAGTAGCCAGCCCCATAGTAGCCAGGGCCCCCGTAGTAGCCATAACCCGGTCCCCACCCATATGCCGAAGAGGCGAGGCCGCCGATCACGGCACCCGCGACGAGGCCGCCAGCGATGCCCGGGCCCCAGCCGCCTCGCCAGTGAGCTTCGGCAGGGGCCGTGGTGGCTACCGAGGCGAGACCAAGGGCGCCGACCATCAGCGCCGACATTGCAATCTTCTTCATTGAGCATCCTTTCAAGTTGTTCGTGCGCCCCACCGACAACGGGAAAAAATGGCAATGGTTTCGCTCGCCCGGCGGCGAGCCGACATCGGCGCCTGGGCAGCTTCGCTCGAGAGGATCGAGCTTGGACCACAACAGCAAGTCCCGGTTGGGTTCTCTTCATGTTGCGTCGCGGAAGCTCTCGACGGCCTTTCGCTTGATGTGACCGCGTTAACTTTGTTGAGTTCACCGTACAGCGTTTCCGAGTAGACTAACTCTTCTCGCGTTGGGGGTTCCCATGTTCGATCCGGCCACGACCGCGCTCTTGCGCGCCGTCTTCGACGAGGTCTGCGAGGACGTCTCGCGCCACGAAACCGCGGCACGCACCCATGTTGCCTCGAGAATGCTGGAAGCGGCCACCGACGGCGACACCTCGCCCGAGAGGCTGAAGCAGGTCGGACGCGAGGCACTCCACGACGCGCCGACGACGGGACGATAGGAGAAGGCGGGGTGAACTTCCAGGTCACCGTGCTCAAGATCCTGGTGAGCTATCCCGATGGATTCGCCGTCATGGCGGACCTCAAACGCGACATGGCGATCCTGGCGACGAGCGGGCGTGACTGGGCGGACCGCACCAAGCGCTTGGCCGCTCGCGTGCCGGAGCTCGACATCTTCTCGCAAGGACTGGTCGAGCGTCTGAATGGCGGATGGCGAATAACGGAGAAGGGCCGATCCGTGCTCGAGCTCATGGAAGCCAAGCCTGCCGAGCCGAGGACAGAGAGCCCGGCGCCCGCCGTTGATCCGCCGGCTTCAAGTCCAGCGGCGTCCCCACCTCTCGCCGCTGGCCGAAGCCAGCGGCTGCAGCGCCGTCGTGCGGCACGTGAGCGGGCCCGCGCAAAAGCTTGCTGAACGCGCGCTTGTCCGGTTCGCGAGGGTAACCGGGAAAAACTGGAAACTTTTGCTGACCCTGACGAGTTGCCAGCGATCGGATCGGTCGCCGGGAGCATGCAGATGGTCGACGAAGTCGTCTTGAAAAATGCCACGGAGACCGCCTGGACGGCGTATCGGGCACGGCACCCCGACGTCGACGCTCATGATGGCCGACGCTGCCTTATGGAGCGCTACCTGCATCGGAGATGGGAAGCGCGACAGAGCGACACCGAAGACCTCGCGACCTTCGGAATAGCCTACTACCTACACCGGCTCCCCAAAGACGAATGTTGACGTGCATGAAAATACTTGTCGCGCGCGTTGCCAACGGAAGCACACGGCCCAGTTGGACGCTGCTCGCGATTTCCTTTCTCATTTCCGCAGTCCTTGTGGTTGGCTTGCGCAGCGCATTCGGGGCCTAGCTCGATGCGGATCGCCCAGCTTGCCCCTTTGGCCGAGAGCGTTCCTCCGAAGCTGTACGGCGGCACCGAACGGGTGATCGCCTGGCTGGTGGACGAACTGATCGATCTCGGTCACGACGTCACCCTGTTCGCGAGCGGAGATTCCAGCACAAAAGCCAAGCTCCACCCCGTATGGCCGCGCGCGCTGCGCCTGGGGCGGCGGGGCGCCGATCCGAACGCCGCCTGCGCGCTGCTCATCGAGGCGATAGCCGAGCGCGCGCGCGACTTCGACGTCATCCACTCCCATATCGACTGGTTGCCGCTGCCGGTCCTGAGACGCACGGGAGTGCCGTTTCTGACGACCATGCACGGACGCCTCGACCTTCCCGGCCTGGCGGACGTGATCGGCGCTTTTCCGGAGGCCCCCTTCGTCTCCATCTCCGACAACCAGCGCCGTCCGCTTCCGGATGCGAACTGGATCGCGACGATCCCCCATGGGCTTCCCAAGGACCAGTTTCGACCGTCGTTCGAAAGCGGTTCGTATCTTGCGTTTCTCGGACGGCTCACGGCGGAAAAGGGGCCCGAAGATGCGATACGCATCGCACGCGCCGTCGGGATGCCGCTGCGGATTGCGGCTAAGATACCCCGGGCGGAGACGGCGTATTTCAAAAAGAAGCTGGAGCCGGAGATAGACGGCAAGGAGATCAAGCTCGTCGGCGAGGTGGACGAAGCCCGCAAGGAGCCTTTCCTCGCGGGGGCTGCCGCGCTCCTGTTTCCGATCGATTGGCCGGAGCCGTTCGGTCTCGTCATGATCGAAGCGATGGCTTGCGGTACGCCTGTGATCGCGTACCGCTCCGGATCGGTGCCGGAAGTGGTCGAGGACGGCGTCACCGGCTTCATAGTCAATGGCGAGGAGCAGGCGATCGAGGCGGTCGGGAAAGCGGGCCTGCTGGATCGGAGTAGGATCCGCGCCCGTTTCGAAGAGCGATTTGCAGCCGACCGTATGGCCCGCCGCTACGAAGAAAGCTATCGCGAGCTGGTCGCTCGCGGAGGCTGTCTCGCCTGAGGCGCATCCGAGCGCGCAGGATCGAAGAGATCGTCGCACGTTCCGATCTGGGAACAAGCGGCAATCATACGCGTTGGGGCGGGCATCCGAACGGGTGCGTCACCTGGAGGAGAAAATTCGATGAAAAGCTTTCTTGCCGTCGCTCTGCTGAGCACTGCCGTGATCGGCGGCGCCGCGTTCGCGCAATCCGCTCAGCCGGCCGACCGCGCCGCGCCGGCGGCCACCGCACAACCCGCCGACAAGATGATGCTGAAGGACAATTGGCGCGCTTCGAAGCTCATGGGCCTGAACGTCTATAACGAGGCCAACGAGAAGCTGGGCGACATCAACGAACTGCTGGTCGACAAGAGCGGCAAGATCAATGCTGTGGTGATCGGTATCGGCGGTTTCCTCGGGATGGGCGAGCACGACATCGCGGTCTCGATGGACAAGCTGAAATTCGTCGAAGAGCCGGTTCGGACCAGCTCGACCGGCAACTCGACCACTACGCGCGAGACGACGACCACCGGCGCGGCTTCGACTAGCACGACAAACCGCAACACGAACGATTGGGTCCCGGACCACGCGGTGATGAGCGGCAACAAGGAGCAGCTGAAGGCGCTGCCGCAGTTCAAGTATTCGGACTACAACTGAGGGACCAAGCATTCTCGGATTGAGGGGCCCCCATCGGAGGCCCCTTTTTCTTTGAGGTTCGATCACGCCCGCCAAACAGAAACGGCCCGTCCGGGGAGACGGACGGGCCGTTGGTGCGAAAGCTAGTAGTTTAGTGCATATGAACCAGGAAATAGCCGACGCCGCCAACAACGAGAACGGCGGGAACGGCCCAAAGAATCAAAACGGGCATTTTCTCCTCCAATTGCTGTCAGTAGTTCGCGGGCCTGTCGGCCCGCGAATGGTCGCTTACTGCTCGGTGCAGACCTTGGTGGTCTTGACAGCCGACTCGGCCTCGACCTTGGTCTTGTAGACGCCATTGCCGACAACCGTGGTGGTGGTCGTGGTCGGCTTGCTGTCGACAACAGTGCACTTCTTGGTGGTCGCATCGCGCACGATGTAGAACTCGGCGGCGCTGGCGGCCTGGGTGCCGAGGGCGAAAGCGGCGAGCGCGCCGCACACGATCAGCTTCTTCATGATGTCCTCCTCAGTGTTCGCAGGTAGTCACTGCCAACGGAGATTCTTCGTCGAAGTTCCGGTTGTTCCCGCCCCACTAACCCGTCGTGCCATTTCGCTACAGCACGAATTATCCGGCCTGCGGAAGAAATTGCCGAATTTTCCCGAAACGGAACCGAGACCGGCCCTTCGGGTTAACCGACGTCTGCTTTTAGGAGGTTTCAGAGATGAACAAGCGTTTATTCTTGGCAACGACCGCTGCCGTCGCCATCGCGACTTCGGCATTCGCGCAATCATCTCCGAGCACGTCGAGCTCCACTCCGTCCGCAACGCAGCAAAAGGACTCCACGGCGACGCCGTCCTCTCCGACGTCGACACCCTCGAATTCATCGGGCTCGGCTCAGACCACTCCCTCGAGCAACTCGGCTCAGAGCCAGTCGCCATCATCGACCAACCAGACCGCTGGTAGCCCGCCGTCCAATTCCGGGTCAGGCACCAACACCACCCAGGCGCCCGCCTCGGGCAACTCGACGAACCAGGCGCAGACCAATCAGCCGACGAACCAGTCCACGACGCCGTCCAACCAGGCGCAGACCAACTCGCCGTCTAGCACGACGCAGAGCGCCAATCCGCCGGCTTCCGGCACTAACCAGGCGCAGTCGCCCCCGGGTAGCGGCTCGACCAAAACCGCGCAGCAGCCGAACAATCAGCAGAACACGGCGGATCGTTCGTCGAACACCAACGTGAATGCGTCGGTGAACATCAACGACCAGCAGCGGACCCGCATCAGCACGTCAATCTCGCACCTGAACGTGCAGCCTCTCACCAACGTGAACTTCTCCCTGTCGGTGGGCACCGTCGTCCCGCGCGACGTCCGGCTGCAGCCGCTGCCGGCCGAGGTCGTCGAGATCGTGCCGCAGTATCGGGGCTACAACTTCGTCCTGGTGAAGGATGAGATCGTGATCATCGAACCATCGACCTACAAGATCGTGACCGTCCTGCCGTACTCGGGCCGTTCGACCGCGTCGGCGCCGGCGCGCACCGAGCAGCGCAAGGTGACGTTCAGCGACCGCGATCGCGAGGTCGCCCGCAAGCACGCGAAGGCGCGCCCGGTCGAGCGCGAGAAGCGGGTGACCACCGGCAGCTCGGTCCGGACCGAGCTCCGGACCGGCGAGCGCGTGCCGGAAGGCGTGGAGATCGAGGCGTTCCCTGAAGAGGTCTATCGGGATGCTCCGACCCTTCGCGAGTACCGGTACATCAACCGGGACAGCCGCACCTACATCGTCGAACCCCATGAGCGTCGCGTCATCGAAGAGATCGATTGATCTCGCAACGGAGGAGAAGAACCATGAAGACTATCGTGTTGGGAGCGCTCACGGCGACCCTGATGGCGGCGTCGGCGAATGCCGCCCCGCTCGCACCTGCGGCCATCGCATCGGCCGAGCTTGGCGGCACCGAGCAGGTCCGGCTCGTCTGTGACGAGTACGGTCGCTGCTACCGGACCCGCGGCCCGCGCTACGTCCAGCGCTACTACGGCGGGGACGACGGGTATGTGGTCCGCCGGAGCTACGGCTACTACGGCGGTCCCGGCTACTACGATCGCGGCTACGGCTACTACGGCGGCGGGCCGAGCATCGGTTTCAGCTTCGGCACCCGAAGCTGGTGAACTACGAAAGGGCCGCTCTCGAGCGGCCCTTTCTCGGTCGATTTCCTGTGGGGATGATGAGATGTCGGCTGTTGCGAAGCTCCTAGCTCAGAAAGAGCAATTGCTCGCTCGTCTCGAGACCGATCCGGGTCCGAACGAGCGGGCCGAGATCCAGGCGGTGCTTTCGAAAATCGAGACGGCGCTGAAGCTGCTCGGCGCCCAGGATTCCGCCGCTCCCGCGGCCGGCGAATAGTCTCGAGCGATTTCTCTAGAGCTTTTCTGAAAGACCCGTACAGAGAAGGCCCCAGCTCTGGGGGCTAGGGGGCTATGAGCTGGGGCCAGTACGGGGTTCGCCCCTGGGGCAGGGGCATTGGGAAAACTTGGCACTGGAGCCTTCGTTCCTGCGTGAAGGAAGTTTGAACCTTCCGCGTCCAACCCCGCTGAAATTCCGAAGGTCCGCCGGTTGATCGCTAACCCGGCGGCGCACCCCTCACTCGGTCGAATTCCTTGACCACCCGCACGATCTCGTCCGGGTGGAAGGGCTTTCTCACGATACGGCTGCCTTGGACCGGGCGAGGCGGGACCGGCGAGAAGCCGGTCGCGTAGACGACCGGCAAATTCGGGTACTGCTCCCGACAGCGTTCCGCGATCTGCCACCCGTCGACCTGTCCGGGTAGCCTCACGTCGGTGATCAGCACATCCGCGACGCGGCGGTCGCACCAAGCGAGCGCTTCCTCTCCCGTGCTCGCATGGATCACGTGATAGCCGGCCTCGCGCAGGGCATCGACGACGAATTCGCGGATCAGAGGATCGTCTTCGACGAGAAGTACGCTCACTGGTGGCTCTTGTGGATTTAGTGTCTCACATTCGAACGGCGCAACGTTGCGGTCGTTCCCGGCTCTGATGCAGCTTGCGAGAGAGCTGGTCCCGTGGCCTGGAGCCGACGCGCCGTAGTGAGGAACGGGCATGCGTGGCTGGCGGTTCTCGGTCCATGAACAGGCTCTTCCCTCTCGTCCTGGAGCATGGGCTTCCGACAGTAGCCAGGTACGCCATTTCGACGTGCATCATGCTGGGCTGCGCCGTCCTGCAGATGGCACTGCAGATGCAGACGGGTTCGCCGGGATATTTCCTGCTGCTTCCCGGTGTGTTTCTCTCGGGCCTGGTCTTCGACCGCGGCTCTGGAATTTTCGCAGTCATCATCGCGGTCGCCGTCGGTGCCTACGTCGGCTATGCCGGCAACAACGGCATGGACTACTTGGCGACTAACGCTCTCTTCGCCATCACCGCAGCCGGAACGGCCGCCGTCGCCGAATTCCAACGCTCCGAGCTGGGGCGGGTGGTTTTGGCGGACAAGACGAAGGCCCTGCTGCTGCAGGAGATGGCTCACCGGACGAAGAACAACCTCGCATCCTTGGCGGTATGATTAGGCTGGAGGCGAGACATGGCGGTTCGGAAGTCGCGGCCGCGCTGGAGGCCACCGCGCGTCGCCTGCAGGTGATGGCGGAGGCCTACGACCATCTCTCGCCAAAGCGGGATTCGAGCTCCGTGAACATGCGCTTCTTTTTGAACAACGTCGTGGAGAAGGTCTTCCAGTCTTTGGCGCCTCCCGGGCCGATTGCATTTCAGGTGGTCTGCGAGGACATCGACCTGGCCAGCAGCCATGCGCTCGCGATCGGCATGATCACGAACGAGCTTGTCACGAACTCGCTGAAGTACGCTTTTCCCGGCGACAGGCCCGGCCACATTGCGGTCTCGTTCGCTGCCCGAGGGGGCAGAGCCCGGCGGATTGGGGTCACGCATCGTCCAGTTGCTCGCCCAGCAGCTGGAACGGCCAAACCGCAACCGTCGAAGGAAGTTCACCAGTGGAGAGAGGACGAATGATAGAAGAACCGCGACAGTGATCGGTACAAGCACTTCCCTTGCGAAATAGAGCGCAGCTACGATGACGACGCCAATCTGCAGCGATAAGATGGTCGAGGCCGGACTGGCGGCGGCTGGGACATTTTCATCTTCCCAGGACGAGGAGCGATCCGCATTAGACATGGCGGCCCTATAAGGCAAGCGCCCCGAAAGCGGCGCGGCGCTAAGCCGAACCCGCCGTTCTTCTAAACGTTCCGACTGCGCAGTCATCGTTTGGGATACGCAGCGGGTGATGGCCAGAAGCGAGGCGCGCCGAGTGCCAAGGGAGCCCGCGTCCATCGTCCTGTCTGCCGGGCGTTAGGAACTCAGCTGTCTTCCCCGAGTTCGAGTGTTTAACCTGTTGAGGAGTCCTAAGATGAGCCGCGGAATGCCCTCCATGACCGCACTTCTCGGAATGCTGGCGATCGCCGGGTATCAAAATCGAGACAAGCTCGCGGAATTGCTTAGAGGGCCGGGCGCCGGATCGCTGGAGCCAGCCAACCCCCAGCAGCCGCTCGGCGGCCTTCTCGGAAATCTTACAGGTATGTTGAGCGGCGCAGGCGTTGGGGGCCTGCTGCAAGGAGGAATTGGCGAACTCCTGGAGAAATTCAACCAGAACGGCCATGGAGACACGGCCAAGTCTTGGGTCAGTTCTGGGCCGAACAAGGAAATCTCGCCTCCGCAGCTCCGGGAAGCAATCGGGCACGACGTCTTGGACAAGCTCGAGAAGGAGACCGGGCTCTCTCAAGAAGAAATTCTCGCAAGGTTATCGCGTGAGCTGCCCCAGGCGATCGACAAGTATACGCCTGAGGGGCGTCTACCAGCCTAATAGCAGTTGAACGGGTCGTTTATTCGAAGGAGAATTATTTGGACGATCATCATCGGCTTTATCGCAGGCGTGATCGCAAAATTTATCATGCCGGGTGACAACGAACCATCAGGGTTCATTCTCACCACCATTCTCGGCATTGTCGGCGCCTTCGTTGCAACCTATCTCGGCCAAGCTCTTGGCTGGTACCGTCCAGGAGAGGGTGCCGGACTCGTTGGTGCCGTGGTCGGCGCCATCATCGTGCTCTTTGTGTATGGCCTCTTCGCCGGCCGACAAAGGCGCGCGATTTGAAGAGCATCAATTCAGGCTTTTTGCTGAGCGACCATCTCGGATCGCAGGAGCGCGCGGTCGCCATCGGGCTCCTGCGATATCACTTATGAAGGGGACTTCACCTCCGCACGCGCAGCGGCGGCAACATCAGAGCCAGTTTGCTTGAGGCGGTCCACAAGTTCGGCACCGGTGTCGCTTATCTCCGCGACGACGGTGTCCGAAGCTTCCCTCAGAGCTTGCGAGACGGCACCGGCGCGTCGATTCAAATCCGCCTTCACATCGTCGCTGACGTCGCCGACGTACTTGTTCTCGATATCGGACGCGCGAAACGAGCCTGCAACCGCTGCACCGATCGCGATACCCACGACCCCGAGAACGAGAGGTTGCCGCTCGAGCACATCCGTAAGTGACGATTTCGCGCTGTTGACGGTCGGTCTGTCGGGAAACGAACTGCCGAGTTTGTTGAATTGCTCCCGTGCAAAGGCGACTCCCTCGTCGAAGCGGTCGCGCACGCTGTCGGCAGCTCCCGCCATCGCATCGGAAGCGGCAGCGGTCGCGCCCTGAAACGTGTCTCCGGCGCCCATCGACCCTTGGTCGTCCATCTCAGGTGCGGTCGGAGGCGCCACGGTCTGCTTGACCGCGGATGCCGCCGACCTGAGACCACTCGTCCCAGCATCGGCGGCGGATGCAACGGCCTCCGTCGCCGATCGCGCCGCACTCTTCAGCCTCTGGTCGCCCGCGAGCAACCAGAGCGCTCCGCCTCCGATCAGCGCGGCGGCGAGCGGGTTTTCCCGGGCGGCGGTCACCAAACTGTCTATAAAGCTGCTCTTTGCGCTGCTCATCGCACCATCCCCTTCACCGTATCCTTATCCTTTTCGAGCTGGCTGATCGTTTCCCGAGGGGTCAGCTGACGCGCATCGAGCCGGTTGACGCCGATAGCAACCAGTACGGCGGCGATGACCCCCGCAATTACTGCCGAGGTCAGATAGGAGACAGCCGGCGACCATCCGGCCGAGATCAACGCGGCGGACAAGGCGAACAGCACCATGATGATCGCCGGGATCACCAGAACGGCGCCACCTACAATCAGGCCTAACGCCCCACCGATCTTCTGAAGCTTCTCGCCGAGCTCCGCCTTTGCCAGGTCCATTTCATTCTGGAAGAGCTTGGCGAACTGCGACAGGGCGTCGCCGAGCAGCGTCGAGACAGCCCTGAATTCGCCCTGGCTGGTTTTGATATTGCGCTCGATGCTCATGGTACGTTGCTGCCCTGTGCCGACGAGGTTTGTTTCGTATCAGAACTACGCTGCATAGAGCCCTGAGACCAGGTTTGTTGTCCCGCCGAGAACGAACCGCCCGGCCTCTGACCGTGTTGCGACGACGAAGATCTCTCTGTCGTGTCGCGCTGCTGAGAGGATGACGAGCGCTCGCCCGATGCCTTGAGGAAGCGGACGGCCGCGAACCCTGCCAGCACCGATATCCCGAGAAAGGCGGCGGGCTGACGCTTGGCAAAATCGGTCGCACCCTGGAGGAGATCTCTGAAGCTCCCTTCCCGGATCTTCTGCGCAGCGTCCTCGACATAGTCGGCGGCGGAATCGATCCCCCGGGCCGCGAAAGGCACGTCTGCCTCAAACGCGCGGCCGGCTTCGCGAATGTTGCCCGCCAGGCGCTCGATGAATTCGGCGCCGGACCGCTGCTGCTCGCGGGCCTGGCTCTGGATCTGGTCAACGGCCCCGTCTGCGACGCCCTTCGCTGCATCCGCGGCCTCGCCGAACTTATCCTGTGCAAGACCGGCCGATGCCTGGAAAGCATCGCCGGCGCGCTGCTTCATCTCCGCTCCGACCTCACCAAGCTGTTCTTTCAAGTCCTTCGCGGCGCCCTTGTCCTGGTTCTTTCCGAATTGGGTGACGTTGTGTGGGTCCAAATCGCTCATGATGGTATTCCTTCAAGTGTTGGTTTGAGAGGGGCTAAAGGCAGCTTTGACCACGTCTTCGGCTGCCTCCTTCAATGTGTCCGCCATGTTCCGCGTCATACGGCTGGTATGGCTGCCAAGATCGGCTTCGGCGACCTTTTGCGTCGCAGCGTCGGCTGCGGATGTAGCCGCATCTTTCGCCGCCCCGAATCCGGATTGCGCTGCAGCGGCCGCAGCCTGCTTCACTCCGTCGCTTGCCCGGCCCATCACCTTGGCTTCAGCCTTGGTCTCAGGAAGAGCGGCAGCAATGATGGCGCCGATCGCGATGCCCAAGCCCCCAATCAGGGCGGCATTGTCGCCGATGGTCTGTCGGGCCTGCTCAGGCGCGTTCGCAGCGGCATCCTTGGCGGCGTCCATGCCGCTCTTCAGCTTTTCACTTGCGAAGCTGGCAGCCTGCGCTGCGCTCGCCCGCAGGTCAGAGGCGAGACCAGCGGCCTTGTCCTGCACGTCAGCAGCCATCCCGGCGGCTCGGCTTTGGGCGGACGACAGCGTCTCCTTAGCGTCACCCTGTACGGCTCGGGCGCCCTCCGTCACGTCCCCAAGCATGTGTTCCGCTTTGTCCATGACCGGGCCGGTGACGTCTGCAGCGCGATCCCGCACCGTCTTCGACGTCAGGGCCAGTCCGGCGCCGATCATGAGAAGTGGCAGCGGCGTGCCTCGCACCAAGCGGAGCAGCGGGATACCGATTGCGCCGCCCGCAGCCACTGCGCGCATCGGATTGTCCATGATCTGTTGCTTGAGCCCGTCAACCCAACTCTGGGTCTTATGGCTGACGTATTCGGTAACTTCGGACTTGATGTGCTGCGGCGAGATCTTGTGGCGAATGTCATCGGCGGTGTCCGATATCTGCTCCCTCAATCGCCCCACCGTCGCGGCCAGCTCCGCGCGGCTGCGCTCGGACTCGCGTCTCAACTCCTCCACGGATCGTGTCATCGGGTTACCTCTTCATATCTCTTGAATTTGTTTTCTTGAATTTGAGAATCGAACTCACCCTTTCTTGAATCGTTCCTCGCATCGCTTGGCAGCCTGCCTGGCGACAAAACGGTTTTGCTTAAGGGAAGGGGAGTGCTCAGCGATAGCGGTAAAGCTGCTTGCCGGATATCCGCGGAGAAGACGCCGGCGTAAGAAGACGCTGTCGCGAGGAACGTCAGGGCCAGAGAACGCTTCGCCGTCTGGCCCACGAAATAAAAAGGGCCGCGATTGAGCGGCCCTGGTTATGATTCACCAATGACGGTGGCGGCTCCAGCCATAGTGATGGCCACGGCCCCTTCCCCACCCGTAATGATGGCCGCGGCTACCGCGGTGCCCCCATCCGTGGCCGCCGCCATGACCGTGGCCACCTTTGACTTCGATCGCGGTCGAGGCAGGTCCACCAATTGCATTCGAAGTTGCAACAGGCATGGCCGAGACGGACGTTGTAGAAGCTATGGCAACAGCGCACGTCAGATAGCTAAGCCTGCAAATCCATTTCATGTATTGTGCCTCCCTGTAGCCGGCGCAACCGTCGCGACCGGGTATGACCCCAACAGTCCAACCGGGAAAAAGTTGCAATCCTGCGACTATGGTGTCGGAACGACGCTGCTGCAAGGCGAGGCTTGGTTGAACGAGGGTGGCGGCCGGTGTTCGGACGCCGTGTCTCCTCGCCTGCTACGACTGCTAAACGTCAAAGGCTTCCCTCGGCGTCTCCACGATGACTTTCCGCTCAGCCCTGAAGGCGGACCCTGCGAAACCGAAAGGGGAGGTCAGCCACGGGCCAATTCCGGACATACCAGCAAATCCGCGGTGGGAAGCCAATCGAGGTGGCCTATCGCCTGCGATGCTCGTCCAACCAGTCCTTTACCAGAAAATAGCCTGGCCGGATTGCGACCTCGCCCAGTTCGTCCGTTGCGAAAGTTGGCCGAAGAAGACCCTCTAATATCAACATGTCGGCATAGAACCGAAGCGGCCTATCAAGCCCGCGTATGCGGGTCCAAGCAAGTCCTTCGATGAACTCGCGCAGCAGCGACATGCACTCTTCATGCTTGGCCTCTTTCGAGATTGGTCGCTCGACGATCAACTGCCACTGATTGACCAACTCGGAGTATGCGCGGACTATTCGCGATACTGCCATAGGTCTCCTCCGCCCGACCGCTTAAGCACCTTATGCCGCGATTGAATAACCGTAAAACATCAACCTGTCGCATAGCAGAACGCAATAATTTTATGCATCCCTACAAGTCTGTTTCGGGTCGATACTGTTGAAAAAGTCCTCTGTGGCGCGCATCCCAAATTTCTAAAGGCTGCTGGTGCGCTCGACGCCGTCTGACGCGAGGGACCACGTCATTCCTTGCGGGATCGCTGTGTGTTTTCCTAGGACGTGGACTCATTAAGGCGCAGCCACAGCCTGATTGATGCAAGTTGAACGAAGGCAAGGTAGTTGGCGGCAAGCCTATCGTAGCGTGTCGCCACACGGCGACATTGTTTGATCTTGTTGAAGAACCGCTCGACCTGGTTGCGAGCGCGGTAGAGATAGGGGCTGAAGCAGATCGGATCGCTGCGATTGCTTTTGGGCGGGATGTTGGCCCACGCGCCCTTCCTCGTGGCAAGCTCCCTGATCCAGTCTGCGTCGTAGCCACGGTCAGCAAGCAGCATTGACCCCGATTTCAGTCGAGACAGCAGCTTTCCGGCGAGTCGAACGTCGTGGGCCTCACCAGGGCTCAGCGCCAGCCGTACCGGCAGACCGTTGCTATCGACGACCGCATGAATCTTGCTGGTCAGCCCGCCGCGCGACCTTCCCATCGCCTGGCGCTGGTTCCTTGTGACGCAGGCTCCATGCTGATGCACGCGGACAATCGAGGTGTCGATCATCTGGACAGCGGCATCGTGGGCAGCGGCAAGTGCGTCTATGATGCGGCCCCAGACACCAGCCCGCCGCCACCTAACGAAGCGGTTGTAGCAAGTAGTGTACGGACCAAACGCCTCGGGCAGATCACGCCAGGGTGCTCCGGATCGCAAGATCCAGAAAATTCCATTGAGAACCCGCCGGTCGTTTACCCGGGGAACGCCACGCGCCTTGTTCGGCAGCATTGGCTTGATCGCAGTCCATTCATAATCTGCGAGTTCGTAGCGCATGATTCGAGCTCCCAGTTCGGGAGGTTGAATCACGGGAGTCTGGCCGAAAGCAATGTCGTTGGTCGGCCTGGTACGGCACTTACGAGCGGACAGCAACCAGCCAACGATGCATGGTGAACCGGTCAAACAACCTAAGCGGACTTCCTGGACGGAAGGACGCGCTCGCGGCCAAGGAGAACAACCATTGCAGCCAAAAGCTGGATGCAAGCGACAATCCCGAACGCCAGACCATAGCCTGAAGTCGCATCGTGGAAGGCTCCAATAATGGCTGGCGCAAATGCAAAAACTGCTTGATTGATCGCGACGATCAGGGCAACCACAGCCAAGACGTCCTGGCGATTGAACTCTTTCTGCGCGATCAATGGCGGCAGAGTCGTGAGATTCCCGATCCCCAGGCCGAAGACAACGCAACCAAATGTCAGTACGATCCATCCATTGCCAAGGATGAGCAGCAGAACTCCTATGGTCTGGATAGCGAAGTTGATGGCTGCAGCGATCCGCCGGTCGTGATCTCCGATCCACCAACCTGTCAGGCTCCGTCCGATTACTGCGCATACCGTCGCTAAGCTGAGAAGCAAGCCTGCAGTTGCCGCACCAAGATCGGGTGTGAGCCGGGCTATCAAGTGTGACAGGAGGCCGATCTGCGCAAACAAGCCAAGAGCAAACGCTGCCGAAAGCGTGATAAATCCTGGTATCCGAATAATCTCGGAGCGAGATAGTCTCGGCCCCGGTTTCGCGACAAGTGTAGGCACTCCGTTGCCATCCGGGCCGAGGCCAAGGCTCGTTGGAGTCAGCTTGAAGTAACGGACAGAAAGCCCCCCAATCACACCGATAGCAACAATGGAGATCGCCTGCGCAGCGTTCTGGAAGCCGAATTGATCGATCAAGAAGAGCCACAACGGCACGAACAGAACTCCCCCGACACTTGCGCCATTGAATGCCAGACTCATTGCTTTCGGACGATCGCGGTCGAACCATCTGGCGACTATTGCGTTCAAGGCTGCACCGCTGGTCGCGGCCCAACCTCCCGCACTCGGAATAGCCGCCAAGAAGAGTTGCCACGGCTCCCACGAAACGGACCATCCGATCAACCCGATGGCCATCAGAAGTGCACCGCCCAGTGTGGTTCCGGCAATACCAATCTTGCGATGGATTTCGGGCAGATGCGCGACGAGGAGCGCACTGAGCAGGAAGTGGAAGGTAATGGCAGCCGAAATTTCTGATATGGGCCATCCGCGCGAAGCGTGCAGAGTCTGAAGGAAGACCGAAGGACCATAGAAACCGATGCCCCAGGCAAACACCGCCAAGGTAAAGGCAGCCCATGCCACCGACCAACCAACGAAACGCTTTTCGTCACCCATTGTCTCGCTCATTCATGCTGATAGGTTGATGGCGTGGTAGCAATCGGAGCGTGTTATGGCTCGCCGGAATCGGACTCCGTCGTCGGTCTTAACAGACATCGAGACACTCGATGCTGCCGCATGCGAACAGGCGCGAGTGAACCGCGACCCGCGCTATGACGGTTTGTTCTTCTCGGGCGTCAGAACAACGAGGATCTATTGCCGACCCGTGTGCCCCGTGCGACCCGCCAAGGCGAATAACGTGACGTTTTATCTTTCGGCCGCTGCAGCAGAGCAGGAGGGATATCGACCGTGCCTCAGATGCCGTCCCGAAACCGCGCCGTTCTCTCCAGCTTGGAAAGGCTCACGGACGACAGTTGAGCGTGCCCTACGTTTGATTAGCGGTGGCGCACTGGATGATGCCAGGGTCGAAGCACTGGCGGAACGTCTCGGCATCGGACCAAGGCATCTATCGCGGCTGTTCAACAAATATGTCGGCGCAAGTCCCGCCCAAGTCGCGCGAACGGGGCGTATTCAACGGGCGAAGCGTCTCTTGGATGAGACGAAGCTTCCGATGACCGAGATTGCACTTAGATCGGGATTCCGCAGCCTACGGCGTTTCAACACAGTATTTGCGGAGGTCTACAAGCGCCCACCGACGGCGATTCGACGGACGAAGGCATGATCAGCTAACACGGGCCTTCCCTCATCGGGACATATTGCGCTGCCGCACGAACTTAGCCGCTGTCGGAGGATCGCGGACATTGCCCTCGCCATATTATGCCGCTGCATTTATAGGTACACGGCCTAGTCTCGTGGCAACGGCCTTTATTGCCAAGACTCGACTAGAGCTGATCCGAGCGAGATTTTTGCTGTCTCTCTACTTTCGACTTTTTCAACAGTATCGGTCAACAGCGGAAATCGGCACGCGAGCGACAAGTCTCATGCGGCCCAGAAGCAGACCCATGCAGCGCAACAGGGCTAGAGAATAATGACGCCTTGCCGAGGCGATCCCGCAACCTTAATGCATCGATAGCTCACTCGGAGGCACTAGTTCAAACGGTTCCAAGAGCTGAGATTGCTGACCAATCCCCTATCTCACTGCAAACGGAGCCTGATAAGGCCGGCCGAACGGCACACCGTTGATAACGGTCTGGATCGGCTTGAGATAGGCCCTCCCGTCCCTCTTGTTGTTGCGGGTATCGAGAAAGCTGACCGGTCCCTCCACTAGTTCCATGACGCTGACGTCTCCGGGCGCTCCAACCTGCAGGGTGCCAATCATCGGCGCACGATTGATGACCTTCGCCGGAGAAGTCGTGGCCATGGCAACCACCTGCTCGAGCGTGAAGCCAAGCGCCATGAACTTGCTCATGACATTCGGCAGGAAAGGGATGCCCGGCGAATTGCCGGAGAAGACGTGGATGTCGGAGGAGATGGTGTCCGGCGTGCATCCGCCCGGGATCGCCACTTCAGCCACCGTGAAATCGAAGCTGCCACCGCCATGACCGACATCGAAGATGACACCGCGCTGCTTGGCCGCCAGGGCCGCAGGCAGCAGGTTGCCATCTTGAACGATATTCGTGAAGACGTTGGACATGTTCGGGGCGCCTGAATAGGCGTGGGTCAGCACGTCGCCCGAGCGAAGCAAGTCGAGAATTTGCGACATCAACTCCTTGGTCTCGACCCCGCCGATATGCACCATCATCTTCGCCGGCCAGCCGCACTTTTCGCAGGCCTGGATGCCGCGTTTGAGGGGCTCGAGCCCGTATTTGAAGATGACGTTCTCGGACATGCGTACCTTGACCCCGAGCAGGAAGTCTGCATTCTCGGCAAGGGCCATCGCGCAGGCCTCGGTTTGCGCGTTGTCGATGTTGTACAGCTCTGACACGGGGGCTGCGGAGAGGCCGTTATTTGCGATGTGGAGGAAGGCGTACATCCGGGCTCGGGTCTGCGCCACGATGAAGCGGCGCAAGGCCGCCAGATTGTTGACGCCGGCATCACCTGCCGACACGACGGTCGTGGTGCCCTGGAATTGCACGAGCTCGTCGGCGGGAATGCCGATAGCCGAACCGTATGGATAGACGTGACAGTGCAGATCGATGAGGCCTGGCATCACGAGCTTGCCCGACGCGTCGATGCTTTTCAGCGCGCGTTCGGCCGCGATCGTCTCCTGGACCGTTTCTATCCGGCCCCAGCGAATGCCAATATCGCGTCTGGCGCGCAGCGACTGGCTGGGGTCGAGTACCTCACCGCCACGGATCACCAAATCGTACTTGTCATTTGGCCCCATGGCGGCACGCGCGGGCGAGGCGAGACCGACCGCTGCGGCTGACGTCGAAAGTGCCAAGAAATCGCGACGCGACAACGCGGACATGATGGCCTCCTGTGCTCCTGTTCGCGAATACGGAATAAGCAGCCGCTCTTCGGCGGCAAACCTTGCGATCTTCCACTGCCACTCATGCTAAGTCCCGTCGGGTTGCGACTTTGACCTAAGCAAGAGGGCTCATTCGAAATCAGGAATTCGCGAAGTGAAAATCCTGGTTCTAGCCAGCTGGCGCTTTTACTTTAGCACGAGAAAAGTTGCGCGCGAGGTCCGAGAGGTACATCCGAAGAAGTCAATTTGAGCAAATCTCGTCCACCATGCGCCCAACGTAAGCGTAGAGACCCAATGTCAATCGGATTGAGGGGGTGGAGCTTTACCGTCCGGCGCGCCCTACCCGGGACACCGGAAATCTCATTACCCTAGTTTTCGTAAAGACTTCCGAAGGATGGCGTATTGCTCACGCTCACAAACTACCATTACCTCCGATCAAGCAGAAAATGGGTCATTAGTCGGCTTTGGGTCAAAATGCGAAAAACTCAGCGTTAGCAAATCTAGTCCGTTCCGCCCACTAAGCGGACCTCAAAGAGAGGTGTGGCCACTTCGCATCTGGGCCCAGCAGCAGACATCACATGCCTTGGCCTGTTATAAAGCGCGCTCGTTGAGGCAAGTGAAAATGAGCAAGACGCAGATTACCGATAGCCGACAATAAACTAGGGGTTTGTCATCAAGGCTCTGAGCTTTGGGGGCTGCAGCGATACATAGGGTTCCAGCACGCGCCCGCAGATGCAGCGTATGGACAATCTGACGAGATGCCACGTCCCAAGGCGGGGTCGGTTGGCAGCGACCCTCTCTCGAACGGCTAGAATTGTCGCCTGATCCCTTCTACACTTAATGGACAGGCGGAGCGGTCATGTCGCGAGAGAATGGAGGCCGAGGACGCAGGTTGGCGGCCATCATGGTCGCCGACGTGGCGGGCTATTCTCGGCTCATGCACAATAACGAAGAGGCTACACATGCCCGCCTCACGGCGCTTTTGACTGATGTTGTCGAGCCGACCATTAGGCAACACGGAGGCCGCATCGTCAAACACACCGGCGACGGCTTCCTCGCCGAGTTCCCGAGCGCGGTCGAAGCGGTTCGAGCAGCCGAGCACTTTCAGAGTGGCGTTGGAGACCTCGCAGCCGGAGAGGAGGAAGAGAAGCGCATTGTCTTTCGCGTTGGCATCAACATCGGCGACGTCATCGTCGAGGCGAACGATATCTTCGGCGACGGCGTCAACATCGCCGCCCGCCTTGAGGGGATCGCCGAGCCCGGTGGTGTTTGCCTTTCCGCGTCCGCCCATGATCAGGTCAGCGGGAAGATCGACGTCGAATTCATTGATCTCGGCGAGCATAGCCTCAAGAACATTGCGCGTCCGGTACGCGCGTATGCAGTGAAACGCAACCGGCTCGACTTTGTCGCACAGGGCTCAACGTCGCGTGAGCTCGCCGCGCCGCGTCTGTCGATCGTTGTGCTTCCTTTTGCTAATTTCGGTGGCAATCCCGATCAGGAATATTTTGTCGACGGTATCACCGAAAGCCTGACGACCGACCTGTCGCGCATCCCAAGCGCCTTCGTCATTGCACGCAATACTGCGTTCACCTTCAAGAACAAACCGGTGGACGCCCGCGTCGTCGGACGCGAGCTCGGTGTGCGCTATGTGATGGAAGGCAGCGTGCAGAGCAGTAGCGATCGCATCCGCGTGAATGCTCAGCTCATTGACGCGACAACCGGCGCGCACCTCTGGGCCGAGCGTTTCGACAAACCGCGCGCCGATATTTTCGACATGCAGGACGAGATCACCACGCGCCTTGCCCGGATCGTTGGTGTCGAGCTTGTAGCCGCTGAAAGCCGGCGGGCGGAGCGTGAGCGGCCAGGAAGCATGGACGCCATCGACCTCGCGATGAGGGGCTGGGCGATTCTGAACCAGCCCCTATCGCTGCGTGGCCACCGCGCGGCATGTGAGCTCTTTGAAGACGCGCTCCGACGGGACGATCGCAATGTCGAGGCGTTGATCGGCATTGCCAACTATCATTCTGATGAGGTTCGTACGTTTGCTTCGACAAACCGGGATGAACAGCTGCGTATCGCCGGGACGGCGATCACTAAAGCTTTGGATCTCGCTCCGCGTAACGCCGCGGCACATCTTATCTATGGGAATGTGCTTCATGTCTCGGGAGCGACAGAGCGGTCCCTGCGCGAATTCGAATTTGCCATCACTCTTGATCGCAACTTGGCTTGGGCTCACGCCAATGCCGGCTTTGCGAAGGTGTTGCTCGGGCGTGCAAAGGAGGCGGAAGCGGACCTCATGAACGCTATCCGGCTGAGCCCGCGTGATCCCGGGTTGGATCGCTGGCACGCCCTGCTCGGAATTGCAGACTTGTTTCTTGGGAGGCTGCAATCGGCGCTGGACCGATTGCGCAAGTCGATCGAAATGAACCCGAACGTCGCCATGGTGCATTTTTTCCTGGCCGCCGCATCCAGTCTGAGCGGGCTTATGGACGAGGCGAGCGCGGCGCGGGAAGCCGGCCTCCGGCTCGACCCGAACTTTACGGTGGCCCGATTTCGCAACGAGCGGCGCAGTCAGAACGCTACATTTTTGAGCCAGAGGGAGCGGATCTATGAAGGCCTGCTCTTAGCTGGCGTGCCGAAAGGAGAATAAATGTCCTCCACGGCTGGTGAAATGCATGTCTGCTTTGGGTCTTGGCTGTGTGAAAACGCCAAGATGGTTGAGAGCGATAGAAGAAGTTGTTCGTCCAAGGCCGATCTAGCGCTTATGCGCGCAACCGATTTCAAGCCAGACGGAACGCAATTCTAGCCGTTTTTCGCCTCCTCGCGTTTTTACACAGCAAGGGTCAATCGCGTCGATTCCCTCGCGTCCCCACGTGTCTGGTCCGGCCTCGACTGCCGACGTCCGGGACACGATGCCGATCTTCGCCTTCGGGCCAACAGCGAACATCACCGCTTCGTTCGTCTTTGGACTGAACTTACAATTTCCGCCGCTGCGTTTTGAAGCTCGGCCAGATGATGAGCTGCGAAGGCTTCGATGGAGAACGCTTTTTTGAGCCAGAGCATGTTGATCGCTCCAAGCACGCGGGGACCATCGCGCAGGGGAACCGCGATCGAAAATAAGCCGTCCGAGTGCGGCGGCCCACCATAATAGCCCCCGCTGTGCATTGAGTTGCGTATGCCATAACCGCGCTCCCGCACCTCGTCGAGAATAACGTTGAGCCGCCCCGGTTCACGTGCAAGCCGGTCTTCGGGACGGCTCGATTTGCGAAGTAAATCGAGCACGCGTTGACGTTCTTTCGTCGGACAGTACGCAAGATAGGCTGTCCCGACGGCGGACCACAGCCAGTTGACAGGCAGTCCGATCCGCTCCTGCTGCAACAGGAAGGGACTCCGGGCCCGGGTCGTTTCGCGGATTTGCATGTGATCGCCTGCGGGCACCATCAAATCTGATGGCCAGGAGACGCGCTCGCACAAGCGCTCCAGGATCGGCGCCGCGGCTTCCGCTATCCGGTCGTGATGTTCGCGACGCGAGGGTGCATGCGAAAGCATGGCACCGATCCGGTAACGCCCGTCACCAAGCCTCCGCGTCACAATACCTGCTCGGGCGCAGGTGTGCAGGATGCGCAGTATGCTTGGTTTCGAGATGCCCGTGAGGAGGTAAAGCTCCTGCAGCGACGAATCCGGCTGCATCTGCAGCGCTTGCAGAACACGTAATCCGCGTTCCAAGCTCTTGATAACTTTTGGCCCGGACATCGAGTGACCTCACACGTTCCACGGCGTGAAACGTACCATTTCACACTGCGGAACGCATGCCGATTTTCCTAGCTCGGCGCGAACAGGGGGCCGAAGCTGGCGTGCGTGCTGAAGTTCACTTTCATCGTTTGATGGAGACTTCCATGACATCTCACCTGTTTCGCCACTCCACCGTCTTATCAGTTGCGATCCTGCCTCTGCTTGCCGCCACAGGATTGGCGCAGTCATCCTTCCCAACGGGGACGATTCGGTTCGTGGCGCCTAACTCGGCTAGTACCCCGCCCGACATCATCAGCCGCATTATCTCGAGGGAACTAACGGAATCCGAAGGCTGGCGAGTCATTGTGGAGAACCGGCCGGGCGGCGTCACCACGATTGCGGCGAGCGACGTCCTGAACCAGCCGTCGGACGGCAACAGCCTCTTTGCGATGTCTGTACCATCGGTTGCAGCACCGTCGCTGTTGCCGAAAATCGCGTACGACCTAAGCAAGGACTTCGACCCTGTCATCAAGGCTACCGTCTCCTACAATGTGCTGGTCGTGAATCCATCGGTGCCGGCCACGACGGTGGCCGAACTGGTAGCGCTGCTGAAAAGCCAGCCGGACAAGTTGACGTTCTCCTCGGGTGGCTTCGGCACGCCCGCACATCTTATCGGCGAGCAGTTCAAGCAGCAGACCGGTACGCGCGCCCAGCACGTTCCCTACGCGCAATTTTCGCAAGCGATCGGCGATTTGCTCAACGGCACAAACACGTTTCAGTTCATCACCGTATTGCCGGTCGTTGACCTGATTAAGACGGGCAAGCTGCGCGCTTTGGCGGTGACTGGTCCGAAGCGTGTCCCGGCCCTTCCCGACGTCCCAACCATCATCGAAGCTGGCTATCCCTCTCTCGTGGTTGAGGACTGGACGGGTTTCGCGGTCAAGCACGGCACCCCCAAGGAAACTGTCGCGCGGCTTAATGCAGCGATTAACAAGGCGCTGCAAAAGCGATCGGTCCAGGAAGCGCTGGCAAAGATTGGCGCCGAACCGGCAGGCGGCACGCCGGAGCAATTTGGCCGCATGGTCGGCGACCAGGTCGCGCACTGGTATCAAATCGTCTCCGGCGCCGGCATAAAGGTAGAGTAGCAATGACCGCTGATTTCCGGGTGACGCTGCTCGGGACGGGGGTACCGATCCCCCGTCCCGACCGGTTCGGGCCCAGCACGTTAATCGAGGCCGGCGGCCACACTCTTCTTATCGACGCCGGCCGCGGTGCTACGATGAGGCTATTTCAGCTCGGCGTTCCCATAGGCAGCATCGATGCACTGTTGCTCACGCATTTTCATTCCGACCACACTACAGGGATTCCAGACCTCTGGCTCACCGGCTGGCTGAGCTCTTATTTCGGCAACCGCCGGCGGCCTCTTAATGTGATCGGGCCCGTCGGCACCGCCAAGCTGATGCATCATATTGAAGCAGCCTATGCGCACGATATCGACATCAGGGTCGCGGATGAGAAGCTCGCCCGTGAGCACGCCGCTATCGACGTGAAGGAATTTGCTGATGACGGCGCCGTTTATCAGGCCGGCGACCTAAGGGTTGTTGCCTTCGCCGTCGACCATGGTGAGGCCATTAAGCCGGCTTACGGCTATCGAATCGAATATCAAAATCGGGTTGCCGTGATCTCCGGTGACACCCGCTACAACGTCAATGTGCTGCGCTACGGCGCGGGCGCTGACCTGCTGGTGCATGAGGTCGCCATGGCGCGGCCGGAACTTTTGAGCGAAGTTTACATCCGGCGCATTCTCAATCATCACACCTCGCCTCAGGAGGCTGGGCGAGTGTTTGCGCAGACCAAGCCGAAAATGGCCGCTTTTACCCATCTCGTCATGCTCGCGAGTAAGACCGTCGCGGCGCCTGCTATAGCCGATCTAGTAGCGGCGACACGCGAGACCTATTCCGGGCCGCTTGTCGTCGGCGAAGATCTGTCGAGCTTCGAGATAGGCGAGACAGTTACAATCGGACGTTCAAAATCGGAGATCTGAAAATGTCGGCTTCGGGTCAAAATCGGTCGTCCAGAACGCCGCAATCAGTTTCTGCTCCACACTCGCCAGCCGACGTCCCATCGATCATTCCGTTTGGAAGCGACGCGCCAGAGGCTGACATCGAGCGTATGGCGTTTTACTTTCCGCCCCAGCAGACGCAGACGAATGCGGAAACGGCTCCGGGCAAGCTTCCGACAAAAACGGGAGGACTACGAAAGCCGAATGGAAGCGGCACAAAGTAAACGAGGCTGACCGAGAGCAAACCTCCGAAGAATAAGCAAGCGACACTGCTCGACCAGAGCGGAAGTGATCGATTGATCATCTCTCGATCAAGGCAATAGACGAAAACGGCAAGAGGAAGCCCGAACAGATAGATAAACGGCATGCCTACGATCGTGCCAAGGAATAGCAAGCCGGGCTGTCCGAGCACCGCGCAAAGCACAATCCAGCCAATGAGGGGCGCTACCAGCACAAAAATATATTGTCGGCGGACTTGTGTAGCGTCCATCAGTCAGCACAAGGCGGTTCGTTGATATTTACTCGTCGACGCTGGCGACGAATGGCGCGGATACACTCGAAGCCGACGTAACCGAGCATCAAGAGGACCATGAGAGCCGGGACAAACTTGCCGGGGTGAAGCGCAAGCTCGTGAACGCGGATCGTCCGCTAAGGGTCACAAGCAGTCCTCCACCGGCTGCGTGAGCTGAGGGACCACAAGCTGGCGAGAAGACTGATCACTAACAGCCATTAAAAAGCTTTAGGGGGAGGCCCACCATCCGTCGGGAAAAACAAGCAACGTCCAATCCACTTGGTTGTCGCTCTGAGGGGGGCTGACACCTCCTGCATTTCTGCCTGGTGGCGTGAAGCGACTGCGACGGACAGACAGGACGCGGAGATCGCGGCTTCGGAGGCGGCGAGAAGCATGGCGTCTAGAGCGCAATGCTGGTGCACCGCGGGCGCGCTCTGCATTTTCGACTAGACTTCGAAGGTCTTCCAGCTCTGAGAGCTGAGAGGCAAGGTCGCAAAGTCGTTGCAGATAAAGGATCGCGCGAGAGCTTCGCATAAATGTCCTCCACAGTACAAAACGCACTACTAGGACGGGAAAAATCGGCAATCTACCATGGCCAGAGACCGGCTTTCAATATGTCAGGCTCACTGGCTCTAAGAGGCGATCGCCTATTGCGCGCCTGCAAGCGGGCACATAAACCGCCAGACCAAATGCCACGGAGGGCTATAGCGATTTGCATAGTCCTGCCGCGCGGCATCGACATGGCGGAGCGGCTTCGCTGCCCTTGCGCAGCAGCAAATCTTGACAATAAATGCTGGGCGACTGGGGCGGACTGAGGCGTGCCGTGAAACTTCTGACAGAGTATCTCGAGCGCGCAGTTCAGCTGGAAGCTTTGGGACGAAGCGAAGCTGACCCGGCTTTCAGGCAGCAGCTGTTCGAACAGGCCAAATTATATCGTGAGCTGGCGGCAAGGCGGGCCAAGGATTATGGGCTGCCGCCCCCCAGCCCTCCGGAAACTCAAAATTGAGCAGACATGGCTTAATCACGATCTTGCTGAGCTGGACTCGTCTCAATCTGCTGAAGTTGCTCGAGCAGCTCAGCTTCCAGATCACGAAGGTTCTTCGCACTTACCCCTTCCGAAAAGTCTTTCTTTAACCGCCGACACCGGGCGAGCTTTTGCTCGACTGCCAGTTTTTCCTGTTCAAGGTCCATACCGCTGAAATTCCCGCGAGACGGAAATGTTCCGGGATTTCACGTGCCGAAGGTGTGTCACGGGGCCTGACGTTTTCAGGAAAAAGTGGCAATATGCGCAAATGGAGCAGGATAGATCATCGAAGCGACGCCGGGTCTTCAAATCTGGGAAAATCATATTTGGCCCGACAGCCCTTGATTGCGTCGTGAGAGATATTTCGGAAGTCGGAGCGAGGATCGCAGTCAAAAGCCCGCTCTGGTTTCCTGACAATTTTGTGCTCGGTATTCCCTCTGACGGTCTCTTGCGGCATGGCCACATCGTCTGGCGGCAAGACGGTCAGTTTGGGTTGGCGTTCGAAGATTAAAGGGCGCCTCGGTTGGCGGCCATTAGTGCTGCGTCGGCTGCTCTGGGATCTGCTCGCCGTGCAAATGGTCGAGGACCTCGCCGAGGTCGCGCATATCGAACAGTTCCCCGCATATGGTGCAGCGGATAAAGTGCTCGCGTTCGTCCTCCGCGGTGAAGCCGGGGGATTTGCCTTCGGTCGGCATCAAGCGACGCTGCGCAGCGGCAGGGCCAATTGTACGTTGAACGGACTTGTCGCATTGGCGTGTATGAAGTCCTGCAGGGCAGGCGAGATCTCCGCATCTGTGTTGGCGGCGCGTTCGGCCAGGGCGTCAGCGATGTCAGGGGTTGCGTCCCGCGACCACCCCTCGACCGCATTGAAGCACACGATGCGGAGCGGATAGGCGTATTGCCCGGAAAGGATATCCCGCAGGACGGTCTTGAGGTCGGTATCGGCTTCGTCGGTCTCGCGCCAGGCGCATCCCGCGCGAGCGCCGAAATCCTCGAGCACCAGGTAGATATCGCGGTCCAGACGGTCGGCCGGCACGATCGAGGGCGAGGAACGCATACGCAAACTCCGAACTCTGGGCGAAGAGACGGCCCCGGCAGGGGATTTTCAACGGGGGTAGGCCGGGGCCGCTCCGCCGGCTTGGCGGCAGCCGGCGAGACTCTTAATTTTTTCACAAGACCTTCGTTCCAGTCGTTCGATCCTGCAGCTGGGCTCTACGCAACGGTGCGGTTTGGTCGCGATTGCAGCTTGAGATGCCTAGTCACAGTCCAAAGTGCGTGAGAAAATCAAATCATAGTCGTGCGTCGCGGAGGGAAGCCCGATGCGCCTTGCTTTGCCTTATCTCGGAATTTGTCTCTGCACCTGCCTCGCGGCATGGCTGTCCTTGGTGCTGATCTACTGACCGAGTAGGTCCTCACCAGACGTCACCAACGTCACATAGGTGCCGCTTTCGTGGAGCGTCAGCCAGCCCTGCTGGATGGGGCGAGGCCGGCGCTGAATTCGCTGTGCCGCTACGCCGCCGCAAAGTCGCTCGGGCTCGCCGAGGTGCCGGTGGTGCCGCTCGGGCACCTGTCCGAGGCCGCCCGCCGGGCCTACTGCATGGCGGACAACCGCATTGCGGAAAGCTCGACCTGAGACGAGCAGCTGCTCGCCCGCGAGATGGCGTATCTGCGGCAGGCCGGCGCCGTCGACCTGGCGTGCTCGGTTTCTCCAAGAAGGAAATCGACCGGCTGCTCAAAGGTGCGCACGGCGGGCCACGCGGGCGCACGGAGCCCGATGCGGCGCCGGCGCGGCCGAAGGTCGCCGTCTCCCGGCTTGGCGACACCTGGCTTCTGGGCGGCCACCATGGCCCAGCAGCTCAGATATACGCCTATCCGTTGGCGCAGAGCCGCACGGTCCAGCAGGAGCAAACTGAGGCGGCATCTTCAATCGTGGAGTCATCCATGAATGGGATCATGGATATGATGACCGAGATGGGATGGAGCATAAGCCTGATCGTCCTGCTCGTTCTCGCGCTGATCGTGCTCGGCATCGCTGCGCTCATCAAGTACCTAGCCAAATAGCGCGACGAATTAGGACGCGGACTCATTAAGGCGCAGCCACAGCCTGATTGACGCGAGTTGAACGAATGCAAGGTAGTTGGCAGCGAGCCTATCGTAGCGCGTCGCGACCCGACGGCAATGTTTGATCTTGTGGAAGAACCGTTCGACCTGATTGCGAGCGCGGTAGAGATATGGGCTGAAGCAGATCGGGGCGCTGCGATTGCTTTTCGGGGGGATGTTGGCCCACGCACCCTTCTTCATGGCAAGCTCTCTGATCCAGTCGGCGTCATAGCCGCGGTCGGCAAGCAGCATTGCCCCGGATTGCAAACGAGACAGCAGTTTTCCGGCAAGTCGAACGTCATGGGCCTCGCCGGGGCTCAACGCCAGCCGTACCGGCCGACCATTGCTATCGACCACCGCATGTATTTTGCTCGTCAACCCGCCGCGTGACCGTCCCATCGATTGGCGCTGGTTCCTTTTGATGCAGGCTCCATGCTGGTGCACGCGGACAATGGAGGTATCGATCATCTGGACGCCGGTATCATGGGCGCCGGCAAGTGCTTCCATGATACGGCTCCAGACACCCGCTCGCCGCCACCTGACAAAGCGGTTATAACAAGTGGTATACGGACCAAACGCCTCGGGGAGATCACGCCAGGGTGCTCCGGATCGCAAGACCCAGAAAATTCCATTGAGGACACGGCGGTCGTTAACCCGAGGAACGCCACGCGGCTTGTTAGGGAGCATGGGCTTGATGGCAGTCCATTCATAATCCGCGAGTTCGTAGCGCATGATTCGGGCCCCAGTTTGGAAGTTTGAATCACGGCAATCGCACCGAAAGCAACGCCTAGATTTCCTCTGGTCCGGCGCTTACGGGCAGAGCGGACATCAAACAACCGATAGTCCCCGCCGAAACCGTCGAATATGACCCGAAGCACCGTTGGACCTGATGTGGCGAGTTCGCCAACTTAATCGGCGAACAGGCGCACCGCCGAGCGGCGAAGGCCGCTGACGGACGGCATTTTTAGTCGATCCGATATCATCTCTCTGCAAGACGGAATGGAATCTTTTAACGAACTGCCGACTCGAGACCTTGGAGAATTTCACGGGCGCGCTTTATTGAAAAATCATGTGCCGCCCGATCGAAGGACGGGCTCCCCCGCATCATGTAACCGTGGCGCCCCCCGAGAAAGATGTGCAGTTCGACGTTGTCCATACTCGCCGCTAGATCACGATACGCTTCCAGCACCTCGACCGGCGCGCGATTGTCCTCGTCGCCCCAAATGAGACAGACTTGCTCGCGAACCCCGACAAGTTCGTGAAGATAGTCCAGCATCTGGGATCCGTGGCAGCAGATACCGGCGGCATAGCCAAGTCGTTTCGGCCCGAGAATCGCATACGGGCCGCCGTAGCAAAACCCCATGACCACCGCCTGGCCATTGAATTGCGGAATTGTGCCGAGGTGCCTCAAGGTATCGATCATATCGTCTTCGCCGGCCTTGATTTGCTCAAGGCGCGGCTCGGCGCGCTGGGCCGTGCGCGGGTCGTTCCGGGAAAGCGGCCCGGCAATCGAACGCCAGAACAGATCCGGCACCGCGACAACGAAGCCGTATGCCGCAAGCTCGTCGGCGATTGCGAGCATGTCGGTATCCACGCCATGAATGGCGGAAGCAAGCACAACGCCAGCAGCCCGCTTTTCAGGCTCGGGCGTGACCAGATAGCAATCGAACGCGCCGCCGCCTTTCGCGCAAATCCTGCTGAACTTCCCTTGCATCTCGAATCCCACCTTTCGCTTGAGGTGCAGCGGCAATGCCTGGTCCAGCTGGGATGCGCGGTACAGAGATTGCGGCTGCCCAAGACACCGTTATCTATTCCGGTCGGATCTTCGCGAGGCGGATCACTTTGGCCCACTTCTTGGTTTCACCGGCCATCAGCTTGCCGAAATCGCCGGGCGAGCCGCCGAGTGCCGTCGCGTCGAGACCACGAAGACGCAACCTGAACCCCGGATCGGCCAGAACGGCGTTGGTCTCGTTGTTGAGCCTGTCGATAATCGCGGCCGGCGTGTCCTTCGGCGCGCCGAGGCCGAACACCGAACTCGCCTCGTAACCTGGCACGAATTCGCCGATGGCTGGAACATCCGGCAGCGCTTCGGATCGCGCGGCCGTCGTTATCCCAAGCGCACGCAGCTTGCCGCTCCCGATGTAGCCGATCGATGGCGCCAAGTTCACAAAGACGACCTGTACCTGCCCGCCGAGCAGATCCGTGATCGCGGGCGCAACGCCTCGATAGGGCACATGCTGAAGATCGAGTCCGCCGGCTTCCTGCTTGAACAGTTCCGCGGCGATATGGGTGATCCCGCCCACGCCACCCGAACCATAGGAGAGTTTCCCGGGATTGGCTCTGGCATAGGCGATGAACTCTGGAATTGTATGGGCAGGAACCGATGGGTGTATCACCATCACCAGGGAGCCACGGGTCAGACTCGCGACCGGCGCGATATCCCGCAGGAAATTGAAATTAAGATTTTCGTAAAGCGTTGCATTGATCGCGTTGGGGGAGCCAACCAGCAGGAGAGTGTAGCCGTCCGGAGGCGCACGCACGACCGCATCAGTGGCGATGTTGCTTCCCGCTCCGGGTCGGTTCTCGACGATGAATTGCTGGCCCAGCCGCTCCGAGCACCATTGCGCCACCAGACGCGCAAGGATGTCATTTGGCCCGCCCGCGGCGAAGCCAACCATGATGCGCACTGGCCGGGACGGGTAAGTATCGGCCCGAGCCAAGCCCGACAGCAGAGGTGGCGCAGCCATCCCCATTGCGAGGTGCAGAAATTGACGTCGGGAGGGCGTCATACGCATTGCTCCGTCGAACCTGCACTCGCACCGGCTCTCTTCAACGCGCTGAAGATAGTTGATGCTGTCATAAGCGCATAAGGCTATTGTCTGATGAGATCATCTCAAAACGGAAATGGGTACTCTCATGCAGATGAGTGATCGCATCGGAAAACGAATGAAGCTGCAGGACCTGCATGTGCTGATGGCGGTGGTGCAGGCTGGCAGCATGGGCAAGGCGGCGCTCATACTCGATACCACCCAGCCTAATATTTCGAGATCGATCGCGGAGCTTGAGCATGCGTTCGGCGTCCGCTTGTTGGATCGCCACCGGCGAGGGATAGAACCGACGGAGTGCGGCCGCGCCCTGCTCGATTGCGGTAGCGCCGTCTTCGACGAACTACGCCGCGGTGTGAAGAGCATCGAATTTCTGGCCGACCCCACCGCTGGTGAAGTGCGGATTGGAACCACGGCTTTTCTGGCGGCGAGCTTCGTCTCCGCTCTCATCGATCGGCTCTCCCGGCGTCATCCGCGGATCAGATTTCAGCTCTTGACCGGCTACCTAGAGACACTGCACCGCGATCTTAGCGAGCGCAAAGTCGATCTGTTAATCGTGCGGAGCAGCGGCCCGATGACTGACGAGCGGTTGCATTTCGAATTTCTTTTTGAAGATCACTATGTCGTCGCGGCTGGTGCGAAAAATCCTTGGACGCGGCGCCGCGACATCCAACTCTCGGATCTGGCGGAGGAACGTTGGGTGCTTCCACCGCGGGAGAGCGTGATCGGATCAATCATCACGCAAGCCTTTCGCGCCGGCGGATTTGAATATCCACGCGCGACGGTCGTCACTGATTCCCCCCATATGCGGGTCAGCTTGCTGGAGACAGGGCGGTTCATCACGGTTTTCCCGTCTTCCGCACTGAAATTTCTCACCAAGAGGGCAGCGCTTAAGGTGTTGCCCGTTGAACTGCCGGCGGCACGTCGACCGAACGGGATCGTCACTGTTAAGGATCGCGCCGTCAGCCCGCTTGTGCAGATCGTCATTGACAGCGCCCGTGAGCTCGCAAAGCCGACGGCGAAACGAAAGTGACAAACCGTATGTCTACTTTGGGCCATCGCGACATATTGCGCTGCGGCACGGACTTGGTCGCTATTGCGGTGGCGGACATCGCCTTGTCGCATCTCGGCGCTGGGTTTATGGGTACATGGCCTAGGGCTTGCGCCGCAGCACTTGCTGATCGACGCCAAGCGATTGAAGGAGATCGATATCCCCCAGCAGGCCATCATCAAGGGCACCAAGTCAGCCAGCATCGCTGCGGCGTCGATCCTCGCGAAAGTCGAGCGCGACACGGTCATGCGGACTCTCGACGTCCGATATCCCGGCTACGGCTTCGCGGATCACAAGGGCTATCCGGTGCCAGCTCATTACGAAGCTCTCGCCAGGCTTGGTGCATGCGCAGCTCACCGGAGATCGTTCGGACCAGTCCGCAAGGCTCTAGGGCTACCGCCCCTGCCGCCCTGGCCTTCAGCAGCCGAGCGCGAAGCCGGCTGACCAGGAGTTTTTGCTCCGCCTCGGGTGCCTTATTTTCGCGGCCAACTCCTTTCGCGAACGACGTCCTTAGCCTGTTTGTCGGACCGCAGGCCGAGATAGACTGGCTGGCGCAGCTCTCCCTTGCTGGTCCACTCGGCGAACTTCACCTCCGCGACCAACGAAGGACGCACCCAGGTCGTGACCTGCTCATCCTTTACCTTGGCGGGAAAGGGCGACTTGGGCGTCTTGAGCTTCAGGAGCTTGCCGTGAAGCTCTCCGAGAACCTGGTGGCTGAAGCCGGTGCCGACGTGGCCAATGTACCTCCATGCCTCGTCCTCGCGTACCGCCAGCACGAGAGCGCCGAAGAAAGGCCGGGTTCGCCTAGGCGCCGTGAACCCTGCGATCACGACCTCCTGCCGCTGTGCCGTCTTCACCTTCAGCCAATCAGCGGTCCGGCGTCCCGAGGCGTACGCGCTGTCGGCGCGCTTGGCCATGATGCCTTCGAGATGTCTCCGCTCGGCTTCTGCGAAGAACTTAGTTCCCTTGCCTTTGCGGTGGTAGCTGAATGCGATCAGCTTGTGGCGCGGCAGGATGCTCTTGAGCCGCTTCTTGCGCTCGAGGAGCGGCAGCGCGCGTAGGTCTTCGCCGTCCGCGAACATGAGGTCGAACGCGCAGTACAGAAGCTTGGCCTCATGGCGCAGGGCATTCTGGAGCAATTGGAAATGGGATGCGCCGTCCTTGCCGATCGCGACGAGCTCGCCATCGATCACGGCATCCGCCTTCACGCCCTCTAGCGCTTTCGCGACCTCGACGTAGGAGTGGCTGATGATCTTTCCATTGCGGCTGTAGAGCGCGACCCGACCACCCCGGACTTCCGCGACCATACGAAAGCCATCGTATTTGTCCTCGAAGACCCAATCGGCATCGTCGAACGGCGCGTCCGTCAGCGTGGCCAGCATGGGCTGCAGGCGACGAGGCAGGGTCGATTGTCGGGCCATGGTTCGATCTCTCTACAGGGCCGGCAACGGCCGAAACGAGGAGGATGGAAGGCGAACCCGCGCGATATCATCAGCCGCGACCGTCCCGCCAACCCGTACCACGCCCAGCACCCCGGACTTGAACGGAGGGCCCGTTTGCGCCGACGAGAGGACCTGCCGCTTGAGGCCAGATCGGAAGCGGTCGATGAGGACGCAGGGCGTCCGGAGGCCCGTCAGCTCGACGACCGCGGACGGCCCGAGCTCAATCAGGGTCCCGAGTGGCATCCGTTCGAGATCCAATCCGGCGGTGGTGACGTTCTCGCCGAGGTCGCCTGCGCCAACCTCGAAGCCAGCTTCTAGGAGGGACGGGAAGAGTTCGGACGGGATCAAGTGGACTTGCCGGAGATTGGGCAGGCGGGGCCGGCGGCGTGCCAAATAGCGGTGCCGGACGAAAGGGCCGGCGTGGGCGTCGCCTTCGACGCCGTGGCCTTGCACCAGCATTATGCGCTCCTGAGTTGGTTTGCTGAAGTGGTGCCCGCGCTCGGCGGCGACCGCCACGACCCTGCCCGCGAGCGCCAGATCGTGCCCCTGCGACATCAGGCGGCGCGCGCGAGCGAGCGCCGCTTCTGACGCAGATAGCGCGTGATCTCCGGGAGCGTCATCGCGTTCAGGACCCGGTCGGCAGGGACACCGCCCTTGCGGGCCATCTGAACGCCCCAGTGCATGTGGTCGAGTTCGGGGATCGAGTGCGCGTCGGGATTGATGCTCAGCATACAACCGAAGTCGAGGGCGGCCTGGTGCCAACGCCAGTCCAGGTCGAGACGCCATGGGTGGGCATTGATCTCGACCACAACGTCGTGCTTGGCGCACGCCCGCAGCACCTTCTCTACGTCGATTTCGTAGCCCGGCCGTCGCTGGAGCTGCCGCCCCGTCATGTGGCCGATGATGGTGGTGTGAGGGTCGGAGATGGCCCGAAGCAGGCGCTGCGTCTGCGCCTTGCGATCCAGCTTGAAGCGCCCATGGATGCTGGCGACCACGAAATCGAAGCGCTCGAGAACGTCGTCGTCATAGTCGAGCGACCCGTTCGCCAGGATGTCGGACTCGATACCCTTGAGGATCCGGAAGTCCTTGCCAAAGCGCTTGTTCAGTCGATTGGCTTCCCGGTGCTGCTGCGCGATCACCTCAACGGAGAGACCGCCGGCATAGTGGGCAGACTTGGAATGGTCCGCCACGCCGAAGTACTCGAAGCCGCGCTGGCGCGTGGCCTTAGCCATGGTCTCCAGCGTCTCGGTGCCGTCGGAGGCATCGGTGTGGCAGTGAAGAATGCCGCGCAGGTCCTGGTCGGTGACGAGCTTCGGGAGCTTGCCTTTCAGAGCCAGTTCGAGCTCGCCGCGGCCCTCGCGGAGCTCGGGATCGATGAAGGGCAGCCCGAGCGCCTGGTAGATGTCCGCCTCCTCGCCGGCGATCAGCGTGCCGCCCTCGTGCAGGCCGCCAGGGTCCAGCCGCATGCCCTTCTCGGCGGCCAAGGCTTGGAGCTGCTCGATGTGAGCGGCGGAGCCGGTGGCGAAGAGAAGGGCAGCACCGAAGTGCTTTCGGTCGGACACGCGGACTTGCAGTCCTTCGGCCGATGGCACGGACGTCTTGTCCGGCTTGGCAGCCTCCGCAACGATTGCGAGATCGCCGACGAGTTCGCAGCCGCGGCGGAAATCGCCGGCGATTGTCACACGCTTGAGTTCGGGGCGTGACGTGCGGATCGAGTCCTTCGAATGCGCGAGCAGCGCGGCAGCGCGGTGCAGGTGGAGGCGGCCTTCTCCGCTTTTGGCGATCGCGAGGTTCTGCAGGATCTTGGTCTGTAGCGCGGCGCCGAGTCCTTTCGCCTTCTTGATGCGGTCGCCCTTGGCGGCGGCCTCCAACTCCGAGAGCGAGCCGATCCCGAGATCCTTGTACAGGCGCAGCACCTTCTCCGGACGAAGGCCGGGTACAGCGAGCATCTCGAGCACGCCCGCCGGAATCTCCTTCCGCAGCTTTTCGAGGCTGGGGTGACTGCCCGTCTTGTGAACCTTGGTGATGATGTCGGCAATAGCATCGCCGACGCCCGGGATCTCGGTGAGCCGGTCCTCGGCGATGAGCACATCGAGCGGGTCGGCAAGAGCCGTCAGGCTATCCGCGGCCCGAGCGTAGGCTTTTACGCGGTACGGATTGCCGCCGCGCAAGGCGCTGCGCTGCGCATATTCTCGAAGGAGGCCTGCTACCGCGCGGGTGTCGAGGGCTGGCACTCAATGAGCCTCCCGCCCCATGTGCTGCGATGCCGGTGGAGCGACACGACGTCGATCGCTCGCGACCACGTCAGCCTCCCGATCGAGCGACCTCTCGAGCTTCTGCGCTGCGCGGAAGTCCTCGAGGTGCTGCATGTTTGGAGCGTAAGCGGCCTCTTTCTTCAGGAGGTTATAAATTCGTCCCACCACAAGCTGCAGGTGCTTCATCTTGCCCTGCGGCATCGAGCGGGCCTTGCACAGAGCCCGGACGGCATAGGCACGAAAATAGTCAAAGGCATCTGACATGATTCGATAACGTCCGTTGTCGTCTATGGTTCGGAAGCGGGCCTCCAGCTTGCGGGAGACGCGGCGAGCAGCTCATGGGCCGTATAAACGGCGCTCGCCGCAACAACCCGGCCCGTCAGCCGGCAGGTAGGAAACGGGTGTGGAACCTGCGAATCCTGGCGGCGTTGCACCCTCATTAATCATTCGCGATAGGAGTACCCGATGGCTGCAAAGAAGAAGACCGCGCGAGGGCGCAAACAGGACCGAGCGCGGGTAGCCAAGGGACAGGACTATGAAATCCGCTACGAAGCGAAGAAGACCGGCCGCTCGGCATCGGCGGTGAAGAAAGCCGTCAAGAAGGTCGGGAATTCCCGCAAGCGCGTCGAGAAGCGCCTCGGCCGCTAGATTCCGTCAAATCCTGCCGGAAAACCGCGTGAAGGCGGTCAGCCTCTGCACGGTTGGCTCGACGTCCTGCATGTAGATCTGGGTACGAAGGAAGGCGATCTCGTCGTCGAGAGCGGCCTCGTGGACGTCTATGAACCAGGACTTGGGGCGCCCGTCGCTCCCGTCGTTCCAGCGATAGCCTCGCCGCTTCAGCGAGTCCTTGAGCTCGAACGCGGTCTGCTCCGCCCACACCCGCATCGTCGGCTTGCGGGCGGTCTCCAGCAGCAGGGCCAGCGCCGGCGAGCCCGTCGTCGGCAGTTCGAGAGCGAGAACCTCCAGCAGAGCGTGGCAGTCGTCGACCGCCCGGTGCGCCTGATGGAAGTAGCCGGCTCCGTGCAGCAGATAGCCGAGCTGCGAGCCCGCGAAGCCGTGTTTGCGCCAGTCGATCTCACTCATGCTGCAGCCCCAGGCCTTGTGCTCGAACACAGGCCAGTAGCGCTCCGCGAACATCCGGTCGAAGCTGCTGTTATGTGCGATCACGATGACTGCGTCGTCGACGAATGAGGTCACAGCCGCATCGTCGAATTTGTGGCCGGCCACGTCTTCATCTGTGATGCCCGTGAGTGCCGTCACTTCCGCGGAAATCGGCACACTAGGCTCGTTGAAGGCGGAGAAGGTGTCGCGGACACCGATGATCCGCCCGTCCGCAGCGTAGTCGAATTTAACCATCCCGAGCTCGATGATCTCGTCCTTGGCGTGGTCGAGGCCGGTCGTCTCGGTGTCCAGAAGGATGCCCGTCCTACAATCCTGCCCGACGGTCGGCTGGTACGCGGGCCGCGGCACCAGGCGCCGCAGCACCCGGTAGTCCGCCGACCGGCTCAAGGCCTCCGCCATCGCGGCCAGATTCGTGGTGTCCCGAAGCATGGATATGGCTTGGCACGATATCTCGCCAGGAGGTACTTGAAAAACAAGCGATTCACGGGCTTTTCGGCTGGCATCGGCCCATTAGAGCCCTGCTGCGGGCTGCCGCTTCGCCCCGGACCAACCGATGCCCGCGCGCTTGTGCTCAGCTCAATCGTCGACCGGATATGACCAGGCCCTACCGTTGGGAGCGTTCTGCTCGAGCCACTTGTCGGCGGCCTGCTTGGAGGCGAAGAGCTTGGCCCAGGAGGCGTCGCCGATCGCTCGGGAGTTCTCATCGGCTAGATGGATCCAAACGGAAGTTTGCCGCTGCCCGCCATCGACCTCGTATTCCCAGGCAACGCCCTCCGGATCGTGCTTGTCGAACCATCGGTCGGCCGCCTCTGCGGACGCGAACACCTTTACCCATTCCGGATCGCCGACATTCCGCTGTTTTCCATGCTCGTAGTCGTTGAGATAAAGCCAGGCCGTCCTTCCGGTCCGAGTCAGCTCGGCCCGATGTTCGACGGCGGCGTTGACCTTCTGCCGGTCGACACGATCCTCTCGAGGGAGAGAGGCGAGAGTGGCGTGGATCTCGGACGGGAGCCCTGGTCTGTCGCCGGGCTTTTTGTTGGCCCATTCGATCCAACGGTCGAAGGCGTCCGTCATGAGGGCCTCCTTTGCTTCGCCCGAAATGGGCTGTCCATCGTGAACGCGTCCGGCCTGACGCCATTCTCGATGCGCGCCCAGGTGACGGGCGCAGCGATCGGAAAGGATGGGCGCGCTCGCGGCGAATAGGTGCCGATGGCGGTCGTGCCGCGTCCGTTGCGCAGGTAATCCAGGAAGATCCGGCCGCTGCGCCTCGCTTGCGCCGAAAGGAGGTAGCGCTCGGGCTGGCGCGCGGCAAAGTCGGAACAGAGGCGGCGCGCGAAGCGATGCGCTTGATCGTGCAGCATCGGCGTATCAAGCGGGGCCACCAGATGGATGCCCTTGCCGCCAGTCAGCTTCGGCCAGGCGTTCAGTCCTTCGCGCCTCATGAAGGCCCGGAGTTCGAGCGCGGTGTCGGCGACCTGCCCCCAGTCAACGCCGTCGCCGGGATCGAGATCGATGACGATGCGGTCCGCGTGCTCGATATCCTCGATCGTCGAATTCCAGGGGTGCAGCTCGACGGCTCCGATCTGCACCAGGCCAAGGAAGCCATCCAGGCTGTCGACCCACAGGCGCGTGCCTTGGCCTCCCTCGCGCTTCTGGATGCGAAGCTGGTGGACGGCTTCCGGAATATCCTTCGGAAGCGGCCCCTTGTGGTAGAAAGTGGTGCCGTGAAGGTGCCTCACCATCTTGAGAGGCCGGTGGCCGAGATGCGGGAGCGCCTTCTTCCATACCCGCTCCCAGTAGTCCGCAAGCTCTTCCTTGGAAGGCACGACCGCGTCGGGAAGAAGCTGCAGGATGTTTTCCTTGGGAATGCCCAGCTTCGGCCGTCCGGAAGAGGGCACCAGGCGCGGCGCCTTCACCTTACGCATCGGAAGATCGTCCCGAAGTCCTTTGAAGACGGCCTCTCGCAGCAGGCCATCGTCGGTCAGCGCGCCATACTCCACCTCGGCATTCACGCTCGGTTCGACCCAGGTGGCCTTCGGCTTCTTGACCTTCATGTCCAGCGGCGATGTGCGGCGGATCAGCGGATCCAGCCGCTCGCGCAATTCGCGCGCGGCTGCCTCGGTGTAGCCGGTGCGCACTTTGCCCGCGTAGAGCAGCTTGCCGTTCTCACGGCGGCCCACGTAAAGGGAGGCTATCTTGCGCGGGTGAGCTCCGAGCTTCTCGACGAACGCGACGATCGGAAACCTCTCGCTCTTCTTGCATTTGAGCTTGATCCAGGTCTCCTGCCGGCCCGAGCGGTAGAGCTGGCCGAGCCGTTTGGCGATCAGACCTTCGAGACCGAGCTCGCAACCTTTCAAGAAGACCTTGTCTCCGTCGGCTTCGAGAGCCTCGACGTAGATGAAGGTCTCCGGCGCCGCCTTCAGAAGCTCGTGCAACAACTGCTTGCGATCCTCATACGCCGCCCCGCGTAGATCGTACCCGTCGAGGTGCAGGAGATCGAAGGCGTGATAGCGCACACGCTCGCTGCGTTTGCGCCCGAGCTCGCGCCGAAGTTGCTGGAAGTCGGGCAGGCCGCCCGGGCCGTAGACGACGGCCTCACCGTCGATGATCGCGCTCTTCGCCTTCAGCTCGCGAGCCGCGGCTGCGATCGAGGAAAACTGCTCGGTCCAATCGAGTCCCGTGCGCGAATAGACGGTGACATCGCCAGCTTCCAGATGCAGTTGCGCACGGTAGCCGTCGGCCTTGATTTCGTAGACCCAATCCTGACCACGTGGCGGTTTCTCGCGCAACGTGGGATCACACGGCTCGATATAACCTGGAATAGCAGCTTTGCGCGCGCCGGCAACGCGCGGTACTCCCGAACGAGACTGACGCAACGCCACGGCACACATGCGGACTCAACGCGCACCGCCGGAATCGTTCCGTCCTGCCGCCGCGGCCGGGGGTTGGCAGCGAGTCGCTGGGATCGGTGCAGCGGCTGCCCTACGGGAGCGCCCTGCCCCTCAGATCGTGAGGCGTCGCCGACCTCCGGATCAGCCTGCTTGCCACGCGGGTCTCCGCCGCAGGTCAATGGCTGGGTCGTTCTCCACGGTCTATGACAACCGGTCTGCGGTCCCGGCCAGCTTCAATTTGATGCGCGCGGGAGTCAGGCGTCGAGTGCGAGGGAGACCTGCACCTCGCAGCCCTGCGGAAGAGGCCGTCTCACCACGGTGCCCTTCATCTGCGTCGCGAGAAGGCTGACGAGCCGGGTGCCTAGCCCGCTCTTGACTTCGGCCGGACAGCCCGCGCCGTCATCCTGCACCGTCACTAGGACGTGGCCGTTCCTGGCGCGAACGTCAACCTGCACTGCGCCGCTGCGCCTCTCCGGAAACGCATACTTGAAGCAGTTCGTCACGAGTTCGTCGACGATCAGCCCGATCGAGGCCGCCTGCGAGCTTCGCACCTCTATATGGTCGCAGCGAACGCCGATCGTGATGGCGCGGACGCCGCGATGGAAGTCGGCGAGGCTCCCGCACAGGGACTGGATGTACGGCGCGAGCGCGATGCGGCTGCTGTCGGCGGTATCGCGCAAGCGGTCGTGGACCTTCGCGACCACGTCCACCCGGCTCACCGCCGACGCGATCGCCATTTGTACGGCCGGATCGCTTTCATCGGAGCAACGTGCCCTCCGGGCTCCATGTTCCGATCGACAACGTGCGCTCCCCATTGCCTATGCGTCTCAAGCCGCGTTGGCCGCTCCGCGCCATTTCGTCAGCTTGTCGGGGAGAACGCGTATCGGCTTGAACTCGGTTTCTACGTCGTTCACGCCATTGCAACGTGGACAGACGAAGCGATGCAAAATCGTGCTTGCCGACGATTGGCGAACCAGCGTCGACATGATCCATATCATCTCGACCCTGCAGTTCACGCAGGCGGGCGGCTCCAAGCCGGCGAGTGAGTCCTTCAGACGATCTACCACGCGAGCCGAGCCCCTTTCGGCCACCATAGCACGGCCACGGCAGGCGTTTGTATCATTTGGTACAGAAGGGGGCGCGGTCGGCTCGAAGCTAACGGCTATTCAGTCCTGCGCGAGGCGCAGGGAACGGGGGATTCTTCTGGTCGTTGGCGGAGCTGTGGGGCGTACTGAGGAGCCGTCGCGATGTTGGAAACCAACGATCTGCTGGTGAAGTGTCCCCGATGCGGTGCGTGGCCGATGGCCGTGAGCGCGCAGAGAAGCATGGTTGCTCAGCCTGAGGTATCCTTTCGCTGCTCGCGCTGCGGCAGCGAGGAAGCTGGACGGCTGCGCGTTGCGGGGCCGTATCTCGCCGGTCGCGGGCGAGACGCTGCGTGACTGGATGGGCCGCCGGAGTCGCGGCCCTCGGAACGCACCTCGCACGGGCGACTTGATGGATCAGAGGTCAACCTGAAAGTGGAGACGATCATGAAACCTATCCTGGCCGCTGCGTGCCTGGTTGCACTGGCATCGATTTCACCGGCGAACGCAAAGGGCTGCATCAAGGGCGCCATCGTCGGCGGCGTTGCGGGCCATATGGCCGGGCACGGCAAGCTTGGTGCCGCCGCGGGCTGCGTGATCGGGCATCATGAGGCCAACAAGCAGAAGAACCCGAACGACTCGAATGCCCAGGCGCCCGGAGGGCGGAAATAGCGGCCGCGGGCCTTGGCCTCAGGGACGCCTCGAATGAAGATCCGCTCGCACTCCGAGAGCCACATCGTCGAGCTCGAAGACGGCTCGCGCTGGCAGATCTTTCCGGGCGATCTCGACCTGACGCTCGACTGGAAGCCCGAGACCGATCTGACGGTGGTGGAATCCGAGGACGAGGTGGCCACGCACGAGCTGGTCGGAGGCAGCGCGAAGGTGCGTGTCCGGCCCGCCGGCGGGAGCTGGCCGGCGAGCGAAGTGAAGGACGCGCTGAAGGACGGCTGACGCATGAGCGAAGGACCGCAACCCGCTCGAAGAAAGCGGGCCGGGAAGGCGATGGAAGACGAGAAGACCCGATGATCGAGGAAGCGCTGAGCAGCACGACCGGCAAGCTGCTCGGAGAGCGAAGCGAGGCCGATCGGACCCAGCGCTCCGCCTGATCCGGTTCGTCCGCTCAGGGACTGGCAAGTTGCTCGGTGGAGCACCAATTCGTTTGTAGACGCCCAACACGCGGGAGGTGCGATGTCGACCTTGGCAAAGCTGCTTGCGCGCAAGCAGGCGCTCATGGAGCGGCTGGAGCACGATCCCGGTCCCAACGAACGCGAGGAGATCGAACGGCTGCTCGCGCAGCTCGAGACGGCGCTTAGTCTGCTGGCGCCAGGAGACGCGGCCGCCACGCCGAGTGCGGAATAGGACGGAATGCAGATCGGCCTCGGCAGCCGTATTGCCGCCGAGGCCGATCGCGCTCTCAAAACTGTCAAATGCTTTGGCCGTCCGACCCGCAGGTCCGGGCTTCGTTCCATCGAACGTATGCCCGCGGGTCGCTCTCGGAGCCGACACCGTGTCTGCGGTCGCAAAACTGAGGCGGAGCCCGGAGTGCCTAGGAGTCCGGGTCTCCGCAACCGTAACAGCACCGGAGCGCGCGCTCATGCCGCTCGGTACGAAACCAACTCTAGACCAGCCGGTGCGGTTCGCTTTGAGCCAGCTCAACTTCGCGTGGCTGCAGCAGTCCTCTCGGGGCCCCTTCCTCAGGGTATCCCGTTCGCGGCAGAGGTCGTCCACCTTCGCCCGCATCCGGTCCAGCAGGAGCTCGGCGCGGCGGTCGCGACGCCAGCCCGTTGCAGCATTCGGATCGCGCACCCCTGAGCTCGGATCTGCCCGCGCATGCGCGTGATCTCGGTTCTCATCCAGTCGAGCTTCACAGCGTGCTCAGATCGTCCGGGACCTCGCCGAACTTCCGGATCAGCCTGGCGTCGCTGAAGTCCCCGCTCGACGGATCTCCGGTTCGACTGAACGCGATGGCGCCAGCGTGGCCGGGCTTTCGGGACAGCGCCTCGGCCCTCATCACCGCGGCGTTGGCGCTCAGGCACTCCGCGGGCTCCCCGGCGGCCACGCCGTCGTCGGAGAAAACGAACGGTAGAGCGACATAGTAGGTCACCTCAGCCATCTGCCTCATCCTTGCGTTCTCGCGCTCCTGGAAGCCGTCCGCGGGCGTAGCCGGTGGACACCTTCGACCGGAGCTCTTCGAGCTGGGTCTCGAGGAAGTCGTTGGCCACGATCAGGGCCTTCACGGCTTGCCGGGCGTCGCCTCCGCAGGCCGCGATCGCCTGGTCCGCGGCGGCCTCAAGACCGTCAGGGGCCGATGCGGCCTGGTCGGACGTGGCGTTCATCCGATTATGTTCCCGCTTTGTTCCGAGGAGTCAAGAGGCTCCCGCCGAATTCCCATGGCGCGGCAGCGGGCACTGAATGAATCTCCGGGATCGGCGGCTGGACTGTCGGAACTGCCGCCTGCCGTTCGTCTTGAATCCAAGCCGCCTCGAACCGGAGTTCTGCGTACATGGCCCCCCGCGCTAACTGGAAAGGCTTCCTGCGTCTGTCCCTGGTGACCTGTCCGGTCGCGCTCTATCCGGCCACTTCCGAGAGCGAGAAGATCTCGTTCAACCAGCTCAACCGGCAAACGGGCCACCGCATCAAGTACCTCAAGGTCGACGCTGACACCGGTGATGAGGTGCCGAACGAGGACATCGTTAAAGGCTACCAGCTCGAGAAGGACCAGTTCATCGAGGTCACCAAGGAGGAGCTCGAGGAGATCGCGCTGGAGTCCACGCGCACCATCGAGATCGACGAGTTCGTCGACAGGTCGGACATCGACCCGCGCTATCTGATCCGCCCCTATTACATCCGCCCCGACGGCAAGGTCGGCCACGACGCCTTCGCAGTGATCCGCGAGACCATCCGCGAGATGGACAAGGTCGCGATCGGGCGGGTAGTGCTGACTAACCGCGAGCACATCATTGCGCTGGAGCCGATGGACAAGGGCCTTGTCGGCACCCTGTTGCGCTACCCTTACGAAGTACGCAGCGAGCAGGAGTATTTCGACGAGATCCAGGACGTGAAGGTCACTAAGGACATGCTCGATCTCGCCAAGCACATCGTGAACCAGAAGGCTGGGCGGTTCGATCCGGAGAAATTCGAGGACCATTACGAAACCGCGCTGATCGATCTCATCAACCAGAAGCGCGCGGGCAAGGCCATCCGGCCAAAGGAACGGCCCAAGGGCGAGAACGTCGTCGACTTAATGGAAGCGCTGCGACAGAGCGTCGGGCGAGAAGCCGCACCGACCACGGAGGCCAAGCCCGGCAAGAAGTCGAAGAAGGCGTCAGCTGGCCAGAAGGAGATGCTGATGCCGATAGCCGGCAAGAAGCCTGCAAAGGATGCCGCGAAGAAGCCTGCAGCAGGAGCGCGGCGGAAGTCGGCTTGAGGTCCGGAATCCCGTGGCTCCTGATGACAGTTGCGGACTGACACGGGAAGAGGACGCGCATGTCAAGGCTGGGCTTCGGATCGGAACAGCGGGGTGGAATGTTCCTCAAAACTGCAAGGAAAGGGTTGGCGGCGCAGGTAGCCACCTTGAGCGCTACGCGCGGGTCTTGAACGCCACCGAGATCAACTCATCGTTTCACAAGCCGCACCGGCGTTCGACCTACGAGAAATGGGCAAGCGCGACGCCGGATGATTTCCGCTTCTCGGTGAAGGTGCCGAAATCTGTCACTCATTCGTCACGGCTTGCGCGACCTGAACTCGATCGGTTCATCGAAGAAAGCGCCGGCCTCGGTGCGAAGCTGGGGGTTTTGCTCGTTCAGTTTGCGCCTCGCAAGATGTTCGTTGAGTCAGACGCGGAATTCCTGTTCGGCGCACTGCGGGAAGGGACCTCAGCCGCTCTCGCGTGCGAACCACGTCACGTCAGCTGGTTCACGCCCGAGGTCGGTGCTTGGCTCAGGGAGCATCGGATCAGCCGCGTCGCTGCGGACCCGGCGCGCGTGCCAGATGCCGACCTGCCGGGCGGGTGGCCGGGACTGCGCTATTTTCGGCTCCACGGAACGCCGCGTATCTACTACTCCGCCTACGACGGGGCATACCTTCGCGCACTGAAGTCACGCCTCGGTGCTGCACCGTCCGGCGAGACCTGGTGCATCTTCGACAACACCGCCGCCGGCGCAGCACTCCAGAACGCACTCGATTTGCGCCCTTGAAAGGCCTCTTGGCAGAAGTCGGTTTCCCTCACATCCTGCATTTACCGAGAGCCCTTGAATTTCGCGCGCCTGCGCCTCTCCTATTCGGCGACATCTTCTTGCCAGCCAGCGCGGACTTTCCACCACGAGCTCATGCAGGTCGACGAACGGAAGCTGCCGCGGCTTCAGGCGGCGAGTTGAAGAGGAACGCAGGCGGCAACTGCACGTTCGAACTGATCGGAGCCGCGAGACGCGCTTCGAAGCCCCAAAAGGGAGGATCAGTCATGAGGTCTGTCGCAAGCGCACTTGCTTTCGCTCTGACACTTTCGGCGCCGGCCGCAATTGCCCAAACCACAACACCCGACGTCTCGACCGCGCCAAGCGCCCAGAACTCGGGCGCCGGCATCGCGGGCCAACCCGGCAACAAAAATGGTCCTGCTGCCAAGCCTGGCGATACGGTCGGCTCCAGCACCACGCTCAACCAACAGAATCCAACGGTGCAGCAGCAGGACACGTCCAACATCAAAGGGCTGCCGGGCAACAAAAGCGGCCCGCCGGCCAAGAAGCCCGAAAGCAAGTGACGCGGGGCCCGGGTCGGCCTAGGGCGGCGTACAGTCCGGACGATCTCGTCCGATCGTCTTGATACGCTGCCGCGCACGGGATGCTCCGCAGTGCGGCTGGAGGCGGAGGCGTGCGGGACCGCCCCCGGATTCGTACGGAGCTGAGCGCCACCGGCCGTTTACCTTAGTAGGCTACGACGTTCCGCATCATGGGTGACGAGTTCGATCCTAAGGGCCGTGCGGAAGAGGCGATCAAGGAAGCCGTCCTGGCGGATGGCTCCGAACGGCAGCGCTGGCTCCGGCTCGCGCAGGCTTGGCTCGAACTCGCCCGCATCCGTTGCCACGCGAAAAGCGCGACAGCCGAACTAATCGGGACTTGAAAGGCACTCAGGGCACGTATCGCCGATAGAATTCAAGACGTCGCGCAATTCCTGGGCGGCCTGGTCCGGGGACAAACCCTCGGGCGGCTCCTGCCTGGCGATGTCCAATGCGTGATCGCGCGCATGAGGGTCGGCCCGATCCCTAGCCCAGCCGTGCTCCTCGCATTCGCGGATAGCGCCCGCCTCCTGCAGCACGTGGATCGCCCAGCCGCGCAGCGTCCGGATCGCCGGTCGCCTTTCCTCCGTCATCGGCATCGAGGTCGCTCCTGCCAGGACGAATCTATCCGCCCTCCTGCTAGTTCCGGGCGGTTAGCACGGGTCAGAGATTCGCAAACGGTAGGGCTGAGGGTTGTCCCCCTGTTCCGCGTCGCTGTGCATAAACCAGAGGCGCTGGCCCGATGGAACGGGCCGCCTCGAGTTTGATCGGCGTTGCCAGCCCGAACGCGCGAGGTGTATTTGCTAGGCTTGGTGCCTCTGAAGTAGCAGGAGGGGTGCATGGGTAACTGGCTCGTCGTTCCCAAGGGGACAGGCTTGGCGAGGCGGACCCGAGCGCGTCGCGCCGCGCAATACGTCCGGATGTCGAGGGAACTCCAACGCTACTCGATCAAGAATCAGATGGCAGCAATCGCCACCTATGCCGAGGCGAACGCTCTTACAATCGTCCGCACCTATTCGGACGAGGGCCGCAGCGGCCTCCGGATCAAGGGACGGCCGGGTCTCATTGAGCTGATTGAGGACGTGCAGTCGGGGCAAGCCGACTTCGACCACATCCTCGTCTACGACGTCAGTCGCTGGGGCCGCTTCCAGGACGTCGACGAGAGTGCCTACTACGAATTCTTGTGCAAGCGGAGCGGCGTGCAGGTCGAATACTGCGCCGAACTCTTCAAGAACGACGGCACATTCGTCTCCGGAATCGCCAAGAGCCTAAAGCGCGGTATGGCCGCAGAGTGGAGCCGAGAACTTTCGGTCAAGGTGCACGCGGGGCACTGCCGGGTCGCGAGCCTTGGATACCGCGTCGGCGCTCCCGTGGGCTACGGCCTCCGGCGCTTGATGGTCGACGAGAGCGAGCATCCGAAGGGCTTCCTCGAAAAGGGCCAGTTCAAGGCTTTGCAATCGGACCGCGTTCGACTGCAGCCCGGCTCCGTCGAGGAGGCAGCCGTGGTCCGGATCATTTTTGACCAGTTCGTCAACGGCCGGAAATCCTACAGCGACATCCGGCGCCAACTGAACGATGCCGGCATCGCCAATCACAACGGTCGGCCGTGGACCGACGGCATGATCCCGACCATCCTCGCGAACGAGAACTACATCGGCAAGACCGTCTACAACCGTACCTCGCGACGCTTAGGGCAGAAGCTGGTTAAAAACCCGGATCACGCCTGGGTCCGGGGCGCTGCGGCGATCGAGCCTATCGTGGACCCGGGCATCTTCGCACGCGCACAGAAGCTGCTTGCCGAGCGCCGCGTGGAGATTCCGGAAGACGAGATGTTGCTGCGCCTTCGCCTTGCGCTCCGTCGGCGCGGTAAGCTCAATTCCCGCATCATCAACGAAACCCTAGGACTCAATCACGTCTCCTCCTACGTGAAGCACTTCGGTTCACTGCGGAAGGCCTATGCGCTGATCGGCTACGTGTCGCCGCGCGACTGCGACTGGATCGGCACCCGGGAGTTTTGGGCTGCCGAACAGGCGAGGCACGCAACCGAGCTCGCGGAGGTGTTGCGAAAGGACCTTGGTCTTCGGCCGGAGCTCGCTCAGGAAGGGATCGGCGTCGATGTCGAAGGCAGGCGCGTAGTTTCGTTTCTCGTCGCGCGACGGCTGGCGCGACGGGGAACGGATCACGCTGCGCAATGGAAGGCCTATCGAAGGCAGATCTCATCCGGCCTGCTTGCCGTGATGCGGTTGGATGCGGCAAATCGCGAGATCGAGGATTACGTTCTACTGCCTGCCTCGTTGAGGTCGGGACGCTACGTCTGGCTTGCATCAAGCTCCCTTCGCCGCCATCGCGGAGCGCTTTACCGGGAAAGGGAGACACTGTTCGCGGCCATCAAAGCAACGCTGGCAAAATCCACTCGTGCCGCCCCAACCAGCTCAGCACCGCCGAAAAAGCGATCGAGATCAGGCCAGCCCACAGCCAAGGGCTTCGGCGGGCGGCGCTCACGGTGCGGAGGTACAAAATTGCACCGATGAGAGTGCCGTAATTCCTTCGGAAGTCACCGTTCAGTTTCGCGATCTTGGACAATTCCGAGGAGGTGTCCACGTCATTCGCCATCGGGCTGGCTCCTTCGTCTCGCTAGGACCAGCGCGTTATGAACCACTGTTTTGCCCGACGGAGCAAGACAAAATTTCGCCTTATCGGAATTTTTCTGGGTCGTCTCCAAGTCGCCCCATTGCTCGAACCGCTAGGCGGCCTCGCCGATATATCTCTCCTCACTCCGTTTCTGGTTGATGAGATTCAACAACTGGGCGGAGGCCCGCGCGTCGCATAGGGCGCGGTGGTGATTGTCGAGTGATATGCCGTAGATCTCGCAGAGCTTCCCTAGTCCGTAGGACTTGTGTCCCGGATAGCGCCGCCGCATCCCGGCACATGTGCAGAGCTTCGGAAATCTGAAGCGCCGCCCGATCCGCTCGAATTCGTAGGAGAGGAAACCGTAGTCGAAGCTGACGTTATGGGCGACGAAGATGCCGTCGGCCATGAACTGCATGAAGGAATCCGCGACTTCGGCGAACAAAGGCGCGTCGCGAACCATCTCGTTCGTGATGCCGGTCAGCTGGACGATCTTGGCTGGAATGGAACGCTGCGGGTTGAGGAGAGAGTGCCACTCGTCCACGACCTGGTGGTTGCGGACCTTCACCGCGCCGATCTCGGTGATGCGGTCTCCGTTCGACCATGAGCCGGTGGTCTCGATGTCGACCACCACGTAATCCTGCTCGGGGTCGAAGCGGTAGTCGACCCGACCGATCTCGGCCACAATGCCGGCGTCGCCGAGTTGGCGGAGGCGGGTCAGCTGATTGCGGCGGATCACGTCCCCTTCGGCCTTGACCTCCATGAAGGACGCCTTGCCGTCCTGGACCAACATGAGGTCGGGGAAGCCGTCCCGCATGCCGCGGAAGTCGTCGCACATGCTGCCGAGGATGCTGGCGACGCCAGCCGGATCGGACCCTTCGAGCAGCGCGCGCAGCGCCTCCACTTGCACGTGATCCCAGCCGAAGATCCCGTTCGGGCGGCCCCATCTCGCTGCGACGGTGCGGAGGATCAACGGGAGGGCGGATCCGGATGCGATGGCTGCCAGCTTCTCGTCGATCGTCGCGGCGAAGAGCCGGCGGAAGCTGCGATCCTTCAGGCAGTGAGGTAGCCAATCGAACCCGCTGGGCATCCGGGTGCTCTCGAAGAGCTCGTCCCAGAAGAGCAGGCCGAACAGGCTGTGCCACAGCACATTCTCGGTGAAGAAAACCTTGGTGCCCTCGCGCCGCAGCACGCCGGCGACGCCCGCCTCGGGATTGCCGCGATGAGTGTCGTCTACGGTGATCGTGCGGCCGGACCGCAAAAGTTCGGTGTGGAGACCCGTGCGCCGTCCGCCGAACTTGCGGGCATAGAAGTCGGTAGCGAAAAGGTGTTCTTCGTCGCTGGCGGGATCATCGATCATGCGCTGCAGCAGCGCTTCGGCCTCTGTCTTGTCGCCCTCATTGTAGAGCAGTCGGACCAGTCGCTCGTTGCAGTCCGGCGAAGACCCCGCCCGATAAAGCGTAAGGGCGAGATCCCTTTCGCCTGCTTTCTCGAAGAAAAGCCCAGTTCGATGCGCGGCTCGGCTGCGGAGATCGGCGGCGAACTGGGTCATGCAGGCGGGTCCGCCGAGCACGTCGACGGCCGCCCGTCTGTGGGCAGGCTCCGATCCGTCCTCCAGACTGTCCAGAACCTTGCTGTAATGGAACGAGGCGAGCGCCTCCTCGGCATCGGTGAAGCGCGCGCTGAACGAGGTCTCTTGGTTGGTGCGGAGGATTCCCAGGTCGCGCAGCGCGAAGTTCTTCAGATCCACCTCGGTCTTGCCGAAGTAGAGGTAGAGCAGAAACTCGATCGGCTGTGTCCCGTCGAGCGCGATGAAGTTGCGGGCGCCGCAGTGCTGCGCGGCGACCGAAAAAGGGATGCGCTCCAGGTAGTAGTCGACGAACTTCGGCTTCGGCCAGGATTTGCGGACGTCTCCTCGCCCCGCCGCCTGCGCTCCGGTGACGAGGATGTCCTTCGGCAGGGATGAGACGAAGGCCGCATAGTCTGCCTCGCCGAGCTCGCGTGCGTGACCGGCCGCGGTCAGATCGGCTGCCGCACTCTCGACGTCATCGATCTCGGGGTAGCTGAACAGGGATCGGTTGAATATGGCACCCCGCCTGTTGATCATGCGGACCAAGAGGCATCGCGCATCTCTCGTAAGGCCCTCGAACCGCGCTACGAACGCGTGATGCTCCGGACCAAGCACGGAGGCGTACGTCCGCTGCACGAACCCCAGCATTTCGGTGAAGTGGTTCAGGTAATAGTAGACGGGCAGTTGGGGCAGTTTGGCCAAGCAGACCTTCGCGGCAGGAATCGTTTGTTCTATTTTTGTTCGAGAGAAGTCCTCTGAGTCAAGCGCCTAGGCGCTACAGGTAGCTCGAGCCGTGGACTTCGGTGGTCGCCGGCGCAGCGTCTTCCTTCGCGCCCCGAGCAACGATCTTCAACGTCCCGTCCGGTAGGGGCCGCTGCAGCGTCAGGGCTTCCTCCGCCGGCGCGGTCATCCAGGTCTCGACCTCGGCGGGCTTCGTTAGGATCACCGGCATCGCCTTCGGGTGGATGGCGCCGACCTCGGCGTTCGGCTCCGTCGTAAGGAACGCGTACAGGTCGTTGGTGGTCTCGCCTTCCTTGACCTTCCTGACCGACGTCCAGTTGGTCCAGATGCCGGCGAAGCAAAGCAGCGGGCGGGTCTCGTCGAGCGCGAACCAGATGTCGCCGCCCTCGGCCTTGTTGAACTCGCTGAATGAGTTGAAGGGCACCACACACCGGTTCTCGACGCCCAGCCACCGTGTCCAATGCTTCGACGTCACGTTCCGGATGTTGGTGGTTCCGGAATCCGGCTCCATCCGGAGCAATTCCTTGAAATCGACCTGTTTGCCCTTTGCCTGCAGTTTCTCGGCCCGCTTCTTCGTCGCGTCCATGAGCGCCTTCGACGACGACGGCATACCCCATCGGGCGGTCGCGAGCTCCCGACCTGCAGCGCCATTGCGGACGATCGGCGCCGTGTAGTCGGGAAAGACGCCGGGCATCGTCGCGAGATTGCCGACGTAGCGGTTGACGACGCGGAACAGCGCGCTGATGGCGGCCTGGTTGGTGGTGATCGAATAGAGATTGCAGATGTGGACGGCCCCCCACTTGCCAGGATTGTAGCAGACTTCTGACCAGATCGCTTGCTATCAGATGTCCGGCCTGTTTGCGCGGACAAAGTCCGCTGGCCGAGATGGTGTTCGCTACGCACGCTCCAAGCACATGGGCGACACTCGTGGTGCCAGTGTAATCTTCGGAAGCTCGCGCGTATCGACCGATCGGTCCTTCCATCTACTGCGTCCTGCAAGTTCGTGGGCAATCCGCCGAGCAACCTCGCTCGCGGTCCGATTTCAGATCAAGTCGGCATGGCTGCTACCGGCTGGTTGTACACGCCGCCCGATATCATCAAGCGCCAAGCGATGCGGGCAAACTTGTTGGCCAATGCCACCGCAACCAACTTCGGCGGCTTTCGCTCCAGCAGTGAGGCGAGCCATGGTGTGGGCTTATGACGACCCTTGCGGATATGCCTCAGCAGCGCGGTGGCACCGACAATCAACGTCGATCGCAGTACAGAATCTCCAGCCTTTGTGATGCCGCCGAGTCTTTGCCGGCCGCCAGTTGAATGATCCTTGGGTGTCAGTCCGAGCCATGCCGCAAAGTCGCGACCCGATCTGAACGTCTCGGGCGGCGGTGCCTTCATGCTGAGCATCGACGACCCAATCGGACCGATGCCGGGAATTGTCGCAATACGCCTGCTGATGTCATCCTCGCGATGCCACTTCATCAGCTTGGCCTCGATCTTCGCCAGGCGGGCTTCAACCGCGGCATACTCGTCCGCCTGAAAGCGGAAGAGATCCCGCGCCATTTCCGGCAGGCTATCGTCTTCCAGCACACGTTTGATGAGTGCGGCTACGTTCTGCCGGCCGGCGGGGCCGACGATACCAAACTCAGCGGCATAGCTTCTGAAAGCATTGGAGAGCTGAGACTTCACGCTGACCAGGCGTTCTCGCACGGTCATCAACATGCAAGCCGCTTGCCGTTCCTTCGATTTCACCGGTACGAACCGCATGCTGGGCCGGGTGACCGCCTCGCACAGCGCCTCGGCGTCGGCCGCGTCGTTCTTGCCGCGTTTCACGTAGGCCTTCACATACTGAGGTGGGATTAGCTTTACCTCGTGTCCAAACGATTGCAGCAGGCGCCCCCAATGGTGCGAGCTGCCGCAGGACTCTATGGCGACGAGAACTGGCGGAAGCCGCTCGAAGTAGCGGATCATCTCGGCTCGCCGAAATTGGCGCCGAACGACCACTACCTCATTCTCATCAACACCGTGAAGCTGGAACACCGACTTCGAAGTATCCATGCCGATACGAACGGGAATATTCATTAGACTTTCCTCTCATCTTCCGTGACGCCGAGGGCGCCATCAAACCGTGGGGATGAGAGGCCGTCCACACCAGCACAAGTCTTCAAATCTCCTGGTCCGGATGGCGCGCCCGCACCGCCAGTTGCAGCAGGGTGGCGGCCGGTCGTCGTTCCGCCTTTGCACACTTGCTGCAGCGAAGTCGGCTGGCCAGGTCGTGGACGAAAGTGGTCGGCGGATGGCGCAGCGTGGCCATGTCGACGTCGCGGGCGGCTTTGCAGCGGGAGCATTCGATCTGTAGCCAGCTATAGCCGCCGTTGATGGCTTGGTCGATCGTGGGAGAAGGGTCGATCGGCCCGCCGTCCGCCCAGATCCGTTCATTCCACGACTCGGAGAGCAATTTGTCGGCCTGACGAATGAGGGCCTCACCTTTGGCACGGGTCTCGCCGGCCTGCGTCGCAAGAATCGTCGTCATAGCGCGCGAGCGGCCGAGCTCCTTGGCGAGCGCCTTGCGATCGCCGCCGGAAAGTGGCGTCGGATGATGTTTCGGTGGCATAGCAACATCCCGGCCGCGCCGACGGCTACTCGAGCGTAGGCCAGCAGCCGTCTTCTTCATGTCGCCCAGTCCGCTCCGCGCAGGTACTGTCCAAGAGCCGCCGCGCGACATCCTTCCAGAGCGCCTCACGACTATAGAGGCGCACGGCGTCTGCCTTCTGGATCTCGACCAGCCTCGAGCAGCGGCGGCATCCCACTCTCAAGAGATGTCCCGGAATTTGGCTGAGCCGCAGCGTCGCTCCGGAGGGGACCGACCGCCCATCGGCTCGAGGGTCGTCCAGTATTGCCTGCCAGTACTCTGCCGGTAGATCGCTGTTGGGCGCCAAACCGGGCTTCTGCGGTATCTTTCTGCCGACGAGAGCGGCCATTTTATCCATCTGCTTCGGTCTCGGCATGCGCCAGCTCGCGGGTCGGTCGCTCATGCTGGAATAGAACATAACAAGAACATTGAGTCGAGTGGGACGAGAACCCGCAGGGCAAATAAACTTATGCGGTCGTCCTAAGCGCCGAGAGAGGCTTGCCGGAACCTCACCCCGATGCTCGGCTGCATTCGGGGCACCTGTCGCCGAAATCCTCCAGAACCTCACCGACCAGAGCTATGGCTGCGCTGTCGGAAAACCCGGCCGGCGGCTCCCGACGCGCGGTATCCAAAGCTCGCTCGCGGGCATGCGGGTCGCCGACGTCCTGCATCCAACCATGCTCCTCGCACTCCCGGATCGCGCCAGCCTCTCTGAGAACAGACACGGCCCATCCCCTGAGCGACTGGGTCTTCAGGACGTGAATTTTGACGGAAGGCTCAACGACTTTCGCGATCTCGCAGAGATGACGGTGATGGGTGAAGTAGACTACCTGACCTCTGCGGGCCATCGCGGCAAGCAAGCGGAAGGCCTCCTCCGCCCGGAAGTCATCGAATGTCTCCATGATATCGTCCGCAAGAAAGGGGGCTGGCGAGCGGGCTTGTGCGATCTCGTGATAGCCGGCGACACGTAGCGCCAAGTAAAGCTGAAATCGCGTTCCTTTCGACAGCTCGGAAGCGAGTTTCGAGCCGCCGTCGGATCCCTTTGCGATCAGGAGTTCGCTGCCGTTCGAGGGCTGAGTGGCGAGTCCTGAGTAGGCGCCACGGCTGATCAGTGCGAATGCCCCTGATGCCCGTGCCATCATCGAACTTCGATGACGCTCGCGATAGGCCCGCAGGGCCCTCTCGGCGCCGGCCATCCCAAGCTTCAGTTTGAGATACTCGAGCGCCTGCTCTTCGATGGTGAGCAATATCGTGCGTCGCTTGGATTCAAGGACGGCCACCGCCGCATCGCCGCCCACCCCGGCTATGCCGGCTTCTGCCCTGTCGAGTGCAGCGAAGCGATCGCGGGTTCGGCTGTCCTCGTCCTCGAACCGTGCTTTCAGTTCGATCAGTTCACTTTCCAGCGAACCTTGTTGTAGCGCGTCGAGGGCGTCTTCGGCCTGCTCGATCGTTTCGACCTTCATCACCTCGACTATCTCTCGCTGCGTCTGCTCCAGACGCGTTTGGAGGTCCGACCTGCGGTCGAGCGAGCGCAGACAACCTTCGACTTCCGCGAGGGAGCCGACATCGAAGTGCTTCATCATGAGGTCCGTTCGGCTCTGCACCTCCGCGATGTCATTTCCGAGCGAGCGAGCCTTGTCCTGCTCTTTGCCGAGCCGCTGCTCGAGTTCTTGCCGACGCTCCAGCGCCTTCGTTTCGGAGGCGATGGAGTTCACGATTTCTTCGCAGAGTGCCAGTACGTCAAGGCGACCTCGGGCGAGGCCGATCGCTCCAGCGAGCGCTTCCACCTCGGCCTCGAACTGGGTTTGGTCGCGCTGCATCTTCGCGATGCGATCGGCAAGTTCTGCTTTCCTTTCCAGCGCCGATCCCAATACGGCAAGCGCCTCCAAGGTTTCTCGCACGACGGCGGTCGTAGCTGCTCTGCCGCGCTCGCCCAGCCAGCATGCCGCGCAAGCCTCTTGCCATGCTTTGCGCCATGATCGGTCTGCGAGCCTCGCCTCCTCGAGCCGTGTCTCGCGGAAGTTCAGGTCCCGCCTTCGATCCTCGAGGGTCGCTCGTAGGTTCTTGGCGCCTGCTGCGCGATCCAGAGCTGCTTGTCCCGCGGACAGCATCGCCGCCATGTCGTCGCTCCGCGGAACCTCGAGGCCCGACCTGCGGAGCATCTCGGCAAGGCGCTCGCACGAAGAGGCGGCGGCGTCCTGGACCTGCTGCCATTCTCGCTCGGCTGCCGCGAGTTTTCTCTCGGCCCCGATCGCGCGGTCGAGCTTCTGCAGCCAAAGATTCAAACCGCTCAGACCCACAGTATGGTCCAGCCGGTTCCCTACGGCTCGAAGCGACTTCTCGACGTCCATGATCAACGTCGCACGTCTTGCGAGACTTTCTTCCAGGTGCCGCTGGACCTGCTCCCGCCGCGTGCGAACATCGGCACTGTCTAGAAGCGCGCGATTGAGGTCCGCGATTGCGGAGGCATGACGGGATCGCTGTTCCGTGATCAGGTCCAGTTTCCGCATCGCGGTCTCGAACTCGGCGGCCGTCCCTGCGTCGAGTGCCTTCTTGTGCTCGGCCCAGGCGGCTTCGCGGGCGGACCAGGCCTCCGCAGTTTCCTGGTCGCTGACGACGGCAGTGGCGGCGCCAAGCGCTCCAATCTTCGCCTCGAGGCGCTTCGCTTCCGTGTCGATGCGGTCGAACTCTAGTTGCGCGGCGTCGATCTCGCGAGAAAGCTGCGTTTCGGCCGCTGCCCAACGCTGAAGCTGGTCGGGCTCGGGCACCATAACGGCGAACAGATCGTCCCTGCCACCGGTCCAGGGGAGCAATTCGCGCAGCCGATCGGCGAATTCGTCCTCACGCTCGCGGCGCATCCGGTCGGCCTCCCGCAGCCGAGCCGCGTCGTCCGATTGTCGGGCGCTCGCGATGGTCGCGGACAGGACGGCAATCGTCGCCTCGTCAAGACCCGCCCCGTGTTCGCATACTCTCGCCTCGGCCTCCGCAAGCGCACCCTCGGCTTTGGCGAACTCGGCCTCGGCAGATGCAAGAGCCGCCTCGACGCCCGAGCGTCGCTCCATCAGGTCACGGAGAGATCCGGTCACGCCGGTGGAAAGGAGAAGTCGCGCGGGATCCTGCTCGGACGTCCGATCTAGCAGCGTCAAAACATGAGCGATCTTCTGCTCGGCAAGTCCAAGGGCGAGCCGACGATCCGGAAGGTCCTTCGCCGCCGTGACGTACCGTGCCCGCAGGTCCGTCAGCAATTCCATGCGGCTGTTCATGGCGCAAGCCGAGGCGTTCACGACGAGCCCATCGAGCTCACGCTGCAGAGCGACAATGGTCTCGGTCGCTGACCGCATCTGCGCCGCCAAGGCCGTCTCGCGGTTCGTCAACGCCGGAAGATCCCGCCCCCACGACGACGGTGCGACGGGCAACCGTGCGAGCGGAGACAGTTCGGTGCGAAGGGCGCGCAAGCCCCGCAACCGCGGCAAGGCGTTGATGAAGCTCTGCACTTGATCCATCCGTGCCTGCGTGCGGCTACGTTGCGCGATGGCTTCGGCGTAGGACGCGGCCGCGTCGTCGCGCTGGATCACTAGGCGGGCGTACTCGGTAGCGAGGGTATCTATGCGTTCCCGCTCCTCGTTGAGAGCCGCCAAATTCTTCTTGAGCTCGATGAGACCTCCCGATCGCTTCCCTGGACGGAAGAACGCCTCCGTTTCCGCCTGCACGGATCCGAGACGGGCGCTGAGATCGGCCAGACCGGCGGTTGCAGAAAACAGTAGATGACCGAGATCGCCCTTGCTGGCGAGGATGCTTTCCCCACCGGCCTCTAGGGTCTCGTCGTCGAGGCAGAACATGGTGTGGTAGGCGCCGCGATCGAGGCCTCCCAGTTCGCCGGGAAGCAGCGTATCGGGAACCGGATTGTCGGCCTCGTCCAGCAGGCTGTTGTGAGGACGCTTGATGCGGCAGAACCTGCGGATCCCGCCCGAGGTCTCCACTTCGGCTTCGATACGCATTGCTGCGTAGGGGTGAAGGAAGTTGAACCTGCTCTGGGCTGGGATGCCGAAGATCAGATCTGTGCACGCCGACATCGCGGTGGATTTCCCGGCCTCATTCGGCCCATAGACGATGTGCAGGTCGGCGCAACCCGCGACCCGGTCACCGAAGTCGATGAAAGCGTCCGTGAACTTGCCGTACCGACGAAGTCCGAGTTTGCGGATGCGCATCAGCGCGCTCCATCCGAGTCGCCGATCGAAAGGCGCGCCAGGACCTCTTCCGCGCCCTCTACCGCGAGCCGCGCGACAAGATTCTCGAGGGCGGCCTCGTCCGGAGCGATGGCTCGCCGGCACTCAGGCGGCAACTGCGCCAGCAGCTCCTTGACCGTGTCGGTCGCCTCGTTTTGGAAGCCTTCCGATGCGGCGACCTCGTCGTTCATCGTCTTTCGAAGAGCATCTAGCTGGTCGGTACTCGCTGTTGCGCCAGATTGCGTACGCCGGCAGTCGATTTCGAGCTTGTCGATCCATACGTCGCCCAGCGATTTCGCGCGAGTTTCGGCCTCGGTCCGCAGGAGATCGGCGTCCCGTCTCATGTTCCACGCCAACGGCGTCGTTCCGGAAAACGCGAGCCGCACGACGAGATGATCGCTGACGGATCGGGTCGCAGCGTCCTCAAGCGACGTATCGAGCCGCGCGACCAGATCGTGCCAAGTTGCCGTTCCGGAAGCATCAAGTATGACCCACTCGAACTGGGCCAGGCTCACGATCCGCTCCTCGAGCGTAATCGAGCCGTCGTCTAGCACACTCGCCAACGTCACGGACTTGGGTCCGCTCTCGCCGATGTCCCGCCCTTGTGGGATACCGGGCATCACGATGGCGCAGGATCCTTCGATCGTCGATCGCTTGTGTATGTGCCCCAGCGCCCAATAGCGGAAGCCAGATCCAAGGAGGTCGCTGGTGGAGCACGGCGCGTACACGTCGTGAGAGGGTGAGCCGCCAAGACTGGTATGCATCAGTCCGATGTTGGTCGCGTCCTGGACCGGTGGCCGGTACTTGGAGAGGAGACCCTCGGGGGCGTGCGGTTTCGCGAAGCTGAGACCGTGTATTGCAACGAGTCGCTCTCCGCGGTCCCGCTCTATCTCGACCGCTTCGGCGCGTCCGCCGAAAAGATGCACGTTCGGCGGAAAGACGAGCTCCTTCGTGATCCTGGAGAGAGCATCGTGGTTGCCCCGGATGATGAAGACGTCGATACCAGCAGCATCCAATCGGCGAAGTTGCTCGCCAAGAAACCGCGCGGTCTTCATCGACGTCTGATCGCCGTCGTAGAGATCTCCGGCGAGCAGAAGCGCCTGCACCTTTTCTTCGATGCACAGATCGATGATGCGAGTGAAGACCTGCCGGGTGGCGTTACCGATGAACTCGGCCAGCGCGGGATCACGCAGGGCGAGCGAGCGCAAAGGCGAATCGAGATGGATGTCGGCCGCATGGACAAAACGGTAGGCAGTCATCTAACAGCTCGCTTCTTTTCGAATCAGCGGAGTTTACCGCACCTCGGAAGCGGGGGGGTTCAGCGAGAGTGTCGATATCCTCGATATTCGCAGCCGACCAGGAGCTAAAACGGACCTCGACAGCCTTCGATGCCATGGGTGGTCAGCGCGGCCAATCGAAGCTCTACATTTCCTGGCCCACAGCAAGAGCTCTGATCGCGTCCAGCAGCACACGAGTCGCGCGGCAATCATCCTCATTGTACGCGAGGATTCTGTGCTTGAGCTCGGAAGTCCGGTGGGTACACCACCGATCGTACCACTCAATCGAGGCCGCGCCGGATGGGTTCGGGTCGCGCCAGGTGAATCCTAGATATCGGGCCAGCGTCTTGATGGAACGGTCTCTGGTCGGCCATTCAGTGGCCTTCAGGACTACGTCTCCGTACAGATCCGTTGCGCGTGCGGGGCTGAACAATCGATCCACGTCTTCCGACGAGCAGATCTCCGGATATTTCCGCTGAAGATTCCGGTAAGCGGTGCGTTCGTACTTCGAATAGTAATAGACTGTAGCTGCGTCTCGCTGCGCGAAATAATCGAGAGCCGCCGCAAAGGCATCGCGCTCCGCCAAGGACGACGTGTCCTCCGCAAAGAACGAGACGTAGCGCTCGGTAGTGCTGTCTCCATTCCGTCTTTCGACGACGCCGTGGAGGTAGCACACATTCCGCAGCGGATCGACCTCGACATCAAAGAACAGCTCCAACGCGGCGGCATCGAGCCTTATGGGGGTCTTAAGATAGGGCTTCGGCTCACGCTTCTTGAGCAGCGCGGCCCGAGCTTGCAACGCGCGGAAGCGCTCGGCCCCGATGCCTCGGAAAACCGACTTCTTGCCTCTGGTGAAGCAGTCGGGATCGATGGCCGCGAAGGCTGCTATGGATGGGATACGCTCGTGCATAGCGTCGCGGTCCGATCGCCGAAGGTCAGCGATCAGCGTCAAATCGTCCGCGTCGGTGAGCTCGTCGAGACAGCACGAATGCCAATGGCAAAGCTTGCACACACCCCCATAGGCAGGCAGCGGGACGGTCCGGCGGGCAAGTATCGAGCGGGCCGCGGCGAGCGTTTTCAAGTAGTCGCCCCAAAGATCTCTGCCCGCCGCATGGCTGGTGAAATCGTACTCGACCCGGTCGCCCCGAACGTCCAACACGAAGGCGCGCCGTCCGGCCGACCGACCGAGACGCTCGAGAATGTCGACGTAGCAGGCTAGTTGGACGGCATAGCTGAGCTTCGGCTTGCCGTCTCGACCCTCGCCTCCACCCTCCTTGCCGCGGCCGGATTTGATGTCTCCCGGCACATAACCGCCAGGCTCCTTGCGTAGCAGGTCGGGCATGCCCAGCAGATCTGCCGCGCTTATCCGGCCGCCGTAGATCAGCGGAGCGCCCTGCGCCATGGCCTCCAACGTGAGCCGTTGCCTGTCGATCTCGGCGGTATTCGACAGGTCCACGAACGGATCTCCCGGCGCGGCGACGGTCTCCCTCTCGAACCGCGCGCCGCGTTCCCACAGCAGCCTGACGAAGACGTTCGTCTCGTCTCGCCTCGCGACGTCGCCGAAGGCGTCGAGCGCGACGCGCCGCGGGCATGCGGCGAGATCGTAGAGGATGGACGCTGTTACCTTCATGCTCGCTCCACAGCCGGTACGAGCAGCTTGCCGCAGCGGATCGCCGGGCGGCAACGGATCGGAAGATGGCCCTTACCCGCGTCCGCTTGGAGGACGCTGAAGAGGCCATCGGCATCGCATCGCCGCTTGCCGCGCTCATGATCCCGCCATCTAGGGTTCTGCGCCGCATGTCCTCGGTCCATGCGCGACTTCCGTCGCCGTCCTTCCGCGGGGCGAGCGGCCATCGAGGTCCAGACGAATCCTTGGCGGAAGTCGGCGATTGCCCGTGGAGTGTCCGACCGTTTTGTGGCACTGCTCTTGCGATCACGGTCATCCCCTCATGGACGAAGGACCGGCGGAGCAGGCGAGTGGGTAGATCCGAGTCCTTTGCCAAAGCGGAGAGGCGGACGAAGGCCGCGCTCGGCCGCAAGGTCAAGGATCTGAGACGGTCGCTTACGATGAGCCAGACCGAGTTGGCCGAAGCGGCCGGGGTACGGCGGGCTTTGGTGAGCGACATCGAGAGAAGCGTGGCCAACCCGACCTTGGAATCCCTCTCCCGGATCGCGAAGGCGCTCGGCGTCGAACCCGCCGACCTGCTCGGCACCGACTCTTAAGCCCCCTATCGAAAGATATCGCCCGCACCGACCCGGCCAACTTCCGATCCGTCAGGATACATTGCGCTGGCCACAGCTTCGGCGCATTTTTTTTGTACGCTAAATAGGACAAAGAACGAAGCGCGAGCCCAATCGCCCCGACCGCCGAGCGTTCCAAACGCTCACCTTCCTCCGAACACCGTTTCGAAAATTCCTGACGCGACAGCGGCAAACACCGGCTGCATCCACCCTTCGCCGCGACCTCGAGTCGGCGAGGGGCGGCATGCATGCCAGCCCACAAGAGAAAGATCGTTCGGCAACCTCGTCATAAACATGCACATTACGGAGAGCTGAGCATGCGCATCGCTACCTTTCCGAAGGACCGCCATTCGGTGGCGCGACCTTCGTTCTTCACCAGCGCCAAATGCAACGTGGCGATACCGGTGCACGACGCGCTCCATTTGGACGCCCTGATGCAGGCGTCCTTGACGCCTTCCGTCCGGACGATCGACTATAGGACAGGTCCGCAGGTCGAGTGCCCACCGGTTTCGCTCGCTGGCGTGGTGCTGCACATGGACGATGGTCGCTTTCTCTTGCGGATCGGCGACCGGCCGCAGCGCAGCCCCGAGGAGGATGCTTGCCTTGCGCACGTCCTCGGATGCCACGGGCTGGTGATGCTGGAGCGCGGCGCGGCCGACGTGCGCCGCGAACCGCTGTTCTCCAACGCGCGCGCGGTCTGGACCCATGCAGGCCGCCAGGTGACGCTGATGGACAGGTTGAAGATCGGCATGGCGCTGGACGAGCATGGGCCGCAGCGGATCTGCGAATTGGAGCGTCGCGCACGCCCGGGACGCGATCTCCTGGCCACAGTCTGCGCGCTGGCCTGCGAGAACTTGCTGCGGCTGGACATCGAGTCCGCGGCCCTCGGTCCCCGGACGCTGGTGTTCGGCTCGTAGCTGCGCTCCGACAGAGCGCCTGATGACCGATCGGTCGAGTAACCCCCCGTCCGCCCGGCCCCCAGGACGGAGCGGGCGCCCTCCGCATCGGCTTTTTGCAGCGCGGGTCCGCCGGTCTTCCGCGGCGTCCGCGGATGTCGACGGCCCGGTCGGTGCTCCGCTCACTCTTTCCGAACCGCGATCCCGACCCACCGATGCGGGACTTGCCGCAGGCCGCTACCGCCAAGGAGAATACCCATGACCGACACAGAACACGACGACGGTCTCCCACAGTCTGGAGAGCCGTTTGACACCGGCTCGCGGTCGACCCGGCCGGATGCCGCGCGCTGTCTCGCGGACGCGGCCATCGAAGCTGCCCTCACCCCTGCCGTCCGGACGCGGCTGACGGGCGACGAGGCTATCGCCATCGTGGTGCGCGTGCCGGGTGCTTCATGGGTCGCGCCGATCGAAGGCGCGGTCCGGCGCCTGAACGACCGCGCGATTATCGTCGCCCGCGACGGTTCGAACAGGACGGTCCACAAGCCGGACTCGGGTAACAGCGAGGTGGCGCGCCAACTCGCCAAAGGCGCGCTTGTCGTCGGTATTGCGCCGCTGACCTCCATCCTGCCGCGCTCGCTCGCCGCCGCCGCCGATCTGACGGTCGAGATCGGGTCCGACGCGGCAGTCCTGGGCGCGGCGATTGCGCGCTTTACGAAATCCGACGCGCCTTACGGGCCCATCGAAGGCTGGGGTGTGCTCGATTTCGACGATCTGGTTTCAGGCTTTCGCGCGGGCTCCGGCCCAATGCAGATCGCCGAGCGGCTGCGGCGCACGGCGCACCGGCTTGCAGCTCCGCGCGAGGACCGGCTGCCCAACCTCGTCGATGCCGTCGAATACGGAGAGGCTCGTGAATGGGGGCTGGCGCTCGGTCGTCGATTTCGGAAAAACAGCATTATATGGAGCGAGACGGGCGCCGGAACCAACGCGCTGTTCGGAGGCCCGCCCGGACTCGGCAAGACATACTTCGCTCGCATCGTTGCAAACCACCTCGGCCCTGATTTCGGCCTCTATCTCCGGCATTTTAGCAACGTCTGCGGGATATTTGGATTCTGTCATCAAGGGAGTGCGTGAGGTTTTCGCAAAAGCCGAAGCAAGCGCGCCGTGCGCTATCCTGTGGGACGAGCTGGACGCACTGCCTTCAAGAGAAAGCCTCACTAACGACAACTCGAAATCTAATTCGGCCAGCTGGTGGACCCCGGTGATAGCCGAATTCCTTCTGCAGCTGGATTCCGCGACCGTGGGCCGGCGCCGGGCCGTGTTCGTCTGGGCCGCTTCCAACCATCCGCATCGCGTTGACCCCGCGCTGCTGCGTCCGGGCCGGCTCGACCGCGTCATCCATTTCCGGCCGCCCGGCCCGGACGGCATCGTCTCGATCGCACGCCACCATCTCGGGGCCGATTTGCCGGAAGTCGATCTGACGGCGATCGGTCAGCTCGGCGTCGGCCGCTCGCCGGCCGAGATCGCCGCCGCGGTCTCTTCGGCAAGGCGCGCGGCGCGCGGCGCCAACCGTGCGCTCCGGTTAGACGATCTTGTGGAGGCGCTGGCGCCCCGCCCCGACGTCGACGAGGCGACCCTCCGGCGGATCGCGCACCACGAGTCCGGCCACGTCGTCACGGCGCTCGCGCTCGGCGTCGACGAGGTCGTGGCCGTCGACGTCCTCGGCAACGCGGGCGCATTCGGCCGCACCCTCATGCGCCGGCACAAGGGGCTCGAGACCCGTACGACGATCGAGAACCGGACGATCCACCAGCTCGGCGGCCGGGCGGCGGAGGTGGCGATCTACGCGGGGGACTGCGCCGCCAACGCCGGTGGGGATTTGTCAAGCGACCTCGCCGCCGCGACGGCCGCCGTCGCGGCGTTGCGGATCTCGTTGGGCCTGGGCGGGGGCCTCGCTTATCTCGGGGACCCGGATGCGTCAATCGATTTGCTTCGGGCCGACCCGGAGTTGCGCGCGGCCGTCGACGGTGATCTGGCGCGGCTGCACGGGCGCGCCGTTGAGATCGTCTGCCGTCACAGGTCGGCGCTCGAGGCCATCGCGGCCGCCCTGGTTGAGCGGCGGCATCTGACCGGCGACGATGCGCGAGCGATATTCGCGCGTCATCCGCCCGCGCCCGACACGCCCCGCGCGCGCAGGCGTCTGCGATCGGTGCCGCCCGACCGGCGAGACTAAGCGCCCGACTCCGGTGGAGACCCTACGTCCGTTCTCAATCAGATGGAGCGCACATGCCCACGAGCGACTCGAATCCTTCGACCGACTGCCCATCGTCCGCGGTGATCCATCGTCCGTTTGGCGGCGTCCGGGGCTACCGCCGGATCAGCGACCGCGCCACCCGACTCGTTGTGCATGCGTTCCCGATGTCCGATCTCCCGACGGTCGGGGCCGCCGGCCTGCTGAGCACATGCGGCGCATACGTCCTCACCGACGGCGAGACGGCGTACCTCGGCGAGAGCAGGCGTCCCAGCCGCCGCCTTTCTGAACACGCGGCCGACCCCGGAAAGGCATTCGCCCGCGAATGCTTCGTCGTGTGCGGCTGCGACAAGCTCTTGGCGGTCGATCTGCAGTTCCGGTTGACCCGTCTCGCCCTCGAAGCCGGAGTGGTCAAGGTCTGGAAGGGAGCGAATCCGCCCGAGCCCGATGTCACGGACGCGGAAAGGGCCACGCACGACCGCATCGCTGCCGATGCTCTCCGATTGCTGCACGATGTGGGCTGCCGAATCTTCCATCCAACGGGGGAGGCCGAGACGGCGGCGCCAGCCGGTACACCGCCGTCTGCCGAGATCCCGACGGACGAGCCGACCGATCCGGTGGATTGCGAACCGATGACCATCGGGGTCAGCACCGTCCCTTTGGGCAGCCAGGAGTTCGAATTGCGCTACGGGGGTTTGTTCGCCCGCGGCTATTGGGCGGCCGGACGTTTTGTCGTGAGCGCCGGATCGGAGGTCAGGCTGGCGATCAACGACAGCGCTCCCGCGCTGACCCGCAGTCGCCGGGATGAGTTGTTCGCGGCCGGCGTGCTGGCTCCGATCCCCGGCGTGGTCGACCGGCGCAGGCTCACCGTTGCGATTTCGTTTCCGAGCGTCTCGATCGCGGCCAAGGTGCTGGCCGGAGCCCACAGCGCGGGTAGATGGGCGGCTCGCGACCCTGCGCAGGCCGTCTGGCTGGCGTAGGTGCCACTGCGGCGGGGACCGCCTGCAGGAAGAACCGCAGACGAGGACATCGTTTTCAAGGATTCGATCTAACGACCCGATGCGAAGGTTTGCGATTTTCGATACCGGATCCGTCGAGAACCGAGGCATTGAAATCGAAGCCTCGAGGTCGAGCCCTTAGAGACCGGATCCGGTGCGATCCAGGGAGGCATCGAAATGCGGGCAACCGGGTCCGGTGAGGGAGAAGATATCGAATCCTTGACGGCGGCTAGGCCGGCCGGCCCGCCGCCCGACAACGTCCAAGGATTCGACCTCCACCTTCGCGCGCGCCTGCTCGCGGCGTTCGGAACCGCGCACACCATCGGATTCGCTGCTGCGGCTAAGCTGTTGAAATTGGACCAGAAAACATTGCGAAAGCACGTCCGGCAGGGTAGGATCGGTTCCCGGATCGTTGGAACCGGGCGGTGGCGCATCCGTAGGGAGTTCGCACTTTCCGACATCGAGGCGTTCTACGCCCCGATGGTCGAGAGGTCTTTAGATACCCTCGGCGCCCCCGTCCGGTGCGGCCAGAAGAAGCGGCAAGGCCGGATCGGTTTTCTGCTGCGTCATACGGCCCGCAGGGCGTCGGGAAGGAGGAAGAGAGCTTGAAGCGCAAGAAGGTTCCCGGGCTTCGCCGTCGGCCGGGTCAGCGCAATTACAGCGCGGACATCATGGTTGCGGGCATCAGATGCCGCGACAGCCTCGAAACGGACGATTTCGACGAGGCGGTACGCCGGCTGCAGGCGAAGCGCGAAGAGCTTAGAAGGCTCGCGGCCGCGCCGGCGAGGGCCGTCGCCGACATGTCCCTGAACGAGGCCGCTCAGGTCTACTGGGAGGAGGAGGGCGAGGGAAAGAGAGATGCGGACGCTACCGACGGGCTGATCGCTAGGGCCGTCCGGTTGGCCGGACCGAACGTCATGCTTTCCGAGATGGATGCCGCCTTCTACAAGAGCATCCGCCGCCGGCTGCGCGCCGTGCAGCCCAAGCGGGAGAGCGGCAGCGGCAGGCAGCTGAAGAACGGCAGGTACAAGCCGAAGTCCATCAACAAGTATCTGGACATCCTGCTGCGGATCCAGACGAACGGTGAGATCCATCTCCGCACGTCTTTCCCGAACAAGCCCGATCCAGGGCAGATCGGGTTGATGGAGAAGGTGACTCACCGCAAGCGCCGCCTCTCCGCCATGGAGCAGCGCGATCTGATGGCCGCAAGCGAGCAGGATCTGCGTGACATCCTCGAGTTCGACCTCGAGACCGGTTTCCGTGCCGACTGCCTGTGCGGGGCGAGGTGGGACGACGTCGCCGTCTTCGAAAAGACCATCACGCTCGCCGTCAAGGACGAGGGCCTGGACGACTCCCTCCATACGGTCCGCCTGACGCCCAAGGCACTCGAGATCCTCGACCGCCGCAAGCATCTGCATCCCGACCTGATCTTCACCTTCGTGTGCAAGCGCGCGTACTGGAAGGGCACGGTGCGCGTCGCCGCGGGCGAGCGCTACGAGGCGAAATACCCACAGCTCCAGCGCAAGTTCGCGAAGGCACGGAATGATGCCGGAATAGATCAGGACCTCATTCTTCACGACGTCAGGCGGACAGCCGCCCGGCGTGTCTTCGAGGAATCCGGGATCGACGAGGCGCAGCTCTTTCTGGGTCATCGCGACCGGAAAACGACCATGAACTATCTGGGCCTTGAGCAGAAGGACATCGTCCCGGCGCTTCTGCGCGCGAGTGCGCGTGCCGCGCGTGCCCAGCGCGAGCTTGAGGAGGCCCTCGCGGGGAGCAACGTCGTCGCGGTCGATCCCATCCACGCCTCGCTGCTGCGGTTCGAGGCGGAGCGGCGGGCGAGCCGGGCCGCGGCCAACCGCGCCCCATCCGTCAGCGGGGCAGCTTCGGGGTCCAGATGAACCCGCCCGCGGTGCGCCGGATGTTCGAACCGGGGTCGCGCGCAACCTTGTCCATTTTTCGTTCGAGCCAGTCCGGGGCGAAGTCGGCGAGGCGCTCCGCCCCGATCTTCTTCTCGATCGTCTCGAGCGCAAGCGCCCGGCGCGCGCTCCTCACGATCTCCTCCACGTCCGCAAAGACGAGCCGCGCAAGCCGCCTGTGCCTCCCCCACGCCGTGTCGACCGGCTCGTGGGCGCGCTGTCGCGTCCGAAGCCGGGGCGGGCGCTCGCCCAGAAACCAGATCAGCCCGAACGAGCCTTCGACACGTCCCATGCTGGATCCAACCAGGGCCTCGGCGACCCTGCGGGACGGAACCCGGGCCTCCCAGCCGATTTTTGACTTCAGGTGCGCGGCTATCTCGTAGGGCCGGAGGGCGCAATTGCGCTCGCGTAGCAGCAACGCGGTGAGCCTCGCGGCCTTCGGCTCGGCGGCGTGTTGCCAATCCGCCGGGGTCACCAAGGTGATCCGACGCCGCTTCTCCTCCTGCTCTATCCGCTCCAGTTTCTCCGACGCGCGCTCGCGCCGGGCAGGCGTCTGCGGATTCGCCCAGGCCCCCTTCGGCTTCCGTCGTGGCTTGGGCGCGGACGGGCGGAACGCCGCCGGCCGCGCATTCACGGCCTGAGCTTCCTTCCTCGCTTCGCGGCGGGAGGCGTGACCCGTGAGGAAATCCCGGCCGGGCGGCAGGGGGGCGGCCGGCGCGACCGCGAAGGATCTGTCGGGCGCCGGCACGGGCGGCGCAGCGACCGGGGGTGGGCGCCCCTCTGTCATCGCGAACCAGAGGTCGCGCGCCATCCGGTGGACCTCGTCGGGGACGGCCGCAAGGAAGGACTCGCGATCCTTGCGCCAAAGCCGGACCATCCGCCGGGTCGCTGGTTTGTTCAGGAAGGCCTCGACGATCTCCCCGTCGGATACCGCCTCGAGCGAACCGCGTTCGCGCAGCAGGGCGTCGCCGAGCGCTCGCACCGCCTTGACCGTCGGCTTCGGCAGTCCCGACGGCTTGGGTCCGCGCCGACCGCTCGTGTTTCCTCTTCGCCTAGCCTGCTCCGGCATGCCCGCGCGCCCCTGAAATTCCCGCCGAACGTGCACCGGCAAAGGTTGGCGTTCGCTGAACGCGGCGCTTGCCGGGACGGAATTTCCCGTTTTTTTCCCGCAGAGGCCGAGCAAGGGGGCTCGACGCCGATGGCATCGGCGTCGAACGCAACCGGTATTAGAGCGTCGGTCTCCAAAACCGCTTTTGCCCAAAGAGGACAAAAATCGGCTTAATGCCCGCCAAATATGGACTTCCTCGACCTGAACCGTCGATTTCCGTAGCGGAACGAACGGCAAACAAATTCACCGAACGGGAATTAATTTCCCGCACTTTTCCCACACGGTCTAAGGTTGTGTCGGCCGAGCACTCGTTCCTGTGAGAAATCACACGTTCGCTTGCCCTACGGTCCGATCGCTCGCCGCCGTGATCGCGTGCTGCGGCATACCCCGACAGCTTCCAGGCGGCGCCGCGCTCCCGATGAACGTTGAAGGTTCGAGCCGGCCGACCGCCACGTCCGCGAAGTAGTCTGTCTTCGGATCGAAGCCCACGATCACACATCGGCCAAAGAGGTTGTCATAGGCCTACCTCGACCGCCAGTGGTAGTCCCGATCGGGCTTTACCAACAGCAGGTAGTCACCCGTCGGCAGTCCTGATATACCAGTCTTCGGACGGCCAAGCAGGCGCTCTGCCGCCGGCATGCGGGCGGCGATGACCTTCTCCTAGATGAGGCCCAGCTTCCTGCTAGATGAGGCCCAGCTTCGCGTCGATGACGATGGCGCGCCACGTTTGCGGGCGGCGGGGGAAGCACTGGCCGCGGGGGCATCTCGACCGAGGTCCACGAACCATCGTGACGACGTCATCGATGGCGATGCGGACGGACGAGCGGTGGCCCCGCTTGGCCCGACATCCGACGATCACGCCGGGACCGATGAGAGGGGCGCGTTCCGCCGACGGTGAAGGCCTCCCCATACTCCATGGCTGTGATAAGCAGCGAGTCACCCTTCGGCAGCCTAGCCGCCAGCTTCGGCTTCTGCCTGAAGAAGTCGCGCAGCAATCGCACCTCGCGGCTGGTCTCGATTGCGGTGATCGACCGCGCGGCAGGATCGACCGAGATGGCTCTGATGCCTCGCATACTGTCTACTCCTCAATTGGTGGCGACATCCGCGCCGCTCCGGACTGCCCATTGCAGGGTGGGCACTGAAGAGAGGAAAAGGAACGTTCCCTCGTGGACGATGGTCGGAAATGCGGTGAAAACGAAGTGGTGGGAGACAAACTTGCCAAGGATCCCGCAGAGGTTGCTCCATCCTCCTCGATTGATCCAAAATCGGCTTGCGGAATTGCAATCAGAAGTGCCAAGTCCTCGTCGCAGATGTGACGGAGGTACGACCGGCCTGCAGCCAGTCGTGACCAAGGTGCGGACGCATTCGCGAACCTTACCCTCTTTGACTATGCTCGGTTAGCAAAGGTGAGGATCGTCTCGCAGAGTCGGTCGAGAGTGGCCGTATTCGCGCGCAGGTTCTGCAATTCCTTGAGCCTTGCACCGATATGGAGCGTGTTCTTCTTGAGGCCGGAAACATTCCCGTAATTGGCAGACGCGCGCGAGCCAGCAGGTTGCCAGTGCGCTCCAGCATCAACCTCCACACATTTTCCAAGGTCATGCGGCCAGGCGACTAGGCTCTCGGACCAAACTGCATCAGTGGGAAAGGGATCCTGCTGTTGCATGCCAGCCAAATGAAAGAGCGCACTGTTGTCACGCCGATGGCTTGCTTCTATTGATCGCTGCTGATCTGGATTGTTGTGTGTGAGCTTGTCTCCATCACAATCGAAGATCACAAAAGTCGGAATCTGCAGTTGTTGGGCGATGATCAACGGCCGGATAAGTTCGCTCTTGCCATTCACCGCAACGATATGAGCACCTCTTGCGCGGAAGCTTTCCCAACGTTCCGACAGTACCATCCAAGCATTGATATACGCGGCGTCTTCAAGACCCTCGACGAGGATGAGTTTGGGAGTGAAAAACATCTCACTAAGGTGCGGTTGCATGACTTGATGGAGCTTGGCTAACACCCCTTCTTGAGCGGTCGGGCGGTCGCCGGTCACGGCTGCATATCGCTGTCCTAGCCTGTCGACCGAACAGGAATGCACCGTGGCCCGCCCCTCGTTCCGACGTTTGCGAACTAGACGGACTCGCTCGAAGGTCGTGCCGTCCACGAAATAGGGACTATGAGTCGATGCAATGACCTGCGCGCCGTTCCTACTCAGCTCCTGAAGGACTGACGCCAGGTGTCGGGCTTGCGGCGGATGCTGATATAGCTCCGGCTCTTCGACGCCGAGAAGCAGCCGGGGCCCGGCGGCGTCCGCAACAGACAGTCCTTGGAGCAGCGCGATGATGTACGAGCGCTGCATGCCGTGGCCGAATCTCGCAATCGAACCCTCGAACTCTCCGTCGCCTGCCAGCAGCCTGGCCACAGGCTCTTCAATCCGAATGGATGACTTCGGATCTTGATGCCATTGCAGCTTGGCGGTGGCCTCGGGATGCGACCACTCCGCAAGTCGGTTCTGCAAGTCGCGGGAGATGTCGTCGAGTGTTCCCTGCTGCAGAGCCAGCATCTCTCGGTAATTGGCCTCGGCTTGAGCGCGAAGCTCGATCAATCGATCCGAGAAACTGACCTGTGATCGAACCGTGCGGGCGAGCAGTCGTCCGAGGGCGGTATTCTTTGCCTCTGCCTGTTCGCCTGCCGCGTCCTTCACCGCAGGGACGTATACCCACTGGACGAACTCGCGGAGGCGACCCTGGCCATGGGTTGCGCCGTAGAACTGATCCTCGCTCGGGATCGGCTTGCATTGATCGACCCGCTCTGCCTCGTACGCGCGGAGCGCGTCGGCCATATCGCCCTTCGTCTTGGCACTTGCTGGCAGATCGGTGAATTGTTGCCTCAACGCCGCGTAAGCGGCTTTTAACTCGTCTGCTTTGGCCCCATCCCCGTTCCGCTTGAAGTAGGGCGCGAATTCCTCCATCGCCAGGCGGTTGCCGTACTGTTTGACCGTTGCGGCTCCGCTGGCAGGATCATAGTCAGCCCGCGCGGTGACCATCAGCACACCCTGACGGTAGTAATCTGCGAATGCTTCCTGCGCTTCCCGCGAAAGGTCTGCGAACGTGACCGTGATTTCGATTGGCTCGTCGACATTACCGCGGTGGAAGTCTTCCTTGTCGAGGTTGCTCAGGTTGGTTGATGTGTTCTCGATCTCCCGAAAGAAAATGTTCAGTGCGCAAAGGACTGTCGACTTGCCGGCGCCGTTTGCGCCGACCAAGCAAGTGTAACTATCGAACTCGACAGTTTCATCCTGATAAGCGCGCAGATTTTTGATGCGTACCGATTGGATGCGCATGCCGAATCCCCCACCCGATACTGCTGAAAACAACCACAGCGAGCGAGATGAAGCTAGTGACCTTCTGCCACTGATCTGTGCATGATTTGTACGTCAGTTATACCCCCCGGCGGATAACGAAGTTTCAGCTCGAAGTCGCAGAACCATCTGTTGCAGCGGGACTTTTTGGGATGGAGCGGCCAAAGGGGATCGCACCCTCGTATGCAGCTTCGAGAGACCGGCGATCCAACGAGTCAGGCTCGCGGCGAAGCCGATCAGCCTAGAGGGATGGTCGTGGCATCAATGCCGGCATTTCGGCCCCAAGATCCGGCTTTCGCCATCTAGCGAATGGTGGCACTTTGGGCCGAATTCGAACGGCCCGCGGTTCTCCACCGCGGTTCTCCCCCAACGAATCCGGGGGCTCTCGGCGCCCCTTGTTTTACAGGGTTTTTCGAACGTCGCGGTGGGCTGGCGGAGAGGGAGGGATTCGAACCCCCGATAGGCTTGCACCTATGCCGCATTTCGAGTGCGGTGCATTCAACCACTCTGCCACCTCTCCTGAAGGCGCCATGGTAGGAGCAGGGCCCCTGTGGTTGGGGGCGTTAATAGGCGAGGATGGCGGGCCAGACAAGGCGCGCGGGGCGAAAATCAGACCGGTTTTCCGGCCGGACCCCACGATGTCGCGGCGGTGGCGGGGCTGACTTGCGGATTTCGGCGGCACTTTGCGGAAATACGGCCGCCGGTCAGCCGACGCGCCGGCTGAAACCGCGCGCGGGTCCCGAATCACGGGTCTGGTAAAAAACGGGGTGGGACCGCCAGACGCGGTAAACACTGGCGGTCCCGTGCCGCTCATTGAAATACTGGCTGGGAAGGGCGGCTTCGCCGGCCAGGGTGAGGCGACCGTTCGACCCTAGCGTGCGGCCCCGGCGCCGCAACGCAATCCGGTCCTTAACCTAACCAGTCAAGGTTACTCCTTGTCGCTTTTGGCGCTGTCCTTGTTGTTTTCCTTGGCCTTTTTCTTGCCGTTCTCCGTAGTGTCCCGGTCCTTTCCGCTGTCCTTGCGGCGGTTGGTGAAGCGCGCATTGCCAAGGCCCGTGCCGATGGTGAGCACGCCCCAGCGCTCGACGTCCTGCATGAACGGCACCTCGGAGAGGCCCTGAACCACGCCGTCATTGTGCATCAGGATCGCGGTGTCGTGCTCGCCGATCTCGGGGATGCCCTCGATCAGGCTCGCCGGCAGGTTGAACTTGCTGCTCTCCCAATTGCCCGGCAGGTTCTGCGCACCCTTCTCGATCGAGCCGTCGTCCTTGATCACGCCGGGACAGGCGATGCCGATGAAAGGCGCGAGCTTGAAGCCTTCGTTCTCGGCTTCCGTGATCAGCCCCTTCAGCATCTTGGTGAGCCGCTTGACCGCGCCTTCGCGCGTCGGCTCATCGTCGGCGTGACGCCACAGCTCGGATTTCACGACCTTGGCCTTCGACAGGTCTTTTGCCTTTTTCCAAGCGGTTTCGACCAGGCCACAGCGGATATTGGTGCCGCCGATGTCGACGGCCAAAATGCTGTCATGGGCCTCGAAGATCCAGGACGGCGCCAGATGCAGCGCGCCGATCAGGCCGGCTTCATCCGGGTGATGGCGGATCGGCATCATGTCGATCTTGAAGTCCTCGGATTTCAGGATGATCTCGGTGCGCGCGATCGCGAGTTCGCCGAGCCGGGAATCGCGGAAGCCGCCGCCGACCACGATGCGCTCGGTCTTGGCCCAGGCCTTGGTCTTGAGGAAACGCCGGGTGACGTAAGCGAGCTCCTGGGCGAAATCCTCGATCGCGCTGTGCACGACCGCGGAAGCCTCGGTGTCGTCGCCGACCAGGATGGCATCCAGCGTCTTCTTGCTGATCTCCTCCGACGGTTCCTTGCCGAACGGGTCCTCCCCGGTCTTGCGCAGCGGCTTGCGCCAGCGGTCGAGGATGTCGCGGAAGGCGCCCTTGCTGGCGCGATCGCCGAGAAAGCCGTCCTCGTCCTTCATCTCGATGTTGAAGCTGTCGATCTCCACCGACGGCAGCCGCTCCGCGCCGTGATGGGCGATGCCCGTCGCCTTGACCAGTTCGTCCGTTGCCATGGGAGCCCTTGCCCGCTTACCTGTTCCGGCGGACTAACTGCGAGGGAACCGGTTTGTTGCAAAGCCGGTCGAGATTCGGCTGAAGACCGCAAGCCGGGCCAAATCCTTCAAATCCGGGCGCTTTTCGCCCGCTTTTCCTTGACTCTTCTCGGCCGGCGGCTATAAGTCCCACAACCGGCGCGGGGCGTTTCTCGCGCCGCTTGTTTTTGCGCGGGTTTTCAAAGGGATAACTCCCGCCCGCACAAAACTCGCATAAACCCATAGCGACTGACAAAAAGCCGACCCCGACGATATCCGTCGCGAGGCCGGGATTGAACACGGAGAAAAAAACGATGTTCGCAGTCATCAAAACCGGCGGCAAGCAATACCGCGTCGTGCCGGATGATGTTCTCGAAGTAGGCAAGATCGAAGGCGAAGTCGGCTCGATCATTCAGCTGAATGAAGTTCTGGTGGTCGGCGGCGACACGCCGGTGCTGGGTATTCCGACGGTCGCAGGCGCGTCCGTTGCGGTCGAGGTGCTCGACCACAAGCGCGGCCCCAAGGTCATCGCGTTCAAGAAGCGCCGCCGCAAGAATTCGCGCCGCAAGCGCGGCTATCGCGACGAGATCACGGTGCTCCGCATCTCCGAGATCCTGACCGATGGCGCCAAGCCCACCAAGGGCCCGCGTCCGAAGCGGGAGAAGGTGGCGAAGGAGCCGGCAGCGGAAGCCGCCGAGTAACGCGAAATCGATCACGCCAATTCACGAATTGATGCGTGAGAAATTTTGAAATGATTCCGTCAAGGAATTGATCTAGAAATACGCAGGATTTCGGAGACGAGCCATGGCTCACAAAAAAGCAGGCGGTTCATCGCGCAACGGTCGCGATTCCAAGGGTAAGCGCCTCGGCATCAAGGCGTTCGGCGGGGAAGTTGTGATTCCCGGCAACATCATTGCGCGTCAGCGCGGCACCACCTGGCACCCGGGCCTTAATGTCGGCATGGGCACGGACCACACTCTGTTCGCCAAGATCGAGGGTCGCGTCACGTTCCAGGCCAAAGCCAACGGCCGCACCTTCGTATCGGTGCTCCCGCTCGCAGAGGCGGCTGAATAGACGGTGGATCAAATTGGAGTCCGCCGGTCCTACCAAACCGGCGGAGTCCAGAGATCGCAAGAGATCGAAGGCTCCAAGGGGGAGGCGGGAAACCGGCCTCCCCTTTTCTTTTGACTTGCTCACTTTGACTTAGTGACTTTCACGGAGCCGGACATGTTGCAGGATTTCTCGAGCGCGACCTTGGCTGAGGCGAGACCTGGTGTCGTCGCCACCGAACGGCTGACCTTGCGGCGGCCGATCCTCGCCGATGTCAGGACCATCGCCCGGCTCGCCAACGACCGCCGTGTCGCCGAAAACACCCGCCGCCTCCCGCATCCCTATTCGCAGGACGACGCCGTCGCCTTCGTTCGCGCCACCGCCGCGCTCGGCAGCGAGACCGTGTTCCTGATCGAGCACGACACCGGGCCGGTCGGCATGGTCGGCATCGACTGCTCCACGCCCGGCAATGCCGAGCTCGGCTATTGGCTCGGCGTCGAGCACTGGGGCCAGGGCTTTGCCACCGAGGCCGCCCGCGGCGCGATCGACTTCTTCTTCGAGGAGTTCGAGGACGAGCACCTCTATGCCGGCGCGCGCGTCACCAATCCGGCCTCGCGCAACGTGCTGGAGAAGTGTGGCTTCCAGTGGAGCGGCGTGCAGCTGCACCGTTTCCTCGCGCTGGGCTCCTCGACGCCGGTCGACTGCTTCCGCCTCTCGCGCGGCGTGTGGGCGTCGCTGAAGAGCTGGAGCAGTGCAAGACGGGTGAGGTAGGGCGCGGGCGCGTCCTCAATCACCGCTGTCGTCCCCGCGAAGGCGGGGACCCATAACCACAGGGAGGAGTGTGGGGCAACGCTCCCACTCCGAGTCTTCGCAAAACGACTTCCTGTGGGTATGGGTCCCTGATCTACGCGCGCTTGAGGCGCGCTTGTCCGGGACGACAGCGTGGGTGGGGCTACGCCGGCGGATTGATCTCTTCACTTGCGCGCCCCAAATCGCGCTCGCGCAGATAAATATAGAACCCCGCCCCGATGATGATCGCGGCGCCGATGAGCGTGGCCATTGACGGGACGTCGCCGAACACAACGAAGCCGAAGATCACGGCCCAGACGATCATGGAATATTGATAGGGCACCACGACGCTGGCCGGCGCCAGCTTGAGCGAGCGGTTGACGCAGAACAGCGCGGTGACCGAGACGCATCCGGCCAGCGCGAAGATCACGAGGCTGCTCGGCGTCGGCGGCACCCAGTGAAACGCCGACAGCACCGCGCCCAGCGAAAACGTGCCGACGAATTGCGAGGATGCCATCACGATGTCGGGCGTCTTGCGCAGGCTGCGCGTGATCAGCATCAAGGTCGCAAACGACAGGCTGCCGCCGAGCGCGATCAGCGCCGGCAGGCTGACGGTCTGCGCCGACGGCCGCAGCGCGATCAGGACGCCGCAAAAGCCGATCAGGATCGCGGTCCAACGCCGCCAGCCGACCTTCTCTCCTAAGAAGATCGCCGACATCGCGGTGACGAAGATGGGACCGGCGAGATAATAGGTGATGACGTCGGCGAGCGGCAGATAGACGGTGGCGAGGAAGAAGGCGGCGACCTCGAGCGTCGACAGCACGACGCGAAACAGCTGGAGCCACGGCCGCTCGAGGCGGACGAAATCGTGGCGCTGCCGCCAGATCAGCGGTGCGAGCAGCAGCAGCGCCGCGCAGGCGCGCAGGAACAAGAGCTGCCCCACCGAATAAGTCCCGACCAGGAACTTGCCCATGGCGTCGCCGAACGAGAACATGAAGATCGACAGCACCATCAGCCCAATGCCGGCGAGGCGCGCGGAGCGATCGTCATAGGCTGAGAGGTTCTTGAACAGGGGCATCGAGCGCCGTTGTAATGGCATGAGCCACAGGGACAAGCCCGCATCCGGCGAATTGAACGGATTGTCGCACTCTTCGCGTCGCGGTAGCGATACGCGCGTCCCGAATGAGAGAGCATGGCATGACCGACTTCGATCCGACCCAGCATCGCATGATCCCCACGCAACGCTGGTTTGAGGATTTCGTCATCGGCGAACGCTTCGTGCTGCCGAGCCGGACCCAGACGCCGGCGATATTCGCCGCGTTCCAGACCGCGAGCGGCGACACCCATCCCGTGCACTATGACGTGGAATATTGCCGCAGCCGCGGCATGCCGCATCTGCTCGCCCACGGTTTCCAGACGCTGATCCACACCGCGCCGGGCGCCGGCCTGTTTCCGTTCATGGTCGAGGACTCCCTGGTCGGCTTCCTCGAGCAATCGAGCCGGTTCCTCAAACCCGTGTTTGCCGATGACACCATCTACCCCGCGCTCGAGGTCACCGAGCTGATGCCGGGCCGCACCACCGGCGCGGTGACGCTTCGCAGCACCGTGTTCAACCAGCGCAAGGAGCTGGTGCTGGAGGGGATGCAGAAATTCCTGATCCGGCGCCGGCCGACTGGTTAAGCAAGGGGCGAAATCGCGAGAAATTCGGCCGATTTGCGGGTCTATCCGGGTTGCCGCGGGAGACCTGCTGGCCTACCTATGGCCCATGAAATTCCTCGACGAAGCAAAGGTCTATATCCGCTCCGGTGACGGCGGGAACGGCTGCGTGGCGTTCCGCCGCGAGAAGTTCATCGAATTCGGCGGTCCCTCCGGTGGCAATGGCGGCCGTGGCGGCAACGTCATCATCGAGGTCGCCGATGGCCTCAACACGCTGATCGACTACCGCTACCAGCAGCACTTCAAGGCGCAGAAGGGCGAGAACGGCTCAGGGTCGGACCGCCACGGCGCCAACGGCAAGAATATCGTGCTGAAGGTGCCGATGGGCACGCAGATCTTCGACGAGGACCGAGAGACGCTGATCCACGACTTCACCAAGGTCGGCGAAAAGTTCGTGCTGGCCGAGGGCGGCAATGGCGGCTTCGGCAACGCGCATTTCAAGACCTCGACCAACCGCGCGCCGCGCAACGCCAATCCCGGCCAGGTGGGCGAAGAGCGCTGGATCTGGCTGCGGCTGAAGCTGATCGCGGATGCCGGTCTCGTCGGCATGCCCAATGCCGGCAAGTCGACCTTCCTGTCCAAGGTCAGCGCGGCGCGGCCGAAGATCGCCGACTATCCCTTCACCACGCTGCATCCGCAGCTCGGCGTCGTGAATGCCGACGGCCGCGAATTCGTGCTCGCGGACATTCCCGGCCTGATCGAAGGCGCGCATGAAGGCACCGGCCTCGGCGACCGCTTCCTCGGCCATGTCGAGCGCTGCCGCGTGCTGCTGCATCTGATCGATGCGACCTGCGAGCACGCCGGCAAGGCCTACAAGACGGTGCGCAAGGAGCTCGACGCCTATGGCGGGCTCTTGACCGACAAGATCGAGATCGTCGCGCTGAACAAGATCGACGCGGTTGAGCCGGACGAATTGAAGAAGCAGAAGGACCGGCTGAAGCGGGCTGCGAAAAAGACGCCGCTGCTGCTCTCCGGCGTCACCGGCGATGGCGTGAAGGAAGCCCTGCGCGCGCTGGTCGAAGTGATCGGCGAGGCCCCGGTGTCGGCCAAGGCCAAGAGCGCGGCCGAAGCGGAGCCGTGGTCGGCGTGATTGTCGTCCCTGCGCACGCAGGGACCCACACCGCGTGATCTCTCGACTGCGGATGGTTGCAGTACCGAACATCGAGTCTTCGCCAAACCACGCCCTGTGGTTATGGGTCCCCTGCTTTCGCAGGGACGACGGCGGAGATTGCGGCTGCGGTCACGGCGCATCTCTGGCTTGTCTTCCCTGGCCCAATAGCGCAGCATCGAACAATCAAGAAAATGCAGGGATGACGCATGGCGCGCGCGAAGAATGTTCTCTGGATCATGTGCGACCAGCTTCGCTATGATTATCTCGGCTGCACCGGCCATCCCACGCTGAAGACGCCGAACATCGACGCGATGGCCAAGCGCGGCGTGCTGTTCAGCAAGGCCTATGTGCAATCGCCGATCTGCGGCCCGTCGCGGATGTCGTTCTACACTGGCCGCTACATGCGCTCGCACGGCTCGCACTGGAACGGCTGGCCGCTGCGCGTCGGCGAGCCCACGCTCGGCGATCACCTCAAGAAGATCGGCGTGCGCAACGTGCTGGTCGGCAAGACCCACATGGCGCCCGATCTCGAAGGCATGAAGGCGCTCGGCATTCCCCCGGAATCGATGATCGGCGTGCACGTCGCCGAATGCGGCTTTGAACCGTATGAGCGCGACGACGGTCTGCATCCGACCGGCCGCCCGCGCCCGAAGTACGACGAATATCTGCGCCAACAGGGTTTTGAAGCCAGCAATCCCTGGGAGCATTGGGCGAACTCAGGCGCGGCAGAGGACGGTAGCTTGCAGAACGGCTGGCTGCTGGTGCATGCCGACAAGGCGGCGCGCGTGCCGGATGAGCATTCCGAAACGCCCTACATGACGCGGCGCGCGATGGATTTCATCGGCGAGGCCGAGACCGACGGCCGGCCGTGGTGCCTGCATCTGTCCTACATCAAGCCGCACTGGCCCTATATCGCGCCGGAGCCCTACGCCAGCATGTATTCGACCGACGACATGATCCCGGTGATCCGCTCCGAGCGCGAGCGGCAGAATCCGCATCCGGTGTTCGGCGCCTATATGGACATGCGCTACTCCCGCAACATGGCGCGCGACGATGCCCGCGAGAAGGTGATCCCGACCTATATGGGCCTGATCACCCAGATCGACGACCAGATGGGCGTGCTGATGAAGTTTCTGGAAGAACGCGATCTGCTGGACACCACCATGATCGTGTTCACCAGTGATCACGGCGATTATCTCGGCGATCACTGGATGGGCGAGAAGGATTTGTTCCACGAGCAGTCGGCGAAGATTCCGTTGATCATCATCGACCCGTCGAAAGAGGCCGACGCCACACGCGGCACGCGCAGCGACGCGCTGGTGGAAGGCATCGACCTCGCGCCGACCTTCGTCGACTATTTCGGCGGCAAGGTGCCGGGTCACATCCTCGAAGGGCGCTCGCTGCTTCCGCTGCTGCGCGGATCGACGCCGCCTGATTGGCGCAAGGTCGCCTTCTCCGAATACGACTATGCCATGCAGGATGTGCGGCTGAAGCTGAACCAGCCGATCGAGCGCTGCCGCCTGTTCATGGTGTTCGACGGCCGCTGGAAATACATTCACGCCTCCGGCTTCCGCCCGATGCTGTATGACCTCGAAACCGATCCGCAAGAATATGTCGATCGCGGCGACGACCCCGAATGCGGCGGCATCATCGCGCGGTTGCGAGCCGAGCTGTTCGACTGGGCGCTGCATCCGAACGACCACATCACCACGCCGCGCGAGAAGATCGCAGCCTATGCCGAGAACCAGCTCCAAGTGAAAGGCGGCTTCCTGATCGGCATCTGGGATGAGAAAGAGCTCGACGCGATCAAGGACGGCATCGCGCAACGCGCGAAGATGTAAGCCAAATCATCGCTCGGTACGTCTTAAGGGCGGTCCACGAGTCGTCCTTCGAACTCCGGTTTGCCCGGAACCAGAAAGAGGCGATACCACTCGACATCTTTTCGCTGGGCGAATTCGACATCAGCGAGGTTCGTGCTCTCGCCGAGGCTCAATTGATCGATTCCGAGATTTTGCGCGGCCGCATAGATCGAATAATCGCCCGGCTCCACGCCTGCGGAATATGCAGGCTCATTGTCGATCACCGACATGACGTGAACGCGTCCGCTCTCGGATCGGAAGTGGACGCAGGTGATCCGCTGCCATTCATCGAAGGCGGGCGGCCGGCTAGCGGCGACCAGCTCGACCCAATGGTCATTAAGATCAGCTTCGGTATTGATCATGCGGAACGTGGGCGCGCCTGCAAAGCCCCGTTTGGCCTTCTCGTCATTCCAATTTTCATCAGCACCAAGCGGTCTGCGCGGATCGTCGCAGACGACGATTTGATAGTGACTCGCAAACAACCGCGCGGCGCCAAGCAGCTGCTGTTCCATTAGCGGAGACCCACTTCACGATTACGGTTCAATTCTCGATCTTGTATCCCGTCGCCTTGACGATCGGCTGCCAGAACGCCGTGTTGGCGGCGAGCTCCTTCGAAAGCCCGTCCGCATTGCTCCCGACCGGAATCAACCCGATCGCGGTGAGCTTCTCCTTCACCTCCGGCTTGGCCAGCATCGCGACCGCGGCTGCGCTGAGCTTTTCGGCAAAATCCGGCGGGCTGCCGGCGGGGAGCCACATGCCGTACCAGCCGTCGGCAACGAGATCGATGCCGCTTTCCTTCAGCGTCGGCACGTCGGGGACGAACGTCGAGCGCTCTGCGCTTGCAATCGCGAGGATCCTCACGCCGTTGGCACGATGCTGCGCGATCGCATCGGATACCGTGGTGATGCCGAACGGCAGATGGCCGGCGATGAGATCATTCATGACCAGCGCACTCCCGCGATAGGGCGCCCGGGTCATTGAAAGATCAAGCATCTGTTCAAGTCGCCATCCGAGGAAGTGCGGGATGTTGCCGCTGCCTGGTGTCCCATAGGCGGCCTTTGCGACATTTGCCCTCAACCAGGTGACGAGTTCACTGAAACTACCCACCCCGATCGCGGGACTTGCAACGACGGCAAACTCGAAGCGAACCAGTTGCGACACGGGGACGAAATCCCTGGCCGCGTCGAAGCTCGGTTGATTCTCCACCATCGGCAGCAGGTACATGGTCGGACCCGTCGTCACCAAGATTGTATTGCCGTCGGAGCTTGCGCCCTTCACGGCCCTGATTCCGATCAACCCGTCACCACCGGTACGATTCTCGACGATCATGGTTCGCCCAAGCGGGGCGCCGAATTGCTCGGCTATGAGACGACACAAGGCATCACCGCTGCCGCCTGCCGCGAACGGGAAGATGATGCGCGTCAGCGGTCCGGATTGAGCATGTGCGCCACTGGCCTGCCCCAGCAAGGGCAGCGAGAGGCCTCCGCCGATGAAGCTGCGTCGGTCCACGTCATCCTCCCTCGTTATTGATTATTCGAGGCATAGACTGCCCGGGCCTCGGCCGACAAGGGCGCCGTTAGGCCTATTTACCGGCTCCGCTGCCTTGCGCCGGCCACCGTCCTGCTGCAAAAGCTAGCCGCATCGGCGCCGCCCCTTTTTGCTCCGCCGGACCAACGACAGAGCAATTTGACGACCGCCATGGCCAGCCCCGAACTCAGTCAATTCCGCCGCATCGTCGTCAAGGTCGGCTCCGCGCTGCTGGTCGATTCCGACAAGGGCGAGGTGCGGGCATCCTGGCTCGCCGCGCTTGCCGACGACATGGCCAAGCTGCACAGGGAGGGGCGCGACGTCCTCGTCGTCTCCTCCGGCTCGATCGCGCTCGGCCGCAGCCGCCTCAAGCTGCCGCGCGGCCCGCTCAAGCTGGAAGAGAGCCAGGCCGCCGCCGCCGTCGGCCAGATCGCGCTGGCGCGGATCTGGTCCGAGGTGCTCGGGGCACACGACATCGGCGCCGGCCAGATCCTGGTGACGCTCCAGGACACCGAGGAACGCCGTCGCTATCTCAATGCACGCTCCACCATCGGCAAGCTGCTGGAGTGGCGCGCGATCCCCGTGATCAATGAGAACGACACGGTCGCCACCAACGAGATCCGCTACGGCGACAATGATCGCCTCGCCGCGCGCGTCGCCACCATGGCGAGCGCCGACTTGCTCGTGCTGCTGTCCGACATCGACGGGCTCTACGACGCTCCACCGAAGAACAATCCGAACGCAAAGCTCATTCCGGTGGTCGAGAGCATCTCCTCGGAGATCGAAGCCGTGGCGGGAGACGCCGAGTCCGAGCTGTCGCGCGGCGGCATGCGCACCAAGGTCGAGGCGGCCAAGATCGCGACCACCGGCGGCACGCATATGCTGATCGCCTCCGGCAAGATCGAGCATCCCTTGCAGGCGATCGCCGACGGCGGCCGCTGCACCTGGTTCCTGACGCCGGCCAATCCCATCACCTCGCGAAAGCGCTGGATCGCGGGCACGCTGGAGCCGAAGGGCACGCTGACCATCGACGCCGGCGCAGTGACGGCGCTGCGTGCCGGCGCCAGCCTGCTGCCGGCCGGCGTGATCAAGGTCGAGGGCCAGTTCGCCCGCGGCGATGCCGTGATCGTGCGCGGCCCCGACACCAGCGAGGTCGGCCGCGGCCTGATCGCCTACGACGCAGAGGTCGCCGAGCGGATCAAGGGCCGCTCGTCCCCTGATGTAATGACCATCCTCGGCATCAGCGGAAGATCGGAGATGATCCACCGCGACGATCTGGTGGTGGGCGGGTAAGGGCCGAAGAGCACCCAAGCCGTCATGCCCGGGCTCGTCCCGGGCATCCACGTCCTTTCGAAGGCCGGGTAAGACGTGGATGGCCGGGTCAAGCCCGGCCATGACGTTGGGGCTAGGCCGGTGGCCGAGCCCAGCAACCGCCCGCCGGGCCCCTGCCATACCCTCCCCGCCCTTCGCAAAAGCGGGATTTCCGTGCTAGGACACCGCCTTAGCAGAAGGTTTTGACCCCCATGGCCGCCCCCCTCAAAGCCGTTGACGGCAATGCCGATCGGACTACCGATCTCTTGGCGCTGATGTCCGATCTCGGAACCCGCGCCCGCGCTGCCGCGCGCGTGCTGGCGCTGGCGCCGCCGGAGCAGAAAAACCGGGCGCTGGAAGCCATGGAGCGGGCGATCCGCGCGAGCTCTGCGGCGATCCTCGCCGCCAATGCCGAGGACGTCGCCGAAGCCCGCGCCTCCGGCAATGCCACCTCCTCCTTCATCGACCGCCTGACGCTGACGCCGGCCCGCATCGAGGGCATGGCCGAGGGCATCGGCATCGTACGCGGCATCGCCGATCCCGTCGGCATCGTCACCGAGAGCTGGCAGCGGCCAAACGGCATGAGGATCGAGCGCGTGCGCGTGCCGCTCGGCGTCGTCGGCGTGATCTTCGAGAGCCGTCCGAACGTTGCGGCCGACGCCGGCGTGCTGTGCCTGAAGTCCGGCAATGCCGTGATCCTGCGCGGCGGCTCAGACAGTTTTCGGTCCTGCCGCGCGATCCATGAATGCCTGGTGCAGGGCCTGCGTGAAGCCGGCCTGCCTGAAGCTGCGATCACGCTGGTCCCAACGCGCGACCGCGCGGCCGTCGGCATGATGCTCTCGGGCCTGAACGGCGCCGTCGACGTGATCGTGCCCCGCGGGGGAAAAAGCCTCGTCGCGCGCGTCGAGCAGGAAGCGCGCGTGCCTGTGTTCGCGCATCTGGAAGGCGTCAACCACGTCTATGTCGATGCCAGCGCCGACCTCGCGATGGCGAAGTCGCTCGTGCTCAACGCAAAAATGCGCCGCACCGGGGTCTGCGGCGCGGCCGAGACGCTGCTGGTCGATCGCGCCGCGGCCGGCAAAAATCTGAAGCCGCTGGTCGAGATGCTGATCGAGGCGGGCTGCGAAGTACGCGGCGACGAAACGGTGCAAGGAACGGATGCGCGCGTAAAACCTGCGAGCGAAGACGATTGGGACACCGAATATCTCGACGCGATCATCGCGGCGAAGGTCGTCGACGGCGTCGATGGCGCAATCGCGCACATTCAGAACCATGGCTCGCATCACACCGATGCGATCGTGAGCGCAGATGAGGCGGCTGCGAAGAAATTCCTGAGCGAGGTCGATTCCGCGATCGTGCTGCACAACGCCTCCACGCAGTTCGCCGATGGCGGCGAGTTCGGCTTCGGCGCCGAGATCGGGATTGCGACCGGCCGCTTCCACGCCCGCGGCCCGGTCGGGGCCGAGCAGCTGACGAGCTTCAAATATCGCGTTCACGGCACCGGTCAGACACGGCCGTAAGTAACGTCGCGGGGCGCGGACATTGAGTAACAATTTCGTCGCCCCCCGCTTCTTCGCGCAGGCGATACCGCCCTACACCGAAGGCATGCGCATCGGCCTGCTCGGCGGCTCGTTCAATCCGCCGCACCAGGCGCATCGCGCGATCAGCCAGTTCGCGCTGAAGCGCCTTCAGCTCGACCGCGTGTGGTGGCTGGTGACTCCGGGCAATCCGCTGAAGGAGAACGGCAATCTGCATGAGCTCGGGGAGCGCATGCAGGCCGCGCGCGACGTCGCCGATGATCCCAGGATCGAGGTCAGCTGTCTCGAATCCGTCATCCGCACGCGCTACACTATCGACACGATCAACACCTTGCGCCGCCGCCTCAGCGGCCTGCGCTTTGTCTGGATCATGGGCGCCGACAATCTCGCTCAATTCCATCGTTGGCAGCACTGGCGGCGCATCGCCGGCCAGGTGCCGATGGCAGTCATCGACCGCCCGCCGCAGAGTTTTCGCGCCCTCGCCTCCCCCGCCGCCCAGGCGCTGGCGCGCTATCGCCTCCCCGAGAACAAGGCAGCGCTGCTTGCGGATCAGCCGGCGCCGGCCTGGGTTTTCCTGACCGGAATGAAGCTGAATCTGTCCTCGACCGGCTTACGGAACCCGGACGGGAGCTGGAAAGGTACAATGTGAGGACAAGTGCGCGGATCTCGTGTGGGCTTCAGCCTCTCTGGCATATTGAAACCCTTAACCCCACATGATGTAGTGTAACCGGTGAGCGCCGGATTCGGCGTTCGCGATACAGTGAAAGGAATGGTCCCTGACCACATCTGTATTGTCCAAGTCAGCTTCGACGAAGTCTGTTTTACCCAAGGTTGCCAAGCCGGCGCGTAAAACATCAGCCAAAGCTGCGGCCTTGAAGGCGCAACCCGACGCCGACAAGACGCTGAGCCTGATCCTCTCCCGCCTCGACGACATGAAGGCGGAAGAGACGGTCACCATCGACCTTCGCGGCAAATCGGCGTACTCCGACTACATGATCGTCACCACCGGCCGGGTGAACCGGCACGTTGGCGCGATCGCGGAAAACGTCGCCAAGGGCCTCAAGGAAAACGGCATCAAGAACATCCATGTCGAGGGCTTGCCCAATTGCGACTGGGTGCTGATCGATTCCGGCGACGTGATCGTGCACGTGTTCAGACCCGAGGTCCGCGAGTTCTACAATCTCGAGCGATTGTACACGCAGGGCCCAGGGGCTGCGAAAGCGATCGCGGCGAAGGCGATCTAGGCTGATCGAGCCGATTTCGAATCGGCTGACGCGCATGCTAGCGTCGTGCGCGCGCCATTTGCGCGCGGTCTTGAAAACACGACCCTGAAGATATCAGACCCCTGAAGATATCATGCGCGTTGCTGTCATTGCGGTGGGACGGCTGAAGCAGGGCCCCGAACGGGAGCTTGCCGACCGCTATTTCGAGCGGTTCGACGAGGCCGGCCGCAAGCTCGGATTCCGCGAGCTCCTGGTCCACGAAATCCCCGAGAGCCGCGCGCGCGACACCGCGACGCGGATGACCGAAGAGGCCGCCGCGATCTCCGCGCATATTCCGGACAAATCGATCCTGGTGGCACTGGACGAGCGCGGGCAAAATCTCGACTCCACCGTATTCGCACGGCATCTCGGACGCTGGCGAGACGAGGGAGCCGGACATACTATCTTCGTGATCGGAGGGGCGGACGGACTTTCGCCCGAATTGCGCCGTAAGGCGAAGCTCGCGATCGCGTTCGGCTCTGCGACCTGGCCGCACCAAATGGTCCGCGTCATGCTTCTGGAACAGCTTTATCGGGCCGCCACCATTCTGGCCGGCCACCCCTATCACCGCGCGTGATGCGCGCCACAACGAGCACCTTTGCCGACACGATGCGAGCGCCGCTCCTCAACCTGTTGCTGATCACAAGCGTTGCCGGCGCAAGCCTCGCGCAAGCCCAGACCGCGGCGCCGGCGCCCCAGACCGCCGCCGTCTCGCCCGACGCCATCAAGCAGCGCGAGCAGGAGCTCGAAGCCGCGCGTGCCAGGCAGAAGAGCGCGGAAGAGGCGCAGGCCAAGCTCAAGGCCGAGATCACCTCACTCGGCCAGGACCGTACCCAGCTCAATCAGCAGCTGATCGACACCGCCGCCAATGTGCGCAACGTGGAGACCAAGATCGACGAGACCGAAGCCCGGTTGCGCGCGCTCAACGGACGCGAGCAGGCGATGCGCTCCTCGCTCGATTCGCGCCGTGCCGACATCGTCGAGGTGCTGGCAGCACTGCAGCGGGCCGGACGGCGCACGCCGCCTGCGCTGCTGGTGCGGCCCGAAGATGCGCTGCAATCACTGCGCACGGCGATGCTGCTCGGCGCCGTGGTGCCGGAGCTGCGCGGCCGCGCCGAAAGGATCGCAGGCGAGCTCGGCGAGCTCGTGGCCTTGCGCAAGAATATCGCCACCGAGCGCGACCAGCTCGCCTCCGATCGGGACAAGGTCAGGAGCGACCAGACCCGGCTCACCGCCCTCGTCGACGAGCGGCAGCGCCAGCAGGCGGCACGCGAAAAGGACCTCGATGCCGAGAATTCGCGCGCCATCGCGCTTTCGAGACAGGTCGGCGATCTCCAGGGCCTGATCACCAAGATGGAGCAGGATCTGCAGAGCGCAGCCAAGGCCGCCGAGAAGGCAGCCGAGGCCGCAAGGCAGGCCGAGGCCAAGGCGGCCGCAAGCGCGAGCGTCAAGTCCGGCCCGGGCGTGTTCAAGGACCGGTCCCGGACCACCCCCGCGATCGTCTTTGCCTCCGCCAAGGGTCTCCTGCCTCTTCCGGTTAACGGTAACAAGATCAGGGATTTCGGCGGTTCCGACGGGGCCGGCGGGGTCCAGAAGGGCATTTCCCTGGCGACCAAGCCCGGCTCCCAGGTCACAACGCCGTGTGACGGCTGGGTGGTCTATTCAGGCCCGTTCCGCAGCTATGGACAACTCTTGATCCTCAATGCCGGGGGCGGGTATCATGTCCTGATCGCCGGGATGGAGCGCATTTCGGTCAACATCGGACAGTTTGTGCTCACGGGGGAGCCGGTCGCGACGATGGGATCGACCTCTCAGGTCGCCTCCATTCTCGCGACGAACGCGAGTCAACCTGTGCTGTATGTCGAGTTCCGTAAGGACGGCACTCCAATCGATCCAGGCCCATGGTGGGCCGCAAATGAAGGCGAGAAGGTTCGCGGATGATGCGCAAGACTTCAGTAATCCTCCTCAGCGCGGCCACCGGTGCGGCGCTGATGCTGTTCGTGACCCAGCCGCGTGCGGTGTTCATGGGCTCCAGCGCGCGAGCCGCCACCGCAGACACCTATCGTCAGCTCAATCTGTTCGGCGACGTCTTCGAGCGCGTGCGCTCCGACTATGTCGAGAAGCCCGACGACACCAAGCTGATCGAATCCGCCATCAGCGGCATGCTCACCGGCCTCGATCCGCATTCGAGCTACATGGACGCCAAGAGCTTCCGCGACATGCAGGTGCAGACCCGCGGTGAGTTCGGCGGCCTCGGCATCGAGGTCACGATGGAAGACGGCCTGATCAAGGTGGTCTCGCCGATCGACGACACCCCGGCTTCGCGCGCCGGTGTCATGGCCAACGACATCATCACCAATCTCGACGACGAGGCGGTGCAGGGCCTGACGCTGAACCAGGCGGTCGAGAAGATGCGCGGCCCCGTCAATACCAAGATCAAGCTCAAGATCATCCGCAAGGGTCAGGACAATCCGATCGACGTCACCCTGGTGCGCGACAACATCCGCGTCCGCTCGGTGCGCGCACGCGTCGAGGCCGACGACATCGCCTATATCCGCATCACCACCTTCAACGAGCAGACCACCGAAGGCCTGAAGCGCGAGGTCGCCAACCTCTCGAACCAGATCGGCGACAAGCTGAAGGGCTACATCATCGACCTCCGCAACAATCCGGGCGGCCTGCTCGAGGAAGCAGTCACTGTCTCCGACTCGTTCCTGGAGAAGGGCGAGATCGTGTCGACCCGCGGCCGCAATGCCGAGGAGACCCAGCGTCGCACCGCGCATTCGGGCGATCTGACCAAGGGCAAGCCTGTTATTGTGCTGGTCAATGGCGGCTCGGCCTCGGCCTCGGAGATCGTCGCCGGCGCGCTGCAGGACCACAAGCGCGCGACCATCGTCGGCACGCGCTCGTTCGGCAAGGGCTCGGTGCAGACCATCATTCCGCTCGGAAGCGGCAATGGCGCGCTGCGGCTGACCACGGCGCGCTATTACACGCCGTCGGGCAAGTCGATCCAGGCCAAGGGCATCGTGCCCGACATCGAAGTGCTGCAGGACGTGCCGGACGAGCTGAAGTCGCGCACCGACACCAAGGGCGAGGCTTCGCTGCGCGGCCATCTGAAGAACGACGGCGACGAGAAGACCGGCTCGCAGTCCTACGTCCCGCCGGACGCCAAGGACGACAAGGCGCTCAAGCTCGCCGACGACCTGCTCCACGGCATCAAGAACAGCGCCTCCGCCGCGCCCACCCCCGGCGGCGACAACAAGGCCACGACCGACAAGCCCAAAGCGGCGAACTAAGTCGGCGTATCCGCGCGATCCCACGAAAGGGCGGCTCCTGGGAGCCGCCCTTTTTGCTTGGAACTCCTGGTTGCTGATAACTCCTGGCATCCCCGGCCTATCCCGGCCTGCCGCCGCTTGACCCCGGCGTGGTATCGTCATTGGCAGTGATTCGGGATCGCGCATGACTGAAACGGCCGATGATCTGAGCGCCCCGCTCGGACAGGACAAGCCGCGCCGGAAACGCCGGCTGCGGCTGCCGTTCACGGCCATGCAGGCGCTCGCCGTGCTGCTCGGCCTGTTCCTCCTCACCTTTGCCGGCTTCGCCATCTTCAACAAGGATCCGCTCGGCGGCGAGCCGATGACGCGGATCGCCATCAGCGAGAAGGGCGCCGACAAGGCTGCCGACGAGAAGCCGGCCGCCGGCCAGGACAGCAAGCAAGCTAGCAAGCAGGACGGCAAGCACGACAGCCAGGAGGCGCCGAAGCAGGCCGCCCCCGGCGAGCAGAAGACCGTCACCATGATCGACGGCTCCACCGGCGCCCGCCACGACGTGGTGATCGGCGAGGACGCAGGCGACAAGGCCGGGGCCCCTTCGGCCCCGCCGCCGGTCATGGCCGGGATCAATCCAAAACTGCTTGAGAAGTCACGCTACGGCATGATCCCGGTGGTCGCCGACGGGCTGAAGCCGTTCAACGTCTATGCGGCGGACGCCGATCGCGCCAAGGCCGCCAAGATGCCCGTGGTCGCCATCGTGATCGGCGGCCTCGGCGTCGGCGCCGCCAAGACCGCCGATGCCATCATGAGGCTGCCGGCAGCGGTGACGCTGGCCTTCACGCCCTACGGCACCGATCCCGGCAAGCTCGCCGAACGGGCCCGCGCGCAGCGCCACGAGATCTTCCTCCAGATCCCGATGGAGCCCTACGACTTCCCCGACAATGATCCGGGACCGCAGACGCTGCTGACCTCGCTCAGCGCCGACCAGAACATGGACCGCCTGTACTGGCATTTCAGCCGGATGCAGGGCTATGCCGGCATCACCAATTTCATGGGCGCCCGCTTCGTCGCGACGGAGCCGGCGATGCAGCCGATCATCCGCGAGGCGGCCAAGCGCGGCCTCGGTTTCTTCGACGACGGCTCCTCGCCCCGCAGCATTGCAGCCCAGGCCGCGGCGAACCAGGCCATGCCGTTCGGCAAGGGCGACATCGCGATCGACGTGGTGCCGACCCCGACCGAGATCGACCGCGCCCTGAACAAGCTCGAATCGGCGGCACGCGAGCGCGGCGCGGCTGTCGGCACCGCCTCCGCCCTTCCCGTCTCGATCGAGCGCATCGGCGCCTGGACCAAGACATTGGGCGACCGGGGTATCCTTTTGGTGCCATTGACAACCGCGATGCTGAAATCAAAATCCAGCTAAATCAACGGATTGGTACGGCACGGGTCCCGCGGGACCGGTCAAGCCGCAACCAGCAGCATGCGAGAGGTCTGGCGGAATGGCGCGTTACGAGGATCTGCCCTACCGGACCTGCGTCGGTGTGATGCTGATCAACACAGAGGGACGGGTGTTCATCGGCCGCCGCGCCGGCGGCATCGAGCATGTCGACGACACCCATGTCTGGCAGATGCCGCAAGGCGGCGTCGATCCCGGCGAGGACACCTGGGAAGCCGCCAAGCGCGAGCTCTATGAGGAGACCAGCGTGCGCTCGGTCGAGCGGCTCGGCGAGGTCCCGGACTGGCTCACCTACGACATTCCGCGCACGGTCGCCGGGCGCGCCTGGAAGGGCCGCTACCGCGGCCAGCGCCAGAAATGGTTCGCCGTGCGCTTCACCGGCAAGGACAGCGAGATCAATGTCGCCAATCCTGGCGGCGGCGGCCACAAGGCCGAATTCGTGAGCTGGCGCTGGGAACCGATGAAGAATCTGACCGGGCTGATCATTCCCTTCAAGCGCCCGGTCTATGAGCGCGTGGTGCAGGAATTTTCTGCGCTGGCGGACCAATAAATCGAATTGTCGTCCCAGCTTCGGTGCTAATGCATCGCCGGAACGACGACGAGAGATTTGCGCGTGACGAATGAAAAGCCCTACCGCCCCAACGTGGGGATCGCTCTCTTCAACACCGAAGGCCGCGTGCTGATCGGCCATCGCTTCAAGGGCGACGGTCCCGAGATCATCCTGCCCGGCCTCGATTGGCAGATGCCGCAGGGCGGCGTCGACGACGGCGAGAATTTGCGCGATGCCGCGATGCGCGAGCTCTGGGAGGAGACCAGCGTCAAGAGCGCGGACTATCTCGGCGAGACCGATTGGCTCAGCTACGAATTCCCGCCCTATGACGGACCGCAGACGCATCGCCTCGCGAAGTTTCGCGGCCAGCGGCAAAAATGGTTCGCGCTGCGCTTCACCGGCAAGGATGACGAGATCGACCCGCTGACGCCGCGCAACGGCCAGCCCGCGGAGTTCGATGCCTGGCGCTGGGAGCGCCTCGACCGTGTTGCCGATGTCGTGGTGCCGTTCCGGCGTGAGGTTTATCAAGCCGTCGCGCAGCAGTTCGCGGCCTTCGCAAACTGAAACCGCGAAATCAACCCCATGCACAGTAGAAGGCCGCCGCCGGCGCGGTGGGCTGTGGTTGTTGTGAAGCGATTGACACCGCGGAAGAAGTTCACAGCGCTGCGCAATCCGTCACGGGTGTCCAACCTCTCCCGCTTGCGGGGGAGGTCGGCGCGAAGCGCCGGGTGGGGGCTCTCTCCACCCAGGGAGTGTCCCGTTGCGGAGACACCCCCACCCCAGCCCTCCCCCGCAAGCGGGAGAGGGAGCGCATCTCGCGCCCGGCAGCGATCGGGCTCAATCAAAGCACGCGCTAATTGATCGGTCCCACCGTGAACGGGCCGAGCGCGATGACGTGGCAGTCGCTGTCGCGCTTGGCGCAGTCGGCGAGTGCGGAGGTGACGGCGGCCTGCTCGTCGGCGGCCTTGAGGCCGAGGCCTGGCCGGCCCGCGGTGCCGACCGCGACCGCGTTCCAGCCCATGCCGTCACCGAGCTTGCGCACGACCTCGCCGCGCGCATCCGCCACGATCGAGGCGTTGGAGGCGGCATTGAAGAAGCCGGTGATCCTGAACAGCGTCGGGATCGGAACGACGAAATTGTCGTCGATCGCGACCACGAGGCACGCCACGCCGGCAATCGCGCCGCACGATTCCAGCGAACGGCGCGCTGCATCTTCGGCGGACGAGGCGCCGAGCACCATGAAATATTGTCCGCCGGGGCCGAGCGCAACCGAGCGGGATTTCGCCGCCGGCACGAACATATTCTCGAGCCGGACCTTTTGCGGTTCGCGCACCATCGGAAACTCCTTCGATGCGAAGCTCCGCTCGGTCATGGCGTCATGCCGGAAATAGGGAGACGGCGGCATCGGCGGCTTGCCGTGCGTGTAGACGACGTTGTTGCCGACCGCATAGAGCTCGCAGCGCCGCGGCGATTGCGCGGCATCGGCGCGCTTCTGGCACTGCTCGATCGCGGTGTTGCGCGCGGCCTCCTCGTTCGGCTGATTCAGGGCCGAGCCGGTGAAGCCGCCGACATTGAGCGCGAAGGCCTTGTAGTCGCCGGCGGTGGAATAGTCTCCGGCCAGGTAGTTGCGGACGCGCTCGTTGATGAAGGGCACGCTGTCGGCCGCAAACTTGCCCGCTATCGGCGCGGCCGAGGGTGACGGCGCAGGCATCGGCGCCATCGCAGCGCCAGCATTCTGCGGCGCCATCGGCGACATCGGCGCCTTGGCGAGCTGCGTCGGCGCGGAGCTCGGCTCCGCGCTTGGTGCTGCGGCCGGCGTCGCCGCGACATTCGCCGTCTGCTTGAGCTTGGTGTTGTAGAGGAAGCCGGTGACGCCGATGGCGGCGATCGAGACGACTGCGACCACCAGCGGCCACATCCATACCGGCGCCGTGGCGAGCTTTGAGCCCGCCTTCTTCAGCTGCGGCTTGCTATAGCTGCCGTCCTCGCGCCGCATCGCCACCATGTAGGCATGCACCGGCGTCGGGATGTTCTTGACCTCCTGCGCGCCGATATCGGCGAACTGCACCGAGAGCTTGTTGGCGACCTGCTCATGCACTGCGCGCGAGACGCAGATGCCGCCGACCTCGGCGAGACCCTCCAGCCGCGCCGCGATGTTGACGCCGTCGCCGAGCAGATCGCCGTTGCGCTCGACCACGTCGCCGATGGTGATGCCGATGCGGAACGACATCTGCCGGCTCGGCGGATAGGCCATGTTGCGGGTCCGCAGGGTTTCTGAATGTCGATCGCGCAACGCACCGCATCGACCGCGCTCGGGAATTCCGCGAGCACGGCATCGCCCGCCGTATTGAAGATGCGCCCGCCGGCCCTCGCGATGAAATCGTCGACAACTTCGCGATAGGAGGCCAGACGCCGCAGCGTCTCCTCCTCGTCTTCCGCGACCAGTCTCGAGTAGCCGGCAATATCGGCCGCGAAAATCGCTGCGATCTTGCGTTTCATCCGCCACCGGCCCCCGGACCAAATTCGCACCGGCAGAATGCCGTTATCGGCGGCGGGGTGCAACAAAGTTTCAGCGCCCGCCACCGGTGTGACGAGCGCTGCACTTTGGTCAGGGAATGTCTTGCAGGAATTCTCGTTCGAGCCCCGGAGCGGTGCCCCGGGGCTTAGTGCATAGCCGTCGAGTTGAGCTGCTGCTGGATGCTCTTGAAGTGGTCGAGCCGCTCGATCGCCTGATCGAGCTCGCTGCCTTCGTGCTCCTTCAGCCCCTCTTCCATCTCCGAGACGGTCGCGGCGAACTGGGCGCGGTCGAGCTCGGCCAGCGATGTCGCGACGTCGGCGAGCACGGTCAGGCCCTTTTCGGAGACTTCGGCGAGACCGCCGAGCACGATGACCTTCTCATGGCGGCCAGCGGTGGTGATGGTGAGGATGCCCGGACGGATCGCGGCCACGACCGGCGCATGCCCTGCCAGCACGCCGAAATCACCCTCGACGCCGGGGATGTCGACCTGATCGACCTCGCCCGAGAAGGCGAGCTTTTCCGGAGAGACGAGATCGAAGTGGAAGGTGGCCATAACAAACCTGCGAATGGTGAGTAGCGAATGGCGATTGCTTGAAACAGGGAGCAGCTATTCGCCACTCCCTGTTCGCTATTCGCCAGCTTAGGCGGCTTCCGCCGCCAGCTTCTTGCCCTTCTCGACGGCTTCTTCGATCGTGCCGACCATGTAGAAGGCGGCTTCGGGCAGGTGGTCGTACTTGCCTTCCACCAGGCCCTTGAAGCCCTTGATGGTGTCGGCGAGCTCGACGAACTTGCCCGGCGATCCCGTGAAGATTTCGGCGACGTGGAACGGCTGCGACATGAAGCGCTCGACCTTGCGAGCGCGCGCCACCGTCAGCTTGTCCTCTTCCGAAAGCTCGTCCATGCCGAGAATGGCGATGATGTCCTGGAGCGCCTTGTAGCGCTGCAGCACCTGCTGGACCTGACGGGCGACCGCGTAGTGCTCCTCGCCGACGACCAGCGGGGAGAGCATGCGCGAGGTCGAGTCCAGCGGGTCCACCGCCGGATAGATGCCCTTTTCGGCGATCGAGCGCGACAGCGTGGTGGTCGCGTCAAGATGCGCGAACGAGGTCGCGGGCGCCGGGTCGGTCAAGTCGTCGGCCGGAACGTAGATGGCCTGCACCGAGGTGATCGAACCCTTCTGCGTGGTGGTGATGCGCTCCTGCAGCGCGCCCATGTCGGTGGCGAGCGTCGGCTGATAACCCACCGCCGAAGGAATGCGGCCGAGCAGCGCCGACACTTCCGAGCCGGCCTGGGTGAAGCGGAAGATGTTGTCGACGAAGAACAGCACGTCCTGGCCCTTGTCGCGGAAGTCTTCCGCGATGGTGAGACCCGTGAGCGCGACGCGGGCGCGGGCGCCGGGCGGCTCGTTCATCTGACCGAACACCAGCGCGCACTTCGACTTCACGCTCGGATCCGGATTCTTCGGATCGGCGTTGACCTTGGATTCGATGAACTCGTGATAGAGGTCGTTGCCCTCGCGGGTACGCTCGCCGACGCCGGCGAACACGGAGTAACCGCCGTGGGCCTTCGCGACGTTGTTGATCAGCTCCTGAATCAGCACGGTCTTGCCGACGCCGGCGCCGCCGAACAGGCCGATCTTGCCGCCCTTCGCATACGGAGCCAGGAGATCGACGACCTTGATGCCGGTGACCAGAATTTCAGCTTCGGTCGACTGGTCGGTGTAGCTCGGCGCGTCCTGATGGATGGGGCGCAGGCTTTCGGCGTTGACCGGGCCGGCTTCGTCGATCGGCTCGCCGATGACGTTGATGATGCGGCCGAGCGTGCCTTCGCCGACGGGAACGCGGATCGGCAGGCCGGTGTCGGTCACTTCCTGGCCGCGCACCAGACCTTCGGTCACGTCCATCGCGATCGTGCGCACGGTGGACTCACCGAGATGCTGCGCAACTTCCAGCACGAGGCGGATGTTGCCGTTCTTGGTTTCCAGCGAATTGAGAATGGCCGGGAGGTGGCCCTCGAACTGAACGTCGACGACGGCGCCCATGACCTGGGTGACGCGACCGACCGGGTTAGCTGCTGTAGCCATGAAGCTCTCCTTCGAAATTCTGTACTTGAACGACCGTCGTTGAATTCGTGCGTCAGACCGCCTCGGCGCCGGAGATGATCTCGATCAGCTCCTTGGTGATCTGGGCTTGACGGGTTCGGTTGTAGATCTGGGTTTGCTTGCGGATCATTTCGCCGGCGTTGCGGGTGGCGTTGTCCATCGAGCTCATCTGCGCGCCGTAGAACGAAGCGGTGTTCTCCAGCAGCGCGCGGAAGATCTGCACCGCGATGTTGCGCGGCAGCAGGCCCGAAAGGAGTTCGTCCTCCTCCGGCTCATATTCGTAGGACGTCGACGGCGCGTTCGCCGCCTTCTCTTCCACGACCAGCGGAATGATCTGCTGCGCGGTCGGGATCTGGGCGATCACCGACTTGAACTGCGCGTAGAACAGCGTGCAGACGTCGAACTCGCCGTTCTCGAAACGGGCCAGCACCTTCCTGGCGATGTCCTCGGCGTTGACGAAACCGAGCTGACGAACGCTGCGCAGGTCGAGATGCTCGACGATCTGCTTGTCGAACTGGCGGCGGAGCTGCTCATAGCCCTTGCGGCCGACGCAGAAGAATTTGACTTCCTTGCCCTGCGCCATCAGCGCCTGGGCACGATCGCGCGCGAGACGCACGATCGAGGAGTTGAAGGCGCCGGACAGGCCGCGCTCGCCGGTGCAGACCAGCAGCAGGTGGACCTGGTCCTTGCCGGTGCCGGCAAGCAGCGCCGGCGCGCCGGGCGAACCGGCGGCAGCGCTGGCGATGTTGGAGATCACCGCGCTCATCTTGTCGGCATAGGGGCGCGCAGCTTCGGCCGCCTGTTGGGCGCGGCGCAACCTGGACGCCGCGACCATCTGCATGGCCTTGGTGATCTTTTGCGTCGCCTTGGTGGAGGCGATGCGCACGCGCATGTCTTTAAGTGACGCCATTCTTCGTTCACCCCGGCGGTTCGATCTCTCGGATCAAGCCGCTAGCCTATCCCAGTCGTCATGCCCGGGCTCGTCCCGGGCATGCACGTGCCGTCTCACACGTCGCTGGACGTGGATGGCCGGGACTTCAATTGCGAAGACGCGCTTCGCGCTTTAGCCCGGCCGCGACGGTTCTTTCTTACGCGAAGCTCTTCGCAAAACCTTCGACAACCGACTTCAGCTTGGCAGCCACGTCGTCGGAGAGGTCGCGGGTATCGCGGATCGAATTGAGGATCTCGACGTTCTTGCCGCGCAGCAGCGACAGCAGGCCGTCCTCGAACGCGCGCACCTTGTTGACCGGGAGCGGATCGAGATAGCCGTTGGTGCCGGCCCAGATCACGCAGACCTGCTCTTCCATCTTCAGCGGCGCGAACTGCGGCTGCTTCAGGAGCTCGGTCAGGCGCGAGCCGCGGTTCAGCAGGCGCTGGGTCGAGGCGTCCAAGTCGGAGCCGAACTGCGCGAACGCCGCCATTTCGCGGTACTGCGCCAGCTCGCCCTTGATCTTGCCGGCGACCTTCTTGGTGGCCTTGGTCTGCGCCGAGGAGCCGACGCGCGACACCGACAGACCGACGTTCACCGCGGGACGGATGCCCTGGAAGAACAGGTCGGTTTCCAGGAAGATCTGACCGTCGGTGATCGAGATGACGTTGGTCGGAATGTAGGCCGACACGTCGTTGGCCTGGGTTTCGATGACCGGCAGTGCGGTCAGCGAGCCCGAGCCGTGATCCTTGCTGAGCTTGGCCGCGCGCTCGAGCAGACGGGAATGCAGATAGAACACGTCGCCCGGATAGGCTTCGCGGCCCGGCGGGCGGCGCAGCAGCAGCGACATCTGGCGGTAGGCGACGGCCTGCTTGGACAGATCGTCATAGATGATGACCGCGTGCATGCCGTTGTCGCGGAAGAACTCGCCCATGGTGCAGGCGGTGAACGGCGCGATGTACTGCATCGGCGCCGGATCCGACGCGGTGGCGGCGACGACGATCGAATATTCGAGCGCGCCCTGCTCTTCCAGCACCTTCACGAACTGGGCAACCGTCGAGCGCTTCTGGCCGACCGCGACGTAGACGCAGTACAGCTTGATGTTCTCGTCGGGCTGCGCGTTGAGCGGCTTCTGGTTCAGGATGGTGTCGAGCGCGATCGCGGTCTTGCCGGTCTGACGGTCGCCGATGATCAGTTCGCGCTGGCCGCGGCCGATCGGGATCAGGGCGTCGATCGCCTTGAGGCCGGTCGCCATCGGCTCGCTCACCGACTTGCGCGGAATGATGCCGGGCGCCTTGACGTCGACGCGCATGCGCTTGTCGGCCTGGATCGGGCCCTTGCCGTCGATCGGATTGCCGAGTGCGTCAACGACGCGGCCGAGCAGGCCCTTGCCGACCGGCGCGTCCACGATGGCGCGGGTGCGCTTGACGGTCTGGCCTTCCTTGATCTCACGGTCGCCGCCGAAGATCACGACGCCGACGTTGTCGGTTTCGAGGTTCAGCGCCATGCCGCGGGTGCCGTTCTCGAACTCGACCATTTCGCCGGCCTGGACGTTGTCCAGACCGTAGACGCGAGCGATACCGTCGCCGACGGACAGCACCTGTCCGACTTCGGAGACTTCAGCTTCCTGGCCGAAATTCTTGATCTGGTCCTTGAGGATCGCGGAAATTTCCGCGGCGCGGATGTCCATCAGCCTGCCTCTTTCATCGCGTGCTTGATCGAATTGAGTTTGGTGCGAAGCGAACTATCGATCATGCGGCTGCCGAGCTTGACGACGAGGCCACCGATGATCGAGGGATCGACATTCACGTTGAGCGCGACGTCCTTGCCGGTCACCGACTTCAGGGCAACCTTGAGGGCGTCGAGATTCTTGTCCGAAAGCGTTTCCGCCACGGTGACGTCGGCCGTCACCTCGCCCTTGAACCTGGCGACCAGGGCCCGGTAGGCGCGAATGACGTCGACCACCGCGAACAGGCGGCGATTGGCGGTCAGGACTTTCAGGAAATTGGCGGAGATGCCGGCGATGCCGGCCTTGGCCAGCACGGCCGACAGGGCCTTGGACTGGGCATCGGCTGCGAAAACCGGGCTGCGGACGAGGCGCCTCAGATCGGCGCTCTCGTTCAGCATGGCCTCGAATTTCTCGAGATCGGCTTTGACCTCGTCGACCACTTTCTGGTCGCGGGCCAGTTCAAACAAGGCCGTTGCATAACGGCCGGACACACCTGAAACGGACGTATCTTCTGCAGCCACAGACGCGCTCTTTTTGCTGTCAAACTCGCAAGGGAAAAACCGTCGCCACAAAGCGGCGCCAAGCGATCCAAGCCCTTGGAATTCAAGCGGGACTTCGATTTCCGGCCGACACGGGACGTGCCGGATCCGTTAAAATCGCGGCTTTGCTAACATAGCAGGCGCGCAGGTGCAACATGACGCCAAATTAAAGGCACGAGGTTCTGTCGCCAGTTCGTCGCACGCTGGATGCATCGATCACTACCCGATCCGACGACCGCTATCAGGGACTTGAGCAGGGAGATGGTGACGAGGTGCCCGTCAGGGAATTGTCGCGGGGGTTCTGCCGTGTCTCGCCTTGTTGGTTCCTGCTCTCAGCGCATAGCGGCCATGAACACGGATCGCTGAGGCGTGATTCCCGCCTCGCCGGCTCCACTCGCCGAATACTTAGCCAATTCTAAATGCTCAAGGTGATGACTTCGTTTTTACAGTATTTCGAAGTATTAAGTGAATTAACAAATCGTTAAAGGCGAAGATTACGGAACATCCGCTGAATATCTCGTCGCGGTAACAAGATGTTTCATGACGACACAGAATGGATTTACTGCCCAATTCACGCCTCATTAGGAATCGAAACGCCAACCCGCTCACAAACTGATGGGGGCTCCACTAGCCACATGTGTGGCAATACTAGCTTAGGGACCACTAAATGCTGTCTTTGAAGACGCTGGGCTTTGTGACCCGGCCACGCACGGCGATTGCTTTCGTAGCCGCAACTCTCCTCATCGGTGGAACTGCCACCGAAGCTTCCGCCAAATCCCGGCATCACCGGCATCATCATCACCGCCACCACGCTCAGACCGATACCAACGCGACCTCCGATTGGCGCAACGCCAATGCGTCGATGACGCCGACCTCGGGCACGGGCCACAGCTTCTCCGGCGTGGCCTCCTTTTACGGCAACGAGTCCGGCAGCCGCACGGCCTCGGGCCAGCGCTTCAACCAGAACGCCCTGACCGCGGCGCACCGCTCGCTGCCGTTCGGCACCAAGCTGCGCGTCACCCACCGCGGCCAGAGCGTTGTCGTCACCATCAATGACCGCGGCCCGTTCATTCGCGGCCGGGTTCTCGACCTCTCCACGGGCGCTGCCCGCGCCATCGGCCTCACCGGCGCCGGCGTCGGCCGCGTCACCGCGGAAGTCGTCTCCTAAGGCGCAACAAAGCGTCTCATCGAGCGCGCGCAGTTTTCATCAGTTTGATGCGCGCATGAAACAAGCCCGCGGTCTTGGGGGACCGCGGGCTTTTTGTTGCCTGCGTCATTCCGGGGCGCGACGAAGTCGCGAGCCCGGAATCCATCGGGCGACAGAATTGGCGGATAAATGGATTCCGGGCTCGCGCTTCGCGCGCCCCGGAATGACGACTGAGGATGTGGCCGCGACGGACTCTTACAAAAAGCTCTGCGGGTCGACGTCCACCTCTAGCTTCTGATTGCCCGTCGGCTTCGGGCAGACGGCGAGCCAATTGCGCAAATAGTCCGACAGATCGAAACCGCGCGCCGATTTCACCAGGATGCGGAAGCGGTAGCGGCCCTTGATCACGGCGAGCGGCGCTTCCGCAGGTCCCAGCACCACCACGCGCTCGTCGCGCGGGGCGAGCGCGACGAGGCGGCGGCCGAGACCCTCGGCGCTCGGGCGGTCGCCGGCGGAGATGATCAGGCTGGCGAGCCGGCCGAACGGCGGATACAGCGTGCGCTCGCGCAGATCGATCTCGCTGTCGTAAAAGGCCTCGCGGTCGCAGGCGATCAGCGCCTTCATCACGGGATGATCGGGCTGGTGGGTCTGGAGATAGCCGACGCCGCGGCCCTGCTCGCGCCCGGCGCGGCCGATCACCTGGTTGAGCAATTGCCAGGTGCGTTCCGCCGCACGCGGATCGCCGTTGGAAAGACCAAGATCCGCATCGACCACGCCGACCAGATTGAGCCGCGGGAAATTGTGGCCCTTGGCCACGAGCTGCGTGCCGATGATGATGTCGACGCGGCCCTCCGCGATCTCGGCAAGCTCCGAGCGCATCGTCTCGATCGAGGTGATGAGATCGCTCGACAGCACCATGGTGCGCGCCTGCGGAAACAGCGCCGCCGCCTCCTCCTGCAGGCGCTCGACGCCCGGGCCGACCGCGACCAGCGATTCCTCGGCCGAGCAATTCGGGCAGAGATGCGGACGCGGCATCGAGAAGCCGCAATGATGGCAGACCAGGCGCTGACGGAAACGGTGATCGACCAGCCAGGCATCGCAGATGGTGCAGGCGAAGCGATGGCCGCAGCCGCGGCACAGGGTCAGCGGCGCATAGCCGCGGCGATTGAGGAACAGCAGCGCCTGCTCGCGTTTCTCGATCGCTTTTCTGATCTCCCCGGCGAGCCGCGGCGAGATGAAGCGGCCGCGCGCCGGCGGCTCGCGGCGCATGTCGATGGCCTCGATATGCGGCATGTGCTGGCCACCGAAGCGCGAGGGCAGCGCGATGCGCTGATAGCGGTTCTTGCGCGCATTGACCTCGGACTCGACCGACGGCGTCGCCGAGGCCAGCACGACCGGGATCTTGGCGATATGCGCGCGCACCACCGCCATGTCGCGGGCGTGATAATGCACGCCCTCGTCCTGCTTGTAGGCCTGGTCGTGCTCCTCATCGACGACGATCAGCCCGAGATTGGCGTAGGGGAGAAACAGCGCCGAGCGTGCGCCGACCACGACCGGCGCGCTCCCTCCCGAGATCGCCGCCCAGTTCCGCGCGCGCGTGCGCGGCGTCAGCTCGGAATGCCATTCGATCGGCCGTACGCCGAAACGTTGCGCGAAGCGATCGAGGAACTGGCCGGTGAGCGCGATCTCCGGCATCAGGATCAGCGATTGCCTGCCGCGGCGGATGGCTTCCGCGATCGCCTCGAAATAGACCTCGGTCTTGCCGGAGCCGGTGACGCCGTCGAGCAATGCGACATGGAAGGTGCCGTTGGCGGCGAGCGCGCGCATCGTGTCGACCGCGGCGCGCTGCAGCGGGGTAAAGTCCGGCCGGCCGAAATCCGGATCGGGCACCGGCGGCGGCGGAGGCGGCGGCATCGGCTCGACCGTGAGCGTGCCCTCGTCGACGAGCCCGTCGATCACGCCTGAGGAGACGCCGGCTTCCTTGGCGGCTTCGGACTTGCCGTGGAGCAGCCGGTCCGACAGCACCTCGATCACGCGCTGGCGCGCCGGCGTCAGTCTTTTCGGCGGGTCGCCGACCAGGCGCACGCCGGGGCGCACCCGCTCGGGGCCGAGATTCTCGCCCATCCGCAGGCACATGCGCAGCACCATGCCGCGCGGGCTCAGCGTGTAATTGGCGACCCAGTCGACCACGGACCGCAGCTCGGGCTTGAGCGGCGGGATATCGAGCTTCTCGTTGACCTCCTTGAGACGGTTGTGCAGGCGCGGATCGGGATTGGCGTTCTCTCCCCAGACCACGGCCAGCACCTCGCGCGGCCCGAGCGGCACGGCGACGAGATCGCCCGCCTTCAGCTCCATCCCGCGCGGCACCTTGTAGGAATAGGTCTGGTCGAGCGCGACCGGCACCAGCACGTCGACCATGCCGGTCGCGTTGGTGGGGGCGGTGGTGCTGCGCGAGGTGTGATCCATGAACGAAGAATCGGAACCGGGGGCCTCAAGGCTAGCGCCCTGAGGCGGCCTTAGCGAACGATAAACGGGTGTGATGCGATATACTGGGTGGAATCACCACGTCCAGTGCGCATGAGCAAAGCCGTCGCCCCACAAATCGAGCTCGCCAGCGCCGATCCCTCGATCGCGCAGGAGATGACGCGCTGGCTGTCGCATCTCGGCGCCGAGCGGCGGTTGTCGCCGAAGACGCTGGAAGCCTATGGCCGCGACTTGCGGCAGTGCCTGGATTTCCTCTGCAGCCACTGGGGGGAACGCGTGACGCTTGAGCGCTTCGCCGCGCTGGAAGCCACCGACGTCCGCGCCTTCATGGCAATGCGCCGCGCCGACGACATTGCCGGCCGCAGCTTGATGCGCGCGCTGGCGGGCCTGCGCTCCTTCGGCCGCTTCCTCGAGCGCGAGGGCAAGGGCAAGGTCGGCGCACTCTCGGCGATCCGCGCGCCGAAGGTGGCCAAGACCTTGCCGAAGCCGCTGCCGATGGCATCGGCCAAGCGCCTTGCCGATGCCGACGAGCGGGCGGGCGAGGATCGCGAGACCTGGATTTTGGCGCGCGACGCTGCCGTGATGGCGTTGCTCTACGGCTCCGGCCTGCGCATCTCCGAAGCGCTCGGGCTGAAGCGCCGCGAGGTGCCGCGTCCCGGCGAGGGCGACGTGCTGATCGTGACCGGCAAAGGCAACAAGACCCGCATGGTGCCGGTGCTGCAGAACGTGCTCGAGCTCGTGCAGGAATACGTCGCGATGTGCCCGTATCCGTTGCCCGCCGAGGGCCCCATCTTCGTCGGCGCGCGCGGCGGGCCCTTGAGCCCACGCATCATCCAGCTCGCGATGGAGCGGCTGCGCGGCGCACTCGGCCTGCCCGACAGCGCGACGCCGCACGCGCTCCGGCATTCCTTCGCCACGCATCTGTTGTCACGCGGCGGGGACTTACGCGCCATCCAGGAATTGCTCGGCCATTCCTCGCTCTCGACCACGCAGATCTATACCGGAATCGATTCCGAGCGCCTGCTGGAAGTCTATGCCAGCGCGCATCCAAGGCGCTGAACGCCACTGATTCCTGACATGAAGCTGTCACAGCGAGCGTGCCTCTTGCGCTCGCCGCGCGGTTCGGTCAATCGTTGCGGAACCGAGGCAGGAGAGACTGATGAGCGCACATGAAAGCATGGAGCATGCCGAGCACGCCGAACACGCGTCCGGCTCGAACAAGAAGATCGCGCTCCTGATCGCCGTGCTGGCGCTGTTCCTGGCGATCTCGGAGACGCTCGGCAAGGGCGCCCAGACCGAATCCATCAGCAAGAACGTCGAGGGCGCCAATCTCTGGGCGTTCTTCCAGGCCAAGAGCATCCGCCGTACCGTGGTGGTGACCGCGGCCGAGCAGGGCAAGCTGACGCTGGCCGGCACCACCGACGACGCCATGAAGGCGACGGTGCAGAAGCAGATCGACGACTGGACCAAGACCGCGCAGCGCTACCGCTCCGAGCCCGAGACCGGCGAAGGCACCGAGCAGCTCGCCGAGAAGGCCAAGCATGCCGAGCACGAGCGCGACGAGGCGACCGCGAAATACCATCACTTCGAGCTGGCCTCGGCCGCCTTCCAGATCGGCATCGTGCTGGCCTCGGCCACCATCATCACCGGCATGTTCGCGCTGGCCTATGTCGCCGGCATCCTGACGCTCGGCGGCCTGCTCATGACCGCGCTCGGCCTGTGGTGGCCGCATCTGGTGCATTTGCATTAGTTGGCGCAGGCGGCCGCGCTACGAACTCCGTCATCCTGAGGTGCGAGGCGCGCGAGGCACAGCATCGCGCGGGGAGCCTCGAAGGATGAACGGCCACCGCTATGGCTGCATGGAAACATTCGGGCCGTCGCCCTTCGAGGGCCGCTGAAGAAGCGGCCGCCTCAGGGTGACGGTCAGAGATCACCGCGCCTGGTGCACGCTCTTCCTGAAACGCTGGATCACACGCAGCGTGCGTGACGACCAGCCCTCGCCGTTGCCGGCGATCAGCTCGCGGATACGGCGCTTGATCGGGTCGACCAGCTCGGCGGCCTTGGCGCGGACCTTCATCACCAGATCGTAGATCCGCTCGAACCAGTGCATCTCCAAAAGCTTGTCGCGCGTCACGTCGAACACGAAGGCGGTGACGCCGACGCCGAGCAGCTTCGCGAAAACGATCGTGAAGACCGCACTGGTCCAGTATTCATGCGTGAGCAGCCACAGGCCGACCAGCTTGAGCGGAAACAGCGGGACGATGGGGACCGCGAACACGATCAGCGTCATGGCCGGCGACAGCGCATCGACGCGCTCCGTCAGCCATTGCTTGAAACGTGCGAGCGGGACGGCTGCGACAACCCGCGCAACGATCGGCTCGAGATGGTCCCACAGCCAGGCTTCGATCAGGAAGACGATCGCAAGCAGGACCCAGACCGGTTGAAGAAGGCGGCGCAGCATGTGTTTCCCGCCCGATTCGGCGCTGGGCGCTTGGCTACATATGGATGGCCCGCTTGCCGACTGCAAGCGCGGCTTCCTTGATGGCCTCCGAGCGGGTTGGATGCGCGTGGCAGGTGCGCGCGAGATCCTCCGCACTGCCGCCAAACTCCATGAGAACACAGGCCTCATGGATCATTTCGCCGGCTTCGCGGCCGATAATGTGCACGCCGAGCACGCGATCGGTCTTCGCATCTGCGAGAATCTTCACAAAGCCGTCAGTGGTCTGGTTGACCTTGGAGCGGCCGTTGGCGGTAAAGGGAAATTTCCCGACGGTATAAGCCACGCCCGCCTGCTTCAGTTCCTCCTCGGTCTTGCCGACGGAGGACACTTCCGGCGTGGTATACACGACGCCTGGGATCACATCGTAATTCACGTGGCCGGCCTGGCCGGCGATGATCTCGGCCACCGCCACGCCTTCATCCTCGGCCTTGTGCGCGAGCATCGGGCCTGCGACGACGTCGCCGATGGCATAGACGCCCTTCAGGCTGGTGGCGAAGTGCGGATCGATCTGCACGCGGCCACGATTGTCCAGCGCGACGCCGGCCTCCTTCAGGCCGAGCGCGTCGGTGTAGGGCACGCGGCCGATACAGACCAGAACGACGTCGGCTTCCAGCGTCTCGGCGGCGCCGCCGGCGGCGGGCTCGATGGTCGCCTTCAGCGTCTTGCCTGAGCTGTCGACCGCGGTGACCTTGGCGCCGAGCTTGAACGCAAAGCCCTGCTTTTCCAGGATGCGCTGGAATTGCTTGGCGATCTCGCCGTCCATGCCGGGCAGGATGCGATCCAGGAATTCGACGACGACGACTTCGGCGCCGAGACGGTGCCAGACCGAGCCGAGCTCGAGGCCGATCACGCCGGCGCCGACGATCAAGAGCTTGCCGGGCACCTTGTCGAGCGACAGCGCGCCGGTCGAGGACACGATGCGCTTCTCGTCGATCTCGATGCCCTTGAGGCGCGCGATGTCCGAACCGGTCGCGATCACGATGCTCTTCGTTTCGATCGTCTGCGACTTGCCGTCGGCGGAGACCGCGACCTTGCCGGTCCCCAAGATCTTGCCGGTGCCCTTGAGCACGTCGATCTTGTTCTTCTTCATCAGGAACTCGACGCCCTTGACGTTGCCGTCGATGCCCTGCTGCTTGAAGTTCATCATCGCGGGAAGATCGAGCTTCGGCGAGGAGACCGACACGCCCATCTTGGCGAAGGAGTGCCCGGCTTCCTCGAACATCTCGGACGCGTGCAGCAGCGCCTTCGACGGCATGCAGCCGACATTGAGGCAGGTGCCGCCGAGGGTTGCGTTCTTTTCGACCACGGCGACTTTCATGCCGAGCTGGGCTGCGCGCACCGCGCAGACATAACCGCCCGGTCCGGTGCCGATGACGACGAGATCGTAGGTAGCCATGAGAGAAAGTCCCGTAAGGTTAGGCGTGATGAGGATGTGTCAGCGTCCGCCGGTGCGTCAGCGTCCGCCGGACACATCGAGAATGGCTGAGGTGACATAGGAGGCCTCGTCCGACATCAGCCAGACGATGGCATTGGCGATTTCATCCGATGTGCCGACGCGCTTCATCGGCACCAGATGGGCCAGACGATGGGCGCGATCGGGCTCGCCGCCGGCGGCGTGGATTTCGGTGTCGATCAGGCCGGGGCGGATCGCGGCGACGCGGATGCCTTCGGCTGCGACTTCATGGCCAAGACCGATGGTGAAGGAATCCACCGCGCCCTTGGACGCGGCGTAATCGACATAGGTGTTGGGCGAGCCGAGCTTGGCGGCGACCGACGACAGATTGACGATGACGCCGCCGTTGCCGCCGTGCTTGGTCGACATCCGCTTCACCGCTTCGCGCGCGCAGAGGATCGACCCGGTGACGTTGACCGCCATGACGCGCTGGATGCGCTCGGCCGACATCTCGTCGACCCGCACGCCGCTCTGGCCGACGATGCCGCCATTGTTGACGAGCGCCCCTAACGTGCCGAACTTGTCGGCCGCCTTGAACAGCGCGAGGATGTCGCTTTCCTCGGCCACATCGCATTTCACCGCGATCGCCTTGCCATTGCTGGCCTCGATCAGCGCGACCACCTCGTCGGCGGCCTTCTTGTTGCTGGCGTAACCGACCACGACACGAAAGCCGCGCGCGGCCGCCGCAATCGCAGTCGCCCGCCCGATGCCGCGGCTGCCGCCGGTGATGACAACGACTTTATCCGTCACGCGCGCCTCCATGGTTCGACACGCGCCGTCGCGAATGGCGACGGCGCTCGCAGAGCATCAGGGATCAGAGATCGAGCACCAGGCGCGCCGGATCTTCCAGGCTCTCCTTGACGCGAACCAGGAAGGTGACGGCTTCCTTGCCGTCGATCACGCGGTGATCATAGGACAGTGCCAGATACATCATCGGGCGGACCTCGATCTTGCCGCCGACGACCATCGGCCGCTCCTGGATCTTGTGCATGCCGAGGATGCCGGACTGCGGCGCGTTCAGGATCGGGGTCGACATCAGCGAGCCGTAGATGCCGCCATTGGTGATGGTGAAGGTGCCGCCCTGCATCTCGTCGATCTTGAGCTGACCGTCACGGGCGCGGCGGCCGAAATCGGCGATGCCCTTCTCGATGTCAGCGATCGACTTGTGGTCGCAGTCGCGCACCACGGGCACGACGAGGCCCTTGTCGGTGCCGACGGCGACGCCGATGTGGTAGTAGTTCTTGTAGATCAAATCGGTGCCGTCGATCTCGGCGTTGACGGCCGGGATGTCCTTCAGCGCCTGCACGACGGCCTTGGTGAAGAAGCCCATGAAGCCGAGCTTGGAGCCGTGCTTCTTCTCGAACGCATCCTTGTAGTGGGCGCGCAGCGCCATCACGTTGGTCATGTCGACCTCGTTGAAGGTCGTCAGCATGGCCGCGGTGTTCTGCACGTCCTTGAGGCGGCGCGCGATGGTCTGGCGCAGCCGGGTCATCTTGACGCGCTCTTCGCGGGCGGCATCGTCGGCCGGTGACGGGCTGCGCATCTGCACGGCGGCGGCGGGCTGGTTGACCGGGGTCGGCGCGGAGGCCGCACGCTCGATCGCGGCGAGCATGTCGCCCTTGGTGACGCGGCCGTCCTTGCCGGAGCCCGGAACGGTGGAGGCATCGACGCCGGTCTCAGCCGAGAGCTTGCGCACGGACGGGGCGAGCGGTGCGTCGGCCGGCGGCGCCTTCGCGGCCGGGGCCGGGGCGGAAGCAGCAGCGGCGGCAGGAGCGGCAGCGGCGGGCTTGGCGGGAGCAGCGGCGGGCTTGGCAGCGCCTGCGGCGCCTTCCGTGATCTGGCCGAGCAGCGCGCCGACCGCGACGGTGGCGCCATCGGCGGCGATGATCTCGCTCAGCGTGCCGGCGGAGGGCGCCGGGACCTCGATGGTGACCTTGTCGGTCTCGAGCTCCACCAAGGGCTCGTCGACGGCGACGGGGTCGCCGGCCTTCTTGAACCAGCGGCCGATGGTGGCCTCGGTGACGGATTCGCCGAGCGTCGGCACACGAATTTCAGTCATGGTCTTTTCCTTAAGGGATCGCCGGTGCGGTCATAAGTCGGTCGTCAATGGCCCGCGAAAAGCAAGCCATCCAGCGAGCCGGGACGTTCGCAGTCGCGACCTACTGGATGCCCCGCTCTTCCGAGCGGGGCATGACGCAGTTAAAAAAGTTCAGCTCAGTGCTTCGTCCAGGAACGCCTTCAACTGCGCCTGATGCTTGGACATCAGACCAGTGGCGGTCGCGGCGGAAGCGGCGCGGCCGACATAACGCGGACGCCGGCTCACGCCGTTCACCTGGTTCAGCACCCATTCCAGATAGGGCTCGATGAAGTGCCAGGCACCCATGTTGCGGGGCTCTTCCTGGCACCACACCACTTCGGCCTTCTTGAAGCGCGACAGCTCGGCCACCAGCGCCTTCAGCGGCACCGGATAGAGCTGCTCGACGCGCATCAGATAGATGTCGTCGATGCCGCGCTTCTCGCGCTCCTCGTAGAGGTCGTAATAGACCTTGCCGGAGCACAGCACGATGCGGCGGACCTTCTCGTCCGGAACGAGCTTGACGGCTTCGTTCGGCAGCATCTGGGCGTCATCATAGAGGATGCGGTGGAAGGTCGTGTCCTTCGCAAGTTCCTCGATGCGCGACACTGCCCGCTTGTGACGCAGCAGCGACTTGGGCGTCATCACGATCAGCGGCTTGCGGATTTCGCGATGAAGCTGGCGCCGCAGCACGTGGAAGTAGTTCGCCGGCGTGGTCGGGTAGACCACCTGCATGTTGTCTTCGGCACACATCTGCAGGTAGCGCTCGAGGCGCGCCGAGGAGTGCTCCGGTCCCTGCCCCTCATAGCCGTGCGGCAGGAGGCAGACGAGGCCGGACATGCGCAGCCATTTGCGCTCGCCCGAGGAGATGAACTGGTCGAACACGACCTGCGCGCCGTTGGCGAAGTCGCCGAACTGGGCTTCCCAGAGCGTCAGCGTGTTCGGCTCGGCGAGCGAGTAGCCGTATTCGAAGCCGAGCACGGCTTCCTCCGACAGCAGCGAGTTGATGACCTCGTAATGGCCCTGCTCGTTGCCGAGATGGTTGAACGGCGTGTAGCGGCTCTCGTCCTCCTGGTCGATCAGGACCGAGTGGCGCTGCGAGAAGGTGCCGCGCTCGGAATCCTGTCCGGACAGGCGGACGTGATGGTTTTCCTGCAGCAGCGTGCAGAACGCCAGCGCCTCGCCGGTCGCCCAGTCGATGCCCGCGTTGCCGTCGATCGCCTTGGCGCGGTTTTCCAGGAAGCGCTGGATGGTGCGGTGGACGCGGAAGCCGTCAGGCACCTTGGTGATCTTGCGGCCAATGTCCTTCAGAACAGGCAAATCGACGCCGGTGACGCCGCGGCGGGCGTCCTCTTCCTGGTCGGCGATCTTGAAGCCCGCCCACTTGCCGTCGAGCCAGTCGGCCTTGTTCGGCTTGTAGGAGGTGCCGGCCTCGAACTCGGCATCAAGCCGGGCGCGCCAGTCGGCCTTGGCCTTGTCGACCTCGCCCTGGGTCATCACGCCTTCGCCGATCAGGCGGCGAGCGTAGAGCTCGAGCGTCGAGGGATGCGCGGCGATGCGCTTGTACATCACCGGCTGGGTGAAGGCCGGCTCGTCGCCCTCGTTGTGGCCATGCCTGCGGTAGCAGAACATGTCGATGACGACGGGCTTGTGGAATTTCTGCCGGAACTCGGTCGCGACCTTGGCCGCGAACACGACGGCTTCCGGATCGTCGCCGTTCACGTGGAAGATCGGCGCGTCGATCATCTTCGCCACATCCGACGGATAGGGCGAGGAGCGCGAGTAACGCGGATAGGTGGTGAAGCCGATCTGGTTGTTGACGATGAAGTGCACGGAGCCGCCGGTGCGGTAGCCCTTCAGGTCGGACAGACCGAAGCATTCGGCGACCACGCCCTGGCCGGCGAACGCGGCGTCGCCGTGCATCAGCAGCGGCATGACGGAGATGCGCATGTCCGGCGGATCGCCGTGCTGGTCCTGCTTCGCACGCACCTTGCCGAGCACGACGGGATCGACGATCTCGAGATGCGAGGGATTGGCGGTCAGCGACAGATGGATGCGGTTGCCGTCGAACTCGCGGTCCGAGGATGCGCCGAGGTGATATTTGACGTCGCCCGAGCCTTCGACCGCGTCGGGGTTGGCCGAGCCGCCCTTGAACTCGTGGAACAGGGCGCGGTGCGCCTTGCCCATCACCTGCGTCAGCACGTTGAGGCGGCCGCGATGCGGCATGCCCAGCACGATCTCCTTCACGCCGAGATTGCCACCGCGCTTGATGATCTGCTCGAGCGCCGGGATCAGCGATTCAGCGCCGTCGAGACCGAAGCGCTTGGTGCCGGTGAACTTGGTGTCGCAGAACTTTTCAAAACCTTCGGCTTCGACCAGCTTGGTCAGGATGGCTCTGCGGCCTTCGCGGGTGAACGAGATCTCCTTGTCCGGACCCTCGATGCGCTCCTGGATCCAGGCCTTCTGCGCGGCGTTGCTGATGTGCATGAATTCGACGCCGAGCGTCTGGCAATAGGTGCGCTCGCAGATCGCGGTGATCTCGCGCAGCGTGCCGTATTCGAGACCGAGCACGTGATCGAGGAAGATCTTGCGGTCGAAATCGGCTTCGCTGAAGCCGTAGGTGCGCGGATCGAGCTCTTCGCGGTTGCGCGGAGCTTCGATGCCGAGCGGATCGAGCTTGGCGTGGAAGTGACCGCGCATGCGGTAGGAGCGGATCAGCATCAGGGCGCGGACGGAATCGCGCGTCGCCTGGAGCAGGTCGGCGGAGGAGAGGCCGGCGCCTTTGTCGCCTCCCTTTGCCTGCGCCTTGGCGGCGATCTTGGCACCGACCGCCTTCTCGACTTCGGCCCAGTTGCCGTCGAGGGCGGAGGTGAGATCGTCCTGCGGGGTCAGCGGCCAGTTGGCGCGCTCCCAGGATGGGCCCGCGGCGTTCTTCCGGACGTCGGCGGGCTGGTCGTTCAGGCTCTTGAAGAACTCCTGCCACTCGGCGTCGACCGAGGACGGGTCCTTCTCGTAGCGGGCGTAGATTTCGTCGATGTAGGTGGCGTTGGTGCCCTGCAAAAAGGAGGACAAGGCAAAGGCTGCGTTCGCGTCCTGGCGAGACATACTTGAGTTCCTGGCGATTTCGGTTCGCGCATAACAAACGGCGCTGGCACCGAGCTCCCCGGCAGAGGCTCGGCGCGACAGGCACCCTTTACCCTATTTGCTGCGAAACTTCGCCCGGAAAAGTACGAAGAAGTGAATTAGCCTTTCAACTTTTCGGCAAGCGTATGGCCGAGGCGGGCGGGCGACGGAGACACTGTAATCCCAGCCGATTTCATCGCTTCGGTCTTGGAACCGGCGTCGCCCTTGCCGCCCGAGATGATCGCACCGGCATGGCCCATGCGGCGGCCGGGAGGGGCGGTGACACCGGCGATGAAGCCGACCATCGGCTTCTTGCGGCCGCGCTTGGCCTCGTCCTTGAGGAACTGGGCGGCGTCCTCCTCGGCGGAACCGCCGATCTCGCCGATCATGATGATCGACTCGGTCTTGGGGTCGGCGAGCAGCATTTCCAGGACGTCGATGAACTCGGTTCCCTTGACCGGGTCGCCGCCGATGCCGACCGCAGTGGTCTGGCCGAGACCCTCCTGGGAGGTCTGGAACACGGCTTCATAGGTCAGCGTGCCCGAGCGGGAGACGATGCCGACCGAGCCGGTCTTGAAGATGTTGGCGGGCATGATGCCGATCTTGCACTCGCCGGCGGTCATGACGCCCGGGCAGTTCGGCCCGATCAGGCGCGACTTGGAAGCCGCGAGCGAGCGCTTCACGCGCACCATGTCGATGACAGGAATGCCCTCGGTGATGCAGACGATCAGCGGGATCTCGGCGTCGATGGCTTCGCAGATCGCGTCGGCCGCACCCGGCGGCGGCACGTAGATCACCGATGCATCGGCGCCGGTCTTCTCACGCGCATCGCGCACGGTGTCGAACACCGGCAGGCCCAGATGCGTCGCGCCGCCTTTGCCCGGCGAGGTGCCGCCGACCATCTTGGTGCCATAGGCAATCGCGGCTTCCGAGTGGAAGGTGCCGTTCTTGCCGGTGAAGCCCTGGCAGATGACCTTGGTGTTCTTGTCGATCAGGATGGACATGAGGTCTGCTTTCGCGAAACTAACAGAGTGAGAGGGTCAGTGGATGCGGCGGTAGACGCCGGTGAGCACGTCGGCCCAGCCTTCCGCGTCCGGCGAGAACTGGATCTTCAACGAGTAGGAATCCTCATTGATGATTTCGTAGACGTGGCGCGCATTGCCGCGGAGCGAGCCGCGCACCAGCGTCAGGGTCTTGCCGACCCACCCGCCGGAAGCGGGCGAAGGCGGCGTATAGCCGAGCGAGTCGTACCAGAACAATTTGTAGGTCCGGTCGTCGCGGTCATAGGTGAAAATGCCGTGGGTGGCGAAGATCTGCTGGCCGTCCCGCTTCTGGACACTGTCCTGGATCAGATAAAATCCATTCAGGTCCATGCGCGCGACGACGTGCGAAGTTGCCAGCCCGCCCGCCGTCCAGCGCGACGGGAAGACCACCTCTTCGCCATCCCATTCGCCGGCGAACGCGGCGAGGCGCGCGTGCTCGGGAAGCGGAGATGATGCGGCGAGATGGTCCTGGGCCATGGCCTTAGCCTCCCTTGACGGCCTTCACGATCTTCTGCGCGGCGTCGTCGAGATTGTCGGCCGGCACCACGTTCAGGCCGGATTCCCGGATGATCTTCTTGCCGAGCTCGACATTGGTGCCTTCGAGGCGGACCACCAGCGGCACGCTGAGGCCGACTTCACGAACCGCAGCCGTAACGCCCTCGGCGATCACGTCGCACTTCATGATGCCGCCGAAGATGTTGACCAGGATGCCCTTCACGTTGGGATCGGCGGTGATGATCTTGAACGCGGCCGCGACCTTCTCCTTGCTGGCGCTACCGCCGACGTCGAGGAAGTTGGCCGGCGCCATGCCGTAGAGCTTGATGATGTCCATCGTCGCCATGGCGAGACCGGCGCCGTTCACCATGCAGCCGATGTTGCCGTCGAGGGTGACGTAGTTGAGGTCGTACTTGGACGCCTCGATTTCCTTGGCGTCTTCCTCGGTCTCGTCGCGCAGCGCGAGCACTTCGGGGTGACGGAACAGCGCGTTGTCGTCGAACGACACCTTGGCGTCGAGCACGCGGAGCTGGCCCTGCTTGGTCACCACCAGCGGGTTGATCTCCAGCATCGACATGTCCTTGGCGACGAAGGCCGCGTAGAGCTGCGCGGTGAGCTTCTCGGCCTGCTTGGCGAGATCACCGGAGAGCTTCAGCGCGTTCGCAACCGTGCGGCCGTGATGGCCCATGATGCCGGTGGCGGGATCGACCGAGAAGGTCACGATCTTCTCGGGGCTGTTGTGCGCGACGTCCTCGATGTTGACGCCGCCTTCGGTCGAGACGACGAAGGAGACGCGCGAGGTCTCGCGGTCGACCAGGATCGAGAGGTAGAATTCCTTGTCGATGTCGGAGCCGTCCTCGATGTAGAGGCGGTTGACCTGCTTGCCGGCGGCGCCGGTCTGGATCGTCACCAGCGTGGCGCCGAGCATCTGCTTGGCGAACTCGGTGACCTCTGCGGCCGACTTGGCGATGCGGACGCCGCCCTTGTCGCCGGCGGAGGCTTCCTTGAACTTGCCCTTGCCGCGGCCGCCGGCGTGGATCTGGCTCTTCACCACATAGACCGGACCTGGCAGCGCCTTCGCGGCAGCTTCGGCGTCGGCGGCTTTAAGGACCGGCACGCCCTTGGAGATCGGCACGCCGAACTCACCCAGCAGCGCTTTGGCCTGATATTCATGGATATTCATATGGTCGCTCCCTGAACCCGCGGGCGGTGACCTCTAGGGCCCACCTCAGTCTTGTGGCTGGCATACCATATACCACAGGAACTGCAACCGGGATTCTTTGACATCGATCTTTGGACTGCCGACCCGGGGCCTGTCCCGACAACCGGGCCCCGGAAATGAAACCGCCGAAGACCGGTTTTCGGGCTTCGGCGGGAAGTGCTTGACCCTTAGCGGCCGAGAAGATCGGGGGCGATCTTCTTGCAGGCGTCGACCAGACCCTGCACCGCGCCGACCGACTTGTCGAAGGCCTCGCGGTCCTTGCCGGCGAGCTCGATCTCGACGACGCGCTCGACGCCCTTGGAGCCGATCACGACGGGCACGCCGACGTACATGTCCTTCACGCCGTATTCGCCGTTCAGGTACGCCGCCGAGGGCAGCACGCGCTTCTTGTCCCGCAGATAGCTCTCGGCCATCGCGATCGCCGAGGCGGCCGGCGCGTAGAAGGCCGAGCCGGTCTTGAGCAGATTGACGATCTCGGCGCCGCCGTTGCGGGTGCGGTCGACGATCTCGTCGAGGCGCGCCTGCGAGGTCCAGCCCATCTTGACGAGGTCCGGCAGCGGAATGCCGGCGACGGTGGAATACTTCACCAGCGGCACCATGGTGTCGCCATGGCCGCCGAGCACGAACGCGGTGACGTCCTCGACCGAGACGTTGAACTCGTCGGCCAGGAAGTAGCGGAAGCGCGCCGAATCCAGCACGCCGGCCATGCCGACGACCTTCTTGTGCGGCAGGCCGCTAGCCTTCTGCAGCGCCCAGACCATCGCGTCGAGCGGATTGGTGATGCAGATGACGAAGGCGTCGGGGGCGTACTTCTTGATGCCGGCGCCGACCTGCTCCATGACCTTGAGGTTGATGGAGAGAAGATCGTCGCGGCTCATGCCGGGCTTGCGCGGCACGCCGGCGGTGACGATGCAGACCTTGGCGTTGTCGAGCGCTTCATAGGAGTTCGCGCCGGTGTAGTGGGCATCGAAGCCGTCGACGGGCGAGGACTGCGCGATGTCGAGCGCCTTGCCTTGCGGCACGCCTTCGGCGATGTCGAACATCACCACGTCGCCCAGCTCTTTCAGGCCGATGAGATGAGCCAGCGTTCCGCCGATCTGACCGGAGCCAATCAAAGCAATCTTGTCGCGCGCCATGTGAGCCTGTCCTTTAGACACGTAAGGTGGGGAAAACTGAGAGGGTGGTTATCCCTTTCGCCTCCCCCGTTCAAGTCGCCGGATGCCCAATTGTCGGGCTTGGCGCGATAGCAGCCATAACCGGTCCGTCATTCCGGGATGCGCCGACAGGCGCAGGCCCGGACTCCATCGGGCGGCAGAGCTTTGTGGCGCGATGGATTCCGGGCTCGCGACCTTCGTCGCGCCCCGGAATGACAGCGGTACCTTCGACAGGAATAGGACTTAAGTCTCCACCAGCCCCTTGGTGGAGCCGCTTGCGGTGGAATCCTTGCGGCCGTGAGCCAGCGCCAGATAGGATTCCGAGCTCATCTCGATCAGGCGCGACGCCGTCCGCTTGAACTCCATGGCCTCAACGCCCTCGTGGGCCAGGTAGAGCGAGATCGGGTTGGCGTCGGCCGAGGCCATCAGCTTCACGGCATTGTCATAGAGCGCGTCGATCAGCGTGATGAAGCGCTTGGCGGCGTTGCGCTGGGACTGGTCCATCACTGGAATATGGTCGACCAGGATGGTGTGATAGTCGTGCGCCAGCCTGAGGTAGTCCGATGCCCCCAGCGGCTTCTCGCAGAGATCGGCAAACGAGAACCGCGCCACGCCGTGGGCCGAGCATGGCACGTGCAGGATGCGGCCCTTGATCGAAATGTCGCGCGAGCGGCATTTGGCGCCGCCCGACATCCGCGACCAGGCGCGGTCGAGCGCCGCGTCCGCATCAGCGTCCGCTGGCGTCAGCCACATCGGCACGCCCTGAAGTTTTTCCAACCGGAAATCGGTGCGCGCATCGAGCCGCGCGACGTCCATGTGGTCGGTGATCTGCTTGATGAAGGGCAGGAACAGCGAGCGGTTCAGACCGCCCTTGTAGAGATCGTCAGGTGCGACGTTGGAGGTCGCGACCACGACGGTGCCGAGCTCGAACAACTTCGCGAACAGGCGTCCGAGGATCATCGCATCCGCGATGTCGGTGACGTGGAATTCGTCGAAGCAGAGCAGCCAGCTCTCCTCGAAGATCGCGTTCGCGGTCAGCGCGATGACGTCGCCGTCGGCGATCTCGCCGCGCGCGATGCTCTGGCGATAGTCGTAGATGCGCTCATGCACGTCCGCCATGAATTCGTGGAAATGCGCCCGCCGCTTGTGCTCGACCGAGGCATGCTGGAAGAACAGATCCATCAGCATGGTCTTGCCGCGGCCAACCTCGCCATGGATGTAGAGCCCGCGCGGCGCCTCATCCTTGTCACTGCTGAACAGGCGGGCAAGCAGGCCCTGCTTGCGCTGCGGTTTGTAGTCCGCGAGCCGCTGGTCCAGTGCGGCATAGGCTTCGGCGACTTCGGCTTGCGCAGCATCGGGCTCGATCGCGCCGGACGCGATCTGGGCCTGATAGGCTTCGCTGAAGGGGGAACTGGGGGTCGAGAGCATGGCCCTTTACCGCCAGAGACCGACGGAAATTGCAACCGCGTATTGGCGCAACGGCTTATGCGCGACCTCTTTCGCGGAAACCGGCCGGATGCCCCGGTGGGACGACAGCCGAGCGGGCCGTCAGAATCCAGCTTGCGGCGCCTTGAGGTAGAATATACCTATCTAGGAACCAAGGAGCCGAGCATGGCGCTGAGCATCAAGGACCCCGAAACCGAGCAACTGGCCCGGAGTCTGGCACAATTGACGGGGGAGAACATCACGACTGCGACCAAGCGCGCGATCGAGGAGCGATTGCGCCGGCTCAACGCTCAAACACACAAGGACGCGCTGCTTGAAGACCTTGCCGAGATCAGACGGCGCTGGAGCGAGATGCGCGTCCTGGACGACCGCAAGCCTGAAGAAATCCTCGGATACGACGATCATGGATTGCCCCGCTGATGGTGATCGACACATCCGCGATCGTGGCAATCGCGCTCGACGAAGACGATGCCGCGGATATGGAGCGACTGATCGTGGACGATCCGATCCGCCTGATTTCCGCGGCGACGGTGCTTGAAGCGACGATGGTGATCGAGACGCGGCTGGGCGATGCGGGCGGGCGCGAGTTCGATCTCTGGCTCGTCAAGATCGGCGCTGAGATCGTCGCGGTCGATGCCGTGCAAGCCGACGCGGCCCGGCGCGCCTGGCGGCGTTTCGGAAAAGGGCGTCACGCCGCGTCGCTCAATTACGGTGACTGCTTTTCTTATGCGCTGGCCATGACCCGTGGCGAACCACTGCTGTTCAAAGGCGAGGACTTTGCGAAGACCGACATCAACCGGTCGAGCGTGACGCCGCTGCGATAACGCGCCGAGGTGCGGGCCCCACTCACACAGTTCGTAGACGTCCTCGGCAAGAGCGGCCGGAAGAGACCCGCAGGGGCTTCATCCCGTATTTTTGTTGCGCGCCCAAAGCTCGGCCGTCGCCAGCCTCCGACGCAGCAGACGGCCATGCTCGACAACCAAACCCAATACCCGGCCCCATAGGCCCGGATGGGATTGAGGTTGCCAGCTTCGTTCATCATGACTTCCCGTTGAAGCAGGAACGATGCCGCGATGACGAGTGCAGCCAGGCCGGCACCGAATGCCAAGAATCTCGCGTCAGAAATCCTGTCCGCGACTGCGAGACCAAACCATGCCGAAAAAAGGACGGGGTTGGCGAGCCAGGTCCAATTCGTGACGGACGCTAACAGGCCGAACGGCCCGGCGATCAAGATGTCGTATCCGCGCTGGCATGCAGGCGCGCAAAAAGCATCGAGGGAAAGGCACCAGAGGTACAGAGCAATACTGAGGCCCAGCGAGCCGTATCGCCAAAATTGATCGACCCGCACCGTTCGATTTTCCGCCTACTCACACAACTCGTAGGCATCCTCGACCACGTACGGGCCGCCGCCGGTCGATGCGCGCGAGGAGAACAGAACAAAACGCTCGGCCATGAACGCCTTGCTCGGGAAGTAGCCGCGCAGCGAGAGATAGTCGGCGACGTCGCGATCGCTGGCATCGTGCAGCCGGGCGAGCGTGACATGCGGGATGTATTTGCGTCCCTCGGGGTTGAGACCGATCCGCTGCATCATCCGTTCGAGCTCGGCCTGCAATTCCATCAGCGGCTTGCTCGGCGCGATCGTCGCAACGACTGCTCTCGGTTTGCGGCCGCCGAAGCTCATGAGCCCCTGCACTTTCACCTCGAACGGCTTGCGGTCGACGCGAAACAGCATCGATGCGATCTCGTTGGCGGACAGGCCGTCGATATCGCCGATGAAGCGCAGGGTGACGTGATAATTTTCGGGGTCGATCCAGCGGGCGCCGGGAAGGCCACCCCGCAAATTGGAAAGCGTCTGGCTGACTTCGGCCGGGATTTCCAGACCAGTGAACAAACGCGGCATCGTTTCGCACTCCCGATGCTTGGGCATGATCCGTGGGACAGACCATATCCAAATTTTAGAGCCGGTGACGAATCACCGGTACCCTGATTCCTATCGCAGTTGTGTGACTCTGCGAAGCATCGCGCGCCTCACCCCGGTAAAACCCTGGGTATGAGGGTTGGCGCTGCCCGCTTTTCAACGGCGTTGCTCAGTGATCGTGCCAAGGAATGCCTCCGCGGTGGGCATGATGTTGCCGACGATGATGTCGACGCCGGCCGCAGTCGGATGGATGCCGTCGGCCTGGTTGAGCTTGGCGTCGGCCGCAACGCCCTCGAGAAAGAACGGATAGAGCAGCACGTCGAATTTCTTCGCCAGATCCGGATAAATCGAATTGAAGCGCGCGGCATAATCGGCGCCGTAATTCGGCGGCGCCAGCATGCCGCACAGCATCACCGCGATCTTGCGCGCCTTCAGCCGCTGGACGATGTCGGTCAGTGCGGCCCGCGTCAAATCGGGATCGACGCCGCGCAGGGCGTCGTTGGCGCCGAGCTCGACGATGACGCCGTCGGTTCCCTCGGGGACCGACCAGTCGAGCCGGTCGCGGCCGCCCGAGGAGGTGTCGCCGGACACGCCGGCGTTGGTCATGTCGACGGCTATACCTTTGTCCTGCAAGGATTTTTTGAGCTTGGCCGGGAATGAATCCTGGGCCGGGAGGCCAAGGCCCGCACTCAAGGAATCGCCGAGGACCACGAGCTTGATCGGTTTGGCCGCCTGCTGAGCCTGCAACGACGGCGTTGTCGCGATCGTCATCAAACCGAGCATCAACACGGCTATGTGCATGAACAATCCGTAACGCCTCTCGACCCCGCCATCGGAGTTGCCATATGACCGGACCATGGACACTCGCATAGATTCCTCTTCGCTCGCCGCCGCCTCGGCGGACACCATCGCCATCTCCAACGTCAATCTCTCATTGGGTACGGGCGCGGCACGCGTTCACATCCTCAAGGATATCAGCTTGCGGGTCGCCTCGGGCGAGACGATCGGCCTGATCGGCCCGTCAGGCTCGGGCAAATCCACGCTGCTGATGGTGATGGCGGGGCTGGAGCGTCCTGATAGTGGAGAGGTGGTGGTATCGGGCACGCCTTTCAATGCCCTCGACGAGGACGCGCTGGCCCGCTTCCGCGGCCGCCAGGTCGGCATCGTCTTCCAGTCCTTTCATCTGATCCCGACCATGACGGCGCTGGAGAACGTCGCTGTGCCGCTGGAGCTCGCCGGCAATCCCGATGCCGCAACGCGCGCGGCGCAGGAGCTGCAATCGGTCGGGCTCGGCGACCGCCTGCATCACTATCCGACCCAGCTCTCCGGCGGCGAGCAGCAGCGCGTCGCGCTCGCCCGCGCGCTGGCACCGGATCCCGCCATCCTGGTCGCGGACGAGCCGACCGGCAATCTGGATGAGGCCACGGGAAAACAGATCGTGGACCTCCTGTTCAGCAAGCATGCCGAGCGCGGCATGACCCTGGTGCTGGTCACGCACGATTCCTCGCTCGCGCATCGCTGCGACCGCGTGATCCGCCTGCGTTCGGGCCGCATCGACACGCAGTCTGCGCCGGCATGAGCGCCTCGGCCGAACCGTTCGCGAAGCCAAACGCCGTCGCACTGTCGCTGCGTTACGCGCTGCGCGAATTGCGCGGCGGCCTGCGCGGTTTCTATGTCTTCATCGCCTGCATCGCGCTCGGCGTGATGGCGATCGCCGGCGTCGGCTCGGTGTCGGCGAGCCTCTCCGACGGCTTGGCCCGCGAGGGCCGCACGCTGCTCGGCGGCGACGTCTCCTTCGTGCTGTTCCAGCGCGAGGCGAAACCTGAAGAGGTCGCCTTCTTGCGCTCGCGCGGCACGGTCTCGACCGCCGCGACCTTGCGCGGCATGGCGCGCGCGGCCGATGGCCAGCTCGCACTGGTCGAGATGAAGGCGATCGACGACACCTATCCGATGCTGGGCCAGCTGACGCTGGCGCCACAGCTGGCGATGTCCGACCTGCTCGCAGAGCGCGACGGCGCGTTCGGCGCCGCCGCCGATCCGACGCTGCTGGCGCGGCTCTCGCTCAAGACCGGCGACCGCGTCACCATTGGCTCCGCGAGCTTCCAGATCCGCTCGACCGTCGAAGCCGAGCCCGACAAGCTCGCCGGCGGCATCGGCTTCGGACCGCGCTTCCTGATCAGCGAGGCGGGCCTGCGCGCCACCGGCCTGATCCAGCCCGGCAGCCTGGTGCGCTGGGTCTACCGGGTCAAGTTGCCTGATACGGCGAACAACGAGCGCGCCACCGAAGCCTTCATCGCGGACGCGCGGAGCGCCGCGCCGCAGGCGGGCTGGGAGATCCGCAGCCGCTCCAACGCCTCGCCGCAGCTCGAACGCAACATCAACCGCTTCACGCAGTTCCTGACGCTGGTCGGCCTTGCCGCGCTGCTGGTCGGCGGTGTCGGCGTCGCCAATGCCGTGAAGAGCCATATCGACCGCCGGCTCGAAGTGATCGCGGCCCTCAAGGCCGTGGGCGCCACCGGGCGCGACGTGTTCGGCATCTATCTCGCGCAGGTTCTCCTGCTCGCGGGCATCGGCTCGATCATCGGCCTCGCGCTCGGCGCCGCGATGCCGTTCGCGATCGTCGGCCTGTTCGGCAAGCTGCTGCCGCTGCCGGTGGTGCCGGCCGTGCATGCCGACGAGCTCGCGCTGTCCTTCGTTTATGGCCTCCTGACCGCGCTCGCCTTCGGCCTGTGGCCGCTCGGCCGCGTCCACGACGTGCCGGTGGCCGCGCTGTTCCGCGACACCATCAGCTCGGAATGGCATCGGCCGCGCGCGGGCTATCTCGTGTTCATGGCCGTCGTGATCGCGCTGCTGATCGCGGTCGTGATCGGATTGTCGTTCGACAAGCGCATCGCGGCGGTGTTCGTGGCCTCCTCGGTCGTCGTGTTCGCCCTGCTGCGCGGCATCGCCGCCCTGCTGATGGCCATCGCGCGGCGGCTGCCGCGGACGCGGCTGCCGATGCTGCGCCTGGCGATCGCCAACATCCACCGGCCGGGCGCGCTGACGCCCTCGGTGGTGCTGTCGCTGGGGCTCGGGCTCGCCGTGCTCGTCACCATCACCCAGATCGACGGCAATCTGCGCCGGCAGTTCCTGGCAGCCCTGCCGGACCGCGCGCCGTCCTTCTTCTTCATCGACATCCCGAGCACGCAGGCCGAGCAGTTCGACGGTTATCTGCGCCGGATCGCGCCGGGCGCAACGGTCGAGGACGTACCGATGCTGCGCGGGCGCATCGTCGCCGCGCGCGGCGTGCGCGCCGAGGAGCTCAAGCCGACCACCGATTCGGAGTGGGTGCTGCAGAGCGACCGCGGCCTGACCTATACCGGCGAGCTGCCGAAAGGCTCCAAGGTGGTCGAGGGCGAATGGTGGAGCGCCGATTATTCCGGCCCGCCGCTGGTCTCGATGGAAAAGAAGATCGCCGACGGGCTCGGCCTCAAGCTCGGCGACGAGGTCGTGGTCAATGTGCTTGGCCGCGACATCCCGGCCAAGATCGGCAATCTGCGCACCATCGACTGGCAGGGGATGGGCATCAACTTCGTTCTGGTGTTCTCGCCGAACGCCTTCAAGGGCGCCCCCCACACCCACATCGCGACGCTGACGGAAACGGGCGGAACTGCGGCAGGCGACGGCAAGATCATCAAGCAGGTCGCCGACGCTTATCCGATGGTGACGAGCGTACGCGTGCGCGAGGTGATGGAGACGGTCGGCTCTGTCGTGACCAATCTGGCGCTGGCGATCCGCGGTGCCAGCGCCGTGACCCTGATCTCGGCGATCCTGGTGCTCGGCGGCGCGCTCGCCGCCGGCCATCGCCACCGGGTCTACGATGCGGTGATCCTGAAGACGCTGGGCGCGACGCGGCTGCGGCTGCTCGGCGCCTATGCGCTCGAATACCTCCTGATCGGGCTCGCGACCGCGGTGTTCGGCGTGATCTCCGGCAGCATCGCGGCCTGGATGATCGTGACGCGGCTGATGACGCTGAGTTTCGTCTGGCAGGCCGGCAGCGCGGCCGGCGTGGTCGCGGCCGCGCTCGTCGTTACCGTCGGGCTCGGGCTCGCGGGCACGCTGCTGGCGTTGAACAAAAAGCCCGCCACGGTGTTGCGGAATTTGTGACAAAATGTAGCGGATGGCCGCACGAGAGCGAAATCGCACGATTTCTGCGATTAACCACGACTGCTCGTCAGGTTCGCGTCAGGATTGCCGCCAAGGGCGACATTCAGCCGCGCGTGGAAGGTTGCAGCGAATGTGTTAGTTTCCCACATATCGAATGGGTTCGGAGCCCCGATTGTTAGCCAAAATTTAGTCGGTTGGCGTCGGTATCCGAGATAGAGTTTGACGAACCGGCGGCATGGCGACCCTCGTGCCGGACCGGACCAACCAACGGGAATTCGACCATGTCGGACCTAGACCGTAACTACGCTTCTCCTTTCGGCAGGGCCGCCGGGCGTGTTGACGCCGCGACGGTCGATGCCGGCCTGCGCGCCTATATGCTGCGCATCTACAACTACATGAGCATCGGCCTGGCCATCACTGGTCTTGCCGCGCTCGGCGTCTACATGGCTGCCGTGACTGATGTCCCGACCGCGGACGCGGTCCGCGTCGGCAAGCTGTTCCTGACGCCGTTCGGCTACGCGATGTTCGTCAGCCCGCTGAAATGGCTGTTCATGCTGGCGCCGCTCGCCATGGTGTTCGTGATCTCGGCGGGCATCAACCGTCTCGCTCCCTCGACCGCCCAGATCCTGTTCTGGGTGTTCGCGGCGCTGATGGGTATCTCGCTGTCGTCGATCTTCCTGGTGTTCACGCACACCTCGATCGTGCGGGTGTTCTTCATCACCGCGGCCACATTCGGTGCGCTGAGCCTCTATGGCTACACCACCAAGCGTGACCTGACCGGCATGGGCTCGTTCCTGTTCATGGGCCTGATCGGCATCATCATCGCGAGCCTGGTGAACCTGTTCCTGGCGAGCTCGATGCTGCAGTTCATCGTGTCGGTGGTCGGCGTGCTGGTGTTCGCAGGCCTCACCGCCTGGGATACCCAGCGGCTGAAGAACGACTACATCTACGGCTACGCCTCGGCCGGCGGGGACATCGCAGAGCGTGCGGCCATCACCGGCGCACTGTCGCTGTACCTGAACTTCATCAACCTGTTCACGCTGCTGCTGCAGCTCCTCGGCCAGCGCGACTAAGCGATAGACCAGGACGAACGGACACGAACCCCGGCCGAAAGGCCGGGGTTTTTGTTTGAGCCTTGGCCTCCTCTCGTCATTGCGAGCCCTTGCGACGAAGCAATCCAGAGTCCCTCCGCGGATGCATTTCTGGATTGCTTCGCTGCGCTCGCAATGACGGGTGTGGCAACACAGTTGCCCCTTTCAGCAGAAGCGGGAAGGCTCTAATCTGGCCCCATGTCCGAACCTGAAATCAGGCCTGCAACCGAGGCCGACCTTCCCGCCATCACCGCCATCTACCAGCAGGCCGTCCGCGAGGGCACCGCGACGTTCGAGCTGGAGCCGCCTGACCTCGTGGAGATGACGCGCCGTTATCGCGCACTGGTCGACGGCGGCTATCCCTATTTCGTCGCCATCCTCGACGGCCGCGTGGCCGGCTATGCCTATGCCGGCGCCTACCGCCCGCGCCCGGCCTACCGCTTCACGGTCGAGAACTCGATCTATCTCGATCCCTCCTTCCACCGCCGCGGTGTCGGATCAAAGCTGCTGGAACGGCTGGTCGCCGAATGCGAGGCGCGCGGCTTCCGCCAGATGATCGCGGTGATCGGCGATTCCGCCAATGCCGGCTCGATCGGCGTGCACACCAGGGGCGGCTTCAAGATGATCGGCACGCATCCCAATGTCGGGCTGAAATTCGGCCGCTGGCTCGATACGGTGATGATGCAGCGCGACCTCGGCGAGGGCGCGAAGACGGTGCCGGGGAAGTAGGCCTCGTAGGATGGGCAAAGCGTAAGCGTGCCCACCATCTCCCAGCGATAGAGAAAGATGTGGGCACGGCGCTGCGCGCCTTTGCCCACCCTACGGCACCGTTTGTGCGGCTATACCACCGCGAGCTTCCGATCGATCACCAGCAGCACGCGCTCCAGCTCGTGGCCGCGGCGCAGGATCAGGCCGGTCGCCGAGATCACGCTGTACATGCCCTGCTTGCGCGCCAGCCGCGGATCCTTCTCGATGCGGTAGATCGGCACTTCCGAGGCACGGCGATAGACCGAGAACACGGCGCGATCCCTCAGGAAGTCGATGGCATAATCGCGCCACTCGCCGTCGGCGACCATGCGGCCGTAGAGATTGAGAATACGGTGCAGCTCGAGCCGGTTGAACGTCACCCGGCTCAGTTGCGTCGTCGCCGCGGCGGGGCGCGCCGCCGCGCGCAGCTCGCTCGGATCGGTATCCTCCGACAGACTCATGGAGCGCTTCCTCATCGCACGGCATGACCCGAATCCGCGAAGACCGTCCCCGGAACCTGGATCATGACAGCTGCATGATTGCGCCAACCGGCCAGCGCCGCAAGGGGCACCTGATTCAACCGGTCGAATCGGTTACGAATCGGCGCACACGCTATGGTGGAACTCCCTCGCGGCAAACCGTCACGGGATCGTTAGCAGGAATCATACTCTCGCCGCTTTTCCGCCTAGCGACTGCCGCCCTGCATTGCGAAAAGACTCACGTGCGTTGACCCGGTCCTTTCGGTTCCGGATTCCTCAGCCCCCAGCCCCCCGGGGTCGAACAGGATCGGGTCTGTACGCGCGACAAGGAGGGCCAACGCAAGTTGGTCCTTTTTTGTTGGTGCCGGGATGTTTCTGGCACGACGAAATTCTTCTCTCATCAGCGCCAACAATCTCATCCCTCATCCCGAGAGCCGCGCGTCCTTCGCGCGGCGTCTCGAAGGATCGAGGCCGAGCTGCGTGAGCGGGGCCTGCATTGTTCTCACGGCGATGCGAAGCATCGTCCGGTAGACGCGCGCAAGGGCGCGCTCCTCACCATGAGGGTGGCAGTGAGTACGACGCTAGAGAATTGAAATCAGTGCAGCGACGTGTAGGCCGCGCCCAGCATCGTGCCGGGCTTGTCGCGGCTGCCGTCCTGGACATAGACCACCGCGCCGTCGACGCCGTCGCGTGTGAGGTTCTCGATCGGCACCGTCCAGCTTTCTGAACGCCCGGTCCAGTCGCCAACCTTGAGCAGGTTGCGCACCACGTTGTGATAGGTGACCTGCTGTCCGCGATTCTCGCCGCGAGTGATCGCGATCGGGACCGACTTGGCGATCGAGCAGATCCAGACCTCGCCATGCGAGACGGCCGGCTCGTTGCTCGCCGCCACCGACACGTTGATCTGCTTGCCCGCGAGCGACATCGTCACCGGCACGCTCATCACGCCCGTGCCCTTGTCAGTCTTGCCGATCGCGCTCTCGATGCCGGCACGATCGCTGCCGATGACATGGGTGGAGCCGTTGACTACGACCTGAGGCGTGTAGACCTCGCGGTCGCCGCGCATGCGCGAATAAGCACGCTGCCGTGCAGAGAAGCGCGAATCCGCCAGCGTGTCCTTCCAGCCCAGATAGTCCCAATAGTCGATCGGCATGCTCAGCGCGATGATTGACGGGTCTTTGGAGAGATCGCCGATGATCTGGTCGGCGGGCGGGCAGGAGGAGCAGCCCTGCGAGGTAAACAATTCGACGACGGCGCGGGGATCGGCCTCCGCCGGACGGATGACGGCGACGATCGCACAGATGCCGAGAGCTCCCGACCAGAGGGCACCGGACCAACGTGAAACCAGATGAGAAGCCGTCATTGTTGTCATGTCGAACGCCGCACACCATTGCTCGTGGAAAGGGAGATCTTATCGCCGGATGGTCACCGTAGTCTTACGGGGCGCGACACACTCGACCGTCCAGGCCAACCGTCCGAAAGGAGGTTTTCCGCCGGGCGGGCCCATCTGGAGCATGCCGCAAACGCACGAAGGCGGCCTTGTGATAGGCCGCCTTCGTTTAACCTTCTACTCACGTCGCGGTGAGCCACCGTTCACAAATTCGCGCTTAGGCCGCGAGCTTGCGCAGCACGTAGTGCAGGATACCGCCGTTCCGGTAGTAGTCGAGCTCGTCCAGCGTATCGATGCGGCAGAGCAGCGAAACGCGCTGCAGCGAACCGTCGCCGGAGACGATCTCCGCGGTCAGCTTCTGGCGCGGCTTGAGGTCGCCGACCAGGCCACGCAACGTGACCTTCTCGTCGCCCTTGAGGCCGAGCGACGACCAGGAGGTGCCCTCCTCGAAGGTGAGCGGCAGCACGCCCATGCCGACCAGGTTGGAGCGATGGATGCGCTCGAAGCTCTGGCAGATCACGGCGCGCACACCGAGCAGGCGGGTGCCCTTGGCCGCCCAGTCGCGCGAGGAGCCATTGCCGTATTCGGCACCGGCGAACACCACCAGCGGCACCTGCTCCTGCTGGTACTTCATCGCGGCGTCGTAGATCGACATCTGCTCGCCGTCGGGCCAGTGCTTGGTGAGACCGCCCTCGGGGATGTTGCCGTCCGCGCCTTTGAGCATGAAGTTCTTGATGCGGATGTTGGCGAAGGTGCCGCGCATCATCACTTCATGGTTGCCGCGACGCGTGCCGTACTGGTTGAAGTCGGCGGGACGCACCTGGTGCTCGCTGAGATATTTTCCAGCCGGAGAGGTGAGCTTGATCGAACCGGCCGGCGAGATGTGGTCGGTGGTGATCTTGTCGCCGAACATGGCGAGGATGCGCGCCTCGACGATGTCGGTGACCGGCTCCGGCTCCTTCTTCATCCCGTCGAAATAAGGCGGGTTCTGCACGTAGGTCGAAGACATGTTCCAGCGATAGGTCTCGCTCTCGACGGTCTTGATCTTGCGCCAGTTGGTGTCGCCCTTGAACACGTCGGCGTACTTCTTCTTGAAGATCGACGCGGTCACGAACTTCTTCATGAAGGCGTTGATCTCCTTGGTCGTCGGCCAGATGTCCTTGAGGTACACCGGCTTGCCGTCCTTGCCCTCGCCGAGCGGCTCGACCGCGAGGTTCTTGGTGACGCTGCCCGCGAGCGCGTGGGCGACGACCAGCGGCGGCGAGGCCAGGTAGTTCGCCTGCACGTCCGGCGAGACACGGCCTTCGAAGTTGCGGTTGCCGGAGAGCACGGCCGCGGCGACGATGCCGTTGTCGTTGATCGACTTCGAGATCTCCTCAGGCAGCGGACCTGAATTGCCGATGCAGGTGGTGCAGCCGAAGCCGACCAGGTTGAAGCCGACCTTGTCGAGATCCTTCTGCAGACCGGAATCGGCCAGATAGCCGGCCACGACCTGGCTGCCCGGGGCGAGCGAGGTCTTCACCCACGGCTTGGCCTTGAGGCCCTTCGCAGCGGCGTTGCGCGCCAGGAGGCCCGCGCCGATCAGCACGCTCGGGTTCGAGGTGTTGGTGCAGGAGGTGATGGCGGCGATCACGACGTCGCCGTGGCCGATCTCGAAGTCCTTGCCTTCGACGGCGAAGCGCTTGCTGGGTTCCTCGGCCTTCTTGTACTCGGTGCCGAGCGCAAGCGAGAAGCCTTCGGCGACCGACGGCAGCGCGATGCGGCCTTCGGGACGCTTCGGACCGGCCATCGACGGCACGACGTCGGCGAGATCGAGCGTCAGCGTTTCCGTGAACACCGGATCGGCCGACTTGGCGGTGCGGAACAGCCCTTGCGCCTTGGCGTAGGCCTGCACCAGCGCGACGCGCGGCGCCGCACGGCCGGAGGTCTTGAGATAGTCGATCGCGGCGGCGTCGACCGGGAAGAAGCCGCAGGTCGCGCCGTATTCGGGCGCCATGTTGGCGATGGTCGCCTTGTCGGCGACCGAGAGATTGTCGAGGCCGGGGCCGAAGAACTCGACGAACTTGCCGACCACGCCGAGCTTGCGCAGCATCTGCGTCACGGTGAGCACGAGGTCGGTCGCGGTGACGCCCTCCTTCATCGCGCCCTTCAGCTTGAAGCCGACGACGTTGGGCAGCAGCATCGACAGCGGCTGGCCGAGCATGCAGGCTTCCGCCTCGATGCCGCCGACGCCCCAGCCGAGCACGGCGAGACCATTGACCATGGTGGTGTGGGAGTCGGTGCCGACCAGCGAATCGGGATAGGCGACCTCGAAGGTGCCGGTCTTCTTGCCGACCGTCATCTTCTCCTTCTTGGTCCAGACCGTCTGGGAGAGATATTCGAGATTGACCTGGTGGCAGATGCCGGTGCCGGGCGGCACGACGGAGAAGTTCGAGAACGCCTTCTGGCCCCACTTCAGGAACTCGTAGCGCTCCTGGTTCTGCTTGTATTCCTCGGCGACGTTCTTGCCGAAAGCCTTGTTGTCACCGAAGAAGTTCACGATCACGGAATGGTCGATGACGAGATCGACCGGAACCAGCGGATTGATCTTCTCGGCATCGCCGCCGAGCTTCTGCATCGCGTTGCGCATCGCGGCGAGGTCGACCACCGCGGGCACGCCGGTGAAGTCCTGCATCAGCACGCGCGCCGGGCGGAAGGCGATCTCATGCTCCAGCGACTTCTTGCGCAGCCATTTCGAGACCGCGACGATGTCCTCTTTCTTGACCGAGCGGCCGTCCTCGTTGCGCAGGAGGTTCTCGAGCAGGACCTTCATCGAATAGGGAAGTTTGGAAATTCCCTTCAGACCATTCTTCTCGGCCGTGGGCAGGCTGTAATAGACATAGGTCTTGGCGCCGACCTTGAGGGTCTTTTTGCATTTGAAGCTGTCGAGCGAGGTCATGTAGGAATCCCAATTGTTAGTTATACCCGGCAGGGTATTTTAACACCGTCAGCGTATCAGGCTGGGCCGCTTGCAGGGGCAGGTTGAGTTGCTGCATCAAGTAGTTCCGGGCTTATAGAAGCTTTCTAACCGCGCCGCCACAGCCACAATCGTACCGCAGCATTCGCGAGCCAAAAATTCCCATGCGCTACCCCAAGTTTTCCTGAGGCCCGGCTTTGAGCGGGGTGGTACGAAGCAAGATGCAGCTGTCTGGACGCGGGATCGTTTGCGTGCGCGGCGGCCGCGAGGTGTTTGCCGGGCTCGATTTCGAGGCCGTCGCCGGCGAAGCGGTGGCGGTCGTCGGCCGCAACGGGTCAGGCAAGACCTCGCTGCTGCGGCTGATCGCGGGCCTGCTGGTTCCGGCGGGCGGCACGATCGTACTGGACGGCGGCGACGCTGAAATGACGCTGCCGGAGCAGTGCCACTATCTCGGCCATCGCGATGCCCTGAAGCCTGCGCTCAGCGTGGCCGAAAACCTGACATTCTGGGCCGATTTCCTTGGGGGAGAGCGTCTTGACTTCGCCCAGAGCCTCGCCACGGTGGGGCTCGAACATGCCACCCACCTCCCCGCCGGCTTCCTGTCGGCCGGCCAGCGCCGCCGGTTGTCGCTGGCCCGCCTTTTGACCGTGCGCCGCCCGGTCTGGCTGCTGGATGAGCCGACCAATGCGCTGGACGTGACCGGCCAGGACATGTTCGGCGGCCTGATGCGCGAGCACCTGTCGCGCGGCGGCCTGATCGTCGCGGCGACCCATGCGCCGCTGGGGATCGATTCGCGGGAGCTGCGGATCGGGGGTGTGGCGTGAGGCGACACGACCCTCAGCTTTCCGAGCGGCTGGCCCCCGGCCTCTCCGTTCCCTCCCCCCTTGCGGGGGAGGGTCAGGGAGAGGGGTGCCACACGGCAAGACCTGTCGGTTCTGGCGTTGCGGAGGCAGGCGTTTTGTTGCTGGCGGCTCACCTCAAACGAGTATCTCATCCGGGGCTACCCCTCTCCCCCGCCCTCCCCCGCAAGGGGGGAGGGAGCGCAGTGTGCCTGTGGCGGGAGCCGGGCTCCCATAGCCGCCTCGCCGCGGGAGTCACCCCATGACCGCCCTCTCCGCCCTCGTCCGCCGGGACGTCAGGATCGCGCTCCGCGTCGGCGGCGGGGCGCTGATTGGCGTGCTGTTCTTCCTGACCGTGGTGGTGCTGATGCCGTTCGCGGTGGGGCCGGACCTGGCGCTGCTGTCGCGGCTGGGGCCGGCCATCCTCTGGCTCGGCGCGCTGCTGGCGAGCCTGCTCACCCTCGACCGGCTGTTCATGGCCGATCACGAGGACGGCTCGCTCGACCTGATCACGATGAGCCGGACGCCGCTGGAACTCGCCTGCGCCGCCAAGGCGCTGGCGCATTGGCTGGCCGCCGGCCTGCCGCTGATTGTCGCAACCCCCGCGCTCGGCCTGTTGCTCAACCTCGACATGGTCGCGACCGGCGCGGTGGCGTTGACACTGCTGGCGGGCACCCCGGCCCTGACCTTCACCGGCATGATCGGCGCGGCGCTGGCGGTGACCCTGCACCGCGGCGGGCTGCTGATGGCGGTGCTGGTGCTGCCGCTGTCGATTCCCGTGCTGATTTTCGGGGTTGCGGCCTCGCAGGCCGTGATCGTCGGTCCGATGTCGTTCGGCGCACCGTTCTCGATCCTGTGCGCGCTGTCCTTGGTCAGCCTCGTGATTGGCCCCTTCGCAGCCGCAGCGAGCCTGCGGCACGGGCTCGACTGAGATGCGCGGGACTGACCTTGACCCCGATCAACTTTCGTCCCTCGCTTTCGTGCTGATTGCCTGAGCGGCCACCGATGATTATCAGGGTACCATGACGCTGATCGACCTCGCCAACCCCACGCGGTTCCTCGCGCTGACAGCGCGGGTCCTGCCGTGGCTCGCGGCCGCGACCGTGCTCCTTCTTGCAATCGGTCTCTATCAAATCGCGCTTGCGCCCGACGACTATCAGCAAGGCGCGACCGTGAAGATCATGTTCATCCACGTGCCCAATGCCTGGCTGTCGATGTTCGTCTGGGGCGTGATGAGCATCGCTTCGCTCGGCACGCTGGTGTGGCGGCATCCGCTCGCCGACGTCGCCGCCAAGGCCGCAGCGCCGATCGGCGCCGCCTTCACCTTCCTCGCACTGCTGACGGGCTCGCTGTGGGGCCGGCCGATGTGGGGCACCTATTGGGAGTGGGATGCGCGGCTCACTTCGGTGCTGATCCTGTTCCTGATGTATCTCGGCCTGATGGCGCTGTGGCGCGCCGTCGACGATCCCTCGCGCGCCGCACGCGCCGCCGCGGTGCTGACCCTGGTCGGCGCGCTCAACCTGCCGATCATCAAGTTCTCGGTCGACTGGTGGAATACGCTGCACCAGCCGGCCTCGGTGATGCGCATGGGCGGCTCGGCCCTCGACAAATCGTTCCTGATTCCGCTGCTGGTGATGGCGATCGCCTTCACGCTGCTGTTCGTCACGCTGCATCTGGCGGCGATGCGCAATGAAATCCTGCGCCGCCGGGTCCGCTCTCTGCAAATGATGCAGGCGAGCCGGGTCGCATTCTCGAGCGAAATGGGCGCCGGTTCGCGCGGACAAAACGCGTCGAAAGAAATTGGGGCCGCAGGATGATGTCGCTCGGTCCTTATGCATCCTTCATCGTGACGTCCTATGCCGCAGCGGCCCTCGTGGTCGTGATCCTGATCGGCTGGATCGTGCTCGACTATCGCAACCAGACGCAGCGCCTGCGCGAGCTCGACCGCAGCGGCATCACCCGCCGCTCCGGCCGTAGCGCCATGGACGCATCATGAGCGAACGATCGACCTCCGCAGCGCCGCAGCGCCGCACTTTCCTGATGGTGCTGCCGCTGATTGCGTTCATCGCACTGGCGCTGCTGTTCTGGTTCCGGCTCGGCAGCGGCGATCCCTCGCGGATTCCCTCCGCGCTGATCGGTCGTCCCGCGCCGCAGACGGCGCTGCCGCCGCTCGAGGGATTGCAGATCGACAATGCGCAGGTGCCGGGCCTCGATCCCGCCGCGTTCAAGGGCAAGGTCAGCCTGGTCAATGTCTGGGCATCCTGGTGCGTGCCCTGTCATGACGAGGCGCCGCTTTTGACCGAGTTCGCCAAGGACAAGCGCTTCCAGCTCGTCGGCATCAACTACAAGGACGCGTCCGACAATGCGCGGCGCTTCCTCGGGCGCTACGGCAACCCGTTCGGTCGCGTCGGCGTGGATGCCAACGGCCGCGCCTCGATCGAATGGGGCGTCTACGGCGTGCCCGAAACCTTCGTCGTCGGCCGCGAAGGCACCATCGTCTACAAGCTGGTCGGCCCGATCACGCCGGACAATCTGCGCAACGTGTTGTTGCCGCAGATGGAGAAGGCGCTGGGGGCGGGCTCGTAAGGCAGCTCGTGCCCCGGACGCAGCGCAGCGATCCTTCATCGATGCGCTGCAGAGCCGGGGCCCATCTCACCACGGCCGCATTGCCGGAAAGAGCCTGGGTCCCGGCTCGCGCTTCGCGCGTCCGGGACACGAGAGCTTACCCCTTCCTGACATCCCCCGCGTCCGCCTCGCTCGCTTCCAGCGACGCCGGCTCGAGGTGGTAGCGCTTGGTCAGCGGCATCTGGGCGATGGCGAAGACCATGGTCAACGGGGTCACGCCGAACACCTTGAAGTTCACCCAGAAGTCGGTGCTCTGGGTGCGCCAGACGATCTCGTTCAGCACCGCCATGCCGGCAAAGAACAGCGCCCAGCGCAGGGTGAGGATGCGCCAGCCCTGCGGCGTCAGATTGAACATCTGGTCGAACATGACGGCGATGAAGGAGCGGCCGAACAACAGGCCGCCGCCGAGGATCGCAGCGAACAGGCCGTAGATGATGGTCGGCTTGAGCTTGATGAAGGTCTCGTCGTGCAGCACCAGCGTCAGCGTGCCGAACACCAGCACGATCACGCCCGTGACGATCGCCATGATCGGAATGTGGCGCGTCACCACATAGGAGGCGACCATCGCCGCCACGATCGCGACCATGAAGGCGCCGGTCGCCGCGAACAGATTGAACTTCGCATTCACGAAGAAGAACACGAGCAGCGGCCCGAGCTCGGTCGCCAGCTTGAACAGCGGATGCGGCTGGGTCTTGTCCATTCTTCAGCTTTCGATTCCGGCAATGGCGCGGGCGAAGTCGCGCGCGGTGAACGGCGCGAGATCGTCGACGCCTTCGCCGACGCCGATGAAATGCACCGGCAGTTTGAACTTCTCCGCGAGCGCCACCAGAATGCCGCCTCGCGCGGTGCCGTCGAGCTTCGTCATCACGAGGCCGGTGACCCCGGCGGTGCGATGGAAGGCCTCGACCTGCGACAGCGCGTTCTGGCCGACGGTGGCATCGAGCACAAGCAGCACGGCATGCGGCGCAGTGTCATCCACCTTGCGGATCACACGCACGACCTTTTCGAGCTCGTTCATCAGCTCGGCCTTGTTCTGCAGCCGGCCGGCGGTGTCGATCAGGAGCACGTCGATATTCTGCTCCTTCGCCGCCGTCAGCGCGTTGAAGGCAAGGCTCGCCGAATCCGAGCCCTGCGCGCCTGCGATCACGGGCGTCTTCGTCCGCTCGCCCCACACCTTGAGCTGCTCGATCGCCGCAGCGCGAAACGTGTCGCCGGCGGCCAGCATCACCTTGCGGCCTTCGGAGGCGAATTTCTGCGAGAGTTTTCCGATGGTGGTGGTCTTGCCCGAGCCGTTGACCCCGACCACGAGGATCACGAACGGCTTCCTGGCCGTATCGATCTCGAGCGGCTTTGCCACCGGCGCCAGCACCTTCTCGACCTCGGTGGCGACGACGTCCTTGACCTCGTCCGCCGAGATCGCCTTGTCGTAGCGTCCAGTGCCGACGGCGTCCGCGATCCGCACCGCGACTGACGTGCCGAGATCGGCGCGCAGCAGCACGTCCTCGATGTCGTCGAGCATGGCGCGGTCGAGCTTGCGCTTGGTGACGAGGTCGGCGACCGCGGTCCCGAGCGAGGACGAGGTGCGCTTCAGCCCGTTGGACAGGCGGCGCCACCAGCTCAGCTTGGGGGGATCTGACGTGGTATCGTTCATGGCGGGGGTGTGTTAGCCGTTCCGGCTGCCAAACGAAAGTCTTGACCGAAAGTCTTGCAATTGCTCGATGTTCCCCAATTGACGGCCGATGAAATTCTGGCCCGCGTGCTCCATCGCGACGGGCTGATGCTGATCATCGACAAGCCGGCCGGCCTGCCGGTGCATCGCGGTCCCAAGGGCGGCGCCAATCTGGAGGCCTCGTTCGACGCGCTCTGCTTCGGCCTGCCGCGGCCGCCGGTGCTCGCCCACCGGCTGGACAAGGACACCTCCGGCTGCCTCGTGCTCGGCCGCCACCGCAAGGCAACGGCCTCGCTCGGCCTCCTCTTCAAGCATGGCAAGATCGGCAAGACCTACTGGACCGTGGTCGAGGGCGGCCCCGCCGAGGACGAGGGCACCATCGACATGCCGCTCGGCCGGCTCAACGCCGAACGGGGCTGGTGGCAGAAGCCTGATCCTGAGGGACAGAAGGCGATCACGAACTGGAAAGTAATGGGCCGGGGTGACGGTTTCACCTGGCTGGCCATGGAACCGGTGACCGGGCGGACCCATCAATTGCGGGTGCATTCGGCCGCGACCGGCTGGCCGATCTTCGGCGATAACATTTACGGCAACGGCCCGCGTTTCGGCGAGCCAAAGCTGCACCTGCATTCCCGCGAGATCGTGGTGCCGATCTCCCGGAACAAGGAGCCCGTCCGCGTCGTGGCGCCGGCCCCGCCCCACATGCACGAAAAGCTCCGCGCCTGCGGCTGGAACGGGGAATAATCTTTTAGACCCTCAGGGTGAGCAGGCCGCCAAGAAAGGCCCGCATCTCGCCCGCGGCCATCCTTCGAGACGCCCGCTTTGCGGGCTCCTCAGGATGAGGGTCGGCACTCGCCTTCCGCCCATGGTTTACGAAACGTTCAGCGCTCGGCGCTAATGATGACGGTTGCTTAGAACAAGCTTCTGTAACCGCTCAGGATGAGCAGGCGTGATGTCCAAGGCCGAGCTATCGATCATCGAAGAGGTCGAATCCGCGATTCGCGCAGGCTCGGCGGAAAAGGGCCTGGAAACGGCCCGGCGCGTCACCGACCTGTTCCTCTCCTCTGCCGGCAGTTTCGACGACGAGCAGATCGCGCTGTTCGACGAGGTGCTCGAGCGCCTGATCGGCACCATCGAGCTTCGCGCCCTTGCCGACATGGGCGCACGCATCGCGCTCGCCGAGATCAGCGCGCAGCTGGCGCCGATCGCGCAGGCACCGCCTTCGGTAATCCGCCGCCTCGCCAGCAATAACGAGATCCGCATCGCCGGTCCCGTGCTGCAGGAATCCGCCCGCCTCGACGACGGCGAGTTGGTGAAGATCGCATCATCCAAGGGCGAGCCGCATCTGCTGGCGATCGCCGGCCGCTGGTGGTTAAAGGAAATCGTCACCGACGCACTTCTGGCGCGCCGCTATCCCAGCGTCAACCGGCGGCTCGCTGCCAATCCCGGCGCGCGCGTCTCCGGAAACGGATTCGCCGTCATAATCGGGCAAGCCGAGGCCGATCCCGAACTTGCCGTCAGCGTCGGCGTCCGCGTCGACCTGCCGTCGGAGCTGCGTCGCCGGTTGCTGCGCTCGGCCAGCGATGCCGTGCGCGCCCGCCTACTGTCGCGCGCGCCGCCGCATCTGTTCGAGGAAATCCAGAGCGCGATCGCCGCCGTCACCGTCGGTGTCGATCGCGAGATGTCGGGCGTCCGCGATTTCGAAGGTGCCAAGCGGGCGATTGCAATGCTCAAGGCGACCGGCCAGCTCAGCGAAGCGACGCTGCTCGGTTTCGCCACGCAGCGGCGCTATGAAGAGACCGCCGCAGCGCTGGCCGCATTGTCCGGATCAACCGTCGAGGTGATCCGCCCGCTGATGCAGAGCCTGCGCGACGACGGCTTGCTGGTGCCGTGCAAGGCGGCGCGGCTCAGCTGGGAGACCACGACCGCCGTGCTCGAAAGCCGCTTTGCCACAGGCGCCATGAAGCCGGCCGATCTTGCAAGAGCGCAAGGGCACTTTGCGCGGATGACGCCGGAGAATGCAAAGCGGACGCTGCGCTTCTGGCAGGTCAGGGCGTCGTAGGGCGCGCTCTTTGGGCAGGCATATCCACACCCTCGGTGTCGTCCCTGCGAACGCAGGGACCCATAACCACAGGGAGACGTTTGGCGAAGATTCGGAATTCGGTACTGCGACCATCCGCAACCGATAAATCACGCGGTATGGGTCCCTGCGTTCGCAGGGACGACGCTGGGGATTTAGCGCGTCCAACTCGCCGTAGCCCGACTAAGTAGTCAGTCGCTCACCATCGCCGCCAACGATCCGCAGCGACACCACGCTTCCCACCCGCTCGCCAGCGATCGCCACCGGCAGGTAATGCTCCGTGCGGCCCTGCGCCTCACTCTCGATCAGCACATCGCGCGTGGCACCGATTTCGGCTTGCAGCCGCTTGCGTAGCGCCATCTCGCCAGCTGCCCGCAGCCGCTTCGCGCGTTCCTTGATCGCCGGCCCCGCCACCTGCGGCATCCGTGCGGCCGGCGTGCCGGGGCGAGGCGAATAGGGGAAGACGTGCAGGAATGTCAGGCCGCATTCCTCGACCAGATCGAGCGAGCGCGAAAACATCTCCTCCGTCTCGGTCGGGAAACCCGCGATGATGTCGGCACCGAAGGCGATGTCCGGGCGCAGGCGACGGACCCGTTCGCAGAAGGCGAATGCATCGCGCCGCGAATGCCGCCGCTTCATGCGTTTCAGGATCATGTCATCGCCGGATTGCAGCGACAGATGCAGATGCGGCATCAGCCGCGCATCGCCGGCGATGGCATCGAGCAGATCGTCATCCGCCTCGATCGAATCGATCGATGAGATCCGCAGGCGCTTCAGCTCCGGCACATGCCGCAAAATCTGCTTCGTCAGCATGCCGAGCTTCGGCGTCCCCGGCAGGTCGGCGCCGTAGCTGGTGAGATCGACACCGGTCAGCACGATCTCGGCATGGCCGCGCTCGGCCAGCGTCCGCACCTGTTCGACCACCGCGCCCATAGGTACCGAGCGCGAATTGCCGCGGCCATAGGGGATGATGCAGAAGGTGCACCGATGGTCGCAGCCGTTCTGCACCTGCACGAACACGCGCGGCAGGCCGCTCGTATAGCCGTCGATGAGATGCGGCGCCATCTCCCTCACGGCCATGATATCGCTGACGGCGATCTTCTCGCCGGCGCCGAGATCGAAGGCATCGCGGGCCTCGCGCCAGGCTTGGCGGCGCATCTTGTCGTCGTTGCCGACGACGCGATCGACCTCGGTCATGTCGGCGAACATCGCAGCTTGCGTCTGCGCCGCGCAACCGGTGACGACGATGCGCGCCTCGGGCCGTTCGCGCTTCAGTTTGCGGATCGATTGCCGCGCCTGCGCCACCGCCTCGTTGGTGACGGCGCAACTGTTGATGACGATGGTGTCTGAAAGGCCAGCACCCTCGGCCTCGCGGCGGATCACTTCGGCCTCGAAAGCATTGAGGCGGCAGCCGAAGGTGACGACGTCGACGGCCATCAGGCGGCCGGCGCAAACAGCGCCGGATCGAATCTGCCCTCATATTCGAAGGTCGCCGTGCCCGTCATCAGCACGTGATCGTCGCGTTCGCGCCATTCGATGCCGAGCTTGCCGCCGGGCAGCGTGATCTCGACCTTGCGCTCGGCCCGCTTCAGGCGGGCCGCACCGACGGCCGTGGCGCAGGCCGCCGAGCCGCAGGCCCTGGTCAGGCCGGCACCGCGCTCCCAGGTGCGGATCGTGATGTGCTGGGGATCGACGATATGGGCGAGCGTGATGTTGGCGCGCTCCGGGAAGATCGGATGGTTTTCGAGCAGCGGACCGAAGCGCTCGAGATCATAGGCGTTGACGTCGTCGACCCAGAAGATCGCATGCGGATTGCCCATGCTCACCACGGAGGGCGAATGCAGGATCGGATTGTCGATCGGCCCGATCTGCAATTCGATGTAGCGGGTATCGCGGAACTCTTCCGCCAGCGGAATGTCCTGCCAGCCGAACTTCGGCGCGCCCATATCGACGGTGTAGAGATCGGGCGCCGGGCCCTGCCAGGCATTGAGCAAGCCGGCCGCCGTCTCGAACGTCGCGGCGGTCTGCCCGTTCTTCTCGAAGATGCGCCGCACCACACAGCGCATGCCGTTGCCGCAGGCACCGGCCTCGGAGCCATCGTTGTTGTAGATGCGGATGAAGGCTTCGGTGCCGTCGAGACGCGGCTTCTGCAGCACCATGAGCTGGTCGTAGGCCACGCCACCGTTCGCGGACGCCACCGCGCGGGCGTCGTCCGGCGTCACCTTTGCTGCGGAATCGCGCATGTCGACAACGACGATCTCGTTGCCGATGCCGTTCATCTTGGCAAATGCGTGGTTGGCCAGCGCGCTCATGAAAATTCCCGAATTTCGCCTGTCTTATATGGCGATCCTTGGCGGCTTGGCCAGTGATTTGCCGCCGGGCGCCAGGAGGACTGCCAGGAGGACTGCCATGACGCATCTGTCATGGGACGAATTTGGCACCCACGTGTTAGAACGGCGAAAGTTCGTCGCGAACCGGGATGCGCAGCCGGGCTCAAGCCGGATTAGGCCTTGGCGGGCAAGGTCTTGCTGATGAAGGGCCTTGGCTAAGGCCTTGGGGAGAATAAAAATGATCAGGTTTCGTCGTCTTGCTCTGGCCGCGCTGATCCCGGCAGCGGCCTTGTCGCTTGGCCTGCCCGAGGTTCTGGCGCAAACTCCGAGCCCGGCACCGGCGGCCTCGGCAAGTCCCTCGCCGGCCCCATCGGCTTCTCCCGCCCCGGCCGCGAGCGCCTCGCCTGCCCCAACGGCGACGGCCTCACCCGCGCCGTCGCCTGCCGCCAGCGCGTCGCCGGCCCCGACAACGTCGCCCTCGCCCGCAGCCAGTGCCTCACCCAGCCCCACGGCCCCGCCGCCGGCGGCGGCCGCAACACCTGCCCCGGTGCAGACCGCCGATCCGTTCGGCCCGGAAACCACGCTCGAGGCGAAGAAGGTCGTGATGGTCAAGGGCACTGCCAATTGGGACTCGGCCTTCGACACGCTGATCGACGCTTTCAAGGCGCTGAATACGCTCCTGGACAAGCAGGGCATCAAGCATGCCGGCAATGCGATGATCGTCTACACCTCGACCGACGATACCGGCTTCACCTTCCTTGCCGAGATCCCGGTCGAGCAGGATCCCAAGAACCTTGCCAAGGACATGAGCATCGGCAAGTCGCCGGAGGGCAAGGTGCTGAAATTCGTCCATCGCGGTTCCTACGACAACATGGACAACACCTACGAGGCGATCACCAATCACCTCGACGACAAGAGACTGGAAGCCAAGGACACCTTCATCGAGGAATACCTCACCGATCCACTCAAGACGGCAGAGGACAAGCTCGTGATCAACGTTTTCGTGCCACTGAAGTGAGACCGATGAAAAAGACTACCGTACTTGCTACGTCCCTTGCCGCCGTTTTCGCCGCCACGCTGCTGACAACGCCCGCGCTTGCCGATGATTTTCCATCCGCCATTACGGTGAGCGGCGAAGCCAACATTTCTGCGGCGCCCGATCTCGCGCAGATCGACGCCGGCGTCGCCAACGACGCCAAGACAGCGAAGGAAGCATCCGATGCCAACAACGCCGCGATGGGCAAGGTGCTGCTGGCGTTGAAGGGCGCCGGCATCGCCGAGAAGGATTACCAGACCTCGCGGCTGTCGCTGCAACCGCAATACGGCCAGAACAAATCCACCGGCGCATCCCCGGTGGTCGGCTTCCGCGCCAGCAACCGTGTCACCGTAAAAATTCGCGACGTGACCAAGGTCGCCACCATCATCGACACGCTGGTCGGCGCCGGCGCCAACGACATCGGCAACATCTCCTTCGAGGTGACGCAGGCGTCAAAACTGCTCGACGACGCGCGCGAGCAGGCGGTCGTGGACGCCCGCCGCAAGGCCGAGATCTACGCCAAGGCCACCGGCGTGACGCTGGGCGCGCCGCTCAGCGTGTCCGAGGGCGGCGCCCCGGTGCCGCTGTTCAAGGGGCGGATGGCGACAGCGCCGATGGCAGCGCCGCAAGCCGCAGTTGCGCCCGGCGAGGAAACGCTGTCGGTGACGGTGAATGTGAGCTGGGCGATCAAAGCGGGGCAGTAGGCCGCAAGAGGCACGCTGCCCGCCCAAACAACGGTGGTCGTCCCCGCGAAGGCGGGGACCCATAACCACAGGGAGGAGTGTGAGGCAACTCTCCCACTCCGAGTCTTCGCCAAACCACTCCCTGTGGGTATGGGTCCCGGATCTACGCTCCGCTTCGCTTGTCCGGGACGACAGCGAGACCTAAATCTCCACCACCTGCCCCGGCTGCATCGCCACGAACTTCTCCTGCGGAATCTTCGCAGCATCCAGGGCTTCGAGCAGCGCCTTGGCCGGCGCGTCGATCGCCTCATCCGTGAGCTGGAACGTGCCGTGATGATGCCCGAGCGCGGCCTCGGCGCCGCAATCGCGTAGCGCCTTCACCGCGTCCTCCGGATTCATGTGCTGGTCGCGCATGAACCAGCGCGGCTCGTAGGCGCCGATGGGGAGAATCGCCAGTCGCAGCTTCCCATGCTTCTCGGCGACACGGCGGAAATGCCGGCCATCGCCATAGCCGGAATCGCAGACGACGTAGATTTTTCCGGCCGGCGTCTCCAGCACGAAACTCGCCCACAGCGCCTTGTTGCGATCGAACATGCCGCGCGCCGTCCAGTGCCGGGTCGGCACCAGGTGCACGGCGATGCCCCCGCCGAGGTCGACGCGGTCATGCCAGTCGAAGGCTTCAACCTTGATCGTGGAATCCCAGCTGCGCATCGTCACGTCGTTGCCGAGCGGGGTCACCACACGCGGGGCAAAATTCTTGGTGAGCCGCGACAGCGTCGCGATGTCGAGATGATCGTAATGGCCGTGCGAGACCAGCACGACGTCGATCTTCGGCAGCTTCTCGAAGGCGATGCCGGGATCGTTGTGCCGCTTCGGCCCGGCCCAGGCGACCGGCGAGACCCGCGTCGACCAGACGGGGTCGACCAGAATGTTGCGGCCGCCGGTCTGGATCAGCCAGCTGGCATGCCCGACGAAGGAGAGCCGCACCTTGTCGCCGTCGACCCGCGCCGGCGGCGTGTCGGCATGGGGGCTGGGCGCCCAGTCGGGCCAGGTGGCGCGCTGCCGCTTGCCGCCGAGCTGCCAACGCAGCACCTCCCGAAGCGATTTCGGCGGCGCGCCGTCCGGATCGAAGAAGTTCAGACCGTCGAAATGGTCGGAGGCGGGACCGTCGTAGGTTTTCATGCGGGACATCCAAAGGGACGGGACACCGACCAGGGCGCCTGCCCCGGCAAGCAGTCCGAACAGGCGGCGGCGGGTGATCGGCACGGCGGGCTTCAGGACTGGTGGCGGAGGTAAGTCATCACCTTCTATATGGGCGAGGCAAAAGGAAAAGGAACCTGCAGTAGAAAGCGACGTATTTTCAAGATGTTACCTTGGTAGAGACATTCCGGCGCCCTAACTTTCCTTGACTTTTGGGCGTGAGCGGCGTTTAACCCCGCCACTTTCTCGGAAAGGCTTTCTTTTCGACCCGCCGACTGGTCCTCGAGGCCGGAGGTCAACGCCCGACAGCGCTGTGCGCCCTCGGGCGTAAAGGTGTTTGGACTTTCTTCTCCCTCGCCCCGCTCTTGCGGGGAGAGGGTCGGGGTGAGGGGCTCTCTCCGCGCATGGTGCGCGTAGACGGTCCCGTACCCCCTCACCCGGATCGCAAGGGCGATCCGACCTCTCCCCGCGAGCGGGGAGAGGTAAAAGAGGACAACGGCATTGTTCGACAATCTGTCGGAACGGCTTGGCGGAATTCTCGATCGTCTGACGGGGCGCGGTGCGCTGACCGAAAAGGACGTCGATGCCGCGATGCGCGAGGTGCGCCGCGCGCTGCTGGAGGCCGACGTCGCGCTCGAGGTGGTTCGCAGCTTCACCGAGCGCGTGCGCGAGCAGGCGATCGGCGCGACCGTCGTCAAGTCGGTCACCCCCGGCCAGATGGTTGTCAAGATCGTCCATGACGAGCTGATCAACACGCTCGGGGCCGAAAGCCAGACCATCGACGTCAACTCCGTGCCGCCGGTGCCGATCATGATGGTCGGTCTGCAAGGCTCCGGTAAAACCACCACCACTGCAAAGCTCGCCCGCCGTCTGGTCCAGCGTGACAAGCGCAAGGTGCTGATGGCCTCGCTCGACGTCTATCGCCCGGCGGCGATGGAGCAGCTGGCCGTGCTCGGCCGCGACCTCGACATTCCGACCCTGCCGATCGTGGCGGGACAGCAGCCGCCGCAGATCGCCAAGCGCGCGCTGGAAGCCGGTAAGCTCGGCGGCTACGACATCGTGCTGCTCGACACCGCCGGCCGCACCACGCTCGACGAAGATATGATGGCGGAAGCCGCCGCGATCAAAGCTGCGGCCAATCCGCATGAAGTGCTGCTGGTCGCCGACAGCCTCACCGGTCAGGACGCCGTGAACCTCGCGCGCGCGTTCGATCAGCGCGTCGGCCTCACCGGCATCGTGCTGACCCGCGTCGACGGCGACGGCCGCGGCGGTGCTGCGCTGTCGATGCGCGCGGTCACCGGCAAGCCGATCAAGCTGATCGGCACCGGTGAAAAGACCGACGCGCTGGAAGATTTCCACCCCGATCGTATTGCCGGCCGCATCCTTGGCATGGGCGACGTGGTGTCGCTGGTCGAGCGCGCTGCCGCCAACATCGACGCCGAAAAGGCCGCGCGCACCGCCGAACGCATGCGCAAGGGTCAGTTCGACCTCAACGACATGCGCGAGCAGCTGCTGCAGATGGCCAGCATGGGCGGCATCAGCGGGCTGATGGGCATGATGCCCGGCATCGCCAAGATGAAGAACCAGATTGCGGCCGCCGGCATCGACGACAAGATCCTGAAGCGCCAGGTCGCGGTGATCGATTCCATGACGCGCGACGAGCGCCGTCATCCCGATTTGCTCAAGGCCAGCCGCAAGAAGCGTATCGCTGCAGGGTCCGGCCAGAGCGTCGAGCAGGTCAACAAGCTGCTCAAGATGCACCGGAACATGGCTGATGTGATGAAGGCCATGGGCTCGGGCAAGCGCGGCCCGCTCGCCGGCATCGCGCAGGCCATGGGCTTTGGCGGCGGCATGAAGCCGCCCTCGCCGGAAGAGATGAAGGCGCTGCAGGAGAAGATGCAGAGCGGCGGCGGACAGGGTCTGCCCAATTTGCCGAAGGATCTGCCTGCCGGCTTGCGTCAGGGCCTGCCGAATGTGCCGGGGCTCACGGGCCTCAGCGGCAAGCCGATGCTGCCGGGCCTCGGCGGTTTTCCCGGCAAGAAGAAATGAGGAATTCGTCGCACGGGATCGCACGGTCTCGCGCGGCGCGAAAATACCAATCAACCGAACAAACTGTACTTTGAAGGAGAACTGAATGTCCGTCGTTATCCGCCTCGCCCGCGCAGGCACCAAGAAGCGTCCCGTCTATCACGTCGTCGTCGCCGACTCGCGCTTCCCCCGCGATGGCCGCTTCATCGAGCGTCTCGGCTATTTCAACCCGCTGCTGCCGAAGGACAACGAGACTCGTCTGAAGCTCGACATGGACAAGGTGAAGGCCTGGCTCGCCAAGGGCGCGCAGCCGTCCGACCGCGTGGCGCGTTTCCTCGACGCTGCCGGCGTCAAGAAGCGCGAAGCGCGCAACAATCCCGAGAAGGCCGTGCCGCGCAAGGAGCGCAAGGCGCAGGCCGAAGCCGCCGCGAAGGGCTAAGGCTAGATCATGTCGGCGCTGGTCTGCGTCGCGCGGATCGGCGCCGCGCATGGTGTGCGCGGTGCGGTCAAATTGTGGACCTTCACCGAGGATCCCTTTGCCGTCAGGAGCTACGGTCCGCTGCTGTCCAAGGACGGCAAGCGCCAGTTCGAGGTCGCAACGGCGCGCGAGGCAAAAGATCATCTGGTCGCGACGTTCAAGGGCGTCACGACCCGCGATGAGGCCGAGCGCCTCAACGGCATCGAGCTCTACGTCGCGCGCGAAAAACTGCCCGCGACGGATGAGGACGAATATTACCACACCGACCTGATCGGGCTCGCCGCCGTCACCACGGACGGCGACGCGCTCGGCCGCGTGCTCGCGATCCATAATTTCGGCGCCGGCGACATCATCGAAATCGCGCCGCCCAAGGGCACGACGATGCTGCTGCCGTTCACGAACGCAGTGGTGCCGGAGGTCGATCTCAAAGGCGGCCGCGTCGTGATCGCGCTGCCGCAGGAGATCGAGGGCGATGACAATGATCCCTCCACGAGTCGTCCCCGCGAACGCGGGGACCCATAACCACAGGCCGTGGTTTTTGGCTAAGCTGATGGCTCCAGCCATCGCAAAACTGGCTGCGGTGGTTATGGGTCCCGGATCTGCGCTGCGCTTGTCCGGAACGACGAGAATTGAGATCCGATGACAACCCCCTCACCCTGGCGCGCGACGGTGCTGACGCTGTTTCCGGAGATGTTTCCGGGGCCGCTCGGCGTGAGCCTGGCCGGCCGGGCGCTGGCCTCCGGGCTGTGGGAGATCGAGGCGCGGGACATAAGGGCGTCCGCCACCGACCGCCACCGCAGCGTTGACGACACCCCGGCCGGCGGCGGGCCGGGCATGGTGCTGCGGGCGGATGTTCTGGCGGCGGCCATCGATGCCGCCGAGATCGCCCCCGAGCGGCCGCGGCTGCTGATGAGCCCGAGGGGGCGGCCATTGACCCAGGCCCGCGTCACAGAGCTCGCCCAGGGCCCCGGCCCCCTGATCATCTGCGGGCGCTTCGAGGGGATCGACCAGCGGGTGATCGACGGGCGGGGCCTGGAGGAGGTCTCGATCGGGGATTACGTGCTCTCGGGGGGCGAAATCGCCGCTTTGGCCCTGATCGACGCCTGCGTGCGGCTGCTGCCGGGCGTGATGGGCAAGGAGGCCTCGGGAACCGAGGAAAGCTTCTCCGACGGCCTGCTTGAATACCCCCAATACACCCGGCCGCAGCTGTTCGAGGGCGCTCCGATCCCTGATATCCTGACCTCGGGCGACCACGCCAAGGTGGCCAGCTGGCGACGGGCGCAATCCGAGGCCCTCACGGCTGCCCGGCGGCCGGATTTATGGGCCCAGATCCCCCCCAAGGCCCCAAATCGGGCGGGACGCCAAAAAACGCCAAAAAACAAGACAGACGGGTGACAAACGCTCCGGCTTGCCTTATAGGAGCGGCCACATCCGCAATAGCTGGATAGACGAATTTCGCGCAGCCCCCGATCTGCGGCTGGGCGCGCCGATGGAGATTTACCCATGAACCTGATCAAGCAGCTCGAGCAAGAGCAATTCGACAAGCTGTCCGCTGGCAAGGACATCCCGGAATTCGGTCCCGGCGACACCGTGATCGTCAACGTGAAGGTCGTCGAAGGCGACCGCACCCGCGTGCAGGCCTATGAAGGCGTCTGCATCGGCCGTTCCGGCGGTGGGCTCAACGAGAGCTTCACCGTCCGCAAGATCTCCTACGGCGAGGGCGTGGAGCGCGTGTTCCCGGTGATGTCGCCGATGATCGACTCGATCAAGGTGGTGCGCCGCGGCAAGGTGCGTCGCGCCAAGCTCTATTACCTCCGCAGCCTTCGCGGCAAGTCGGCCCGCATCGTCGAGAAGCAGGACCGCCAGACCGCGGTCGGCGAGTAAGCTCCGCCCCATCAGGCAAGTTTTCGAAAGCGCGGGGCTCGGCTCCGCGCTTTTTTGTTGCGTCAGCCGTGCGCGTCAAACCACTCGCGCTTCCAATTCGGCCTGCTATATATTCTTGGAATGTTTCCAGATCCGGCCAGCCTCGCCCCCGTCAAGCGCATCGTCATCGACGATCGCTCGCGGCTGCCTGGCCGGTTCTTCGGACGCTTCGCGACCTCGGCAACGTCAGAGCTTACGCGCGCAGCCTAAAAGCTGCGCTGACGATTTTGTTGCCCGCGCGCCGCGCGCGCCTATCCGCTGACACAACATTCTTTCGGAGCTGACGCTCATGTCCAAGCCGACCACATTGTACGACAAGATCTGGAACGACCATCTGGTGCACGAAGCCGAGGACGGCACCTGCCTGCTTTATATCGATCGCCATCTGGTGCACGAGGTGACCTCGCCGCAGGCGTTCGAAGGCCTGCGCGCGACGGGGCGCAAGGTTCATGCGCCCGAGAAGACGCTCGCCGTCGTCGACCACAACGTGCCGACCACCGATCGCACCAAGCCGAATCCCGATCCTGAAAGCATCGAGCAGATCAAGGCGCTGGCCGAGAACGCCAAGGAATTCGGCATCGAATATTACAACGAGTTCGACAAGCGCCAGGGTGTCGTCCACGTCATCGGCCCCGAGCAGGGTTTTACCCTGCCCGGCACCACCATCGTCTGCGGTGACAGCCACACCTCGACGCATGGCGCGTTCGGCGCGCTCGCGCACGGCATCGGCACTTCCGAGGTCGAGCACGTGCTGGCGACGCAGACGCTGATCCAGAAGAAGGCGAAGAACATGCGCGTCACCGTCGATGGCAAATTGCCCGACGGCGTGACGGGCAAGGACATCATCCTCGCCATCATCGGCGAGATCGGCACCGCGGGCGGCACCGGCTACGTGCTGGAATACGCCGGCGACGCCATCAGCGCGCTCAGCATGGAAGGCCGCATGACGGTCTGCAACATGTCGATCGAAGGCGGCGCGCGCGCCGGCCTGGTCGCGCCCGACCAGAAGGCGTTCGACTTCCTGCGTGGCCGCCCGAAGGCGCCGAAGGGCGCGGACTGGGACGCGGCGATGCGCTACTGGGAGAAGTTGCGCTCCGACGAGGGCGCGCATTTCGACAACGAGCTGCGCCTCGATGCCGCCAAGCTGCCGCCGATCGTGACCTGGGGCACCAGCCCTGAGGACGTCATCTCCGTGACCGGCATCGTGCCCGACCCTGACAAGATCGCGGACGAGGCCAAGCGCCTCTCCAAGCACCGCGCGCTGAAGTACATGGGCCTCACCGCGGGCACCAAGATCACCGACATCAAGGTCGACCGCATCTTCATCGGCTCCTGCACCAATGGCCGCATCGAGGACTTGCGCGCGGCGGCGAAGATTGCCGAAGGCAAGACCGTCTCAGCGCATGTCAACGCCATGGTCGTGCCGGGCTCCGGCCTCGTGAAGGAGCAGGCCGAAGCCGAAGGTCTGGATAAGATCTTCATCAAGGCCGGCTTCGAATGGCGCGAGCCCGGTTGCTCGATGTGCCTCGCGATGAACCCGGACAAGCTGGCCCCGGAAGAGCGCTGCGCCTCGACCTCGAACCGCAATTTCGAGGGCCGCCAGGGCTTCAAGGGCCGCACCCATCTGGTGTCGCCGGCGATGGCGGCAGCGGCGGCGATCGCGGGTCATTTCGTCGACGTCAGGGACTGGCGCTAAGCCGGTCCCTGCAATTGTAGCGATCGCGGCAAACCGCCGTTAAACGATCGCCTGACACTCTCGTCCTCGCGAGGTTTTCGCGAGGACGCGCGCCATGGCCAACAAGCCTGAATATGTCGACCTGATCGGCGAGGCCACGCGCCAGCACCGCCGGCGCGCGCCGCGCCTGCACATCGTCGCCAAGCCCGAGATCGAGGAGATCTCGAAGCTCAGCCGCTGGCCGCCCGCGATGTTCAAGCAGTGGAAGGTCGAGACCCTGATGCGGTGGAAAGCTTCGTCGTGGAAGCTGAAGGATTGGCTTTAGCCGCCGGACGAGCAAAGGGCGCCGCTGAGGCGCCCTTTTCACGTCGATCGTGCCTACCAATAGTACCGATACGGATGGTGCCAGCGATGCCAGCGGCAGATGCGGCGCGGGCCGTAATAGGTCCAGATGACCCGGCAGCGGCGCGGATAATGGTAGTAGGGATAATAGCCGCCGACATAATAGCGCCGGTGGAAGTGGCGATGGCCGTAGTGAGGCCGATAGATCCCGTAGCGATGAAATCCGCCGTAGCGGTGAACACCGCCATAGCGATAGCCGCCGCCATGGAAGGCCGGCGCGGCGCGGAAGCGGCCGATATGGCCGCCATGGAATCCACCGCCGCGGAAACCGCCGATATGTCCTCCGCCACCGCGGAAGCCTCCACCACCGTGAAAATGCCCGCCACCGCCATGTCCACCGCCGCCGTGGCGAACCTTCGTGACGAGGTCGTCGGCCGCGGCCTTCGTCGCGGGTGACGTCGCCGGATTGATCAAGGTCAGCGCTTCAGCACGACGCGCGGTTCCGGCCGACAGCATCAGCGTCGCCGCAGCTGCAATCCCGAGCAGGCGCATCGGGCCTGCCCGGAGACCCAAACTCCTCAGCATGGACTTCTCCCTGAATCTGGACAGCGGAGTGGCGATGCTCGTTCCCGGCCCGCGTCATCCCTGTTCAATTGCAGTCGCTCCCGGGGTTAAATTGCGGACAGCGATGTGAACGCGCCATGAATGAACGAGGCGGGCGGCGCGCTGCGGCGCTGTGCCGCTAAGGGAAGGAAGTCTTGAGATGACCGTCTACGCGATTGCACAATTGAAGATGACCGACCGCGCGGCCTACGATCGCTATCAGGCGCGGTTCTTCGATGTGTTCAGGAAGTACAATGGGCGGCTGCTCGCTGCCGATGAGCGACCGCGCGTGCTCGAAGGGGCGTGGCCGCACGACAAGCTGGTCATGATGTCGTTTCCGGACGAGGCCGTCCTCGCCTTCTCGAACTCACCCGACTACGAGGAGATTTCGCGCGACCGCAAGGCGGGCGCGCAGGCGACCGTATTGCTGGTCAAGGGATTTGCGCCCGCCGGCTAGGACGTCACCAGAACGGCCCGTAGCCGAACACGAACGGCGCGGGCACGCGGTAGGGATAAGGACGGTAGTGGACCGGCCGCGCGTAATAGCGGGGATCATGGCGCACGATGGGCCGCGCAATGCCATGGGTTCGTGCGTGTCGTCGCACGTCGAAGACGGCGATCCCGGCCGAGGCCTCCGGCACCCTCGGCGCCGCGGACGCGCGAGGCAGGCCCGCGGCAAGCGCGACGACAACGGCCAATGCAAACCATCTCGCCATGACGCCCCCTTGAGGCTCCCGCGCTGCGCGCGAGCGTCGAACCGGCATCAGCCGCGGCGCCAGTAGCAGCTCATCCGCGGCACGATCACCGTGCCGCTCGGCCGGTATTCCTGCACATAGGTCGCGTTGCATTCGCGGACCGCGTCGGGACCGGGATTGTAGCGCGGATAGACGCCGTCAGGACTGTAATAGGGCGTGACGCGCAAGCGCGGCGGCCGCTTGCGCGGCGGCGGGGCATCAGGCGGGGCTGCCTGGGCGAGGCGAATCTCGGAGCCGGCGGTCTGCGCCTCGGCGCCAACGCAAAACGGCGAAAACAACCCCATGCACAGTAGCGTCAGCGCTGTTTTCGCTCGCATTTTTCCGCCCACCTGAAACGTCCCATTCGAGGCCCACGCTCCCCGTTTTGGCGGCGCCCGTCAACCTCGCCGCGCTTTATAAAGCGGGATGCATCAGCGGGAAACCCGCGCTAAGAGAGCCTCATGTGGACGGAATTGAAAGCGCCTTCGCTGGCCGAGATGGAAGCGACGGCACACGACATCTTCGAGCGCCTGCCGGCGGAATTTCGTAGGCTGTGCGAGGGCGTGATCCTCCGCGTCGACGACTTCCCGACCGAGGAGGTCCTGGACGAAATGGAATGCGAGAGCGAGTTCGACCTGCTCGGCCTGTTCCAGGGCGTCGGCCTGCCGCAGCAGAGCCTTGGCGACGTGGCGCGGCTGCCCAACATGGTCTGGCTCTACCGCCGGCCGATCCTTGATTACTGGGCCGAGCACGACGAGAGCCTCGGCCATATCGTCCGCCACGTCCTGATCCACGAGATCGGCCACCATTTTGGCCTGTCGGACGACGATATGGCGGCGATTGAGGCTCAGGCAGAGTAGACCTGCCGAATTCGGCCTAGGATTCCGGCCCCGATCGCGATAAATACCTGTTCCCCTAGGCCCATCCGGGAAAGCGCAACCATGGACAAGTTCACCACGCTGGAAGGCGTCGCGGCGCCGCTGAAGATCATCAATGTCGACACCGACATGATCATTCCGAAGCAGTACCTCAAGACCATCAAGCGCACCGGCCTTGGCAAGGGGCTCTTCTCCGAGCAGCGCTACAAGGACGACGGCAGCGAGAATCCGGATTTCGTCCTCAATCAGCCCGCCTATCGAAATGCGAAGGTGCTGGTCGCCGGCGACAATTTCGGCTGCGGCTCGAGCCGCGAGCACGCGCCCTGGGCGCTGCTCGACTTCGGCATCCGCTGCGTGATCTCGACCTCGTTCGGCGACATCTTCTACAACAACTGCTTCAAGAACGGCATTCTGCCGATCCGCGTCAGCCAGGAAGACCTCGACAAGCTGTTCGACGATGCCGAGCGCGGCGCCAATGCGACGCTGACGATCGACCTGCCGAACCAGGAGATCCGCGGCCCCGACGGCGGCAAGGTCAAGTTCGAGGTCGACCCGTTCCGCAAGCACTGCCTGATCAACGGCCTCGACGACATCGGCCTCACGATGGAGAAGAAGGCCTCGATCGACACCTATGAGGACAAGCTCAAGCGCGAACGCGCCTGGGCCTGAGCTTGCGTCTTCATTCAGCCCCGGTGCCGACTGCGCCGGGGCTTTTTCTTTGCCTCGCTTATCCCGTATAGCTCGCCGCATGCTGCCCGACATCGTCACCTTCTGGCATGGCCCGATGGATGCGCTGCGCCAGACCTGTCTGCGCTCGCAGCTGGCGGCCGGCCACAAGGTCACGGTCTATAGTTTCGACACCATTCCCGGCCTGCCCGCCGGCGTCGCAAACGCAGACGCCGAAGCGATCCTGCCGCACGCGTTCTCGGAACGCTTGCGGCCACCGCAACCGGATGGAAGCTGGCGCGACTGGACCACGCTGCAGTTCAGCGATTTCTTCCGCATGAAGCTGATGGCGAAGGATCTCGGCCTCTGGCTCGATGCCGATGTGCTGCTCTTGAAGCCCGTCGAGATCGATCCGGCAAAGCCTTACTTCGCCTGGGAGCGGCCGCGCCAGCTCGGCAATTCCGTGATCTACCTGCCGCCCCGGCACGGCATCGTCGCCGCCTTCGAGGAGCTGATGGAGCAGGAGGAGCTGACGCCGAACTGGCTGTCGGTCCGCCATCGCATCACCTTCATGATGCGCCGCCTGCGCGGCAGCTCGAACCGCCTCTCCGATATCCGCGTCGCGATCTTCGGCCCCGCGGCACTCACCGCGCTCGCGCGCCGCACCGGTGAGCTCGCTTGCGCGCTCCCGAAGCAGTCGTTCTACGCCGTGCATGCGGAACCAAAACTGTTCTTCGATCCCTCGAGCTATCTCGGCCTCGTCACCAGCCCCGAGATTATCGGCCTGCACATCTCGCCCAAGGGCCGCGGCGGCGAAAAGCCGATTCCCGGCAGCCTGTATGCCTGGGCGGCGGAGCGGTTTGCTTAGCTCTCGTGCCCCGGACGCTGCGCAGCACCTCTTGGTGATGCGCTGCTGAGCCGGGGCCCAGTAACGTGGCGAGATGGGTCCCGGCTCTGCGGAGCGGCACTTCGCGCCGCACCGCGTCCGGAACACGCGATCAACCTCGCTCGATCGAGTTTGATCCAGCGCAACGCGCCCCTGCATCATTGTGCTTAATTCGCTCCAATTCCGCTGTCCGAAGGGAGCTTTCCATGAGCACCGCAAGCAGGCCATATCCCATCGTCCAGGACCTCATCGACTCCTTTGCGAGCTGGCTGAAGCACCGCCGCGAGCTGAACGAGATGCGGCAGCTCGATCGCGCCGATTTCGACCGGATCGCGAGCGACTTGAGGATCGCGCCTGACGATCTCGAGGAACTGGTCCGCCACGGCAAGCATTCTGCCGACGAGCTGCCAATGATGCTGCAGCAGCTCGGCATCAGCGCCGAAGGCCTCGGCCGCGCGCAGCCGCTGCTGCTCCGCGACATGGAGCGGGTCTGCTCGCTCTGTAACAACAAGGGACAATGCGACCGCGATCTCGCAGAGGGCACCGCCGCGGAGAATTATCACGGCTACTGCGGCAATGCCGCGACGCTGGAATCGCTCGACCGCGCCGATGTCGCGCCGCGGTGAGGCGGCGCAACGCCGGCTCATTCCGCGTCAGAAGTCAACCGACATCGATAGCCACAGCGTCCGCGGCATGCCGCTGATCACATAGCCGGTCGGATTGCCGATCCAGTAGCGATTGTCGAACAGATTGGTAACGGACCCGCGGAAAGTGGTCGGCCGCCCAGCCAGGCTGGTAGCATAGCGTGCCCCGAGGTCGAAGGTCATCCACGCGGGGACGCTCTGGATGTTGTCGGTGCTGACATAGGCCCGGCTGGTGTAGATCGTGCGAGCCGTCGCCGTCAGTCCAGGCAGGAAGGGCGCATCCCACTCGATACCAAGATTGCTCTGCCAGCCCGGAGCACCGACCGCATGATTTCCGTCATGGAGTTGCCCTTCGGTCTTCGTGAGCCGTGCATCGAGATAAGTCACGCCGCCCAGAACCCGGATCCCCGGCGCCACTTCGCCGAAGGTGTTGAGCTCGACGCCGCGGTTTCTCTGTTCGCCGTCGAGGCTGTAGATCTTGGTGACGGGATCGACGACGCCGCTCGGCAGGCTGATCTGGAACGCCGCCAGGCTCGCGCCGAAGCGACCGAGATCGAGCTTGGTGCCGACCTCGTATTGCCTGGTCTTGAAGGGAGCGAACACCGCGTTGGTGTTGGCTGCGCCGGCCGGCGGCGTGGGACCGGGCGAAAGACCTTCGATGTAGCTGGCGTAAAAGGACACTTCCTTGATCGGTCGCACCAGCAGGGCCACGGAGGGCGACGTCGCGCTCTGGTCATAGTGGGCGGTCTCCAGACCGCTCGCGGGATCAAAGCCGTTCGCAATGACCTGCTGCTGTCTGGCGCCGACGGTCACCTGAAGCATCCCGTTCATCATCGAGAGCGTATCGGCAACGCCGACGCTTCGCAGGCCGAGAAAGTCGGATTTGCCTTCGGCGAAGGACGACACCGGTGTGCCGGGGCCCGCCAGCAGCGTGGGTGTGTAGATGTTGGTGAGATAGTTCCCGTAATTGGTCTGACCGAGCCAGTCGGTTCGGTTCAGGACACTGCCGCTGACCACGACTTCATGCCCGACCGGGCCTGTATCGAAGCGCGCCCGAACACCGGCTTCGCCAGACACGGCCTCGGACTTCCCGGTCTGGAAGCGCGACGTTGAAAGTGCGTCGCCCGAGGTCGTGAGGATCGTCGCTCCCGGCGCCTCCCGCTTGTCATAACCGAATTGGTTGGCGCCGATGGCGCCGAACATGGTGACGTTGTTGGACAGGTCGTATTCAGCGCGCGTCAGCCCCGTGAGGCTCCTCGCGCGGGCATAGTCGAAGGGCTGGGCGAGATTGATGCGAGGATCCGGCGCATTGGGCACCGCGATGCCCTTGACCGGCGTATAGCCGCGCGCCGCAGCTTTCATCCAGTCGTCCTGATAGATGACATCGGCCGACCACCGAAAGCGCTCGCCGCGGTAGTCGACACCGAGCGAACCGACACCGTCACGCACCGATTGGCGGTCGATCGTGGTGTCTCCACCATTGAACCCGCCATTGAACCGGACGCCCCATTCCTTCTGATCCCCGTAGCGGCGCGCCACGTCGACCTCCGTGCCAAAGCGGGCATTCGACATGTAGCCGACGGTCAGGCGCGTCAGATCTTCGTAAGCACGTTTGGTCACGACATTGACGCTACCGCCGATGCTTCCCTGCGGGGCCATGCCGTTGAGGAACGCGCCCGGGCCCTTGAGCAATTCGATACGCTCGATCGGCGCCGGGTTGACACGATAGGCCGGCACCAGACCGTACAGCCCGTTCAACGCGATCTCGCTGTTCTCGACCCGGAAGCCGCGAATGGTCAGTGCGTCATAGCGGTTGCTGCTGCCGATTGCCGCGCGGACCGACGGATCGGAATTGGTCAGAACCTCGGCGACGCTGGTCGCCTGCTGGTCACGGATGGTCTTCTCCGTATAGCTGGCGAGACTGTATGGCGTATCCATGTAGTCTTTGTTGCCGAGCAGGCCGAGCTGGCCACCTCGCGCGACTTGTCCGCCGACATACGGTACCGGCAACGCGGCCCGCTGCGCGCCGACCGTCCCAGGTGCGCTTGCTGCCGGCGCGCTCGCGGGCCGATCGGCCTGGCGCCTCGCGCGCACTGCATTCGATGAAGGTTGCCTCCGGGCAGGCGCAGCGCGGCGCTCCGGCGCAGACACGGCAACCGGAGGAAGCGACTGTCCGGCTCCGGTCGACGGTTGAACGTTGGATTGCTGTGCGAATGACGATGTCGTGGTCAGCAGCATCGATACGGACACGAGCCAAAATACGCGCGTGCCGTTCCAATCGTGAATCATAGTACCCCGGAGTCTTTTCTTATTGATGCCCCGTCTCATCACGCCGACGAGACAAAGAGTGCAATAAACAGCCAGGCGAGCATCGCCAAATAGAAGGTATCTGGAATAGAAGGCATCTAGTGTATTGAGCGAGATCTCGGCGCGAGACGCAGACGAGAGCGTTGTCGACTGATGCTTTGATTTCACGCGGCGTCCAACGTTGGCAGGCGCGAAACATCAAATTCACGCGTGCATTCGCACGAGGTGCTTCCGCGCAACATCACCTCAAAGCGCGCACCGAGAGGTCGCGGCGCGACGGATGCGGGTGATTGCCACAGTCCGTCGGACGAAGGAGTCGAGACGCGAGATGACGTTGTTGGACGCAAGAAGGACTCGTTGCACGACGGGGTGTCAGCGCGCACAGCCGCAATTGCTGCCCGACAGGAAGCGGGTCTGCCCGCTGTGCAATCACAAGGGACGCGCCGCGGTGAGCGGCGCAGAAGATTTCGCTCGCCGCACACTCATCAATCCCTACCTTGGGATCGGCGCAAGGATGTCCGCTGTACCCGGGGGTATAGCAGATCTCCCCAGAGGTCCGCGCCGGGACAAGGTTAAACTCGCGCGCTGCTGCAACCATCACTGGTCGATCAGCACGTGGTGCACCTCGCCGAGCGGCAAAAGATCGCGAATAGTATGATGTATGCAAGATCCCGTTTGCGCGAGGAGGATGCCGACAAGGTCTCCGCAATTATCCGTGCTTGATCTCGACGAATGGCTCTGTTTGGATAGTTTCCCTTCGGGCAATTCGTATTTCGGATAATCATGGCAAATGAAGTAGATCGATCCCGTCGTTCATTGGGTGCCCGTTCACAAGAAAGCATCGTGACCGTCCACCGCGCGGGCATCGGGAATCGGCTACTGGCGGCGTTGCCGCCGGCGGATCTCGGCTTGCTCACGCCCTACTTCCAGAAAGTCTCGTTCGAACCCGATGCCATCCTGGTGCGGTCGGGCGATGAGCTCGACCCGGTTTATTTTCCCCATAGCGGCGCAATCGCCTTCATGCTCGATATGCCGGACGGGCAAACGGTCGCAACCACCTTGATGGGACGGGAAGGCGCTTTGGCCTCGTTCTCCGTGCTCGGCCCGTCGCTTTCATCCGTGACCGCGGTTACTCGCATAGCCGGCACAGCATCGCTGATTTCCGCCGCCAAATTTCGCGCCGCCTTTGCGCAAAGCACAGCCATCAGGAACGTCGTGCAAGTCCACGCCCGCGCGGTGTTATTGCAGCTCCAGCACGTAGCCGCTTGCAACGCGCTGCACCGGGTGGATGGCCGCATGGCGCGGTGGCTCCTGCAGCTTCACGACCGCGTGCCCGATGACCGGCTTCCGGTGACGCAGGAGGCGCTTGCGCAGCTGCTTGGGGTGCGACGGACGACAGTAACTCTGACGATGAGCAAGCTACGCGAGGCCGGCGCGGTCCCGTCCGACGGGCGCGGGTTTGTAGAGATCGATCGGGCGCGGCTCGAGAAGGTCGCATGCGATTGTTATGCGCTCATGCAGCGCAACATCGATCGGATGTATTGCGAGGAATTGGCCGCACCGTCCTCTGCTCTTGGCGAACAGAAGATGGCCGTTTGTCGCGGAACAGCGGATATCGCTTTTTCGAGTTGACGCTTCAGCCCTTGCTCATCGCCGCAATGGCATCCGCGATTGCGATCGTGCGCCGGGCCATGTCGGCGTGCAGCCGCTCCACCATCGCGCCGTCCAAGCGGATCGCGCCGCGCGAGACGTTCTCCGGCAGCTCGAACGCCGCGATGATTTTTCGTGCGCGCGCGACTTCCTCTTCGGGCGGCGTGAAGATCGCGTTGCAGGCGTCGATCTGCGAGGGGTGGATCAGCGTCTTGCCGTCGAAGCCGAGATCGCGGCCCTGCGCGCATTCGGTGGCAAAGCCGTCGGAATTGGCGATGTCGCTGTAGGGGCCGTCGAGGATTTCGAGGCCGTGGGCGCGCGTCGCCAGGATGCAGTGCGTGATCATCGGGATCATCGCGGCGCGGCCGGGCAGCATCTTGATGCGCGTTTCGCGTGAGATGTCGTTCGGGCCGAACACGAAGCCGGAGAGGCGCCGCGATTGATCGCGCCCGGCCTCGGCCAGCTCCTCCGCGTGCAGCACGGCGCGCGCGGTCTCGATCATGGCCCAGACCTTCACCGTCGGCGCCGCGCCAAGCTCGGTAAGACGGAGGCCGATCGTATCGAGATCTTCGATACTTGAAACTTTTGGAACCAGGATGCCGTCGGGCGAGGCCTTGGCGGCCATGGCGAGATCGTCGGCCCACCAGGGCGTGTCGAGACCGTTGGTCCGGATCAGGATCTCGCGCTTGCCGAACCCCTTGGCCGCGATGGCCGCCGCGATTCCATCGCGCGCCACCGCCTTGGCGTCGGGAGCGACGGAATCTTCCAGATCGAGGATCAGGCCGTCGGCGGCGAGATTGCGCGCCTTTTCCAACGCGCGGGGGTTGGAGCCGGGCATGAACAGATGGCTGCGGCGCGGGCGGGTCATGCAAGCGTTCCTTCCGGTTTCCTCAGGCGGTTGTAGAGCACGATCCGGAAAACTGTGCGGCGATTTTCCGGCAAGGATCATGCTCAAGCAAACAGCCACAGGCGATAACATCTGGTCTGCCTATTCGAAAGGCTTGTTCGCCTCGGCGGTATATGTTTAGGCATAGGCCATGACCGCATTCCCAGAGCATTTGCTGGAAGGCTACAGGGCCTTCGCCACCCAGCGGCTGCCGACCGAGCAGACCCGCTACCGCGACCTGTCGGTGAAGGGGCAGTCGCCGGAAGTAATGGTGATCGGCTGCTGCGACAGTCGCGTCTCGCCCGAGGTGATCTTCGACGTCGGCCCGGGCGAATTGTTCGTGGTCCGCAACATCGCCAATCTGGTGCCGGTGTATCAGCCCGACGGCAACGCGCATGGCGTCTCGGCCGCGCTGGAATATGCGGTGACGGTGCTGAAGGTGAAGCACATCGTGGTGCTCGGCCACGCGCAATGCGGCGGCATCCGCGCCTTCGTCGACAAGATCGAGCCGCTGACGCCCGGCGACTTCATCGGCAAATGGATGCAGATGTTCATCAAGCCGGGTGAAGTGGTCGAGCAACGTGACCATGAGAGCATGGCGCAATTCGTCGAGCGCATCGAGAAGGCCGCGGTGTTCCGCAGCCTGGAAAACCTGATGACGTTCCCGTTCGTGCAGAAGGCGGTCGACAGCGGCCAGATGCAGACCCACGGCGCCTATTTCGGCGTCGCGGAGGGATCGCTGTTCGTGCTGGACAAGGCGAGCAAGGAATTCAAGAACGCGCGTAGCGTGGCGTAGGGCGAGATTTCGTCAGCTGCCGCGTCAAACGAGATCGTCGTCCCGGACAAGCGCAAGCGCAGATCCGGGACCCATACGCCGCAGCAATAATTTTGCGAAGACCCGGAGTTACCAGCTTCGCGCCAAACCACTTCCTGTGGTTATGGGTCCCGGATCTGCGCGCGCTTGTTGCGCGCTTGTCCGGGACGACAGGAGAGAGTTCGTCAGGCCGCCTTCTTCTTCGCGCTGATCAGCTTGCGGTTGATCAGCACTTCCGCGATCTGGATCGCGTTGAGGGCTGCGCCCTTGCGGAGGTTGTCGGACACGCACCACAGCACGAGGCCGTTCTCCACCGTCGCGTCCTCGCGGATGCGGCTGATGTAAGTCGCGTCCTCGCCGGCCGCTTCGTAAGGCGTGGCGTAGCCGCCGGGCTCCTGCTTGTCGATGACGAGGCAGCCGGGCGCCGTGCGCAGGATGTTGCGCGCTTCGTCCGCGCTGATCGGATTCTCGAACTCGATGTTGACGGCCTCGGAGTGGCCGACGAACACGGGCACGCGCACACAAGTAGCGGAGAGCTTGATCTTGGGATCAAGAATCTTCTTGGTCTCCGCCATCATCTTCCACTCTTCCTTGGTGTAGCCGTCCTCCATGAAGACGTCGATGTGGGGGATGACGTTGAAGGCGATCCGCTTGGGGAATTTCTTCGCGACCAGCTCGTCATTGGTGTAGACGGCCTTGGTCTGCGAGAACAGCTCGTCCATCCCGTCCTTGCCGGCGCCCGACACCGATTGATAGGTCGAGACCACGACGCGCTTGATGGTCGCCTTGTCGTGCAGCGGCTTGAGCGCGACCACGAGCTGCGCGGTCGAGCAGTTCGGGTTGGCGATGATGTTCTTCTTCTTGAAGCCTTCGGTCGCAGCCGCATTCACCTCCGGCACGATCAGCGGCACGTCCGGATCCATGCGCCAGGCCGAGGAATTGTCGATCACGACGGCGCCGGCGGCGCCGATCTTCGGCGACCATTCCTTCGACACCTCGCCGCCCGCCGACATCAGGCAGATGTCGACATCGGAGAAATCAAAGTGCTCGAGCGCCTTGCACTTCAGGGTGCGGTCGCCATAGGAGACCTCGACGCCGATGCTGCGGCGCGACGCCAGCGCCACGACCTCGTCCGCGGGGAATTTGCGCTCATCGAGGATGTTGAGCATTTCCCGTCCGACATTGCCGGTCGCGCCGACGACTGCGACTTTGTAACCCATCGTTCACTCTCCGATGAAAAAGCCCGTTCCTGAAGCTGACGCTTAAACAGGAAGAGCAGCGCTTCTATGCGAGAACCGGCCTCAAGACAACGTTGGACCATGCCTTAGGGACGTGGATGCAGTCGCCTGAGGCCAGCACGGCCGCAATCTCCACCCGGACCCATCTCTATCTGACGCTGGCAGCCTTCGCCGACGAGGTGGTCGGCACGCTGGCGCGCCTGATCGCCTATGTGGGGGCGCTCGCTCTGTTTGCCATCCTCGCCCTCGCGGCGCTGGGTCAGTTGCCCGAGCTGCGCGGCGATGATCCCGCAGACAAGCCGGGCTGGAGCACGGCCGACCGATCGCACCCGGCTTTCGCCCTTAGCCGGATCGATTCATCAGAAAAAACAGCCTCTTACACCATCCTTCGGCATCCCGAAGGCGGCCGCAAAGACGTGATGCGCTGGGCGAGCGCGGCGGACCAGCCGCTGGCCGAGCTCGAAATCTATCGGGAAGGCGGCGAGTTCGATGTGGCCCGTCCTGTAGCGACGGACCTCGCCGTCCAGATGGGTCTCGGGGTGGCCACCCCGCTCGAGCAAGCCGGCCTGATCGAGACGAAATTCGGCCCCGTCGCGCTGTTCCGGCCGATCGGCACGGACAAGGGGACGCTGGCCTGCCTCGGCTACCTCAAGCGCAACGAGGAGCCAGGCTTGCAGATCTCCGGCTTCTCCTGCCAGGGCGACACAATGCCCGCCCGGCGTGCGGCGATCGCCTGCACGCTGAACCGGCTGACGCTGCTGACCTCCGGCAACGAGCCGAAGCTGGCGGAATTGTTCGCCCGTGCCGAGCTGAAGCGCCGTGCTTGCGACCTCGCGGGCTCGCCGGACTGGCTGCTGGGCGCCGCCAACGCGCAATTGCGCGGGGCGCTTTGACCGGCATCAAGCTCAAGTGGCTGGTATTGATGCAACTTTTGCCAGCGCGCACGATTATTCCGAGCTGGTGTGACCCAATAGACCTAGTTGCACTCACCCCGGCCGGGCTAGTATGGGGTGAAATCGACTGGCGGTGCGCCGCCTGAAGGGGACGTGATGAGCTGGAAATTCTCTGCCAAACTGGCGACCTTGTTTGCGGCGGGCGCTGTGATTGCCCTGTCCCTTGCGACGCCGGCCTCGGCTGACAACAAGACCAAGCGCTATGACGAGCGCGGCCGCCACTATTACGGCCCGAGCGGCCCCAACGCCGTCTACCAGCAGGGCCGCACCCGCATCTATGTCAGCAAGCGCTCCTGGCTCGACGGCGGCACCGAGGTCAATCCGGGCGACCGCAAGTTCTCCGACTACGCCTTCCCGCCGGCGGTTGGCTATCCGTCCTTCGCCCGCGAGAATCTCAACCGCCCGATCGACCGCCAGCCGCTCTCGCCGCCGCAGGACGTCGGCGGCTATCCGCAGAATTTCCCGCTGTACTGAGCGGACAGCGATCCGAATCAAAAGGCCGGGCTTACGCCCGGCCTTTTTGTTTTTGCGAGATGCCGTAGGGTGGATTAGCCGAAGGCGTAATCCACCACTGCTTGTCTCCGCGGAGACAGAAGAGGTGGGTTACGCCAAGCGGTCTGCGCTTCGCGCAGTCCACATGGCTGACCCACCCTACGAGAGCTGTGCCCGCCTTAGGCGTGCAGCTTCTGCAATTCCTTCAGGATCGCTTCGCCCATCTGCGTCGTCGAGGCGGCCGTGGTGCCCTCCGACTTGATGTCGGCGGTGCGCAGGCCACTGGCGAGCACCGCGGCGATCGCGGCGTCGACCTTGTCGGCGAGCGCGCCCATGTCGAAGGAGTAGCGCAGCGCCATGCCGAACGACGAGATCATCGCAATCGGATTGGCGAGGCCCTGGCCTGCGATATCGGGCGCCGAGCCGTGCACGGGCTCGTACAGCGCCTTGCGCTTCTTGCTCTTCACATCGACCTCACCGAGCGAAGCCGAAGGCAGCATGCCGAGCGAGCCCGTCAGCATCGCCGCGATGTCGGACAGCATGTCGCCGAACAGATTGTCGGTGACGATGACGTCGAACTGCTTCGGCCATTTCACCAGCATCATGCCGCCGGAATCGGCGAGCTGGTGCTCGAGCGTGACATCAGAGTATTCGCGCTTGTGGACCTGGGTCATGACCTCGTTCCAGAGCACGCCCGACTTCATGACGTTGCGCTTCTCCATCGACGTCACCTTGTTCTTGCGCTTCCTGGCAAGCTCGAAGGCGACGCGGCCGATGCGCTCGATCTCATAGGTGTCGTAGACCTGGGTATCGACGGCGCGCTTCTGGCCGTTGCCGAGGTCGGTGATGGTCTTGGGCTCGCCGAAATAGACGCCGCCGGTGAGCTCGCGCACGATCATGATGTCGAGGCCTTCGACGGCCTCGCGCTTCAGGCTGGAGGCTTCCGCCAGCGCCGGGTAGCACACGGCGGGACGCAGGTTGGCGAACAAGGCCAGATCCTTGCGCAGGCGCAGCAGGCCGGCTTCCGGGCGCACCTCGTAGGGCACCGCGTCCCACTTCGGACCGCCGACCGCGCCGAAGATGATGGCATCGGCGGCAAGCGCCTTGGCCATGTCGCCCTCGGAGATCGACACCTTGTGCGCGTCATAGGCGGAGCCGCCGACAAGGCCGGTATCCGTCTCGAACTTGGCGATCCCGGCCGAATTGAGCCAGTCGATCAGCCGCTTCACCTCGCCCATCACCTCGGGGCCGATACCGTCGCCGGGAAGCAGCAGCAGTTTGTGGGTCGCCATGGTCGTTTCCTTCTCGATCCTCTCTCGTCATTCCGGGACGCGCCTCTTGGCGCGGGCCCGCTTCGCGTGCGCCCCGGAATGACGGCCGGCCGGAGTGCTAGAGCGGCGTTGCGCGCTTGGCAAGACACCATTGCCGGGGTGCGGCTGTGCAAGGCGGACGGAGCCTGCCACACTGGGTAGGCCGGAGAACCCCTTGCACGCCCCTGACCGCGTCCTGCCCTACGCGCATCCCGCGCGGCTGATCCTGACCCTGTCGCTGGCGGCCACCGTCGGGCTCGGCATCGGCCGCTTTGCCTATGCGCTGGTGCTGCCCGACATGCGGGAGACCCTCGGCTGGTCCTATTCGGCCGCCGGATTCATGAACACCATCAACGCCGTCGGCTATCTCGTGGGCGCGCTGGTGGCGTCGCGCCTCATCCAGCGCGTCGGCTGGGCGGCCGCGATCCGCGGCGGAACCCTGGCCTGCGTCGCCGCGCTCGCCATTTGCGCGCTGACGGGGAATTTCGTCGCGCTGAGCCTGGCGCGCCTCGTGCTGGGTCTCGGCGCCGCGGCCGGCTTCGTCGCCGGCGGCGCGCTCGCTGCGACCATCGCCCAGTCGCGCCCGGAGCGGGCCAATTTCCTGCTCAGCCTGTTCTATGCCGGACCCGGCATCGGCATTCTGTCCTCGGGGCTGATCGCTCCGTTCACGCTGCAATATTTCGGGCCGGGCTCGTGGTGGATGGTGTGGTGGGCGCTGACACTGCTCTCGGCCGCGATGACCGCGCCGCTGTTCCTGATCCGCATCGAAAGCGGGGCACGTTTCTCGGAAGGCAGCCACGCCGCCTTCGCGATTCGTCCTGTGCTGATCTACCTCGCGGGCTACTTCCTGTTCGGCGCCGGCTACATCGCCTACATGACCTTCATGATCGCCTATGTGCGCGACGGCGGCGGCGGGGCCGCAGCGCAGGCGGCGTTCTGGGGCCTGATCGGCCTGTCCGCCTTCGTCACACCCTGGGCCTGGCGCGGCGTGCTGGCGCTCGACCGCGGCGGATTGGCCACCGCCATCATCCTCGGCACCAACGCGCTGGGTGCGGCCCTGCCGATGCTCGGGCATTCGCCGGCGTGGCTCGCGGTCTCCGCGGTGGTGTTCGGCGTCGCTTTCTTCGCCGTGGTCGGCTCGACCACCGCCTTCGTGCGCTTCAACTATCCGCCGGCGATGTGGCCGACCGCGATCGCGGCGATGACGATCTCGTTCGGCGTCGGGCAAACGCTGGGGCCGATCGTGGTCGGCGCCATCACGGACGCGCTGGGGAGTTTGAGCTACGCGCTGAATGTATCGGCGGCGCTGCTGGCGTTGGGGGCGGCCGCGGCGCTGTGTCAGCGGAAAGTGGGGCCAGCCAGGTAGACGGTGCCGTAGGGTGAGCAAAGGCGCAAGAGCGCTGTGCCCACGGTTTTATTCATGATGGATGGAATGGTGGGCACGCTTGCGCTTTGCCCACACTACGGCAGCGCGCCTAGCTCCCACTAAACGAATTATACCCCTGGTCTTCCCAATAGCCGCCCTTGTAGTCGTTGGTGACTTCCATCGAGACCACGTATTTCGGGTTCTTGAAGCCGAGTTTTGTCGGCACGCGGATCTTCATGGGGAAGCCGTAGGCGCGCGGCAGGATTTCATTCGCGTATTTGAACGTCATCTGGGTCTGCGGATGCAGCGCGCTGCGCATGTCCAAGGGCGAATTGTAGCCGTCCTTGTCGGCGCACTGGAACCAGACGTATTTCGCGCTTGTGTCGGCGCCGATCAGCTTGAGGAAATCGCGCAAGGGCGTGCCGGTCCAGCTGCCGATCGCGCTCCAGCCCTCGACGCAGATGTGGCGGGTGATTTGCGTGACCTGCGGCAACTTGTAGAGCTCGTCCAGCGTCCAGGACTTCTTGTTGTCGACGAGGCCGCGGACCTCGAGCTTCCAGTCGGCGCCAGCGACGTCGGGCGCGTCGTCGAGATCGTAATAGGCGTTGAACGGGAACGGTTTCGTGATCGCGCTCTCGGAGAAGGTCGGCGCCAGTGCGTCGGGATTGAAGATGAAGGCCTGCACGGCATCGTTGAATTTCGAGACCTGCTTCAGCATCTCCTCGGCCGAGGACGAGTCGATCACATCGCAGCCGGTGAGCAGCGTCAGCGCGCCGAGGCTGGCGCCGCCCGCGATGAAGCGGCGGCGCGTGACGTCGGGCATGGTCTTGATGGAGTCCTTGATCAAGAGCCGCTTGTCGACGCCGGGGATCAGGAATGAACGCTTGGCCATGCTCTCCTCCTCAGCGGCCGATGATCATGGCGCGCAGGCTCTTCGGCACGAGCAGCGCGAGCAGGACGTGAACGACGAGGAACGCGCAGATCGCGGCCATGCAGAAGAAATGGATGTAGCGCGCGGTCGGGTAGTCGCCGAACAGCGCGACGAGATAATAGAGCTGCACGGGCTTCCACATCCCTAAGCCCGTGAGCACGATCAGCACGCCGACCACGATGATGCCGGCATAGAGCAGACGCTGCACGTAATTGTAGACGGTGAGGTCATCGTGGCCGAGCTTGAAGGTCAGCGCTGCCCTGACGTCATGGAGCACGCCTGACGGGGTGATCGGAAACAGTTTCTTGCGGAAACGGCCGGTGGCAAAGCCCGTGACGAGATAGGCGAGGCCGTTGATCATCAACAGCCACATCGCAGCAAAGTGCCAGAGCAGGCCGCCGCCGAGCCATCCGCCGAGCGTGTACTCGCGCGGAAAACTGAAGCCGAACAGCGGCGAGGCGTTGTAGATCTGCCAGCCCGACAGGATCATCAGGATCATGGCGAGGGCATTGACCCAGTGCATGATGCGGACCCAGGCCGGCTGGATCACTTTGGCCGGGGCGGCGCTGACCTGCTCGTCGGTGACTGTGAGGCTCGACATGGTGGTTCCGTCCTGAACGTCGTGTGACACCGATTATACGCCGATGCGCCCGCTTTCGTTACGCCCTGTCCGCCATCGAATCGATAGCGTCGGGCTATGGCGGTCACAATAAAGCGAGCCGGGTGCCCCCGGCTCGCCGTTTCGTCGCATCCTGCTTGCGGGATGAAACAGGAGCCCGCGGTGTTACGTCGCCGGCATCAGCACGGTGTCGACCACATGGATGACGCCGTTGGACTGGTTGACGTTGGAGATCGTGACCATCGAGGTGCCGCCCTTGGCATCGACGATCCAGGTCTTGCCGTCCATCTTCTTGACCGTCAGCTCCTCGCCTTCGGCGGTCTTCAGCTTCTTGCCCTCGGTGAGGTCGGAGGCCTCGAGCTTGCCGGGCACGACATGGTAGGTGAGGATCTTGGTCAGCGTCGCCTTGTTCTCGGGCTTGACCAGATTGTCGACGGTGCCGGCCGGCAGCTTGCCGAAGGCGGCGTTGGTCGGGGCAAACACCGTGAACGGACCCTTGCCTTCAAGCGTCGGCACCAGGCCGGCCGCCTTCACCGCCGCGACCAGCGTGGTGTGGTCCTTCGAGTTGACCGCGTTCTGGACGATGTTCTTGGACGGGAACATCGCGGCACCGCCGACCATGACGGTCTTCTCCTCGGCGCGGACAGGCGCGACGACGGTCGCGGTGATGGCCAGGGCGCTGAAGGCGGCGGCGGCGAGATAGGCAATGCGCTTCGACATGGAAAGTCTCCCGATTGAATTGTAACCGGCGATGGCCGGTCTTGCGTTGGGGCAACAACGGCGGCTGCGACCTGTTGGCGTGAAGCAGCAGCGCCGTCGTTGGACCGAACTACGGGAGGGTTGGCGAAGTGGTTTCGGGGAAAAATTCTTTGTGATGCGTGAAACTATGTGGGGGGACGTTCGTGTGATGCACGAACGATCCGCCCACTCCGCTGTCGTCCCGGACAAGCGAAGCGCCGATCCGGGACCCATAGCCACAGGGAGTGGTTTGGCGAAGACTCGGAGTTACCGTCTCGCGCGACGTCTTCTCCCTGTGGTTATGGGTCCCGGGTTCGCGACGTTGTCGCGCCCCGGGACGACAGCGGAGATTGACGCGCGCGCTGCGCCTCAATCCCTGTTGTTCGGCGTCTGGATGAATCCGCGATTATGCGTCGGGCTGATCAGCACCTCGTTGATGCAGACCCTGGCCGGCATGCTCGCGATGAAGGCGATGGTGCGGCCGAGATCTTCGGATTGCAGCATCCTGGCCTGCTCGTCCTCGCTCGGCACCACCGGGCGCAGCTTGAGGATCGGCGTCGCCACCTCGCCCGGCATCAGGCAGCAGGCGCGCAGGCCGTTGACGCATTCGTCCATGTTGAAGGAATGGGTCAGTGCCAGCACCGCATGCTTGGTCGTGGTGTAGGCCGGGCCCGGCATCTTCGAGACGTGGCGGCCGGCCCAGGACGAGACGTTGATGATCGCGCCATCCTGCTGCTTGCGCATCGTCGGCAGCACCGCGCGCATGCAATAGAGCACGCCGTTGAGATTGACCTGGACCAACTTGTCCCAGCCCTCCAGTTCCATGTCCTTCCAGCTGCGCTTGGGAACATTGATGCCGGCGTTATTGACCAGGAGGTCGATGCGGCCGTGCCTGGCGACGATCTGATCGGCGGCTTTCTGGGCTTCCGCAGCGTTGGCCACGTCCAGCGCGATGGCCTCGGCCGCCCCGCCCGCCTTGGCGATTTTGGCAACCACGGTATCCAGGGCGTCCTTGCGCCGGCCCGAGACCACCACGGTCCAACCGTCGGCCGCCAGCGCCTCGGCGCCGGCCTCGCCGATCCCACTGCCGCCGCCCGTGACCCAGGCCACGCGTTTCCCAGCTTTTGTCATGCAAACTGTCTCCGTTGCTTCATTGGGGCGGTTTTTGCTAATCCAGCCCTCGGTTTGACCGGCCTTCGCCGGCGAGGAATGTTGCATGAACCCAGCTGCCAACGCCAACCTGTTCTCCCGCCTGTTCGACGGCCTGGACGATCCGAAGCGCCTCGCGATCGAGACGCATGACGGCGGCCATATCAGCTATGGCGAGCTGATCGCGCGGGCGGGGCAGATGGCGAATGTGCTGGTCGCGCGCGGCGTGAAGCCGGGCGACCGCGTCGCGGTGCAGGTCGAGAAATCCGTCGCCAATATCGTGCTGTATCTCGGCACGGTACGGGCCGGCGCGGTCTATCTTCCGCTCAACACCGCCTATACGCTGAACGAGCTCGACTACTTCATCGGCGATGCCGAGCCGTCGCTGGTGGTCTGCGATCCCTCCAAGGCCGAAGGCCTCGCCCCGATCGCCGCCAAGGTGGAGGCCGGGGTCGAGACGCTCGGAGCTGACGGCAAGGGCTCGCTGACCGAGGCCGCCGACAAGGCGAGCAGCGAATTCACGACTGTCGCGCGGGCGAACGACGATCTCGCCGCCATCCTCTACACCTCGGGCACCACGGGCCGCTCCAAGGGCGCGATGCTGACGCATGATAATCTGGCGTCGAACTCGCTCTCGCTCGTCGGCTACTGGCGCTTCACCGACAAGGACGTGCTGATCCACGCGCTGCCGATCTATCATACGCACGGCCTGTTCGTGGCGACCAACGTGACACTGTTCGCCCGGGCGTCGATGATCTTCCTGCCGAAGCTCGATCCGGATTTGATGATCAAGCTGATGGCGCGCGCCACAGTATTGATGGGCGTGCCGACTTTCTACACGCGCCTCCTGCAGAATTCTGCGCTGTCGCGCGACACCACGAAGCACATGCGGCTGTTCATCTCGGGCTCGGCGCCGCTGCTGGCGGAGACCCATCGCGAATGGTCGGCGCGCACGGGGCACGCCGTGCTCGAGCGCTACGGCATGACCGAGACCAACATGAACACGTCGAACCCCTATGACGGCGAGCGCGTGCCCGGCGCGGTCGGCTTCCCTCTCCCCGGCGTCTCCGTGCGCGTCACCGAACCCGAGACGGGCAAGGAGCTGCCGCGCGAGGAGATCGGCATGATCGAGGTCAAGGGACCGAACGTCTTCAAGGGCTATTGGCGCATGCCGGAGAAGACCAAGTCCGAATTCCGCGACGACGGCTTCTTCATCACCGGCGACCTCGGCAAGATCGACGGCAAGGGCTACGTCCACATCCTCGGCCGCGGCAAGGATCTCGTGATCTCCGGCGGCTTCAACGTCTATCCGAAAGAGATCGAGAGCGAGATCGACGCCATGCCCGGCGTGATCGAATCCGCCGTGATCGGCGTGCCGCATGCCGATTTCGGCGAGGGCGTCACGGCGGTGCTGGTCTGCAACAAGGGCGCCGACGTCACTGAAGCCGCCGTGCTGAACGCGCTGGACGGACGGATCGCAAAGTTCAAGATGCCCAAGCGCGTCTTCGTGGTCGACGAGCTGCCGCGCAACACCATGGGCAAGGTGCAGAAGAACGTCTTGCGGGATACGTACAAGGATATCTACGCGAAGAAATAGGGCTGGCGTTCGCCGTCCTTGCGGATGAAGCCGTAGGGTGGGTTAGCCGAAGGCGTAACCCACCTCTTTGCGTTCCGCGGCGGCAGAAGCGGTGGGTTACGCTTCGCTAACCCACCCTACGACGCTGCGCTCGAATGACGGTGGACGCGGCGACTACAGCCCGCCCACCAGGCTCAGCACAAACCGGCTGCCGACGATCAACAGATAACACCCGAACGCCACTTCCAGCGTCCGCTTCGACATCGCATGTGCAGCTCTCACGCCGAGCGGCGCGGTGACGAGGCTCATCGGCATCACGAGCACGGCTCCGATCAGCGAGACGTAACCGAGCGCGAACGGGATCTGCAGCGCTGCGACGGCCGGATAGTTCGCCGCCGCCGGCCAGCCCGCATAAATGTAGCCGAGCGCGCCGGGGATCGAGATCAGCACCGCGAGTGCGGATGACGTCGCGACCGCCTGATGGATGGGACGGCCGTAGAACGTCATCAGCAGGTTCGAGAACAGGCCGCCGCCGATGCCCATCAGGGTCGAGAGAATGCCGACGCAGAAGCCGTAGGCGCGCATCAGCGGGCCCTTCGGCAGATCGTCGCCCAACTTCCAGCCTTCGCGCGCGAAGATGAGGCGCGCCGCCGCGGAATAGGCGACGCAGACGAACACGATCTTGAACAGCCGCTCCGGCGCATAGCGCGCGATGACGCTGCCGGCGACGACGCCGACCACGATCGGCAGCCACCAGACCCTGAGGATAGCCATGTCGACGGCGCCGCGCTTGTAATGCGCCTGGAACGAACGGATCGAGGTCGGGATGATCACCGCGAGCGAGGTGCCGATGCAGAGCGGCATGCGCACCTCCAGCGGCACGCCGGCGATACGGAAGCATTCGTAGAACACTGGCACGAGAATCGCGCCGCCGCCGATACCGAACACGCCGGCCAAAAATCCCGAAAGCGCCCCGGTTGCGATCAGCAACAGTGCGAGCTCGACGATGTCCTTGATATCAAGACCTGCGATCACCCCTGACCTGCCCCGGCGACTGGTCGCAACCTCTTCGGACGTCGGTCGGAGACGGCTGCGGTCCCAGCTTTAGGCGATCCGGGTTGCCCGGTCGACGCACCGGACGTCCCGGCTGGGGTGGAATGCGGGCTGCGCATATCCGCGGTTTTCAGCGAAGCTGGGCCAGCGTGCGGCGAGCCGAGTCGCCCTGGGCCCTTGGGAGGCGGCTACGGCCGACACCGACCGATTGGTGCGAGCGGAGAGCAGCGGACGTTGGGCTAGAGGCGTTCCAATAGCGATTTCAATGCGCCTCGCGCAGGCTACGAAGTAATGAATTTGAGTTCTCAGTTTGGTTGGCGGACCGATGCTCTGGTATACCAAGCCCCTGATTGGCCTTGCTTCATCAAGGCTCTAGAGCTGAACCATCGTTCGATTTATGGCAATTTGGAGATTGCACAGGCCAAATCGACTCCGTAAATAGAGCCGACCTTTCCGATCCCCGCGCGCCCCCTGCTGGGCCGCCATAAAACATCAAAGCCCATGACCGCACGGATCGAACGACCCCTCTCGCCGCACATGCAAGTGTACCGCTGGACGCTGACGATGGCTCTGTCCATCATCCATCGCGCCACCGGGATTGCCCTCTATTTCGGAACCCTGCTGCTGGTCTGGTGGCTGGTTGCCGCGGCTTCCGGCCCGGCCGCTTACGCGCACGTCCAGGCCTTCGCCGGCAGCATCATCGGGCGGCTGATCGTGTTCGGATACACTTGGGCGCTGATGCACCATATGCTCAGCGGCATCCGGCATTTCGTGTGGGACCTCGGCTACGGCTTCAAGGCCAATGAGCGGGAAGCGCTGACCTGGGGTGCCCTGATCGGCGGCATCGCGCTGACGGTGCTGATCTGGATCATCGCCTATGCGAACGGAGGTGGACGATGAGCGCATCCGATACGCCGAAGCGCAGCCTGCGGACCCCGCTCGGCCGCGTCCGCAATCTCGGTGCCGCGCATTCCGGCACATCCGATTTCTGGCGACAGCGCGTCACCGGCGTCGCCATGACGCTGCTGATGATCCCGGCGCTGGTGATCATCGTGATGCTGCTCGGCCGCAACCAAGTCTACGCTGCGCAGACCCTGAGCTCCATTCCCGTCGCGGTGATCCTGCTCCTCTTCATCTTCGCCAGCGCCTGGCACATGAAGATCGGCATGCAGGTGGTGATCGAGGACTACGTCCATAACGAGAAGCTGAAGCTCGTCTCGATCATGCTCAACAATTTCTTCTCGGTCGCCGTGGCGCTCGCCTCGACCTACGCGATCCTGAAACTGTCCTCCGGAGTGTAACCCATGGCTACGGGAACATCGGCCACCACAACGAATGGCACGGGCAACGGCGCTCCCGCCACCAACGGCAAAGCCTATCCGATCGAAGACCACACCTATGACGTCGTCGTGGTCGGCGCCGGCGGCGCGGGCTTGCGCGCCGTGGTCGGCTGCAGCGAAGCCGGCCTGCGCACGGCCTGCATCACCAAGGTGTTTCCGACCCGTTCGCACACGGTGGCGGCGCAGGGCGGCATCTCCGCCTCGCTCGGCAACATGCACAAGGACGACTGGCGCTGGCACATGTACGACACCGTGAAGGGGTCGGACTGGCTCGGCGACCAGGACGCGATCGAATACATGGTGCGCAACGCGCCCGAGGCGGTCTACGAACTCGAGCATTGGGGCGTGCCGTTCTCGCGCACCGAGGACGGCAAGATCTACCAGCGTCCGTTCGGCGGCATGACCATGGACTACGGCAAGGGCCAGGCGCAGCGCACCTGCGCCGCCGCCGACCGCACCGGCCACGCCATGCTGCACACGATGTACGGCCAGTCGCTGCGCCACGCGGCCGAGTTCTTCATTGAGTTCTTCGCCATCGACCTGATCATGGACGATCAGGGCACCTGCCGCGGCGTCATCGCGCTCAAGCTCGACGACGGCACGCTGCACCGCTTCCGCGCCCAGACCGTGATCCTCGCGACCGGCGGCTACGGCCGCGCCTATGCCTCCTGCACCTCGGCCCACACCTGCACCGGTGACGGCGGCGGCATGGTGCTGCGCGCCGGCTTGCCGATGCAGGACATGGAGTTCGTGCAGTTCCACCCGACCGGCATCTACGGCTCGGGCTGTCTCGTCACCGAGGGCGCGCGCGGCGAAGGCGGCTATCTCGTCAACTCCGAGGGCGAGCGCTTCATGGAGCGCTACGCGCCGTCGGCCAAGGATCTCGCTTCGCGCGACGTCGTCTCGCGCGCGATGACCATCGAGATCCGCGAGGGCCGCGGCGTCGGCAAGAAGAAGGACCACATCTTCCTGCATCTGGACCATCTCGATCCCGCGGTGCTGGCCGAGCGGCTGCCGGGCATCTCCGAATCCGCAAAGATCTTCGCCAATGTCGACGTGACGCGCGAGCCGATCCCGATCGTGCCGACGGTGCACTACAACATGGGCGGCATCCCCACCAACTATCACGGCGAAGTCCTGACCAAGAAGGACGGCGACGACAACGCCATCATCCCCGGCCTGATGGCGATCGGTGAGGCCGCCTGCGTCTCCGTGCACGGCGCCAACCGCCTCGGCTCCAACTCGCTGATCGACCTCGTCGTGTTCGGCCGCGCCGCAGCGCTCCGCCTCGCCGAGAAGCTGACGCCCAATGCCAAGCAGCCGGAGCTGCCGGCGAACTCGTCCGAGCTCGCGCTCGGCCGCCTCGACCATTACCGCTACGCCTCCGGCGGCACGCCGACCGCAAAGCTGCGCGAAGGCATGCAGCATGTGATGCAGAGCAATTGCGCGGTGTTCCGCACCGGCGAAGTCCTGAGCGAGGGCCAGAACTTGATCGAGAAGGTCCACAGCGGCATCACCGACATCGCCGTGTCCGACCGCTCGCTGGTGTGGAATTCGGACCTCGTCGAGACGCTCGAATTCGACAATCTGATCTCGCAAGCGGTGGTGACGATGAACTCGGCCGCCAATCGCACCGAGAGCCGCGGCGCGCATGCGCGCGAGGACTTCTCCGAGCGCGACGACAAGAACTGGATGAAGCACACGCTGGCCTGGCTGGACGATGCCGGCAAGGTCAAGATCGAGTACCGCCCGGTTCACGACTACACCATGACCAACGACGTGCAGTACATCCCGCCGAAAGCGCGTGTGTACTGAGCGAACAGTAGCCGTCATTCCGGGATGGTCCGAAGGACCAGACCCGGAATCTCGAGATTCCGGGTTCGATGCGGCGCATCGCCCCGGAATGACGAAAGGTTAGAGCAATGGTTGAATTCGCACTTCCGAAGAACTCCAAGATTTCCGGCGGCAAGACCTGGCCGAAGCCCGCGGGCGCGACCGAGACCCGCGAGTTTCGCGTGTACCGCTGGAATCCGGACGACGGCAAGAATCCGAGCGTCGACACCTACTACGTCGACACCAATGATTGCGGCCCGATGGTGCTGGACGGCCTGATCTGGATCAAGAATCACATCGACCCGTCGCTGACCTTCCGCCGCTCCTGCCGCGAAGGCGTCTGCGGCTCCTGCGCCATGAACATCGACGGCCAGAATACGCTCGCCTGCACCCGCTCGATGCACGACGTGAAGGACGGCGCGGTGAAGATCAATCCATTGCCGCACCAGCCGGTCGTGAAGGACCTCGTCCCCGACCTCACCAACTTCTACGCCCAGTACGCATCGGTCGAGCCGTGGCTGAAGACGACCTCGCCGACGCCGCAGAAGGAATGGCGCCAGACCCACGAGGATCGCGAGAAGCTCGACGGCCTCTACGAGTGCATCCTGTGCGCCTGCTGCTCGACCTCGTGCCCGAGCTATTGGTGGAACAGCGAACGTTATCTCGGTCCCGCCGCGCTGCTCCAGGCCAATCGCTGGGTGTCCGATTCGCGCGACGAGGCGACCGGCGAGCGGCTCGACAATCTCGAGGATCCGTTCCGCCTCTACCGCTGCCACACCATCATGAATTGCGCCAAGGCCTGCCCGAAGGGACTGAACCCGGCCGAAGCCATCGCCGAGCTGAAGCTCAAGATGGTCGAGCGCCAGATCTAAAGGCGCGGTTCATGCTTCGTGTCCCGGCCAGTCCGGCCGGGACATTCCGAGATCGCGGTCAATTCGAGTAGAATTTTCTCCGACCCGCTGTGCGCGTAAGTTCCACGCGCACAACCAGCGGTTCCGGCACAAGTTGCTTCCTTCCCCGCGCGAGATTCAGTTAAGCTCCCGTCAGGGACGGAGCGACTGTGCAGAGGGCGCAACGCAATTCGCTAAGGCTGTTGCAGTGGATGATGGCGGCATCCCTGGCGCTGCCGGTTGCGCTGTTCGTCATCACCTCCGCGATCTCCTACACCTCGACCAGGGACATTGCCGACCGGGAGATCGAGCGCACGCTCGACGTCGTACATGAGCACGCGCTCAAGGTGTTCGAGACCATCGATCGCAGCCTGGCCGAGCTCAACGAGGTCGTGCGCGGCCTTCCCGACGACGTCATCCGCGCGCGCGAGCCGGCGCTACACCTCCGCCTAAGGCGGCTGACCGATTCACTGCCGCAGCTCAAATCGGCCTGGATCTTCGACGCGGACGGCAAAGCGCTGGTCAACAGCCTCGCCTCGCCGCCGCCGGAGCTCCGCTTTGCAGACCGCGACTATTTCTACGCTCACGTCGACCAGACCATCGGCAGCTTCATCGGCACGGCCCTGACGCCCCGTCCGCCCTATCAGGGCGCGCGCTTCTTCGGGGTGAGCCGCCGCCGCGACTCCGACGACGGCAGCTTCATCGGCGTGATCCAGGCCTCCGTCCTGCCCGAATATTTCGAGAGTTTTTATGCGCGGATCGGTTCCGATGCCGGCAGCTTCTTCACGATGGGACGCACGGACGGCGTGCTGCTCGCGCAGTTCCCGCGGCTCGAGCGCGACCTTCGGCTGGATCCGACCGGACCGGTCGGCCGGGAAATCGCGGCGCGGCCCGCGCACGGCCTCATCACCGTCGCCTGGCCGTCGGACGGGATCGAGCGCCGCATCGGCTACCGGCGCGTCGCCGAATATCCGATCTATGTCAGCGCCGGGCTCGAGACCTCGGCGATCCGCGCGCGCTGGCTCGCCACCATGGGCCAGCATCTGGTGTTCGGCATTCCCGCCACCGCACTTCTGTTTCTGCTGTTGGCGCTGGCATTGCGGCGCACGCAGCACCTTCAGGCCGAAGCCGCCAAGCGGCGTGAGGCCGAGGAGGCACTCAAGCACAGCCAGCGCCTGGAGGCGCTCGGACAGCTCACCGGCGGCGTCGCGCATGATTTCAACAATCTGCTGACGGTGATCCGCGCCTCGGTCGACCTGTTGAACCGGCCGCAACTGACGGAGGAGCGGCGGCAGCGCTACATCACGGCCATTGCGGACGCAGTGGCGCGCGCGGCCAAGCTGACCTCGCAGCTGCTCGCCTTTGCGCGGCGTCAGACCCTGAAGCCGGAAGTGTTCGACGTCGGCGAGCGGATGCAGGCGCTGCACGACATGCTGGCGCCGCTGCTGGGGCCGGCCATCGAGATCACCATGCGCCTGCCCACCGAGCCCTGCCTCGTCCACGCCGATGCCGGCCAGTTCGAGACGGCGCTGATCAACATGGCGACCAACGCGCGCGATGCCATGCAGGGCAAGGGCAGGATCGTTTTCACGGTCGAGGCCGCGGCGGCCGTTCCGGACACGCTGGCCCATGCCCCGGGCAGCCAGACCTTGGTAAACCAGAACTTGGGAAGCCAGAGCTTGGGAAGCCAGAGCTTGGCAAACCAGAACTTGGCAAACCGTGGCTTCATCAACGTGACCGTCAGCGACACCGGAGTCGGCATTCCTGCCGCCCGGCTGGAACGCATCTTCGAGCCGTTCTTCACCACCAAGCAGGTCGGCCACGGCACCGGCCTCGGCCTGTCCCAGGTGTTCGGCTTTGCCCGGCAATCCGGGGGCGAGGTGACGGTTAGGAGCGAGGTCGGTCACGGCAGCACCTTCTCGCTCTACCTGCCGCGCGTGCCGGCGGACCTGCTGCCGCAGCGGCAGGCGCCGAACACGGCGCCGGCGGTGGCCGGCAGCGGCATGTCGGTGCTGCTGGTCGAGGACAATATCGAGCTTGCCAATTTCGCCGCCGACGGCCTCACCGAGCTCGGCTACAGCATCACGCTGGTCGACAACGCCACCGATGCACTCGCCGAGCTCGACATGGACGCGGATCGTTTCGATGTCGTGTTCTCGGACGTCGTCATGCCGGGAATGACCGGGCTCGATCTGGCGCAGGCCATCTGCCAACGGGGCATCGGCGTGCCGGTCGTGCTGACCACGGGCTACAGCCAGGCGCTGGCGCAGGATGGCGCTGCCGGCTTCGATCTGGTGCAAAAGCCGTACTCGATCGAGGAATTGTCGCGAATTCTACATCGGGCGGCCCGGATCCGGCGCGTCCGCGACGGCGCCGCCGAGTAAAGGCGCCTCGGGAACCTCGGGGAACCGGTTGATTTGGCTTGCGTTATCCGATCATGCAAAAGCCGGCTGGAAAACGCGAGCAGGACAGGAAGCCCCCCATCGTCGACATCGCCGGCGAGAACGGCGACAAGGTCGCACCGCCTCCGCCGGAATTGCTCGAGCCTGACCCGGAGCTGTCACCTGAAGAGGTCGAGCAGGCCCGCAAGGATTATCTGCTGACACGGTTCTGGATCAGCGCGCGCGGCTTCTGGGGACAGGGCGGCGATCGCCTCGCTTGGCCGTTCTCGATCGGCCTCGGCCTGCTGATCGTCCTGGCCGTCGCTTTCCAGTACGGCATCAACGTCTGGAATCGCGCGATCTTCGACGCCATCGAGAAGCGCGACGCGGCGAGCGTCTTCCATCTCACCGCAATGTTCTTTCCGCTTGCGATCGGCAGCATCGTGCTCGGCGTCATCCAGGTGTTCGCGCGCATGGGCATCCAGCGGCGTTGGCGGGCCTGGCTCACGGCGAGCGTGCTGACGCGGTGGCTCGCGAACGGGCGCTACTACCAGCTCAACCTCGTCAAGGGTGACCACGAGAATCCGGAATACCGGATTGCCGAGGATCTGCGCATCGCGACCGATTCGCCGGTCGATTTCCTCGCCGGCGTCACCTCGGCGCTGCTGTCGGCCGCGACCTTCATCATCGTGCTCTGGACCATCGGCGGCGCGCTCACCGTCACGTTCGGCGGCTCGACGCTCACCATTCCCGGCTTCCTCGTGATCGCCGCGATGCTCTATGCCGCGATCGCCTCGGGCTCCATCCTGGTGATCGGCCGGCGCTTCGTGCAGGTCTCCGAGGACAAGAACCAGGCCGAAGCCGATTTCCGCTACACGCTGACGCGCGTGCGCGAGAACGGCGAGAGCATCGCACTGCTGGGCGGCGAGGAGGAAGAGCGCGACGGCATCGACCGCAACTTCGCCGGCGTGCTCCGGCAATGGGCGCGGCTCGCCGGTCAGCACATGCGCACCACGTTGGTGTCGCAGGGCTCGAGCCTGGTTGCGCCGGTCGTGCCGCTTTTGCTCTGCGCGCCAAAATTCCTCGACGGCAGCATGACGCTGGGACAGGTGATGCAGGCGGCCTCCGCCTTCACCATCGTGCAGAGCGCGTTCGGCTGGCTGGTCGACAATTATCCGCGGCTTGCCGACTGGAACGCCTGCGCGCGCCGCATCGCCTCGCTGATGATGTCGCTCGACGGACTCGAACGCGCCGAGCAGGGCGACGGTTTTGGCCGCATCAAGCGCGGCGAGACCAGCAACGACGCCATCCTGGAGATGAAGGATCTGTCGGTCTCGCTCGACGACGGCACGGCCGTGGTCGGCGAGACCGAGGTGGTGATCGAGTCGGGCGAACGGCTGCTGGTCGCCGGCGAATCCGGGACCGGCAAGAGTACGCTGGTGCGCGCCATCGCAGGCCTGTGGCCCTGGGGCGGCGGCAGCGTCAATTTTCACAGGGATCGCCGACTGTTCATGCTGCCGCAGCGGCCCTATGTGCCCTCCGGATCACTGCGCCGCGCGGTCGCCTATCCCGGTGCGGCCGAGGACTGGACCCTGGAGGAGATCGGTGACGTCCTGCATAAGGTCGGCCTCGACCATCTCAAGGAAAAGATCGAGGAGGAAAGCCCCTGGGACCAGACGCTATCCGGCGGCGAGAAGCAGCGCCTCGCCTTTGCGCGGCTGTTGCTGCACAAGCCCGACATCATCGTGCTCGACGAGGCGACCTCGGCGCTCGACGAGAAGAGCCAGGACAGGATGATGAAGATGGTCACCGACGCGCTGCCGAAGGCGACCATCGTCAGCGTCGCGCATCGCGCCGAGCTGGAAGCCTTCCACAGCCGCAAGATCGTGCTGGAGCGCCGCAAGGGCGGCGCCAAGCTCGTCAGCGACATCGACCTCATCCCACGCAAGGGCAAGCGCAGGCTGCTCGGGCGATTTCTGCGGCAGCGCAAGGCACCGAAGAAAGCTGCGTGATCTCGTAGCCCGGATGGAGCGCAGCGCAATCCGGGAAGGCCCATCAGCGCGGTGAGAATCCCGGATTTCGCAGCGCTCCATCCGGGCTACGGACCTCTCGTGAAGATTGGAGTCCCACGCAAAACCGGCTATGCATGCGCCGCTTGCAACGAGGACCGCCTGCTTGACGACTGACAACGCCCCTTCGTCCGCGCCGTTCGGCGCGTTTGCGCCCAATGCGGCGCAGGCTGCGATCATTCGCCTCGCACAGCAGTCGGGGCTGAAGCGCGGCGCGTTCCGGCCCTGGATGTCGCGGCTGGTCAACCTGCTGCGCGGTGGCCCGGTCGACGTGCAATATCAGGGCGCATCGTTCCGCTTCTATCACCAGGGCAGCGCGACAGAGCGCGGCGCGCTGTTCAATCCCGATTATAATCTCGACGAGCTCGACTTCCTGCGCCAGCATACCCCGGCGGGCGGCACCTTCCTCGACGTCGGCGCCAATGTCGGCACGTTTGCGCTGGTGATGGCGCGGCAGGTCGGCACCACAGGCAAGGTGGTCGCGATCGAGCCGCATCCCATGACGTTCGCGCGGCTCTCGTTCAACCACGGCGCGTCGAAGACGGCGCAAGTGCGCCTGGTGCAGGCTGCCGCCGGCGACAGCGACGGCGAGCTGATGATCGAGAGCGGCGGCGGTAATCTTGGCGCCACTCACGTCGTCACCGGCACGGCGAGCGCCGAGGCGATCAAGGTGCCGTCGCTGCGGCTGACACGCATTCTCGACGAGGCCGGCGTCACGCAAATTGATTCGCTGAAGATCGACGTCGAGGGTTTTGAGGACCGCGTGCTGATCGGCTTCTTCCGCGATGCGCCGCCCTCGCTATGGCCGCGCGCGGTCGTCATCGAGCATCTGTCACAAAACGAATGGCAGCAGGATTGTATTGCCGACATGGTCGCGCGCGGATTTGCGATCATGCGCAAGACGCGAAGCAATACGTTCCTCTCACGCTGACAAGGACGAAGGAGGTTACGATGATCGACCATCTGGGTTTCTCCGTTTCCGACTATGAGCGCGCCAAGGCGTTCTACGCCAAGGCGCTGGCTCCGCTCGGCTACGGCCTGATCATGGAGGTCACGGCGGAGCAGACCGGCCACGCTGCCGCCGCCGGCTTCGGCGCCAACGGCAAGCCGGATTTCTGGATCGGCGGCGAAGGCGCCATGAACAAGCCAGTGCATGTCGCGATCGCGGCCAGGGACCGCGCCACCGTCGACGCGTTCTACAAGGCGGCCATCGCGGCCGGCGGACGCGACAACGGCCCGCCCGGCATCCGCCCGCATTACCATGCGAATTACTACGGCGCCTTCGTGCTCGACCCTGATGGCCACAACATCGAGGCCGTCTGCCACGCGCCGGAATAAGGCAGATCCAGCGCGGCGCGATGAGGGAACATCGGCGCGGCATCATCGTTGTCCTTCCCCGGACAACTGATCCCGATGATGCCGATGCCGATCGAACCGCCCGAGATTCCGCCGGCAACACCGGGGACTCCAGCCGAACCGCCACCCGGAATTCCGCCGGGCAATCCGCAGCCTGAAATCACGCCGCCGGTGCGCGAGCCCGGCTCGCCACCGCGGCCCGACGAATTGCCGGGCCGCATGCCTGAAGAGATTCCATCGCGCGGGCCGAACGGGCCGCTGACGCCGAATCCTGCGACGGATGCAATTCCGCCGCGGGATCGCGCATGAAGTGGCCGATCACATGTGGGGCAATTGCAACCAGCGTCTGAATGCGCAATGAACGTTGCCGGAGTGACGCGATTTCCGTGCAGAAATAAATCGGGCCGCGACCGCATCGCCCGCCACAATCCGGCCTAACGCGTAGCTGTTCATCCCAACACTTCGTCAAAGAACCTTCCGGGGAAGTTCACCACCATGACCAATCTTCGTTTCGTGCTGCTCGCGACGACGGCTCTGACCGCGATGCAATTCGCAAGCTCCGCATCGCAAGCACAAAGTGCGCCGCCGCTCGTGGTCGCGCAGGCGCAGCCTCAAGATGCGGGCCCTGACGGAAAACCGAAGCAACCGCCGAAGGGACCCGC
>NZ_LBJA01000036.1:0-265765 GCF_028128695.1 Bradyrhizobium sp. CCBAU 25360
TCCGCCCATGGCGCGGCCCGCACCCCCGCCGCCGGTGGCTCGACCGGCACCCCCGCCGCAGCCGCGTATGGCCGTTGCACCACCACCCCCGCCGCGCCCGGCCGCGCCTCCACCGCGCCCCGCACCCCCACCGCCGGCGGCCAAGAAGTGCCCGCCGAACCAGCCCAGGTGCTAGTCAAGTGTTAGTCACGTGCTAATCAAGTGCTAGTCGGGCGTTAGGGAGCGGCCCGGTCTCCAGGGAAAGGACCTCTCGCGGGCGAAATCCGCCCCCGAAAGGCCCTTATTTCCTTGCTTCTGGCCGAAATGGCGCTATACAGCGCCGCATCTCACACGGAAGCATGGCTCACAAGGCCGTCCGGTGGCAGCCGGGGCGACAACGCTCCGTTTTGCTCACACGCTTCCGGAGGAACCAACCGGAGAACTAGAACGATGGCGCTACCCGATTTCACCATGCGTCAGCTGCTTGAAGCTGGCGTGCACTTTGGTCACCAGTCTCACCGCTGGAATCCGAAAATGGCTCCGTTCATTTTCGGCGCTCGCAACAACATTCACATCGTCGACCTCGCGCAGACCGTGCCGATGCTGCACACGGCCTTGCAGGCGGTCAGCGACACCGTCGCCAAGGGCGGCCGCATCCTGTTCGTCGGCACCAAGCGCCAGGCGCAGGACGGCGTCGCGGACGCTGCCAAGCGCTGCGCGCAGTATTTCGTCAATTCGCGTTGGCTCGGCGGCACGCTGACCAACTGGAAGACGATCTCGGCCTCGATCAAGCGCCTGCGTCACCTCGACGACGTGCTGTCGGGCGGCGATGCCAGCTCCTACACCAAGAAGGAGCGTCTGACGCTTCAGCGCGAGCGCGACAAGCTCGACCGCTCGCTCGGCGGCATCAAGGACATGGGCGGTCTGCCCGACCTGATCTTCGTGATCGACACCAACAAGGAAGACATCGCGATCCAGGAAGCCCAGCGGCTCAACATCCCGGTCGCTGCGATCGTCGACACCAATTCGGACCCGAAGGGCATCACCTATGTGGTGCCGGGCAATGACGACGCCGGCCGTGCGATCGCGCTTTATTGCGACCTGATCGCGCGCGCTGCCATCGACGGCATCTCCCGCGCTCAAGGCGATTCGGGCATCGACGTCGGCGCCTCGGCCCGTCCGCTCGCTGAAGAGCTGCCGGCAGCTTCGTCGAGCGGCTTCCAGGGCCTCGCAGGTCCGCGCGGCACCGCCGACGACCTCAAGAAGCTCCCGGGCGTGTCGGGTGCGATCGAGAAGAAGTTCAACGACCTCGGCATCTTCCACTTCTGGCAGCTCGCCGAGCTCGATCACGACACCGCGCACACGATCGGCGAAGAAGTCGGTCTGCCGAGCCGTGCGGACGCCTGGGTGGCCAAGGCCAAGGCGCTGACCGCGGAAGCGGAATAGTCAAGAGAGCGATGGGTTGGCCGGACAAGTTCCGGCCACCATTTCAGTTGACGCGAATCCCTGAGATGGACCGCGGCGGGGCGCTTCGATGCCACGCCGCGGCGAACCAGCAGGCACAAAGGATTTTCAACGATGGCAACGATCACAGCTGCGATGGTCAAGGACCTGCGCGAGTCGACCGGCGCGGGCATGATGGACTGCAAGGCCGCGCTGACCGAAAACGACGGTAACATGGAAGCGGCGCAGGATTGGCTGCGCAAGAAGGGCCTGTCCAAGGCTGCCAAGAAGTCGGGCCGCGTCGCGGCCGAGGGCCTGATCGGCGCCCTGACCAAGGGCACCAAGGGTGTCGTGGTCGAGGTCAACTCCGAAACCGACTTCGTCGCGCGTAACGGCCAGTTCCAGGGCCTGGTCAAGATGGTCGCCCAGGTCGCATTCGACGCCGGCTCCGATGTCGAGAAGATCAAGGCCGCCAAGGTCGGCGACGTCACGGTCGAAGCCGCCATCAATGACGCGATCGCCACCATCGGCGAGAACATGACGCTGCGCCGCGCAGCTTCGCTCGAAGTGAGCCAGGGCGTGGTGTCGAACTACGTCCACGGCGCGGTCGTCGAGGGCGCCGGCAAGATGGGCGTGATCGTAGCGCTGGAATCGCCCGGCAAGGCCGACGAGCTCGCAACGCTCGGCCGCCAGATCGCGATGCACATTGCCGCCGCGAACCCGCTGGCGCTCGATCCGTCCGGCCTCGATCCGGCGGTCGTCAAGCGCGAGAAGGACGTGCTCGCCGACAAATATCGCCAGCAGGGCAAGCCCGAGAACGTGATCGAGAAGATCGTCGAGTCCGGCCTCAAGACCTACTACAAGGAAGTCTGCCTGCTCGAACAGGCCTTCATCCACGACACCGGCAAGTCGGTGGCGCAGGCGTTGAAGGAAGCCGAGGGCAAGGTCGGCGGGGCCCTGAAGATCGCCGGCTTTGTGCGCTATGCTCTTGGTGAGGGAATCGAGAAGCAGGAAAGCGACTTCGCGGCCGAGGTCGCTGCGGCCAGCGGCAAGAAGTAAGCGCCGGAACACCTCCTTCCGGCGTGCCGCCGGAAGCGGCGCCCGGACAAGGAAAGTGCTCATGTCTGATCCGGTCTATCGTCGCGTCGTGATCAAGCTGTCCGGCGAATATCTCGCGGGACAGCAAGGCTTTGGCATCGATCAGCCGACCGTCGACCGGGTTGCGGACGACCTGATTGCGGCCCGCAAGCTCGGCACCGAGGTCGCGGTCGTGATCGGCGGTGGCAATATCGTGCGCGGCGTCGAGGTCTCCGCCCGCGGTGTGTCGCGCCCGACCGGCGACACCATGGGCATGCTCGCCACCATGATGAACTGCCTCGCGCTGGAAGCGGCGATCGAGCGCAAGGGCACGCCGGCGCGCACACTGTCGGCCTTCGTGATGCCCGAGATTTCCGAGCTGTTCACCCGCACTGCGGCGCACAAATATCTCGCCGAGGGCCGGATCGTGCTGCTTGGCGGCGGGACCGGCAATCCGTTCTTCACCACCGATACGACCGCGGTGCTGCGCGCCGCCGAGATCGGCGCCCAGGCGGTTCTGAAGGCCACCAATGTCGACGGCGTCTACTCGGCCGATCCGAAGAAGGATCCGGCCGCCACGCGGTTTGACCGGCTGACCCATTCGCAGGCGATCGAGGGCGGCTACAAGGTGATGGATGCGACCGCCTTCGCGCTTGCCCGCGAGACGTCTCTGCCTATCATCGTATTCTCGATCGCGGAGCCGGGTTCGATCGGCGCGATTCTACGTGGCGTCGGCCACGGAACCATTGTCGCCGGCTGACCGCTCATCTGTCGCGCGCCTTCAGGGAAGGTCGCGGGAGCGGTCGCCGGGATCTTGAAGGAGAAACGTGATGTCCACGGGTACTTTCGACCTCAACGAAGTGAAGCGCCGCATGCAGGGCGCCGTCCAGTCCCTCAAGCACGAGCTCGGCGGCCTGCGGACGGGGCGCGCCTCCGCCTCGATGCTCGATCCGGTGCAGGTCGACGCCTATGGCAGCCACATGCCGCTCAACCAGCTCGCCACCGTCAGCGTGCCGGAGCCACGCCTGATCTCGGTGCAGGTCTGGGACAAGTCGATGGTCAAGGCGGTGGAGAAGGCGATCGTCGATTCCAACCTCGGTCTGTCGCCCGCGACCGAAGGCCAGGTGCTGCGCCTGCGCATCCCCGAGCTGAACGAGGAACGGCGCAAGGAACTGGTGAAGGTCGCGCATAAGTATGCGGAGGCCGCCAAGGTTGCCGCGCGCCACGTCCGCCGCGATGGCCTCGACGTCCTCAAGAAGCTCGAGAAGAACCACGAGATGTCCGAGGACGACCAGAAGCGCCACGCCGACGAGGTGCAGAAGGCGACCGACGGTACGATCACGGAAATCGACCAGTTGCTGGCCGCCAAGGAAAAAGAAATCCTCACCGTTTAAGGCCACCTTCAATGTCCAACGCCGCCGCGCCCGCAACGGAAGGACCCGACCGGTCCGAGGCGCCCGCGCACGTCGCCATCATCATGGATGGCAATGGGCGCTGGGCGGCCGCGCGCGGTTTGCCGCGTGCGGAGGGGCATCGCCGCGGCGTCGAGGCTCTGCGCCGCGTCGTGCGTGCCTCGCACGAGCTCGGCATCCGCTACCTCACCATCTTCTCCTTCAGCTCGGAGAACTGGTCGCGTCCGGCGAGCGAGATCGGCGATCTCTTCGGTCTGCTCCGCCGCTTCATCCGTAACGATCTCGCCAGCCTGCATCGCGACGGCGTCAAGGTCCGCATCATCGGCGAACGCGATGGGCTCGAGAGCGACATCTGCGCGCTGCTCAACGAGGCCGAGGAGCTGACGCGTGACAACACGCGCCTCACGCTCGTCGTCGCCTTCAATTACGGCTCCCGGCAGGAGATCGCGAAGGCGGCGCAGAAGCTCGCGCGCGAGGTCGCCGAGGGCACGCGCAATCCCGATACGATCGACGCCGAGACGCTGGGAGCGCATCTCGATGCGCCCGACATTCCCGATCCCGATCTCATCATCCGCACCAGCGGCGAGCAGCGCCTATCCAATTTCCTGATGTGGCAGGCGGCCTATAGCGAGCTCGTGTTCGTGCCGATCCACTGGCCCGATTTCGACAAGGCGGCGCTGGAAAGCGCGATCGCCGAATTCGCCAGGCGCGAGCGCCGTTTCGGCGGCCTGGTCGCGAAAACCGCCTCGTGAGCGAACAAGACGCCGCACCGGCGGGCGCCAAGCCTGCCCCGAGCAATCTGGTGATGCGGGTCCTCGCAGCGCTGGTGCTGGCGCCGCTGACCATCGCGGTCGCTTATGCCGGCGGCTGGTTGTGGGCGCTGCTCGTCACCCTGGTGTCGATCGGGCTGTTCGCGGAATGGCTGACGGTGGTGGGCGCGGGCTCGGCGGCGCTGACCGGGGCAGGGACGATCGTCATCGCGATGATGGGGGCTGCGGTCGCTTTTGGCGGGCTCAAGACCTCCGTCATCGTCGGCCTCGTCGGCGGCGCGATCGTGACGCTGATCGCGCGCGGCAAGTTCATCTGGGCTGCGACGGGCTTTGCTTATGCAGCGGCAGCGCTGCTGGCCTCGATCCTGGTGCGAAAGGATCTCGTCAACGGCTTCTCCGCGCTGATGTTCGTGCTGCTGGTGGTGTGGGCGACCGACATCGGCGGCTATTTTGCCGGTCGCAGCATCGGCGGGCCGAAGCTCTGGCCGCGCGTGAGCCCGAAAAAGACCTGGTCCGGGGCGCTGGGCGGCTTCGTCGCAAGCCTTCTGGTTGCGGTGGGCTTTGCGGCTTGCGGGTTCGGAAAGATGGGGCCATTGCTGCTGGTCAGCGCCATCCTTTCGGTGGTGTCGGCATTGGGCGATCTGTTCGAATCCGCGGTCAAGCGGCTCTTCGGTGTCAAGGATTCCAGTCACTTAATTCCCGGCCATGGCGGGCTTATGGACCGCCTGGACGGTTTTGTCGCCGCCATCCTGGCGGCATGGATTATCGGCTTTCTCCGCCATGGTGTGCATAGCGCCGGAAGCGGTCTTATGGTTTGGTGAGGATATGAGCGCGGTCCCATTGCGTAATAACAAGGCTGCGGCGTCCAGCGTCCGCAGCGTCACAGTTCTCGGCGCTACCGGCTCGATCGGCGACAGCACGATGGATCTGCTGCGCGCTTCGCCCGAGCGCTATCGCGTCGAGGCGCTGACGGCGAACGGCAATGTCGAAGCGCTGGCAAAGCTCGCGAAGGAATTTTCCGCGCGCTTCGTCGCGATCGCCGACACCTCCAAGCTCGCCGAGCTCAAGGCCGCGCTCGCCGGGACCAGCACCGAATGCGGCGCCGGCGAGAGCGCGGTGATCGAGGCCGGCGCGCGTCCGGCCGATTGGGTGATGGCGGCCGTGAGCGGCGCTGCCGGATTGAAACCGGCGCTGGCGGCGGTCGATCGCGGCGCGCATGTGGCGTTGGCCAACAAGGAATGTCTGGTCTGCGCCGGCGATTTCTTCATGCAGCGTGCGGCCAAGGCCGGCGCCTGCATCCTGCCGGCCGATTCCGAGCACAATGCGCTGTTTCAGGCGCTTGCTTCGGGCAATCGGGATGAACTCGTCCGTGTCATCATCACCGCCTCGGGCGGCCCGTTCCGCACCTGGAAGCCGGCTGACATCGAGCAGGCGACGCTCGAGCAGGCTCTGAAGCACCCGAACTGGAGCATGGGCCAGAAGATCACGATCGATTCCGCGTCGATGATGAACAAGGGGCTCGAGGTGATCGAGGCGTCCTATTTGTTCGCGCTGTCGCCTGACGAGATCGACGTCCTCGTGCATCCGCAGTCGATCATCCACGGCATGGTCGAGTTCTCCGACCGTTCGGTGATGGCCCAGCTCGGTGCGCCCGACATGCGCACGCCGATTGCGCATTGCCTCGGCTGGCCCGACCGGATCAAGGGGCCGGCGGCCAAGCTGGACCTCGCCAAGATTGGCCAGCTGACCTTCGAGGCACCGGACTTCGAGCGCTTCCCCGGATTACGGCTGGCTTTCGATTCGCTCCGGACCGGGAAGGGGGCGACCACCGTCTACAACGCGGCCAATGAGGTCGCGGTCGCCGCCTTCATTGCCGGCAAGATCCGGTTCGGCGCGATCGCCCGGCTGGTGGAGGCAACATTGGATGACTGGATTCGCAGCGGGAACCAGGCGCCCCTGACGTCGGCCGATGATGCAATCTCTGTTGACCATGTTGCTCGAAATAGAGCTGCCGCCCTATTGCCTCAAATTGCCTTAAAGGCATCCTAGATGGTTCGGGGCCAGGGCCTTGCGGCGCTGGATGAGGGAATTCGATGATCGACTTTTTTGTCCATAGTTTCAATACGTTGAGCCATGGGCTCCTCGGCTACGCGGTTCCCTTCCTGTTCGTCCTGACGATCGTCGTGTTCTTCCACGAACTCGGCCATTTCCTGGTCGCGCGCTGGGCGGGCGTTCGCGTGTTGACCTTCTCGCTCGGTTTCGGACCTGAGCTGGTCGGTTTCAATGACCGCCACGGCACCCGCTGGAAAATCTCGGCCATCCCGCTCGGCGGCTACGTCAAGTTCTTCGGCGACGAGAGCGAGGCCTCGACCCCCTCGGCCCAGACGCTCGCGGCCATGACGACCGAGGAGCGCGCCGGCAGCTTCCACCACAAGAAGGTCGGCCCGCGCGCCGCCATCGTCGCGGCCGGACCCATCGCCAATTTCATCCTGGGCGCGCTGATCTTCGCGGGCATGGCGCTGTATTACGGCAAGCCGAGCACGATCGCGCGGGTCGATGGCGTCGTCGTCGATGGCGCCGCGGCTGCGGCCGGCTTCAAGATCGGGGACGTCGTCGTCCAGATCGACGGCAAGCCGATCGAGAGCTTTGCCGACATGCAGCGAATCGTTGCGATGAATGCGGGTTCGGCGCTTGCCTTCCAGGTGAAGCGGGACGGCGCCATCGTCTCGCTGACCGCAACGCCGGCGCTGCTCGAGCGCAAGGATCCGTTCGGCAACAGCCACCGTCTCGGTGTGCTCGGTGTGGAGCATAAATCTCAGGCCGGCGAGGCCTCGACCGCCCCGGTGGGCATCGGCGAGGCGCTCAAGATCGGGGTTGAGCAGGTCTGGTTCATCATCACCAGCACCTTCAAGTTCCTGGGCTCTCTGTTCGTCGGAAACGGCAATCCGAACGAGGTCAGCGGGGTTCTGGGCATCGCGAAGATGTCGGGGCAGGCGGCCAGCGCCGGGTTCCAGTTCGTGATCAATTTGTGCGCGGTGCTGTCGGTGTCGATCGGCCTGCTGAACCTGTTCCCGATCCCGCTGCTCGATGGCGGCCACCTGATGTTCTATGCGGCGGAGGTCGTCCGCGGCCGACCCCTGTCCGAGCGGACTCAGGAGATGGGGTTCCGAATCGGGCTCGGTTTAGTGCTGATGTTGATGGTGTTTGCGACCTATAACGACATCCTGCGGATGGCGGCATCTTGATGGAGGCTTTTTTGTGGCGTTGCTGATGAGCAACGTCTTGGAATGAAATTGAAATTACGGCGCTTTCGGCCGTTTGCGGCGTCGGTGAAATTGGCTACAAGCGGCCTGAACTTGGGGAATCTTCCAGACCGGCGTTGGGGTTGGGTCTGGCTCGGAATGATAAGGGCGCGTTGCGCGATGAAGTTTGGACTGCGACTCCGGGGGGGCTTGCTCGCAACCCTGATCATGTTCGGCGCGCCGGTGATTGCCCCGGTCGGGGCTGTTTTTGTGTCTTCGTCTGCGCTCGCTCAGACCGTGCAGTCGATTTCCGTCGAAGGAAATCGCCGGGTCGAGGTGGAGACGATCCGCTCCTATTTCAAGCCGGGTCCGGGCGGGCGCCTGGATCAAGGCGCCATCGACGACGGCCTCAAGGCCTTGATCGAGACCGGCCTGTTCCAGGACGTGAGAATCAACCGCGGCGGCGGCGGCCAGATCGTCGTCTCCGTGGTGGAAAACCCGGTGATCGGCCGGATCGCCTTCGAGGGCAACAAGAAGATCAAGGACGAGCAGCTCACCACTGAAGTCCAGTCCAAGGCGCGCGGCACCTTCTCCCGCGCCATGGTGCAGTCCGACACGCTGCGAATCGCTGAAATCTATCGCCGGTCCGGCCGCTACGACGTGCGCGTCACGCCCGAGGTCATCGAGCAGCCGAACAACCGCGTCGACCTCATCTTTACGATCGAGGAGGGCGCCAAGACCGGCGTCAAGTCGATCGAGTTCGTCGGCAATGTCGCATTCTCGTCCTATCGCCTCAGGGACGTCATCAAGACCCGCGAATCGAACCTGCTGAGCTTCCTGGCCAGCGGTGACATCTATGATCCCGACCGCGTCGAAGCCGACCGCGACCTGATCCGCCGCTTCTATCTCAAGAACGGTTTCGCCGACGTCCAGGTGGTGGCCGCGCTCACCGAATACGATCCGGAGAAGAAGGGCTTCAACGTCACCTTCAAGATCGAGGAAGGATCGCAGTACCGCGTCGGCGCGCTCGACTTCCGCTCCAGCATTCCGAACTTCGATCCCTCGTCGATGCGCGCCTATTCGCGCGTCAATGTCGGCTCGCTCTACAACGTCGAATCGGTCGAGAAGTCGGTCGAGGAGATGCAGATCGAGGCCTCGCGCCGCGGCTACGCCTTCGCCGTGGTCCGGCCCGGCGGCGACCGCAATTTCGAGGCGCACACCGTCTCCGTCGTGTTCAACATCGACGAAGGTCCGCGCACCTATATCGAGCGCATCAACCTGCGCGGCAACACGCGTACCCGCGATTACGTGATCCGCCGCGAGTTCGACATCTCCGAGGGCGACGCCTACAACCGCGCCCTGGTCGACCGTGCCGAGCGGCGCCTGAAGAACCTCGACTACTTCAAGAGCGTGAAGATCACGACGGAGCCGGGCTCGTCGAGCGATCGCGTGGTCCTGATCGTCGACATGGAAGAGAAATCGACCGGCGACTTCTCGATCTCGGGCGGTTACTCCACCACCGACGGCGCGCTGGCCGAAGTCTCGATCTCCGAGCGCAACCTGCTTGGCCGCGGTCTGTTCGCCAAGGCGTCGGTGACCTACGGCCAATATGCACGCGGTTACTCGCTGTCGTTCGTCGAGCCGTATCTGCTCGACTACCGCGTCGCGCTTGGCCTCGACCTCTATCAGCGCCAGCAGCTGTCCAACAGCTACATCTCCTACGGCACCAAGACGCTCGGCTTCTCGCCGCGCCTCGGCTTCTCCTTGCGTGAAGATCTGGCGCTGCAGCTGCGCTACTCGATCTACCAGCAGGAAATCACGCTGCCGTACTACCTGGCGAACTGTAACAACAATCTGGGTACGTCGGCCTTTAATCCGAGCCCGGCCTTCGTCAATGCCAATGGCGGCGTTCCGGATCTCAGCTCGACCAACGGTCTCGGCTGCTACAGCGACGGCGAAGCTTCGCTGCCGGTGCGCAGGGAGCTCGCCAACGGCAAGACCCTGACCTCGGCGCTTGGCTATACGCTGACCTACAACACGCTGGACAACAACAAGAACCCCACCGACGGTCTGCTCGTCGACTTCCGTCAGGATTTCGCCGGCGTCGGCGGCGACGTCTCCTACCTGAAGTCCGTCATCGATGCGAAGTACTATACTCCGCTGGTGTCTGACATCGTCGGCCTCGTCCGCGTGCAGAGCGGCATGCTGAACAAGATGGGCAGCGATCTGCGCATGCTCGATCACTTCCAGATGGGTTCGAACCTCGTCCGCGGCTTTGCCCCGAACGGCATCGGCCCGCGCGATTTGAACCCCTTCGGTACGCAGGACGCCCTCGGCGGCACCAAGTACTGGGGCGCTTCGCTCGAACTGCAGATGCCGTTCTGGTTCCTGCCGAAGGAAGTGGGTCTGAAGGGCGCGGTCTATGCCGATGCCGGCGGCCTCTACGACTATAAGGGACCGACCGGCTGGACGACGACCAACGAAGTCAATGTACCGGGCTGCATCCCCTCGAGCATCAATCCGTCGTCTGCGGGCACCTGTACCGGCCTCGTCTACGACGACAGCAAGGTCGTCCGCTCGTCGGTTGGTGTCGGCCTGATCTGGCAGTCGCCGTTCGGTCCGCTGCGCTTCGACTACGCCGTGCCGCTCAGCAAGGGCAAGTACGATCGCACGCAGGAGTTCCGGTTCGGCGGCGGCACCACGTTCTAGTTCGATCAGCACGGCACGATCCGGATCACTGGAACCGGTTTCCGAAAGGGATCGTGCCGATCCAAGAGATGGAGCATGATGCGGCTCGACCGCTTCATGCCGAAGCCGGACCGCGACGGGGTGGAATGGCGCAGCCGACCTTCTTCATAAAGCCGCCTGCCTCAACGCTGGCTGACATTGCCACGCTGACCAAGGCGCAGCTGGTCGACCCCGCCAGGGGCGACCACATCATCACGGGCCTTGCTTCGCTTGACGAAGCGGGCCCGATGCATCTGGCGTTCTTCGACAACCTCAAATACGCCGACGAGATCAAGGCGACCAAGGCCGGCGCTTGCCTGGTGAGCCCGCGCTTCGAGCCCCAGGTGCCCGCGCACGTGGCCGTGCTGCGGGTGGCGCAGCCGTTCCGGGCCTTTGTCAGGATCGCGCGGGAATGGCACGGCGAAGCGCTGAGGCCCCAATCCTGGGTCGGCAATGACGGCATCGCGCCGTCGGCGATCATCGATCCCTCGGCCCGACTCGAGGACGGCGTGATCGTCGATCCCCTGGCCGTGATCGGCCCGGATGTGGAGATCGGCAGCGGCACGGTGGTCGGCGTCGGGGCGGTGATCGGGCCCGGCGTCAAGATCGGCCGGGACTGCAATGTCGGCGCGCGCACCGCGATCCAGTGCGCCCTGATCGGCAACAACGTGCTGATCCATCCCGGCTGCTCGATCGGCCAGGACGGCTACGGCTTCATTTTTTTCGGCCCCGAGGGTCATCTGAAGGTGCCTCAGACCGGGCGGGTGCTGATCCAGAACGATGTCGAGGTCGGCGCCGGGACCACGATCGACCGTGGCAGCTTGCGCGACACCGTGATCGGCGAAGGCACGAAAATCGACAATCAGGTCCAGATCGGTCACAATGTCACGATCGGCCGGCATTGCCTGCTGGCCGCCCAGATCGGGCTCGCCGGCAGCCTGTCCATTGGCGACAACGTGGCACTCGGAGCGAAGGTTGGCATCAACAACCACCTCAAGATCGGGGACGGGGCCCAGGTGACCGCGATGAGCGGCGTCAAGGACGACATCCCGCCGGGCGGACGCTGGGGTGGTTTTTTCGCCAAGCCGACCAAACAATGGTTCAAGGAGATCATCGCGGTGGAGCGCTTGGTACGCGACAGCAGGGCTGATCCGAAGGATGAGGGACGGGAATGACGGAGGAATCACCTGTTAAGTTCGAGCTGGTGGACATCAATGCCATCCTCCAGACGCTGCCGCACCGTTTCCCGATGCTGCTGATCGACCGCGTGATCAACATCCGGGCCGACTACAGCGGCATCGGCATCAAGAACGTCACCTTCAACGAGCCGGCCTTCCAGGGGCATTTCCCGGAGCGACCGGTCTATCCCGGCGTCATGATGATCGAGGCGATGGCGCAGACCGCGGGCGTGATCGGCATCAAGTCGGTCGAAGGCACCGACAAGCCGCGGGCGGTCTATTTCCTCACCATCGACAAGTGCAAATTCCGCAAGCCCGTGCTGCCGGGCGATACCATCGAGTATCACATGCGCTCGCTCGGCCGCCGCAAGGCCATGTGGTGGTTTCACGGCGATGCCAAGGTCAACGGGCAGGTGGTCGCGGAGGCCGACGTCGGCGCCATGCTGACGGACTGAGCGGCACGCGGTCCTCGCTGGACGGGCTCACGCGCCGCAATCGTAGCGGCCGCCAGGAGCCTCGCGCTTAATGTTTTGGTTGAAGAACTGACCCATGGATGGCGCGCCCAGGAGACGGTCGGCGGTCTCGGCCGCGACGCCGCAATAGCGCGCATAGCTGCCGCCAGTCGCGACGACGAGGTCGTGATGCGCGCGGTCGTAGCAGACCCGCTGAAGCACAGTGCTGCGGCTGATGTCGCGGCATTCGAATGTCGCGAGGTCGATGCGGCGGCGTTCGCCGGTCTCGACCGTCTCGGACACGATCGGTGCGGCCGCGAGCTGTGCGAGCAGAAGTGCCAGGGCCCTGACCATGAAAGCTGAAGCTCCGCATGAAGTTGTTGAGGAGCCGGGACGACCGCCTCATCCGGCACTTGAAACCGGCAGAGATGATACGTCACTGGACAGATCGGGCATAGTCGCGCTAACCACCGGAAATCTGAGCGACTTCAACGCATAACCAGACATTCTTGAAGAGTAAGATTGCTTGATGAGCAAGATTGATCCCACCGCACGGGTCGCGGACGGCGCCGTGATCGGCGAGGGCACCGAGATCGGGCCCTATTGCATCATCGGCCCGAATGTCGTGATCGGCGCGAACTGCAAGCTGATTGGGCATGTTACCGTCATCGGCCATACGTCGATCGGGGACGGCGGCGTGATCTCGCCGTTCGTGGTCCTCGGCGGCGCGCCCCAGGATCTCAGCTACAAGGGCGAGCCGACGAAGCTCGAGATCGGCTCTGGCTGCGTCATCCGCGAAGGCGCGACGATGAATGTCGGCACCATCAAGGGCGGCGGTCTGACGCGCGTCGGCAACGGCGGCTACTTCATGAACAACAGCCATGTGGGCCATGACTGCATGGTCGGCAACAACGTGATCTTTGCGACCTCGGCGACGCTTGGCGGCCACTGCGAGATCGGCGACGCCGTCTATATCGGCGGCCTCTCCGCAGTGCACCAGTTCACGCGCATCGGCCCCTACGTGATGGTCGGCGGGGTCTGCGGCGTACGCGACGATGTCATCCCGTATGGGCTCGTTAACGGCCAGTATGCGGTGCTCGAGAGTCTCAACCTGATCGGCATGAAGCGGCGCAAGTTCACCAGGCAGCGACTGGCGACGGTGCGCGGGTTCTACCAAAAGCTCTTCCATGGGCCCGGCACATTCGCCGAGCGGTTAGAGGCGTCCAGGCCGCTTGCAGGCGAAGATCCGGCGATCGCCGAAATCCTCGACTTCATCGGCAAGGGCAAGCGCCCGCTCTGTCTTCCTGCCCTCGCGAAGTGATTTTGGGATGGCCGCGGACATGACATCGGCGGCGTCGGACACCTCATCGCCGGTCGGCATCGTCGCCGGCGGCGGCGCGATGCCGTTCGCAGTCGCCGACTCGCTTGCCGCGCGCGGCATCACGCCGGTGCTGTTTCCGCTGCGCGGGGCCTGCGATCCCGCGCGGGTGGAGAAATTCCGCCATCGCTGGATCTCGGTCGGCCAGCTCGGTCGCGCGATGCGACTGTTCCGCGAGGAGGGCTGCCGCGACCTGATCTTCATCGGCACCTTGGTGCGGCCCTCGCTCTCCGAGATCCGGTTCGACGTCAAGACGATGCGGCTGCTCGGCAATGTCATCCGCGCCTTTCGCGGCGGCGACGATCATCTCTTGTCCGGCGTCGGCCGCATCCTCGAGCAGGATGGCTTTCGCATGGTCGGCATCAAGGACCTCGCCCCCGATCTCCTGATGCCCGAGGGCTGCATCAGTCGCGCCTGGCCCAGCGATACCAGCAAGACCGACATCGCGCGCGGCCGTGCGGTGCTGACTGCGCTCGGTCCGTTCGACATCGGCCAGGCTGCAGTGGTGATCGACGGCCATGTGGTCGCGGTCGAGGACATCGAGGGCACCGATGCGCTGCTCGCGCGCGTCGCGCGGCTGCGCGAGGAGGGACGCATTCGCGCGGCCGCCGGCCGCGGCGTGCTCGTGAAGGCGCCGAAGAGCGGTCAGGATCTGCGTTTCGACCTGCCGACGATCGGCCCGCGCACCATCGAGGGCGTCGCGGCGGCCGGCCTTGCGGGCCTCGCCGTCATCGCCGGCAACACCATCGCCGCAGAGCCGCAGGCGATGATCGCCCTCGCGGACGCCAAATATCTCTTCGTCATCGGTCTGCCGGCGTGATGCAGTCGCGCGATCCCAAGCGCAAGATCTTCCTGATCGCCACGGAGGAATCCGGCGACCGGCTCGGCAGTGCCTTGATGAAGGTCCTGCGCCAGCGTCTCGGCGACGGCGTGCAGTTCGTCGGCGTCGGCGGACGTACCATGGCGCGCGAAGGGCTGGAATCGCTGTTTCCGATCGAGGAGCTGTCAATCGTCGGATTTGCCGCGGTGGTGCAGCAATTGCCGAAGATTCTGCGGCTGATCCGCGAGACGGCCGACGCCGTGGCCGACGCCGCGCCGGACGCGCTCGTCATCATCGACAGCCCCGATTTCACCCATCGCGTCGCCCGCCGCGTGCGCGCGAAGAATCCTGCGATCCCGGTCGTCGATTACGTCTCGCCGCAGCTCTGGGCGTGGCGGCCGGGGCGGGCGCGGACCATGCTCGGTTATGTCGACCATGTGCTCGGTCTGCTGCCGTTCGAGCCGGAGGAATACCGCAAGCTCGGCGGACCGCCATGCAGCTATGTCGGCCATCCCTTAGTCGAGCAATTGCCCTCGCTGCGGCCGAACGCGGAGGAGCAGGCACGTCGCGACGGTGAGCCGCCGGTGCTTTTGGTGCTGCCCGGCAGCCGCCGTAGCGAGGTCAGGCACCATCTCGATGTCTTCGGCGGAGTGCTCGACCGCTTGCAGGCGGAAGGCCACGCCTTCGAACTGATACTGCCGACCATGCCGCATCTCGAGGCCACCATCCGCGAGGGTATCGCGAGCTGGCCGGTCAAGCCAAGGGTCGTGACCGGCGAGAACGAGAAGCGCGCCGTGTTCCGCATCGCGCGTGCGGCGCTGGCCAAATCCGGTACGGTGACGCTGGAGCTCGCACTGTCGGGTATTCCAATGGTGACTGCCTATCGCGTCGGTGCGATCGAGGCCTTCATCCTGCGTCGCGCGATCCGCGTCTCCTCGGTGATCCTTGCCAATCTCGTGATCGGCAAGGATGTCATTCCGGAGTACCTGCAGGAGGAGTGCACGCCGGAGAAACTGGCGCCGGCACTCGCCGAGGTGCTGACGGATTCGCCGCTGCGCAAGCAGCAGGTCGAGGCCTTTGCCCGGCTCGACCAGGTCATGTCGACCGGCCACAAATCACCGAGCGTGCTCGCCGCCGACATCGTGCTCGAGACGATGCGCAAGGGACGGCGGTAACGGAGGTCTCGTAGGGTGGGCAAAGGCGCGTCGCGCCGTGCCCACGATTCGTCGCGATGAGAAGAATTCGTGGGCACGCTTCGCTTTGCCCACCCTACGAGACCGTGAACGTTGCGCCATTGTGGCCGGATCAAGTTCTACGCAAGTCCTGCATCGACCCGAAAACACTGGCTGGTGATGCGCTGGCTTTCGTCGGAGGCGAGGAACAGCGCCATGTTGGCAATGTCCTCGGGCGTCACTGCATCCGGAACGGCCTGACGGGAGCGCATTTCGGTGATGACCTGCTCGTCCGGATACCACAGCCGGCGTTGACGTTCGGTGATGACCATGCCTGGCGCAATCGCGTTGACGCGGATGCGGTCGGGGCCGACCAGCCGGGCCAGCGAGTTGGTGAAACCGACGATCGCCGCCTTTGCCCCGGCGTAGACCGGCAGCGCCGGTGCACCGCGCATCCAGGCGATCGACGACATGTTGATGATCGAGCCGCCGCCGCGCGCCTGCATCTGCGGCACCACCGCTTGCGCCGCAAAGAAGACGTGCTTGAGATTGAGGCCGATCATCCAATCGAACTCTGCCGGCGTCACCTCGGCCAGCACCTGGCGTTGATCATTGGCGGCATTGTTGACGAGGACCGCGGCATCGCCGAGCGATCGCTGCACCTGTGCCATTGCGGCCCGCAAGGCCTCGATGTCCAGGAGGTCGCATGGCACGAACAAGGGCGCGGCTTCGGACGCAGCGCTCACCTCCGCGACCAGCGCCCCGCCGGCTTCTTCATCCACATCGAGGAACGCGACGCGCGCTCCCTGGGCCGCGAAGGCGCGCACGAAGGCGGCCCCGATGCCGCTGGCGCCGCCGGTGATCAGTACGACGCGGTCCGCAAGTCCGGCATAGCTCGTCTTTGTCATGCGATCAGTCGCTCCGTCTCGGGGTCGAACAGGCAAATGCGGCGCGTGTCGAGCGCGAAGGGGGCTGCCGTCCCCGGCGGGGGGCGGATGTCCGGCGTGATGCGCGCCAGCGCGGACTCGCCGCCGAGCCGCAGCAGCACGATGGTTTCGGCGCCGGTGGGCTCGACCATCTCCACCGGCGCGTGGACGACGATGGGTGCACCGCCGGAGAACACGCGGTTGCCCTCCGCGATGCATTCCGGCCTGATCCCGAACACCACCTCGCGGCCAAGATAGGGTGCCGCCGAATCGTATCCCTGCAGGCGGAGGCGAACTTCGTCCGGCCGCCCCGCGCCGATCACGACCACGGGGCCGCCGGCGTCGGCCTCGAGCCGCGCCGGCATGGTGTTCATCGGCGGGGAGCCCATGAAGCGTGCGACGAACAGATTGGCGGGATAGCGGTACACGGTATCGGGATCGGCAAACTGCTGCACCACGCCGCGATGCATCACGGCGATCCGCGTCGCCATCGTCATCGCCTCGATCTGGTCGTGGGTGACATAGATGATGGTCGCGCCGATGCGCTGGTGCAGCCGCTTGATCTCCATCCGCATCTCGACGCGCAGTTTTGCGTCGAGATTGGACAGCGGCTCGTCGAACAGGAAGAGCAGGGGATCGCGTACCAACGCACGGCCCATCGCCACGCGCTGGCGCTGGCCGCCGGAGAGCTGCGACGGCTTGCGGCCCAGCAGCGCCTCGATCTGGAGCAGTTTGGCGACATTCGCGACCGCAGAGTCTTGCTCCGCTTTGGGTACGTGACGGCATTCCATGCCGAAGGTGATGTTCTGGCGTACGGTCATCGACGGGTAGAGCGCATAGGACTGGAACACCATGGCGATGTCGCGGTCCTTGGGCGGGACGTCATTGACCACGCGTCCGCCGATCTCGACGGTCCCTGCGCTCGGATGGTCGAGCCCGGCGACGATGTTGAGCAGCGTGGACTTGCCGCAGCCGGATGGCCCGACCAGCACCGTGAACTCGCCGCTTTCGATGTCGAGATCGATGCCCTTCAGCACCTCCAGATTGGCGTAGCGCTTCGACAGGGTTCGAATGCTCAGTGCTGCCATGACAACTCCATCATTTCACGGCCCCGGCAGTCAGGCCGCGGACGAAGTATTTGCCGCCGAGGAGATAGATCAACAGCGTCGGTAGCGCCGCGATGATCACCGCGGCGCTCTGCACGCCGTGCTGCGGGATGTCTGCGACTGCAGCGGACAGCGCGATGAGAGCGGCGGTGACGGGTTGCTGCTGGCCGCTCGTGAATGTCACGCCATAGAGGAACTCGTTCCAGATATGCGTGAACTGCCAGATCACGGTGACGATCAGGATCGGCGGCGAGAGCGGCAGGATGATGCGCCAGAAGATACGGAAGAACCCGGCGCCGTCGATGCGCGCGGCCCTGATCAATTCATGGGGGATGGCGACATAATAGTTGCGGCAGAACAGCGTGGTGAAGGAGAGCCCCTGGATCGTGTGAATCAGCACGAGGCCCGCCAGCGTGTTGATGAGACCGATGTCGCGCAGCACGATGGTCCAGGGAAGCAGGCGCATCTGCTGGGGCAGGAACAGGCCGAGGGTCACGATGCCGTAGATCCAGGTGTCGCCGCGAAAACGCCAGAGCGACACGGCGTAGCCGGCAATGGCACCGAGCAGGGTCGAGAAGATCGTCGCAGGAATCGTGACAAGGGCGGAGTTCAGCATGTACGGCCGGATGCCGGCGCAGGTCTCGGCAACGCAGAAGCCGCTCCAGGCAGCCAGGTAGTTGCTCCAGGCCCAGTGCTGCGGCCAGCCGATCATCGAGCCCTGCGCGATCTCCTCGTTGCTGCGGAGCGAATTCAGCACCACAACAGCCAATGGCGCGAGCCATGCTGCAGCGATCAGCAGGACGATGAGATAGATCAAGATCCGGCTTGGTGCGAAAGTCCGCTCACGCATGGGCGGCCCGCCGTCGCTGAACATATCGCCACGCCGCATACGGCAGCAGCACCGCGAGAAGAATGAGCAGCATAAGCACCGCCGCCGCCGCTCCCCGGCCGAGCAGGCTGCGCTGGAACATCAGGTCGTAGACGACCAGTGCTGGCAGCTGGGTTGCGATTCCCGGCCCGCCGTTGGTGAGCGCGCGGACGAGGTCGAATGTCGAAATCGCGAACTGCAACTGGATCACGACGACGGTGATGGTGATCGGCCAAAGCGACGGCAGAATGATGCGCCGGTAGATTCGAAATGGCCCGGCGCCGTCGATCTGCGCGGCCTTGATGATGTCGGTGTCGACGGAGCGAAGGCCGGCAAGGAACAGCGCCATGGCGAAGCCCGAGGATTGCCAGATCGCGGCGATCACGATGGTCCAGATCGCCATGTCGCGATCGATCAGCCAGTCGAACTTGAAGGAGGTCCAGCCGAGGTCGTGGACGAGCTTCTGGATTCCGAGGCCGGGATTGAGCAGCCAACTCCAGACCGTGCCGGTGACCACGAACGACACCGCAAGCGGATAGAGGAAGACGGATCGCAGCAGGTTCTCGCCGCGAATGCGCTGGTCGAGCAGGATCGCAAGGGTGAGGCCGGTCACCAAACTCAGCAGCACGAAAGCGCTGCCGAACAACAGCAGATTGTCGAAGGCGATCTGCCAATTCCGCGATGCCGCCACCGCCGAGTAGTTGCGCAAGCCCACCCATCCCGTAACAGGGACCAGCGTGGATGGCGTGAACGAGATCCAGATCGTCCACAGCGAGAACGACACGAGGTGCGCGGCGGACAGCAGCAGCGGCACCCAGATCATCAGATATTCCGGCAGCCGGCGCACCCATTCCGGAAGCGCCGGCCGGCCCGGTCTTATCGCGGCGGCATTGCTCAACGTGCGCCCTCGACGGCCTCGGCCAGACGAGTGGCTGCCTGCTCCGGCTTGATCGTCTTGTTCTTTACGTACTCCGTGATCACGTCGATCATCGCGGCGGTCATGCCGTTTTCCTGCGCCATGTTGTGCGCGAGGCTCAGGACCGCCTGGTTGCTGGCGATTGCGTCCTTCAGAGCTGCCGCGGTCCGCCGCTGACCGTCCGACCAGCCTTCGCCGGACAGATCGACGTCGGTACGCACGGGGATCGATCCCGTGATCTGCGAATACATGGTCTGGATCGCCGGATCCATGACGAGCTGGGCCATCAGCGTCTGGCCGGCCTGCAGGTCAGGCTCCTTGCGCTGCCAGAAGATGAAGGCATCGGCGTTCAACAGGAACACCGGCTTGCTGTTGTCGCTCGGACCTGGCGCGATCATGAAGTCCTCGAACTTGAAACCGGCATTGCGCAACACGCCCTGCGCCCAGCCGCCCATGATCATCATGCCCATGTCGCCGTCGATGAAGCGCTTCAAATTGGTCGAGAAGTGCTGGGCGCCGACGTTGGGGTCCATCCAGTCGGCGATCTTGCGCACCTGTGCGAACGCAGCCTTGATCTCGGAGCCCTCCAGGGCCTTCTTCTCGAGATTCATGATGGCGGCGCGGTATGCGAGGGGACTGATGCCGGCCAAGGCAGCCTCGAATTTTTGCCCGTCGTCGGGGCGGGTGCCGCCGTTGGCGATGGGATAGGGGACGCCGCCCGCTTTCATCTTGTCGGCGAGTTCGTTGAAGTCTGCCCAGGTGACGGGGATCTTGTCGGCCTTGGCCTTGTCCATCGCGCGTTTCGAGAGAAACAGCATGTTGGTGCTGTAGATCTGCAACGGCAGTGCGATCCATTTGCCGCCCGGCTTGTGCAATTTCGCAAGGTCCGGCGCGACCACCTTCTCATAGCCGGCGGCAGCGACGACGGCGTCGAGATCGACGGTCGGGGCAATCTTCGACCAAGCTGCGATCTCGGGACCCTTGAGCTGCGAGCAGGCCGGCGGATCGCCGGCCATGATCTGGGCGCGCAGCTTGTTCATCATCTCGGTGGTGAACCCGGGGACGGGCGAGTGCTGCCAGACGCCGCCCTTCTCCTCGAACTTCTTGCCGAGCGCGGTGATGGCTGCCCCATCGCTGCCCGCGGACCATTGCGAGATTGCGGTCAGGCGCGGCTTGACCGCGCCTTGCGCGCGGGCAAAGGCCGGCAGTGCGAGCGCGGCAGCGGATCCAGCGAGCAGACGGCGCCTTGTTGTCGTGATCGGCATGGCAGTTCCTCCCGGTGTGAACTCTCTTGCGCGCGAGCCGCGCAGCTTCAGGCCGTCTCAGGCGGCCTCCGTCGACGCGGCCGGCATGCCGCCGCGGCAGGCGAGGCAGAACGCGGCGAAGGCCAGCGCGGCCCTGGGATCATTGCCGTTCGACGGCGGCACGAAAGCCAGCGACACCTGCGCATGCTTGCGGCCGCCGAGCAGGCAGGCATCGACGCCGTCGACCAGCGCTTTCCGATCGCCTTCCGCAAGGAGCGAAGGCCAGCCGGAGATGGCGACGCCGTGACAGGGCTTGACGTTCAGCGTGTTGCCGATCGCGAGCCCAAGGCGATACAGGCGATGCCGCAGCTCCTGACGCACGCGCGAGGAGATCGGGATCGCGCTGACCCAATCGCTGCCGAGCTGGAGCAACTCCGGCTCGGGCACGCCGAGAAGCTCGGCCAGCGCCGGAAGCGAAGTATAGGCCTCGACACAGCCGAGGTGGCCGCAGCGACAGCGCGGCCCGCCTTCGCCAAACACCATGTGACCGAGCTCGATTGGCTGGAGCGCGTCGGTCTCGACGGGATCATCCATCCAGGCGCCCGCAACGCCATGGCTGACAAAGACGAACAGGTGTGTGTCATTGAATGGATAGTTTTCGGTGCGACAGCGATGGAATGTGGCGTGCGCCACGACCGAATTGGTAAATTCGACGGGCACGTCGGCGAACATCTCGCCGAACATGTCGCTGATGCGCCCGACGTCACAGGGAATGATGGGGTTGCCCGCGGCGCTGAGCCGGCCGAGGCCCGGAATGGAGACGCCGACCTGAGAGAGGACGACGCGGCGGCGCCGCGTCCAGTCGCGCAGCAATGTCATCGCTTCGCGAAACGCCCGGTCGACGGTCTCGACGGTCGGCGTCTTCGGCAGGGGCACGCGCTCGGTGTAGTGCAGCTCGCCCGACAGGCCGCCGACGCCGAGGCTGAGGTGCTGAGCGGTCAGCTCGAAGGCTGCGAGGGCAACCGAGCCGTCGAGCGACACGAGTCCGGTCGGGCCGCCGACGTAGGGGGCAGGGCGCCGCACTTCCTCGATCAGGCCTTCGGTCTTCAGGTCAAGCAGGATGCGCGACAGGCTCGCTTCGGACAGGCGCACGGCCTTGGCCAGCGGCGGGCGAAACGAGCCACCCGACTGAAGCAGGTGAGTCAAAATGGCAGCGCGCGTCTGCCGCCGACTTCTCGGCTGCTCCGGCATTTCCATCCCTGTCGTCATTCTTACTTAGTGTAAGAATTTGCGCGCGGAGCGCTTTGACTGTCAAGGCGTTTGCGGCCGCAGGCGTGGACTTTGTTGTTGTGCGCGGCAGCAAGCGTGTCACGGCCCGATTGGTCTCGTAGGGTGGGCGTGCCCACGACTTCGTATCTGTTGCGGAGAGGTGGTGGGCACGCTGCGCTTTGCCCACCTTACGGCACCTCCATAAACAAAAACGGCGCCATCTTGCGATGGCGCCGCTTCGAAAGCCGTATCGGCTTGGAGCTTACTTGCGATCCTTGATCGTGACGTAGTCGCGGCGGGTGACGCCGGTGTAGAGCTGGCGCGGACGGCCGATCTTCTGCTGCGGGTCCTCGATCATCTCGCTCCACTGGCTGATCCAGCCGACGGTGCGGGCGACCGCGAACAGCACGGTGAACATCGAGACCGGGAAGCCCATCGCCTTCAGCGTGATGCCCGAATAGAAGTCGACGTTCGGGTAGAGCTTGCGGTCGATGAAGTACTGGTCGCTCAGCGCGATCTTCTCGAGCTCGAGCGCCACCTTCAGCATCGGATCGTCGCCATGGCCGGTCTCCTTGAGCACGGCGTGACACATCTTCTGCATGATCTTGGCGCGCGGATCGTAGTTCTTGTAGACGCGATGACCAAAGCCCATCAGGCGGACTTCGGAGTTCTTGTCCTTCACCTTGGCGATGAATTCGGGAATCTTGTCCACGGAGCCGATCTCGGCGAGCATCGCGAGGGCTGCTTCGTTGGCGCCGCCATGCGCCGGACCCCACAGGCAGGCGATGCCGGCGGCGATGCAGGCGAACGGGTTGGCGCCGGAGGAGCCGGCGATGCGCACCGTCGAGGTCGAGGCGTTCTGCTCGTGGTCGGCATGCAGGATGAAGATCTTGTCCAGCGCGTCAGCGAGCACCGGGTTGATCTTGTAGTCCTCGCACGGCACGGCGAAGCACATGTGCAGGAAGTTCTCGGCGAACTTGAGCGAGTTCTTCGGGTACACGAAGGGCTGGCCGACCGTGTACTTGTAGGCCATCGCCGCCAGCGTCGGGATCTTGGCGATCATGCGCATGGAAGCGATCATGCGCTGCTTCGGATCGTTGATGTCGGTGGAGTCGTGATAAAACGCGGCGAGCGCGCCGACCGCAGCCACCATGATCGCCATCGGATGCGCGTCGCGGCGGAAGCCCTGGAAGAAGCGGGCCATCTGCTCGTGCACCATCGTGTGATGGGTCACGCGGTCGTCGAAATCCTTCTTCTGCGCGGCGGTCGGCAGATCCCCGAACAGCAGGAGATAGCAGGTCTCGAGGAAGTCGCCGTTCTCGGCGAGCTGCTCGATCGGGTAGCCGCGGTATTCCAGCACGCCCGCGTCGCCGTCGATATAGGTGATCTTCGACTGGCAGCTCGCGGTGGAGGTGAAGCCGGGATCGTAGGTGAACAGGCCGGACTGGCCGTAGAGCTTGCCGATATCGACGACATCAGGCCCGACGCTGCCGCTGTGGATCGGGAGATCGTAGTTCTTGTTTCCGACCGTCAGCGTAGCGGTCTTATTGCTCGGTTTTGCGTCCATCGTAGGTCCCCGATGAAATGTGAAGCGGGCCGGAGCCGGAGGCCCCCTTTGCGAGATGATGGGGCAGGCCGGATGTTCCAGAAGGTACGGGGGAGATGGGTATATTATTGCTGTGTGCGCTGCAAGATCACCGCACGCATGCTCGACTTACGTCTTAGTCTGGTCCTTGGACTGATCCTCAAGCCGGCCGAGGCTTTCCTGGCGTCCCAGGACGTCCAAAACCTCAAATATACCAGGCGACGTCGTCCGCCCCGTCAGCGCGGCCCGCAAGGGTTGGGCGACCGCGCCGAGCTTGAGACTATTTTCCTCGGCAAAAGCGCGTAGCGCGGCTTCGGTGGTGGCGCCGCTCCATATCTCGACTTTCTCCAACGCGGAATGAAGCTGGCCGATCAGCTTGCGGTTCTCTGGCGTCAGCAGCGCTTGTGCCTTGGGATCGAGCTCCAGCGGCCGGTCGGCGAAGATGAAATAGGCGCTGTCGATCAGCTCGATCAGCGTCTTGGCGCGCTCCTTCAGGGCCGGCATGGCCTTGAGAAGCTGGGCGCGCGTAGTGTCGTTTAATTTGGCCTTAATCTCGTCGCGTGCGGGCACGAGATGGTCGAGCACGTCCTCGAACATCTTCACGAGTGATTGATCGTCGGCGTGGCGGATGTAGTGGCCGTTGAGGTTTTCCAGCTTGGCGAAATCGAAGCGGGCAGCGGCGCGGCCGACGCTGGCGAGGTCAAACGCCGCGATCATCTCCTCGGTCGAGAAGATCTCCTGGTCGCCATGGCTCCAGCCGAGCCGGACGAGGTAATTGCGTAGCGCGGCCGGCAAATATCCCATGGCGCGGTAGGCATCGACGCCGAGCGCGCCGTGACGCTTGGAGAGCTTCGAGCCGTCCGGGCCGTGGATCAGCGGAATGTGGGACATGCTCGGCAGAGCCCATCCCATCGCATCGTAGATCTGCTTCTGGCGCGCGGCGTTGATCAGATGATCGTCGCCGCGGATCACATGGGTGACGCCCATGTCGTGGTCGTCGACCACCACGGCGAGCATGTAGGTCGGGTTGCCATCGCCGCGCAAGAGCACGAGGTCGTCGAGGTTCTCGTTCTGCCAGACCACGCGGCCCTGGACCTGGTCCTCGATCACGGTCTCGCCGGTCTGCGGCGCGCGCAGGCGGATCGTCGGCTTGACGTTGGACGGGGCTGTCGCGGGATCGCGATCGCGCCACATCCCGTCATAGAGGCGGGTGCGCCCTTCCGCGCGCGCCTTCTCGCGCATGGCGGCGAGTTCCTCGGCGGTCGCGTAGCAGCGATAGGCCTTGCCGTCGGCGAGCAGTTGCTCGGCGACCTCGCGGTGGCGCGCGGCACGGCTGAACTGGTAGGTGACCTCGCCGTCCCAGCCGAGCTCCAGCCATTTCAGACCGTCGAGAATGGCGCCGATCGCCGCCTCCGTGGAGCGCTCCCGGTCGGTGTCCTCGATCCGGAGCAGCATCTTGCCGCCGTGCTTCTTCGCATACAGCCAGTTGAACAGCGCGGTGCGGGCGCCCCCGATATGGAGGAAGCCGGTCGGCGAGGGAGCGAAGCGCGTGACGACGGAATTGGTCATTCTTGGCAGGGCCTATGCTTTGGAGGCGGTGGTGTATAGCAGGAACGGGACATAAACAAAGCCCGCCGGCGGACCTGCCAGGCCCCGCTTGAGGCCTGCTTAAGCTCTTGGCTCAGCCTCCCGAATTTGGCAGAAGAACCGCTGATTTCCCGACAGGATTTTCGTAATGACAGAACCGGTGGCAGCTGAGGTTGGGCGCGATTTCATTCGTGACATCGTCCAGGCCGACCTCGACCAGGGCAAATACAGGGAGATCGTGACCCGGTTCCCGCCGGAGCCGAACGGCTATCTGCATATCGGCCATGCCAAGTCGATCGCGCTGAATTTCGGCATCGCCCAGGAGTTTCCGGGCCGCTGCCATCTGCGTTTCGACGACACCAACCCGGTCAAGGAAGAGCAGGAGTATATCGATTCCATCCAGGCCGACGTGCGCTGGCTCGGCTTCGACTGGGGCAAGAACCTGTTCTTTGCTTCGGACTATTTTGACCGCCTGTACGAATGGGCGGAGCAGCTGATCCGCGACGGCCTCGCTTATGTCGACGACCAGACCCAGGAGGAGATCCGCCTCTCGCGCGGCACGCTGACCGAGCCCGGCAAGAACTCGCCGTTCCGCGACCGCAGTGTGGACGAAAACCTCGGCCTGTTCCGCCGCATGAAGGCCGGTGAATTCCCGAACGGCACGCGGGTGCTGCGGGCCAAGATCGATATGGCAGCCGGCAACATCAATCTGCGCGATCCCGTGCTGTACCGCATCCTGCATGCGCATCATCCGCGCACCGGCACCAAGTGGCACATCTATCCGAGCTACGATTATGCCCACGGCCAGTCGGACGCGATCGAGGGCATCACGCATTCGATCTGCACGCTGGAGTTCGAGGACCACCGGCCGCTCTACGACTGGTTCATCGAAAAACTGCCGGTGCCGTCGCAGCCGCACCAGTATGAATTCGCGCGGCTCAACCTGACCTATACGCTGCTGTCCAAGCGCGTGCTGACCCAGCTCGTCCGCGACGGCCATGTCGCGGGCTGGGACGATCCGCGGATGCCGACCATGGCGGGGATGCGCCGCCGCGGCGTGCCGCCGGCCGCGCTGCGTGAATTCGTCAAGCGCATCGGCGTCGCCAAGGCCAACAGCGTGGTCGACGTCGGCATGCTCGAGTTCTGCATCCGCGAGGAGCTGAACCGCACGTCGCAGCGACGCATGGGCGTGCTGCGGCCGCTCAAGGTGGTGATCGAGAACTATCCGGAAGGGCAGACCGAGGAGCTCGAGGCGATCAACCATCCGGATGACCCGTCCGCCGGCACGCGCAAGATCACGTTCGGCCGCGAGCTCTATATCGAGCAGGACGACTTCATGGAGAACCCGCCGAAGAAGTTCTTCCGCCTGTCGCCGGGCAACGAGGTGCGACTGCGCTACGCCTATTTCGTCAAGTGCACCGGCGTGATCAAGAACGAAAAGGGCGAGGTGGTGGAGCTGCGCTGCACCTATGATCCCGCGACCAAGGGCGGCAACGCGCCCGACGGCCGCAAGGTCAAGGCGACGATGCATTGGCTGCCGGCGGCGGCGTCGGTGCCCGCGGAGATCCGCATCTACAACCAGCTGTTCGCCAATCCGAGCCCGGACGCCCAAAACTTCGCGGCCGATCTCAATCCGAACTCGCTGGAGATCCTCAGCGACGCTCGGATCGAGGCATCGGTCGCAGCGAGCAATTCGACCGAGCCGATGCAGTTCGAGCGGCAGGGCTATTTCGTCCGCGACAAGGACTCGACGCCGGGCAAGCCGGTGTTCTCCCGCACCATCGGCCTGCGCGACACCTTCGCGAAGGAAGTCGCAAAAGGGTGATGCGCATATGAGCAACGAAGCCGACGCCATCGTTTCCGCCATCATCGCGAAATGGTGCGCCGGCTTCGCGACGCTCGACGCCGCCGCGCTCTCGTCGCTCTATGCGAAAAACGCGTTCTTCTTCGGTTCGAACCCGAAACTCTATCGGGGCAGGGACGGTGTTGCCGATTACTTCAACGGCCTGCCGCGCTGGCGCAAGCCGAGCGCCGTATTCTCCGACGTGAACGCAGCGCAGGCCGGCCCCGATCTGATCAACATGGCCGCGACCATCTCGTTCGACCTCGCCGGCGAGCGCCCTGATCTCGTCGTCAAGATGAGCTGGGTCATCGTCCGCGAGGACGGCGACTGGAAGATCGTCAATCACCACGCTTCGGCGAAGGCGCCGCTGATCTGATTGGCGCTCTTCATCAGTTTGTCATTCCGGGATGGCCCGAAGGGCCAGGCCCGGAATCCATAACCCCAGCTTGTGGTTATGGATTCTCCGATGCGCAATTGCGCATCATAGCTCGCGCCAAGTGGCGCGCCCCGGAATGGCAGCAGAATACGAACCGAAGCTCTCTCCGCGCGTTGAGGTGGCTCCAACCAAGGATCCCACCATGCAGAACATTGCAGAGCATATGGAAGTCATCGGCGCCGACGGCGTTCATGTCGGCACGGTCGACAAGGTCGAAGGCAATCGCATCAAGCTGACCAAGAAGGACAGCGGCGAGGGCAGCCACAAGGGCCACCATCATTTCATCGACAAGGGCCTCGTCGCCGGTGTCGAGGGTAACAAGGTGCGGCTGTCGGCCAAGGCGGATGTCGCCGTGACGATGGAAGAGGAAAAGTAGGGGGAGTCCCTTCGTTCTCGATTTGTACCGCTGTTCGCGCGGCCGCACGTTCCGGTAGCCTTGGCGACAATCGCGTCGCGTAGGGTGCAGGGATATGGCGGAGCCGGGCCGGCCAGCACGGTCCCAGGGTATAGCCGGGACGTGGCCGGTCGGTCGTGCTGCGCAGGCGGGCGGCTTGGTGCCGGCGGGCTTTGGCGCCTGGTCGGCAATCGTCGAGACGCTGCGTGAATGGGCCCGCGCGGAGGCCGGCGCCGGGCGACTGTTGCCGTGGGTGCCTGTCGCCTTTGGCGGTGGCATCGCACTCTATTTTGCCGCCGATCATGAGCCGGTGCTGTGGGTCGTTGCCGCGACGGCTATCGCGCTCACGTTTGGCGCGGTGCTGTTGCGGCGGAGCCGGCTGTTTGCGCCTGCGATCATGATTGCGGCGGTCGCTTCCGGCTTTGCCGTGGCAACCTGGAAGACGGCGCGCATCGCCCACCCCGTGCTGGCCAAGCCGCTCTATTCAGTGTCGCTGTCGGGTTTCGTCGAGGCCCGCGATATCCGCGAGCGAACCGATCGTTTCGTGCTGCGCGTCACGGCCATGGAGGCGCAGCGCAGCGAGGTCAAGCTGGAACGCGTCCGCCTGTCGGTGCGCAAGGGCACTGCGCCCGAGGTCGGCAGCTTCGTGCAGCTCAAGGCGCGGCTGATGCCGCCGCTCTCGCCGGTGCGCCCCGGCAGCTACGATTTTTCGCGCGACATGTTCTTTCAGGGCATCGGCGCCTCCGGCTTCGTGATGGGCGCGATCACGGCTTCAGTCCCGCCCGATGCCGGCGGCCTGCGGCTGCGTTATGCCGCCTTCATGCAGGGCCTGCGCGATGCGATCGATGCCCGCATCCGTGCCACGCTCGAAGGTGACAACCGCGCGATCGCGACAGCGCTGCTCACCGGGCGGCGCGATGCGATTTCCACGCCCGTCAATGACGCGATGTTCATCTCGGGGCTCGGCCATGTGCTCTCGATCTCCGGCTAACAGATAGCCTCAGCGGTCAGAAGCGTTCACGACGCTTCAAAATCCACAGTTTTCAACGGCTTAGGCCAAGAAGCACGTGGCGGCTTCGTTCACACGCGGTCACTATCGGTCATCGGTTTGCATCCCCCGTGCTTCCCAAAAAGGATGGACTGCTTCCCATGCTCAAGATTGCCGACGATCGCATCCGCTTTACCGACACCTACGTGAGGCGGCTCAGCCTGCCGGCTGGCAAGACCGATCACATCGCTTGGGATCCGGACCTGCCGGGCTTCGGAGTGCGTCTCCGCGCCGGCAAGGCGTCCTACGTGGTGCAGTACCGCGTGGGGATCGAGCAGCGTCGCAAGAGCCTTGGCGACGTTCGGAAGGTCACCTTGGAGGACGCGCGCGGCATTGCCCGAAAGAGGTTCGCGCAGGTCGAGCTCGGCATCGATCCCGACGCCGACGAAGAAAAGCGGCGAGTCGAGCAGACCGCCGATGCGCGAACCTTTGCGAAGGTCGTGGAGCTGTACCTGGAGGGGCAGAAGCCCCGGGTTAGACCGAACACCTACATTGCGGAGGAACGCTATCTACGGCGGCACTGCGGACCCCTCCAAAAGAAGCCGGTCAGCAAGATCAGCTTTGAGGAGATCGCAAGCTTGCTGCGCGACCTGGTCCGAGACCATGGACCGACGTCAGCCGCCCGTGCTCGCGGGGCGCTCTTGGCGTTCTTTTCCTGGTGCATGCGCCAAGGCTTGGCAAAGGCAAACCCGGCAATCGGAACGGAGAACCCGATCCGCGGGAAGGAACCTCGAGATCGGGTTTTGACAGATGACGAGATCCGCATCATTTGGCGGAATTGTCTCGATGACGATTTCGGGAAGATCGTCCGGCTTCTGCTTCTGACCGCCTGTCGGCGTGATGAAATCGGTGGACTGCGCTGGGAGGAAATCGACCTCACCGCGGGCAAGCTGGCGTTGCCGAAGGAAAGAACGAAGGCGAAGCGGGGTCACGAAATCGCGCTACCGGCAACCGCAATCGAGATCGTCAAGTCGATCCGCCGGCGCAATAGCCGAGGCACGTTGTTCGGTGGCGGCGCGAGCGGCTTCAACGCATGGTCCTACAACACGCTGGCGCTCGGTGCCCGCATCACTTCGGCTGAAGGCAGGGCCTTGGCGCCCTGGCGATTGCACGACCTTCGCCGTACGGTGCGCACTCGGATGGGCAAGCTTGGCGTGCTGCCGCACATTGCTGAGCTCGTGCTCAACCACGCCGGCCACAAGTCAGGCATCGGCGGCGTCTACGATCATCACGACTACGGGCCCGAGATCGCCGAGGCGCTACGGAAGTGGGAGGCGCACCTGCTCGCGATTGTCGTGGCCGCGGAGCGTTGAGATGTCGGAAAATCTGATCAAGTTTTCCCTCCACGACGTCACCACGCTGGGTGGCGCTCAGATGGAAGCTTTAAAGCTGTTCAGGCAAATCGAGGCGCATCACGGCCGTGACAGAGCTCAGGCAATCTTCAGAGAGTTGAGTAAGCCTCTATCGAAAGCGCGCGCGAACGAGCTGAAGAATTGGGCGCTCCTCGAGCGTTACGACACAATGGAGAAGCCAAACGTCGCGGAGTTGGCGCGTCAAATCGTCGAAGAGAATGCCGGCCTTTCGGAGGAGAGGCAGTTGACGCCGCGCTATAGGCCGACATTGCCGACCATCGATAAGCATCTGCGTAACCTCCTCCGCGAGAGGCAAGAAGCACTCCGGGAAGAGACATGGGAGGGGCCCACCTCCATGAGACGCTTCAATCGCGAGTGGAACGAATGGATTGAGGCGGAGATCAGCAAATCTGGAAGTGCTGAAACCTAGAACTTCCAGGAAGTTCTCCAAAAAAAGAAATCGAATTTTCGAGCCGGCTTAACGCGAATACCCCTGATACATCGAAGCACTCAGGGAGGTTCATCGTGGACGACGATCGCGTTATGTCATTCGAAGAGTGGTGCCTGCTTAACGGGTTTTCTCGCAGCACCGGGCAGCGCCTTGTCGCGAGCGGCAAGGGACCGGCATTCATTCGTTTGTCGACCCGCCGGGTAGGGGTGACAGTCGCAGAGAACCGCCGCTGGCAGGCTTCGCGTCGTATCGAGACGGCGGCCTGACTATGGGCGCGCGCAAGCCAGAACTGGCCGAGCCCGTCGTCGTTGATCAGTTTTGGGCCAACCGCCGTCTCGATGCGATCATCGTCGACCTCTCCACCTACCAGGGCCACAACCTCGTCAACGTGCGCAAGCACGCGATGGATCGCGACGGCAAGCTCAAGCCAACGCCCAAGGGCGTCGCCATCAAGATCGCGCGGCTGCCCGACCTCGCCAAAGCGATCAACAAGGCGCTGGCCAAGGCGCGGGAGCTCGGCCTGCTCGATGGGAGCGATGCCGAATGAGCGCCGCGGAAGAATTTGCGGAGTGTTGCGCCGACCAGCGCTGGTTCGTTGACAACGGGTGGGTCACGAAGCAGGTCGCGGTCGACAACCTCCAACTGCTCGCCGAATGCGCGGGCTATGTCGATGATCTCGGCCAGGACGAAGTGCAGCGCTTGATGGGCGAGGCCTTTGCGCCGATCGAAGACCTGCCGTCCGACTATGCATCGCAATTGTTGATGCAGTGGGAGCTTGCCGATCCGCGCGACCGCTGGCGCTGGACGGGCGAGCTGCCGCCGGTGCAGCAGGTCTCCACGATCGAGAAGACCCCTTATCGCACGGCGCAGTCAACGATCGACGCCTTCCACGTGGTGTTGAGCGCGGGCGATCCGGACCGGATCGCAAATTGGCTCCACAATCATCAGGCTGACGCACCGGCGCTTTTCAAATCTGTTGAGGCAGCCTGATGGGAATCACACCCGCCCAGGCCGCTATGGCGCGGACGCTCATGGTCGACTTTGGCCTGGTCCGAGCCGAAGATCCGGCCCAAGATCAAGACCCGCGCCGCGATTTTCCGCCGGCTGATAGCTATGAGCAATTCAGCGAGCCCGAAGCCGGTCGGTTGTCGCTCGTTTCGCCATCAGAACAGAAATCACCCACCTATGCCGCGATCACGCCGGCAGTGTGGAAGGGCACCGAGGCGGAGCAACAGCGCTGGCTCGCGAGCGGTCGCATTCCATGCGGTGACCTGACAATCCTGGCCGGCAATGGCGGGTCCGGCAAAACCGAGATCGTAACCCAGCTGCTGGTGCACACCGCCGCAGGCCTCGGCGATTGGCTCGGCTGCACGATTGAGAACGGGCCGGCCCTGTTCCTGTCCTGCGAGGAGCCCGAGCACAACATCCGCGACCGCGTCGAGCGCATCGCCAAGCACCGGTGCATCGACCCGCATGGCCTCACCGATCTGCATCTGCTTTTCCCCGACCTCGAGAGCACATGGCTGGTGCACGCCGGCGGCGATGGGCGCCTGTCCCGCGCTCCGCTGCTCGACTGGCTGGAAGGCTGGATCCGCGATCGCCGGCCGCGCCTGGTCGTAATCGACAGCATCGCCGCGGTGTTCGACGGGGAGGCGATCGCGCGCCGGCAGGTCCGCGCCTTCCTCGCCATGCTCCGCAAGATCGCTCGGGAGAACGACGTCGCCATCGTGATGCTCGACCATCCCAGCGTCCGAGGCATGGCCGACGGCAGTGGCACAGCCAACAGCGTGGACTGGCGGAACTCGGTGCGCTCAATGCTGCACTTGTCCGACCCGGACAAGGACGACCAGGACCAGCGCACGCTCGCGGTCACCAAGAGCAACTATGGACGGTCAGGCGAGAAGGTGACGCTCCGCTGGGGCGGCCTGACCTTCACCACCGCCATGGCCGGAGAGGCCTCGCCATATCGCGCGTCGGTCGACCGCGACATCGAGGAGCTATTCCTGCGGCTGCTCGACAAGCGCCTTGCCCAGGGCCGCCCGGTCCATGCGAAGACCGCCAAAGGCAGCGCGCCTGCCGAGTTCGTGCTGGACCCTGAGGCCACTGGCATCACCGCCGAGGCCTTCCGCAACGCGATGGAACGCCTGTTCGCTCGCAACGCCATCAAGACCGTCGAGACCGGCTCACCCAGCAAGCGGCGCCAGCACATCGAACGGGTGACAGCATGACCCGTAGTTTCCCGGCTTCCAACGCCCCTACCAACGCTCTGCCGACACTTCCAACACCCCTACCAACTATCCTGCCAACACCCCTTCCAACGGGTGGCAACGGTATTGCCAACGCCTGTTCTCCAACCCCCCATACCCCCCGAGCGTTGGAAGCGCCCAACGCCGCTGGGGCGCGGCTAGGCGTTCCGGCCGCTCAAGGAAGGGAAGGGCGGAAAGGACCTCGTTGTCGGCATGCATGCCGTAACCGCGAGATTGGAGCTGGCGGACCGTGCATTATGCGCTCGCCTGGTGGACAGCGTAACTCGTTACGAGCAAGGCGGCGGTCGGCTCAAACGCTTCCCATACGCTTCCCGATGCCGCGCAGTCTGTCGCGACCGGTCGGTAAAGCGCTGTTCGTGCTGCCCAACCTCCATCGCCGTTCGATCTGTCCCAATCATGTGGCGTCGATCGGGAAGGGGTTTTCGCGCGCGCTCTCTCATGAACTTCAGCACTCTTGGAAGCTGACGCCCGCGCGAGAGAGTCGGCCAATTCCCCTGTCAGATGCTGAAGGATTTCCCGCGAAAAGACGGGGTGGGGTGCCGGGTGGGGGGAAAATCCCGCGCGCGCTCCATAATCGACGTGCGGTGTCTGTTTCGCGGCGGCCGTCCAAAAAATCGGCGGCGACCTCTCAGAAAACCTTGTTGGACATCGCTAGACAATGAAGCCGCGCTTGATCGGATCTCGCGAGCAGTTGCTCGACGTCGTGCGCACCCGCCGCGACGAGCTCGACCTCAGCCACGAGACGCTGGACGCCATCACAGGGCTGCAGGGCGGCTACGTGAGCAAGTTGCTCGCCGACCCGCCGGTGAGGGGCTTCGGCCAAATGTCGCTCCAGGCCCTTCTGGACGCGCTGGGGCTGCGCATCGCATTCGCAGTGATCATGGAGGACCCGGAGCAGGCTGACCGCGTGCGCGGCCGCTGGAAGCCTCGCAAGCGTCGGCCGACGAACACGAAGGTCGCCGCATCCGTCCCACCCGATCAAACAATGCGGTGCGTTGCTAGCAATCCGGAAATCACGCCGAATGCTGACAGCACGAACCTGACAGAGGCCAACAATGGCAAACACGAGAATGATCGGCACGCGGATCGGCCCTGAGCTGGAGCAGCGCATTAAGGACCTGGCCGCGCGGGAGAGGCGCACGATGAGCGACTGGATCCGCTGCCGGTTGGAGGACGCCGCGGCGGCGTCTCAGTCCGACCAGCACCGCAGCGAAGCGGCGTGAGGATCATCAGCATGTTTCGCAGGAAGTCCGGCGAGCAAGCCGCAGAGCACCCGTTGCCGCAAGTCGAAGCATCGGCCCGGCGCGCGCCAGCCGTCCAGGAGAAACTGGATTGCGCCTTGGGCGCGTTGAATGAGCTCGAGCAGGAGGTCGCCGAGTTCGCGCTCGATGCTGCCGAGCGCAAGCCGGGCGCGGCGGACAAGCTGGCCGGCCACCGATCCAGGATCGACGCCGCCAGAACGGCGGTGGCTGAGCTGCAAGCGGCATTGCGGCTGGCGCTGCGGCAGGATTCCGAGGCCGAACTCGCCGAGCAGGCTGCAGCGCGCGATCGGCAATTGCGGGAATTTGCGGCGACCGCGGAGGAGTGGACCCGCGTCGGCGTGGAGCTATCCGGCCTAATCGAGAAGGCGGCGAAGCTGCGCGTCGAGCTCGGCACCCTGGCCGAGGAACTGCAACACAAATTCCCGACCGGCATCGTTCCGCACCCGATCGACTTCAAATCGGTGGACATCATGGTCGGCGGCATCGCGAACCCGGTGGCGATCGATGCACTCCTGGCCGGAGAGATGTTCAAGCACGGTTTGCCGAACGCCTTTCTGCCTGGCGCACGAGCACCCCACGCATCGCTGGCATACGACCGGCCCAGCATTGAAGCCGCGCCCGTCGTCTTTCGGCGGGCCGGTGCGTACTTCGTCGGGCTTCTGCGGGATCGTTTCGACGCGATCAAATCACCCACTTCGGAGGCAGCATGACCGATCAAATCCAAGCGCCGGTCACAGCGGCGGATGCGCGCGCGCAGATCGATGCGCTCTCGGCGAACACCGAATTCGGCTCAAAGCTGCTATCCGGCGACGTGGCCGCGACGAAGCAGTGGAACGACTTGCATAGCGTGCTCGGAAAGGGCGGTGACGAGATCGAGAACGCCATGAACGGCGTGGTCCTCGGCGCCGACACGATCCCCGACGGTCAGTCAAAACTGCTCGCCGAAGGCGCGTCATGGATGCGGAGCCTGGGACTCTCGGATGACGTGGTCCGCGAGGCGCTGGAAGGCGCCGGCGTCAGCAAGGAGGAATACCGGATGGTTACGGACTGGCGGAACCGCCAGATGAATAATCCGGCATTTACGAAGCGTTTTCTCGCGAACGAGGCTGAGGCAGTCCGACTGATGATGACCGCATCCGTGGTGATCGCGGGCGGCATCAAGGGCGAAGCAAAAGGATTTTGAAGATGATCAAGTATCAGATCGACGTCGTCGACCCCAAGAGCAACGAAGAGCGGCAGGTCACCGTCTCGATTACGCCTCTGCAGCGCGCGCGTGCGAAGCGCAGCAGTGACTGGATGCGCGCAATCCAGGATATCGCGCGACCGCTGATCCCGGCGGGCTTCCTACCGATCGGCAATCGCGTCCGGGCTCTTCACTGAACAGGAGCAACGGTACATGCGCTTGATCCTCCTTCTGTCCATTTTGCTCTACGCGGGGCCCGCCACCGCGCAAGATGAAAATATCACGCTGGAGCTTTCTCCAGCGGAGGCCCTAGCGATCGTGCGCGCACAAGATCTATGGCCGATCAGCAAGCGGACGCCGCCCGGTTTCTTCGAGGTGCAGATCAAGATCGGTCGCGCGCTCGATCAAAATCCAGACGGTCGCAAGGCCGTCAAAGAATTGGAGCGTTCGCGATGAAATTCCTCTTCCGTTTTGGCCTCGCGGTCGCGCTTGCCGTCGGCATCTCTCCCGTCTGTGCTCAGCAATACAATGCCGTCCGCGACAACAGCGTTATCGGTCGCATCGGCTCCGGCAGCGGCTCGGGGCCATCGCAGGCGATCACGTTTGACCAGCTTGCAGCACAGCTTGCGTTGAAGGGCTCGGTATCCGCGCCCCTCGCGCGCGTGGCCACCGCTGCCGTGGCGGCGGGTGGAAGCTGCGCTTCGAACGGTGACTTCAGCGCCATCACCACCGGCGGCGCGGGCACGCAGGCGACCATCTCGCTGCACGCTACCGGGGGGCAGATCACATCGGTTAACTCGATCGTCTCGCCGGGTGCATGGTATCAAAATCCGTCCTCACCAAACGCAGTGGCGATCGCTGGCTGCAACGGCGTCACGCTGAATTTGACGTTCACCGGCGCCACCGCGGGCAACGCGATCATCATCGGGGCAACGCAAGGCACGCTTGCGGATGCTGGCGCGCCGCCGGCCTTGACGACGACCGCAATCAACACCGCATCACCGCTTTCCGGCGGCGGCACGCTCGCCAGTTCGCGCACCATCGGTCTTGCCGCCGGCACGCTCGACACCGTCCTAGGCTATTGGGGTTCGACCACCGCGTCGGCGACGGCGATCAACAACTGCACGAATTCGCTGACCTACTCGACCTCGACGCACGCCTTCGGCTGCAACACCGGCGCGGGCACCGGCAACGTCGTTGTCTCAGGTACTCCGACTGCCAACCAGATCGCACGCTGGACGAGCTCGACGGATATTCAAGGCGTTGGCTTCGGCACTCTCCAGCTTACGAGCGCGCATCAAAGCGCCATCCCGACAAACCCTGGCGGCACGGCCAGCACGACCGGTGTTCACATGGGGCTTGGCGCAACTTGTAAGGTCACACCGGCAACGACAGGTCGCGTAAGATTCACGATCATCGGATCGGTCACCAACAACAACACCCCCAAAAACACGACTGTTGCTGGCCGCTACGGGACCGGGACTGCGCCAAGCGCTGGTGCGGCCTTGACTGGAACGTCATTCAACAGCGGCGTTGTTTATACGACCCCGAGCGGGACCGCATATGCTCCTTTCAACATTGAAGGCATCATCAGTGGATTGAGCGTAGGGACACAGGTTTGGTACGACGCCTCTGTCGCAACCAACGACGCCGCCACGACGTCTTCGATCTCGAACCTGACCTGCCTGGCGCAGGAGTTTTAGGCCATGGCCGAGAACAATGACTCCGTTGGACCGTGGAGCGACTACGTCGGCGCGAAGGACGACTGGCAGCCCGTCGCGAACCAGCCTGCAGAAGGCCCATGGAACGCGTACCGGGAATTGAGCGACGAGCAGGTTTTCGGCCCGCAGCGAGAATTGAGCGATGCTGAAGTATTCGGCCGACGCGCCATCGAGGTGCCAGACCGCATTCCGCAGGCGATGGAGGATCGCCTCGTCGCGGGCGAGGAGGCCCGCAAGCGCGAGGGTGGCCTGCTGCAGACCATCCCGCAGGGCATCGATCTGATGTCCACCCCGGAAGGGCGCACGCGGCTCTGGGAGGCGGTGAAGAAATATCCCTCCAAGATGCTCGACGACACCATCAACATGCTGAAGCTGCCGGGCGACGTGATGTCCGGCAAAGTCGACTTGTCCACAGAGGAGGGGCTGGATCAGGCCATCGGCCTGGGCATGCTGGTCGCCGGTAGCCGGCTGAGCAAGTTGCCGACCACGGGCAAGACCTCGGGCATGGCCGTCTCGATGGGCGAGCCGGTGTCGCGGATCAGCAAGGGACCGATGGGCGAGATCTACGACCTGCCGATCGGCACCGCCGCGCGCTCGGAGGACTTCGTCGCGGCTGCGGAGATCGTGGGGGGCGAGAAGGCTCCCATGGCCGTCCAGGAGAAGCTGCTGGCGGCCTACGAGGAGAAGGGCCTGCACCCGTCGGAGGTCGCCCACGACGCCATGAGCGACCCTGTGGTGGCGCAGAGCCTGTTGTCTAGCGACAAGGCCGACCTGCCGCCCGGTGGGCCTCCCAAGGGCCCGCCAGAGCCGCCCAAGCCCCCCGGCGAGCCGCCGGCGCCGCCCCCTGAAGGATCGTTCGAGGCGGCGCAGAAGACCGTCCTCGACAAGATCAGCATCGGCGAGTCCGCGCCGGCCGAGCGCAACACCTGGGCGAAATACTATCGCCTAGCCGTGGACGATCTGCACCCGCTGAAGGCCATCGACGAGGACGCCTACCAGCTGGCGCGGCTGACCCGCGGCCAGTTCGGCAAGGCCGAGCATTTCATTGAGCACGGCACCTTCGACTTCCAGACCTACAAGACCAACGGCAAGCCGCTGGCCGAGATCATCGAGCCCGTCAGCAAGGACCTCGACGGCTTCCGGGCCTACCTCGCGTCCAAGCGCGCCATCGAGATCGAGGCGTCTGGCCGGAAGTCCGGCGTCGATATCGAGGCCGCGCAGCGCGTGGCGGCCGAGGGGGAGGGCAAGTATGGCGAGGCGGCCGCTGGGCTCCAGTCCTACCAGGAGAACCTGCTCGCCTACCTGCGCGACAGCGGCGTGATCTCGGGCGATGCCTTCACCGCAATGCGGGAGGCCGGCCAAAACTACGTGCCGTTCTATCGCGTGTTCGAGCCCGAGAGCGGCGCGCCCGGCAGCAAGGGCTTTGGCCCCGGCAGCCCGGTGAAGAAGCTGAAGGGCTCGGAGCGGGACATCATCGACCCGCTCGAATCCATCATCAAGAACACCTACGCGTTCATCTCGGTGGCCGAGCGCAACGCCGTCGGCATCAAGCTGATCGACGCGCTGAAGGAGCAGGGCGAGAAGGTCACGACCGGCAAGCTGCCGCGGGACGCCGAGCTGGTCGACTATCTCAAGGAGAGCGGGGTCACCGACCCCGAGAAGCTGGCCGACTTCGTGCAGACCGCAGCGCGGGACGATGGTGACACGCTGTCGGCGTGGCGGGATGGCAAGCGCGAGCAGGTCAAGGTCAAGGACCCGGAACTGGTTGCGGCGTTCCGCAATCTCGACCAGAGCAGTGCCGACATGCTGGTGCGCGTGCTGGCCGCTCCCGCCAAGCTGCTCCGCGCAGGCGCGACGCTGTCGCCGGACTTCATCGTGCGCAACGTCGTTCGCGACTTCATGACGGCCTTCATCAACAGCGGCAGCGCCCTGTTCTCGCCCATCGATACGGCCAAGGGCCTGGTCGGCGTGATCCGCAAGGACGCCGATTTCCAGAACTGGATGAAGGGCGGCGGCGCTAACGCGACCATGGTGGCGCTGGACCGGCGCTATTTGCGGGAGAGCCTGCGGACGCTGAACGGCGAGACCGGCCTGATGGAGCGCGGCTGGAACGTGGTGACGAGCCCGGTCCGCGGCCTACGCCTCGTCTCCGAGCTCGCCGAGAACGCCACCCGCCTTGCCGAATTCAAGAAGATGACCGGCGAGAGCAAGGCCGACATCCAGTCCGCGGCCTATGCCTCGCGCGAGGTGACGCTGGACTTTGCCCGGATCGGCGCCTCCATGCGCGCCTACAACATGATCACCGCGTTCGGGAATGCGCAGATCCAGGGCCTGGATCGCATCGGCCGCGCCTTCGCCGACCGGCCCGTGAACACCACGGCGAAGGTCGCCGGCGGCATCACCCTGCCGTCGGTCCTGCTCTGGTGGGCGAACCACGACGACCCTCGCTACCAGGAACTGCCGCATTGGCAGAAGGATATGTTCTGGATCGTGATGACGAAGGATCACGTCTTCCGGATCCCCAAGCCGTTCGAGCTCGGCGTGGTGTTTGGCTCCGGGGTCGAGCGCATCCTCGACGCGACGGTCGGCCAGAACAAGGAGGCCTTCGACGGGCTCGGCAAGTCGATCGCGCAAGTGATCATGCCGAACTATATCCCGACCGCCGCACAGCCCATAGCGGAGCAATGGGCTAATCGCTCGAGCATGTCCGACCGAACGCTGATCCCGGCCGACATGGAGAAGTTTCTCCCCGAATACCAATACACGCCATACACGACCGAGGTCGCCAAGAAGCTCGGTCAGGTCGTTAGCGCGTTTCCGGGCATGCGCTCGACCGCAGTTGGCCCCGGGGCGCCTTTCGGCCCGATGGCGCGCGCCGTGTCCTCTCCGATCCTGGTGGAGAACTACATCCGGTCGTGGACCGGTGGGCTCGGTGTCTATGCCCTTCAGGCAGCCGACGCCGGCCTACGGAAGGCGGGGGTGTTGCCCGATCCGGTGACGCCGACCCCGACGCTGGCTGACATCCCGGTCGTGAAGGCGTTCGTCGTCCGCTACCCGTCGGCCTCGACACAGTCCATCCAGGACTTCTACGACCAGCACGAGGTCACGAAGCGCTTCTACGACACATGGCTCGCCAAGGCGAAGGAGGGCGATGTCGATGCCATGTCGCGCATCCAGGCGGCGGGCGGTCCCATGATGTTCGTGCGGCTCGATGCCATCAAGGAGACGATGTCCGACCATTCGAAGCTCGTCCGCGACATCTACAAAAACCCGACCATCAAGGCCGAGGAGAAGCGGCAGCTGATCGACGGCCTCTACTTCAACATGATCGAGATCGGCAAGGCTGGGAAGGAATTGATGAATCGGCCGCGCTAGCCCGCTTCCAAAGGAGCGATCCCGACCAGGGTGTAAAACGTGCGCGTGTCTCCAGAAATAGCTTCGTCAATCTCGACTTTCTCAAGAGTCGCCATACACTGACGACCAAAGAAGTCACGCAACTTCATCTTTACTTCTCGCGCCAGTTTGCCTTCGATCACTTCGCGGTTCATATCGTAGAGCTCGAAGCGATCGCGTAATAAACTGGCCCCAACCAAAAACGCCTTGATTGTGATTTCAACGCTCTGCTTCGTGCGAAATCTGGCAACATTCTTTTGGAGATTGGGAATTTGTTCTTTGTCGGCGTCCCACGCGAATTGTGTGCCGGAAGTATCTGTCCACTTCAGCCCGAAGCCAGCATTGTGGCGTGACAGATCATCCAGAATGTGACGGAGATGCCCAACGGCCCTTTGACCAAGTTCTCCAGATAGCCTTGAGATTTCTTTTTCCTGCTTGGCGGCGTTGAGCAGTGTAAAGAGCGTTTGCAGTGTAGAAGATGCTGTGCTTTCACCGAACTCGTCGAACTGAGGGCGGATGTAAATTTCCATTCCAAAAGAAGAAGGAAAGACATCTGCGAACCGCATCGCGGTGGCGTCAAGAATATACTGCGAAATAGGTCCGCGTCGCCTCGGTCCAGTCGTGATCGCTTGCGCAATCGCGGAGTAAAGCTTCTGAATTCGGATCAAGAAGACGCCGAGTTCGCCGACCCCGGCTGTGTGATCGTTGTAGGCATGACCACTCAGACTGATTTCAATCCGCTCCCGGATGCGGTGCTGAACTAGTTCAACTCTCTCCGCTTCGAGGCGACGCTGTAAGTGAGTCAAGCTGTTCAGGCTCAACTTGGCTGCAAAACTGTCCGGATTTTGCGCAGCAATGTACTGCCCTGCAGCCAAGGCGTCGTCGAGCTCTGCAAGGCGACGCACGAGACCGCGCATCCTAGCTTCAGCCTCGGCAGGGGCGATGTTCTCCCATACGATCATTGCGTTACAGGAGCGCTCGCGGGAGGGGCAAACCTGACGTGAACGATTCCCTTCGGGACATCGCTTCGATCGTACCCGAATTCACCCATCCAATATTTCCGCTTAGCGCGGGCAGGCTCACTCATGGGATGACCATCCGGATAGACAGGACAAAAATATGCGTCACACAGATACTTGGCCTTAGTATCAGGCCCCGCCACCAGTTGCATAAGAGCCTGCTGCTTCTCGTGCGGAAGCGCGTCAACTACGGTCGCATCAATGAACATTACTAAATCGACGTCGCCAGGATCGTTCTTACTCGTGACAAAGCTCCCATCGAGAAACTGTTCGCAAGCGCCAACTAAATCGACGATCTCTTTGCAATGCTGCTTGTAGCCGTCGAATATCCACTTCCTCGTCGGAGAATGCGGAAAGCTGGTTACGAATAGAGCTTCGAACTCTTCTTTGTCGAAAACGTGCAGCCCGGCCTCTAGGTACCCATGCCCATTGAACTTTGAACTCAATACCGCCCCCTTGCCCGGTCCGATTCCGAAGGAACCCTAGCTCAACCTAGGGGAGCGCGAAAGTAGCCTTTCGCCGAAATGGCCAAGGCGCCATTCCGGAAGCGACGGGCGCCCTAATGTAGCAACCGGCCAGCTTCTGCGACCCGGACCCTTTCTCTCAGATCGTCGAGCTCCTCGATCGCGTCCAGCAATTTCACCAGCTCGCGGGCGATCTGCGTCAAACTGGGCTTTGGGCGTCTTGGGATACGGACACGCTGTCCCATTGGTGCACGCCTCCTTGGCTCTGGGAGGTCCAATTGGCAAGGAGCGTGCCACCCCATGAAGGGGTAGATTTTTAACGCAAATCAGCTGATGATGTCCGTGGGTGTGAGAGCCCGGACCAGTGATATCGACCGCATTCCCTGCAAGGAATTGCCCTGTCGCCTGCAAGCGACGGGCGGCGGTTGAACGAGCCCTCTAAGGGCTCAACGGACGCGCTTGGCGGCGCGGTACCGACCGGACCTTTATGGCCGGGGCGTGCCGTTCTGTCCAGAGGGCTTCGGCCCTTAAAAGCGGTGCACCTGTCTCACTGGCAGGCTCTCACCCCCCGGCTGCTCCGTCTGTCACGGAGCACGGCTGTGAGAGGCCGCAACCAGTGAGCATTTCTTATGAAAACCTTAACGAGCGGAAATTCCCCACCGATCTCCTCCGTATGTGATCAGAGCACGCCGGCCGACAAAGAGCCGATCTCAAAAACCCGCAGGAGTTTCGTCATGAATTCAATCGTCACGCTTCCAATTGTCACCGCCGCCCCCACCACGGCACCGTTGTTGCACGGCCTGGAAGATCCTGTCTTCGCGGCCATCGAGAGGCACAGGAGGGCTATGGAAGCACTCAAGGCGGCTAACGCCGAACAAGAGCGGGTATTGCGTTTGGCAGACGAGATGGTCGGCTTGCATGCGCTCTCGGTACTGGACATGAGAGAGCCCAGCAATCCTCCTGGCTGGCATCCATACGTGGATGCCATCTGCTCGTCCGACATCGAAAACTTTGTGCCGAGAGCCGAGCACCAAGAATTGCACGACCACTATCAGATGGCCTTTGCGGAGCGTCGGACGGCGCGAGCCAAGTTTGTCGAGGAGATGGCCGGGGACATAGACGCCATGGTCAACGCGCCCGGCGAGCAGGAGTTTGATACTGCCCAAGAGTTGGTTTCCACCTCTCCGACAACTTTGTCGGGGATGCTTGCTCTGCTCACCTACGTCGGCGAGTCGAGAGAAGACGGGCAATCTGATGAGGGGATCACACCGACATTCGACGAGGAGAACCTCACGGTTCTCGTCGAGACGCTGGCACGTACTGCTAAGAGGCTGACCTCGCGAGTAGCGTGACGTCGTCCAAAGCCCGCCGGTTCGCGCTGGCGGGCCTCGCAACCCTATTTTTTGGGCGGAGGTCGAACGCCGTGATGTCGGAGCACCTTGTTGGTTTTTTTGGCTGTCTTGCCGACGGCCTTCTTGGCCTTCTTGGCCTTCTTAGCTTTCCTTGCCATGCCACCTCTCGCTGATCCATATTGAGGCCCGTTGCCACCAATATTTGTGGTCACTCTCGGGACAGTAGTTATACCCGTTTCTTGCAATAAAGTTCTTGAGCAGCCTATGGGACAAAGGCACCCACACGCGGTTGTTCGCGCGATCCGCCGCTTCAAAATAGGTCGCGTCTACGGCCGCATTATAGGCGAGAGCGTCCAGCGCTCGCATCGGCATGGGTTCGTCCGCGGCAATCGTTTGCAGCTTCGATTTCCACTTTTGGCCGTCGAGCGCAGAATCCAACTCCAAATCAGCCAGCAACTCATGGTATTTGCGCTGGAGGAATTCGTGCGTACGAGCCTTGTAGCCGAAGTCGAATGTTAGCTGCGCCGTTGCCACGATCAGCACTGCAAACTCCAGCCACGTCTCGTTAATCTCAAAAAGCTTTGAAGCTTTTCCCGCAACCGCGGCGCCGAGAACAATGACCACGAAGTTCAGCAGACGATTCAACCCGTCATAGAAATTCTTGCGGGCGGTGTGATAGATCGCGTTGCGAAGTGCATCGAATTTCGCTTCGAAGGAAGAGTCGGCCACAGCGCCACCCAGATCACTTTTTAGGTGGTGGTGGCGGCGGAGGCGGGGCTGGCCGGACCGGGGGCTGATTGCTTGGACTGGGGCGGCTCGGCGGAGGAGCCACTCCAGCATGCTTTGTCTCGTGATCGCTCATCATGGCCTCAGTATCGAGGCGTCCGATGCCCGGCGGCGCCGGTGTATGGGTTCACGTTGCCAGTTGTGGTGAAGTTGTCCCGCTGAGTGCTGTTCGGATTGGTCGCAACATAAGGCTGCACGTAAGTGCCGGTGTTTGTAGTGTAGCCCGAAGATCTGTGCGTGCTCGGGTTAGAGCCGGTCCCGCTCAGGTATTGCGCCTGGGCGGAGGTTGCTACGATCATAATTGCTGCAGCAAAATATAGCTTCTTCATTCTAATCCCCCAAAGGTTTTATCAAACGCCCGACGCAACCACGTTCCAGGGGCGGTGTCGAGTCCGACGAAAGGATGCCGGAACGGCGTACCGACGATATGACCCCGCCGCCGGTTCACGTTGGCGGCTCTATTGCAGTCAGTCACAAATGTGGGGCTGGTCCGCGTCCATCCCCCTCCGACACTTCCGGACTTCGCCAGTGACACGATTTACGCGCCAAAGAAACGCCGGGCCGCTTGCCATCTGGAACGGGACTACAAACTGAGCCGCGACAATCGAAGCGCCGATGATTGCTGCGCCGGCCAAAATGGATTGCGGAATCGTCATGGTGCCCCCTGCGTCCGATGATCCCCCACCATACGGCAGTTGCAATTCAATTGGCGCCGGAGTCAGATCGGCGCCCATGGGGCGGGACCAACAGATCATTGACGAACTGGGAGCGTTCGAGCGGCTTTGCCTGGAGCTCGCTGCCGACGCGACCATGCCTGAGGAGCGAGCAGGGCTCGAGTTCATGGCCAACTGCTACCGCGCCGAAGCCCGTTGCCTCGAAAGCCGCTTCCCATCTGCTTCCCGGTCTGGAATTCTGGGAAGCAACGGCGCTTTAAGTCGATGCATTACCTACATAAAATCTCTTCTTGACCGATCTCCGGCTATCACATGGCGGTCGTCGCCGGCGTCGTCTTCTTCGCGGTGCGCGCACTGCTGGCCTTGATCCCGGGACTGGCGGCCGGCTTTGCCATCAAGAAATGGTCGGCGGCCGCAGCGCTGGTGGCGGCTGCGTTCTATCTGCTCTTGTCTGGCGCGGAGGTCGCGACGCAACGTTCGTTCTTCATGACGGCGGTGGTGCTGATCGCCGTGATGGTCGATCGCCGCGCCATCACCTTCCGTACGCTCGCGGTGGCGGCGCTGATCGTGCTCGCGGTCGCGCCGGAAGCGCTTGTGCATCCGAGTTTCCAGATGTCCTTTGCCGCGACGCTGGGTCTCGTCGCGCTGGTACAGATCGGCATGCCGAACCTGTTTGCCTCACCCGATCATTCGGCGACCGCGCGCGTCGCGATGTGGGGCGGCCGCGAGATCGCGATGCTGTTCCTGGCCTCGCTGATCGCCGGGCTTGCGACCACGCCCTACGCCGCCTTCCACTTCCACCGCGTCACGCCCTACGGCGTGCTCGCCAATCTCGGTGCGATGCCGGTGGTCTCGGCGCTGGTGATGCCGGCGGGGCTGCTGGGATTGCTCGCAGCGCCGTTCGGGCTCGACGGCGTGTTCTGGTGGCTGATGGGGATCGGCATCGACTGGATGGTCACGGTCTCGCGCTGGGTGGCGGCATTGCCGGGCGCGGTCGGCCGCATCCCGGCGTTCGGCATCGCGCCGCTGATCGCAGCGAGCCTGGGGGTCATCGTGATGGGCCTGTTGCGCACGCCGTTGCGCTGGGGCGGTGCCGTCGTGCTGCTGGTTTCCATCGGCTGGGGGCTGTCGGTGCGGCAGCCCGATATCCTGATTGCCGGGGACGGCGCGAGCGTCGCGGTGCGGGGCGGGGACGGGCGTTTGCATCTGATCAGGGCAGGCAAGGACAATTTCGTGCTGAGGGAGTGGTTGGCTGCCGACGCCGATCCGCGCGATGCCGGCAGTAGCGCGCTGGCGAGCGGCATATCGTGCGACGAGTCGGGCTGCGTAACGCCGCTCGCAGACGGACGGCTGGTCGCGCTGGCCTCGCGCATCGACGCGTTGGCGGACGATTGCAACCGGGCTGCACTGGTGGTGACGTCGAGGCCCGCGCCGCACGATTGTGCGGCGATGGTGGTGGATCGGCAGCGGCTCGCTCGCCAGGGCGCGCTGGCATTGACCCAGCGTGGCGACGGCTTTTCGGTTCAGGCGGTGAGGGCAAGAGGCACGAACCGCCCGTGGTTACCGGCCGGTGCGGGCGAAGGTGACTTCGACGGCAGCCTTGCGCAGAAGGCGGCTCCCCGCAGCCGCGACGCAACGCCATCGGAGACCGACTTGCAGGCCGACGATTGACGCCATCGATTACAGATACCAGGCCAGCACGGCTTCGAGCTTTGCCTTGCCGATGACCGGCAGGGCCACCATTCGGCTCAGCCCGGCTGCGCAGGCCTCAGAGCCCGCGATCGAGCCGTCATGAGTGAGATCGTCGTTGAGCGCGGGCATGCCGGCGGCCCAGGCGCCGCCGATGCTGCCTTCGCCTCTGGCAATGGAATTGGCGGCATAGCGGGCGGCAAGGTCGGTCTGCGCGCTGCAATCGCCGGCGCGAAAGACCAGCGCCGAACGGGCCTCGTTCGGGACCCAGATCTCGAAGCGTCGCGCAATCGGCGTTGCCTGCGCGGAGAGGAAAGTCAGGACCCAGGTTTGGTCGGTGCCGGTTCGGTAGGGCACGCCGACACCCAGATTGATCCCGACCTTGGCTGCGTCCTCCCAGCGCAGGAAGCTCTTGGCGTCGTGCAGGTCCTTGATGATCAGCGGCAGGCCCGCCTTCCAGGTGCGTCCGGGAAGTCCGAAGCCGCGAGGAAATTTAGTGTGGCGCGAGTTGAATTCGAACATGTCCGCCGCGCCGTAATAGCCGTCGACGAGGCCCATCTCGTGGGAGAGATCAGGATCGTTGTGCCAGAGTTCGATCGCGCCGACATGCGCCTCGTCGTCGCCGCAGAACAGCACCATCACGGCTTGCAGAAATTCGCCTGCAAACACCGGCACCGCCACGCCGCAGGTGAGGCCGGCGGCGACGGCCTGATCGGTCCGCTTGAAATACGAGTTGGCGAATTTCGTGAGGATGACGGGATGGCCGCAGGCCCAGGTCTTGCCTGGAAGCCCCTCGTCATATCCGAAGTGCAGCTCTTCGCTGACGGCCTTGAACGCGGACAGCCCTTCATCGTAAAGGCCGCCGCCGAATTCCAGCCGCATGCGCGTCCGGTCAGGCACCCAGAGTTCAACAACGCGAATAAAGGTTTTCATCGAGCGTGTCCGCCGCCTCAAACCACGACAGCATCGGTCATTTGGCTGCGGAGCGGAGGTTCAAAATTCAGGCAGGACGGCCCAAACTTCGTGCGGCGACGAGGTGCGGCGGCGCTCGCCGATCGAATTTCGTGAAACACAAACCCACCGGGCTCGCCGGCATCGGCCGGCGACGGCATTTCAATCCTGGCCCCGGACCCGCCGGGCCGGAGGGCGTCAGCCGATCGGCAGTCGCGTGACCGTCGGGCGACTGTCGGCGATGATCTGCGGCTTGTGCTCGCGCTCGCCGATCGGCTGGGTCACCGGCAGTTGCAGCACGGTTGCGCGCTGGCCCTCGACGAGCTGCGTCACCAGCACGGATTTGCCGTCCGGGAATTCGATCGCATCATGATGGCGATCGGGAATGTGCGGATCGATCTTGCCGAACTTGCCGACGCGGGAGTTGACGGTGCGCGTCCAGATCCAGCGGTTGTCGTAACGGACGTTATCGGCGAAGGCGAGCTCCGTTCCCGGCAGCAGGCAGACCGCGACGGAGAGATCGGCTTCGGAGGCGAAGCCGCGCGTCGAGGTGCCGCGGAATGTTGTCGTGACGATCGTCTCGCCGACTTCTGCGGGGCGCGTCGCGACGGCATGCAGGCTGTAGTCACACATCGGGTGCTCCTCTATGCAGAGATAGCGACCCGCACCCCTTTGGAGGCGCAGGCCCCTACCAGAGTGGAAGCACGTGACGGTCTGCTTGGTTGTAGGCAAATCTGCGGCTGGGATCCGCGAGCCCCGATCACATTATCTTTTCCATCTTTTCCGAATTCGATAGGAACAAAGTCGGCTTCCGTGCATTTGGCAGGCGCGCGTCAACGACCGGCGAAACCAGCCAGCCCGAGTATCGTCAGCTCGGTTGCGTGCGCGCTGCATTGCGGTCGTTGCGGATTTTCTGGATCACGGCCGTGTCCTAGCCGACATGATGATGCGACCAGCGTTGCTGCGGCTGCGCTCAAACGATCCGGCGCATTTGGGCTGTCCCCCTCGAACTCGAAAGGCCGCGAAGCGATGTTGCTTCCCGCGGCCTGCCGAGGATGTCGCGAAAAGGGGGAGGGGCCGGACAATCTGTGCAGAACCAGAAAGACTATCCAGCCGGAGCGGACCATCATCCGCTCCAATCTCTGATCGGCGATGCCGACCGAAGGCGCGCGCGAGGCGCTGAAGACTCCGGTATCAGTACTTGCGGTAAAGCCCGATCAGCTTGCCCTGAATCTTCACGCGGTTCGGCGGTAGGATGCGCACCTCGTAAGCGGCATTGGCGGGCTCCAGCGCGATCGAGGCGCCGCGGCGGCGGAAGCGCTTGAGCGTGGCTTCCTCGTCGTCGATCAGCGCCACCACGATGTCGCCGGTATCGGCGCTCTCGTTGCGCTGGATCAGCGCCATGTCGCCGTCGAGGATGCCGGCCTCGACCATGGAATCGCCGCGCACTTCGAGCGCGTAATGCTCGCCGGAGCCGAGCATGTCCGGCGGCACGCTGATGGTGTGGCTGCGGGTCTGCAACGCCTCGATGGGGGTGCCGGCCGCGATGCGGCCCATCACGGGCACCGCAACGGGCCGCTCGCCCTCGTCCGCGGACGGGCTGGAGCTCGCGCGTAGCTTGCCGAGATTGCCCTCGATGACACTTGGCGTGAAGCCGCGTCGGTTGCCGGCGGCAGCTTGGAGCTCCGGCAGCTTGATCACTTCGATGGCCCGGGCGCGGTTGGGCAGCCGGCGGATGAAGCCGCGCTCCTCGAGTGCGGTGATCAGGCGGTGGATGCCTGACTTCGAGCGCAGGTCGAGCGCATCCTTCATCTCGTCGAAGGACGGCGGCACGCCGCTTTCCTTCAAGCGTTCGCTGATGAACCGCAGAAGCTCGTATTGTTTGCGCGTTAACATCTCGACCAAAGTCCCCCGGTTGATGTCGTTCGATTCCGAGACGATGAGTTCAGCGATAAGCCGCTACATCCTCGAAACAAATCATGAACGGACACTATATGTTCGATACATGTTCCGCAACTGCTTAATTTACCGTGAACAGAGCGAAACTCGCGGAATGCGTGTGGCCGCGCAGTTCAGACGGGGAGCCGCAGCACTTCGCAGGGGCTGCCGGCCTCGGCCTTTGGCGCAAACGGTGCGCGCACGAGAAGTACCTGTGCTGCAGCAAGATTCGCAAGCAGAGAGGAGTCTTGATGGCTGACGGGAAGGGCGACGAGCGTGCCGTCGTCGCGCGGCTCCAGGCGCGCGCGCAGATAATCCTCGCGCTGGTCATTGGCGCCGAGATCGCGGCCCAGCACGGCGCGCTCGCGATGGTGATGAATCACCGAACGGCCCGACAGCGCGCGAATCAGCGGCACCATGAACAGGAAGGCGCACACGTAGGACGACGCGGGATTGCCGGGCAGGCCAATGACGCCCATCGTCCCTAAGCGTCCGTGCATCATCGGCTTGCCGGGCCGCATCGCGATCTTCCAGAACGCCAACGCGATGCCTTCGTCCTTCAGCGCCTGCTGGACCAGATCGTGGTCGCCGACCGATGCGCCCCCGGTCGTGACCAGGACGTCGGCGCCGCTTTCGCGCGCGCGGCGGATGCCGGCGGTGGTGGCCTCCAGCGTATCCGCGGCAACACCGAGGTCGATGGTCTCGGCGCCCTCGCTGCGGGCGAGCGCGTGCAGGGCATAGCCGTTGGAATAGACGATCTGGCCGTGCCCGGGCGTCGAGCCCGGCATCACCAGTTCATCGCCGGTGGCGAGGATCGCGACCTTCGGACGACGGCAGACGGCGAGTTGCGGGTGATTCATTCCAGCGGCGAGGGCGAGATCGCGCTCTGTCAGACGGGTTCCCTTGCGCAGGAGGACGTCACCCTCGCGGAAATCAACGCCGGCGGGGCGGATGTGCCGACCCACGATCGCGGCTTCCTTGATCGTTATGTGCTTGCCCTCGGCGATCGTGTCCTCCTGGATCACGACTGCGTCGGCGCCGTCGGGAACGACGCCGCCGGTGAAGATCCGCACGGCTTCGCCGGCGCCGACCCTTTCCGTGAACGGACGGCCCGCTGCGACCTCACCGATCATCGTCAGCCTGGAATCGATCGTTGCCGCATCGGCCGCGCGCACGGCGTAGCCGTCCATCGCCGACATCGCCTGGGGCGGTTGGGTGCGCCGCGCAGCGACGTCCTGCGCGAGCACGCGATGGTAGGCTTCGTCGAGTGAAACCATCTCTGCAGGCAGCGGCTCTGCACCCGCCAGCACCGCAGCAAGGGCGTCGGAAACCGGCATCAAGGCCACGGCGAAACTCCTGCTCGGCACGTTCGGACGAAATGTTCCGACAGTCTTCTAGCCGAGCGCGGGAGCAGAGGCAAAAATGCGGCCACAATTTATCTTGCCGCTTTCCGGCCCTGGATCGAAGGCAGGCTCAGGCCTGGCGTGGCATGATCCAGAGAACGAGGCCGATCGGCAGGAGGGTGGCGATGGCGAGGACGAGAATGACGAGTGCCACGGCCGGCATCGCTCAACTCCCGCTCGGCCGGTCCGGCCCGTCGTCCATCGCGACGTCGGGAGCCTTCGGCCCTTGATCCTTGTCGGGCAGCGGATCGGCCTGGGATTTCAGGTCGGCGGCCTTGCTGATCAGCTTGGCGGAAAGGTCAGAATCCGAGGTGGTTCTTGCGAATTCAAGCAGGAGAGAGGCTTGCTTGGTGAGATAGGTTTTGCCCAGCACGTCCATAAGTCCGGTGTAGAAGTCCCAACGGACTCAAGAGTCCGGAAGGGGCCATTCCGTTCCCGGAACTCCGTACAAAAATGCACAAAGCGCTCTGGTTCCTCATTTTGGGCAAAATTGGGTCCGGGAAGGCTGCCCGACGTTGGCGCCTCCCGATGAGCGGAGATCGTCAGATGCCCAATGCCTTCAAGGCGTTCTCGACGTCGCGCGGCGACGTCACATGCACCGCCGTCAGCCCGCGCGACCGCGCGCCTTCGATGTTCTCGGCGAGGTCGTCGAAGAACACGATACGTGCTGCGGGCACGCCGATCGCGGCGACGACATGGTCGAAGGCTTCCGCGTCGGGTTTGCGCAGGCCGATGCTGGACGACAGATACAGCGCGCGGAAATGGCCGAGCAGTTCGCCATATTCCTTCGAGAAATAGTCAACATGCGGCCGGTTGGTGTTGGAGAAGGCATAGAGCGGCATCTGTTTCGCCGCGCGCGGCAGCAGCTCGGCGATATCAGGCATCTCGCCGGCGAAGATCGCGTTCCAGCCTTCCAGGAACTGGGCGTCCGAAATGCCGATGCCGAGCGAAGCACGCAGCGAAGCGAAATAGTCCTCGTCGCTGATCTTGCCGACCTCGTGCAGCCGGTAAGCCTCGTCACGCACATAGCGCGCGACGATGGCCTCGGGCTGGCAGCCGGCATGTCCCGCCCAGCAGGCGATCGCCTTGGAGAAGTCGATGTCGAGCACCACGCGCCCGAGATCGAACAGCAGCGCATCCGCGCTGCCGGGAGAGAGCGATGTCATTGCGTCCTTTTCACTCAGTATCGATACGGATCGTGGTCGAACAGCGGGAATGCGCTGAACACGCTCGGCGCGTTGGTGGCGGTCGCCGGATGCAGGCAGGATTTGTCGACCTCGGCAAATGACGTGGCGCCCAAAAGGCCGAGGCAGCGCAGCACCTCGTCCTCCAGCAGCTCCAGCATCCGCGCGACGCCGGCCTCGCCAGCCGCCGCCAGCGCCCAGCATTGCAGCCGGCCGATCCCGACCATGTCCGCGCCCGCCGCGATCGCCTTGACGATGTCGGTGCCGCGACAGATGCCGCCATCGACCATGATCTTGGCGCGGCCCTTCACGGCATCGACGATCTCGGGCAGCACATGCATGGCGCCGCGGCCATGGTCGAGCTGGCGGCCGCCATGGTTGGAGACGTAGATCCATTCGACGCCGTGATCGACCGCGATCTGGGCGTCCTCGGCGGTGGCGATGCCCTTCAGGATCAGCGGAATCCTGAACTTGTCCTTGATCATCTTCACGGTCCGCCACTCCAGGCCCTTCTGGAAATCGCCGCCGGTGGCACGCAGGCGGCTCTCGCGAACGTAGCGCTTGGCGATGTCACGCTCACGACGGCTGTAATGGGCGGTGTCGACGGTCAGGCAGAAGCCGGCATAGGCGTTCTTCTCGGCCCGGCTGACGACATCCGCGACAAAAGCATCGTCGCCGCGGACATAGAGCTGATAGAGCCGCAGCGCATCCGGCGCGGCTTCGGCGGTCTGCTCCAGGCCTGGCTCGGACACCGAGCTCAGCATGTGCGCCGCGCCGAAGGTGCCGGCAGCCCGCGCGACGCTCGCCGCGCCATCCGGGTCGAAGATCTCGAGCGCGCCGACGGGGGCGAGCACCACCGGCAGGCGCATTTTGCGGCCGAACTGCTGAACCGAGCCGTCGACCTTTCGGACGTCGCGCAGCACCCGCGGGCGGAAGGCGATCTCGTCCAGCGCCATGCGGTTGCGGCGCATCGTGGTTTCGGTCTCGGCGGCTCCGACGATGTAGTCCCAGGCGTTCTGGTTGAGGTTGGCCCGCGCTTTCCGAATGAATTCGTGCAGGTTCTGGAACGGCTCGTTGCTGGCGCCGAGCTCGACGTTCCGTTCCGGCCGGATCCGGGGTGCTTCGTTCATTGTTATCCTCCCGAGAATTTGAAGCCTTGTGTCATCGCCTAACCCGTCCAGCGTTCCAAAACCATCCTAAAATGGCATGGCTGCGCGGCGTGGACGGGCGCACCGATTCCCCCTTTAGGTCCCTTTGGGGGCGGGCCAGTCCTGCAACGTTGCCAAAAGTTTAGGCCCGAACGAAGCGATTTTTGCGGTGTACCGGTCGGCGGTGCATCCCGGCCTTGAAGAAACCAGAATGGTATTGTGAGAAGTGGACTGGATCGCCAATTGCATGGCGCCTCCCAAGTGTGCTTCCCAAGTCTCGAGAGACGAGCCCAAGCAAGCTCAAGCGAACCGCCAAGCAAAAAGGCAAGCCCATCCATGCGGAAAACCCTGCTGTTCCCTCTGGGCGCGCTCACCGGAGCGTGTCTCACCCTTCTGGTCGCCAGCCCGCACGGTGGTGTATGGGCGGCACGGGCGGCAGCGAGCGCGGACGATGCCTATTCCCAGCTCAACCTGTTCGGCACGGTGTTCGAGCGCGTCAAGGCGAGCTATGTCGAGAAGCCCGACAACGCCAAGATGATCGAAGGCGCGATCACGGGCATGGTGACCTCGCTCGATCCGCATTCGCGCTACATGAACGCGAAGGCCTGGACCGAGATGCAGGAGACCACTTCCGGCGAGTTCGGCGGCCTCGGCATCGAGGTCACCATGGAAGACGGCCTCGTCAAGGTCGTTTCCCCGATCGACGATACGCCCGCCTCGAAGGCCGGCCTGATGTCCGGCGACCTCATCAGCAAGATCGACGGCGAGGCCGTGCAGGGCATGACGCTCGAGCAGGCCGTCAACAAGATGAAGGGCCCGGTCGATACCAAGACCAAGCTCACCATCGTGCGCAAGGGCGCTGACGCGCCGCTCGATGTCGCGATCACGCGCGAGATCATCCATGTGCGCCCGGTGCGCTTCCACGTCGAGAACGGCGACATCGGTTATATCCGCGTCACCTCGTTCAACGAGCAGACCACCGACGGCCTGAAGAAGGCGATCGCCGCGATCGCCAAGCAGGTGCCGCAGGAGAAGCTCACCGGCTATGTGATGGACCTGCGCAACAATCCGGGCGGTCTGCTCGACCAGGCCGTGTCGGTGTCGAGCGCCTTCCTCCAGCGCGGCGAGGTCGTTTCGACCCGCGGCCGCAGTCCGGAAGAGACCCAGCGCTTCACCGCGCATGGCGGCGACCTCACCAAGGGCAAGCCGCTGGTGGTCCTGGTCAATGGCGGCTCGGCCTCGGCTTCCGAGATCGTGGCCGGCGCACTGCACGATCACAAGCGTGCGACCATCATCGGCACGCGCTCGTTCGGCAAGGGTTCGGTGCAGACGGTCATTCCGCTCGGTGCCGGCAATGGCGCGCTGGCGCTGACCACGGCGCGCTACTACACGCCGTCCGGCCGCTCGATCCAGGCCCAGGGCATCGCCCCCGACATCGAGATCCTGCAGGACGTGCCGCCGGAGCTGAAGGGCCGCATGGACACCATGGCGGAGTCCCAGATGCGCGGGCATCTCTCAGCCGGCGAGGGCGGCGAGCAGACCGGATCGCAGTCCTATGTTCCGCCGAAGGAGGAGGACGACAAGGCCCTGCATGCCGCGTACGACTTCCTGCACGGCGTCACCGCCAACGCGGTGGCCGCCAAGCCCGCGTCGAAGGCCGCGGTGCCGAACTAAGGTCTTCGACTTTCAGAGATCGATATCGCCCGGGAGTGGATGTCCGCTCCCGGGCGAATTCGTTTTGGGCGTTCGCGAGCGGCGGAATCACTGCGCGATCGTCATTGCTGCTTCTTCGGACCCGTGTGATGCGGGACTTCGGTCTTCGGTCCGCCGCCGTAATGGTGGCTGCCGCCAGATCCGCTGGTCGTCCCGCCGTCGCTCTCTTTCTTGCCCATATGGTGAGGGACCTCGGTCTTCGGTCCGCCCGAGTAGTGATGGCCGTTCTTCTCATCGGCCGTGCTCGTCTGTGCCATGGCGGGCAACGCAACGAACGACATGATCGCGGCGGCGACGATCAGCTTGCGGTGACTCATTCTGGTTTCTCCTGTTGATCTCGTCGAGTTGGTGTCAATCAAGTCCCGGTGGCTCGATCGAGCAGCAACCAAACCCGGAGCTTGATTGTGTAGGTTGAGCAAGATCAAATGTCGACGCGCGCACTCGCGAGCGTCGTTGCGCGGATCGCCGTGTTGCCGCAGGCGACGAGAAACGTCGATCTTCTTACAGAGAAAAATTCTCGCCGCTGCGAGAAATCGCAGGTCGCGCGCAAAGCCCGCGAGCATGCCGAGAGATATCGTGGCCGATGACTCTTCCGGTGGAGGACGACGGGCGCCTCGATTCATTACGCGCTTGAATCACAAAAAGATTTGGCTGGTGCGCCGATCGGGTTTGATGTCCGTCAAACCTGCGTCGATGACGCAACCTAGCGTGCCGCGCGAATGAGCGGCGACACGGTTGCGATCCGACAAAAATTGACCGCAGAGATGGAGAACGCACCGTTGACTGACGAGACCATTCACGCCCCCGGTCGGCCCTTGCAAGTTGCGTTTCTCCGGTTGTGGGAAACGATCACGATCAGGTCGGTGCTGGTCAAGCAACGGCGCGATGTGCGACTGGATCTGTTTCGCGGTCTGGCGAACTGGTTGATCTTTCTCGGGCACATTCCAGATTCTGCGCTCGCCTGGTTCACGACGCGAAACTACGGCTTCAGCGATGGCGCCGATCTGTTCGTGCTGATCTCCGGCTACACCGCGACGTTCGTATTCGGCTCGATGATGATGGAGCGTGGCTTCGTCATCGGCGCAACCCGGCTGCTGCGGCGGGTGTGGCAGCTCTATGTCGCTCACCTGCTGTTGTTCCTGGTCTATCTCACGGCCGTGCACTACATCGCGCACAGCTTTGACGATCTTCATCTGATGGATCAGTTCAACGTCGCGCCGCTCATGAACTTTCCCGTCGAGACGCTCTCGCAGGGCCTGATACTCAAGTTCAAGCCGCTCAATCTCGACGTTCTGCCACTCTACATCGTGCTGATGGCCGCGTTTCCCGTCGTGCTCTGGTTCATGCTGCGATGGCGCAATGCAGTGATGATCGGCTCGCTCGGTCTTTATCTGGCCGCCCGACATTACGAATTGAATCTGCCGTCCTATCCGGCAGGAGTCTGGTATTTCAATCCGTTCGCCTGGCAACTGCTTTTCGTATTCGGAGCCTGGCTGGCGTTGGGAGGGGCGGCGGCAAGCCGCTGGCTGCTGTCGTCCCGCACGCTGCTCGTCCTCAGTAGCGGCTTCCTGATCCTTGCGCTCGCGATGACGCTGGCGGAACGAGTTCCGGGACTGCGGGACTACATTCCCGAGGGGCTCGCCGCCGTCTTCATTCCAAACGACAAGACCAATCTGGGGCCTTATCGCGTCATCCATCTGGCGAGCCTGGTGTTCATCGTCGTCTCGCTCATTCCGATCGACTGGCCCGGTCTGAGGTCACCGGTGCTCCAACCCTTGATCAGATGCGGTCAGCAGTCGCTGTCCGTGTTCTGTGTCGGCCTCTTTCTGTCGTTCGTCGCGCATTTCCTGCTCGATTTCGGATCGGAGGGAATTCTGGCTCAGATCCTCGTTGGCGCCGCGGGTCTCGGGATCATGACGGGCGTCGCCTACTACCGGACCTGGTCGAAAGGCGTGGACAGAAGCCGATCGTCCGAGCAGCGCGGGGAGGCTGGCGAATGACGACTTCCGAGTTGGTCGCAGCGGCCTTTGACACCTCCGTGCGTAAGAGTTGCCGGCGCTTCGCGTCTATATGGCCTGACCCGCCCCACGCTGTCCTCATCGCAGATCTCGATGAGCAGAGAACCATCCGAATCAAACCCCTGGAGAAAGACCATGGACCTTTCGAGAAAATTCGCCTTGAGCGCAGCCGCCTTTGCCGTCCTTGCCCTGGGGCCGGTTGGGCTGCCGTCCGCGATCGCCGCTGGCCATACGCAGTCCGCGATGATGGATGACGACAAGATGTCGAAGATGCCGGCCCCGTCGGATTCCAGCGACAAGATGAACATGGGTCAGCCAGCGGGGCAGCCGCAGAACATGAGCGGCGGTCGGATGAACGACGACAACAAGATGAAGATGCCGCCGCAAGGCCAGGACAATTCCGGCATGATGCAGATGATGCAAATGATGGAGAAGATGATGCGCGGCCAGATGGGTTCGTCCGGCAGCTGCGGTGCGATGAGCGGCCCCGTGGATGTGACAGAGCGGATCGAGGGGCGGATCGCCTTCCTGAAGGCCGAGCTGCAGATCAGCGACAAGCAGGCCGCCGACTGGAACGGTGTCGCCGACGCCTTGCGTTCGAGCCGGCAGCACCTGCTGGAAGCGCGCAAGATGCTCGCGATGGATGACAGGTCGGGAAGCGCCGATCGTCTGGAGCATTACGAGCGGCATTTGTCCGAGCGTCTGGAGGCCATCAAGTCGGCCCGCCAGGCCTTCACGCGGCTCTACGCGTCATTGAACGAGAGCCAGAAACAGACGGCAGACACGATCCTGCTGCCCTTGATTGCGTCGTTCTGATCGTCGAGGTGAGCGCGAGATATGTTCGGTCTGCCCCTTCGTTGTCGAGTCGGCCTGTCTGCGCTCATCGTCCTGACGAGCCAGCTTGTGGCGAACGCCGCGCCCGAATCGGACTTCGGCCTCGGCCGCGCGCATCCGACGGGGGAGGTCGCTCAGCGTTGGGAGCTGGCGCAGGCAGAGGACGACCACGCCGCACATCATCCCGCGGCGTCCGGCTCCGCAGGCGGTGCGGCCGATGTGCCGCCCGGCGGCGCCACGCCGGGGATGATGGGTGGAATGGACGGCATGATGGGCCGGCCGCGCAAGGAGTTCTATCCGGCATTGATGGACATGCCGGCGCTGTCCGCCGAGCAGCGGAGCAGGCTGGAGGTTCAGGCGCGCGAGCGGATCAGCGCGGAGGCCGATCGGCTGGCGACAGCCGAAATGGATCTGCGGCACGCTATCGCCGGGGGCGATAGCGTCGCGGCGGATCAGGCGTCGCGGCGGCTTCGCGAGTCCCTGAACGCGGTTCAGAGCGGCGTGGTCGCGCTGCGTTCGTTGCACGAGGGCAAGCCGCCGGAGCAGATCGCGCAGGCGTGGTTCAAGTCGCAGATGAACCTGCTGCCCCAACGCGGTGCCATGGCTGCGGATGACGGCACGCACGGAATCTCCTGGTTTCACGTCACGACCATGGCGCTGCTGGTGCTGTTCTCGCTCACGCTGATTGCCGTCTATGTCGCGCGCATGCGCCGGGCGAACGCGCTGGTCGATCGGCTGACGCGCGCTGCGGCCGTTCCGGCTGTTGCCGCGGCCGGCCCATCCGCGACGGCCGTCAGCTCGCCGGACGAGAAGGCCGTGGTGACACCTGCGCAACAGACAAATCGCGACACTGCACGAGTCGAACCGGGCCGCTCCTGGAAGGGCAGACTGAAGATCTGCGCGATCTATCAGGAGACGCCGAACGTGAAGACCTTCCGTCTGCAGGCACCGGACGGCGGCGCGATTCCTTTTGCGTTCCTGCCGGGACAGTTCCTGACCTACGCCATCGAGATCGACGGAAAGACCGTCAGGCGCTCCTACACGATCGCGTCGTCCGCGGCCCAGACCGCCTATGTCGAGACCACGATCAAGCGCGAAGACGGCGGGCTTCTGTCGGACTACATGCATGGCCAGCTGAAGGCGGGAGACCTCATCGAGGTTGCAGGCCCCTCCGGCGCCTTCACGTTCACCGGCGTGGAAGCCGACAGCGTCGTCCTGATCGGCGGCGGGGTCGGCATCACGCCACTGATGGCGGCGATCCGGTATCTCTCGGACATCGCGTGGCCCGGCCAGATCTACCTCGTCTATGGCGCGCAGACGACCGAGCAATTCATCTTCCGGGACGAGCTGGAATATCTCCAGCGCAGGATGAACAATCTGCACGTCGCGGCCACGATGGTGCGGGCCGCGGGCACGTCGTGGATGGGAAGCGAGGGGCAAGTCACGGCCGAGTTCCTGACGCAGGCTGTGCCTGATCTCACCAGACGACGCGTTCATTTGTGCGGTCCGCCCGGCATGATGGACGCGCTCAGGAAAATCTTGATCGGGCTCGGCGTGCCGCGCGAGCAGATCAAGACGGAGGCCTTTGGGCCGGCCCGCGGCGCCGTTCCACCTCCCGGCAAAGTCGCGGCCGAAGCGCAAATGCCGGCGACTGAGGCGAGCAATCAAGGGGCTGCAACAATAGGTCCGGCAACGGCGACCATTCGCTTTGCGACATCCGATAGGGTTGTGGCGCTGCCTCCGGACAAGAGCGTCCTGGAGGTGGCCGAAGGTGCAGGCGTTTCGATCGATTATTCCTGTCGGGTCGGGGTCTGCGGCGTCTGCAAGACACATCTGTTGCAAGGAAACGTCACGATGGAAGTCCAGGACGCCCTGACCGCGGACGACAAGGGGAACGGTCTGATCCTGGCCTGCCAGGCGAGATCGGTCGGAGATCTGGTCGTTGAGGCCTGACATGATGGATCGGAGAGGGCGCCTGATCGCCGACGTCGCTCTGGCGGCCCTGTTGTTGCTGGTGCCGGCGTTCCTGCTGCACTCCGATATCAGGTTCGCAGGAAGCCTCGCCGGCTTTGTGCTCGGGGCCGGTGCGGCCGTGCTGATGATTCTTCTTCTCGTCTATCCCATGACGAAATACAGCGTGGGTTTGAAGGCCCTGGTCACGCGATGCGTGTCGATGCCGACGCTCCTGGCATTTCACGCCTATGCAGGAATCGTCGCAGCATTTTTCGCGCTTCTGCACACGGGCCACAAATTTCAAAGTCCGCTCGGGATCGCATTGGTGGCCAGCATGCTGGTCGTAGTCGTCACCGGATTTGTCGGGCGCTACTACCTGCCGCAGACCGCGACGGAGCTGCGCCAGCAGCAATCGCATCTGGCGACCTTGAGGTCGGCCTATGAGCACATGGCGTCGGCGATGTCGTCGTCCGATCGGGTGGTGCGCGACGGGGCCGCCGTGCCTGGATCGGCGTTGCAGAATGTGCCCGTGCTGCAGCTCGTCGATGGCATTTCCGACCTCGAATCGGCGATCGGATCGAGCGAAGCAATCAAGAGAATCTTCCTGCAGTGGATCGGGCTGCATGTCATGGCGGCGATCGTCATGTATGCGTTGCTCGTGGTGCATGTGGCGGCCGAGGTCTACTACGGGCTGCGGTGGCTCGCGTGACGATCAGGGGCGTGCTCTACGCCGTGGTCGCGACACTGGTCGTCGCGAGCGCGGCGGTTGTGTTGATCGCTCTCTATCGGGGCAGCTCCGAGGTCGTTCCGGGGTGGACGAGGCTTGTGACGCCAGGGCCGCTTTCCGAGAAGCATGCATTTCTGTCCGACAAATGCGAGAGCTGCCACACGCCGGTCAGAGGCGTCGATCCGGTGGCCTGTATCTCCTGTCATGCGCCTTCCGCCGGGGATCTCGCCAAGCAATCGACGGCGTTTCACGCCGCGGCGGGCGGTCAATGTTCCGGCTGCCATCTTGAGCACATCGGCGAGCGGCGGCCGATCAGGATGGATCACGCCTCACTTTTGCAAATCGCAAGGCCTCCCCCCGGCGGGGCATGGTTCGACCGGGCCGCTTCCGACCAACTGACGGCGGACCTGAAGACATTTCTGGGCCTGCCAAAGTCCGACCGGCGGGAAAGGGCGGAGCTCGATTGCGCCGGCTGCCACAGCAACCGGGAGCCGCACCGCGAATTGTTTGGACGGGACTGCGCGGAATGCCATGGGCTCGCGTCCTGGAAAATCGCAGGCTTCCTGCACCCCTCGCCAACGTCGAGGGACTGCGCCCAATGCCATCAGGCGCCGCCGAGCCACTATATGGGCCACTTCGTCATGATGGACCGGATGATCACGGGGCAGGAGCACGCATCGGTCAATCAATGCTTTCTGTGCCACAGGACCGACTCGTTCAATGACATCAAGGGCGTCGGCTGGATGAAGCATCATTGACCGGTTCGAGCGTGCGACGGAGATGGGTGCTGCACATTACAGAATTCGGCAAAAAAATATGAGGCTCATTTCGCGATGAATCGCGCGGCCGGATAGAGGCGCCGAACCTTGAAATCCTGCGCAGAGCACGACGCTCATCGTCGCTCTTGCATTGACGATGCCGCGCGTGTCGTTTTCTGTTGGCCGTCCCTTCAACCAGAGCTATATGTTCCGGGTCGAGGCAGTAGGTGCACAGATGATTGGCTTGAGAAAGCCAAGGCGAAGGTGGTGGGGATGGCTTGTCGCCATCGCATATCTGCTTGCCTCGATGACACCGTCGCTTGCGATCTCGACCGCTCTGGATGCATCGATTCAATGCGAGCATCCGGCCGATCAGCCTGCGCATGAGCACGCGCACGATGAAGGTGCCACTGTGCATTCGCATGACGTTGCGATGGCCGGGGATTGCGACGACGATCAGGGCCGGCCTGGCGACCGGCATGCCACCTGCTGCGGCTCGGTGCTGTGCTTCAGCGCCGTGTCGCCTCAAGCTCCCGCGATTGCGGAGTTCGTCGTGCCCCATGCGCGCTGTGAAGCGCAGCCTGATGTGATCGGCGACGCGGGTGCGTTCCGCCGTCACTACCGGCCCCCCATCGCCTGAGATAGCTCCCGAAGATCGAACTGCGTCGCTCCAGGTTTGAGCGCGGATCGGCACGTCTGCGAGGGGCGCCATGCCCCGGCGGATGACGGCGATGCGCACCCAGACTTCGCACACCGCGATGCGACAGGACCGGTCTCGGTCGTTGATCGCGTGCGCTGCGTGTTGAGCGGAAGAACGCCGACGTCGCGATCATCGGCTTGCGGAAGGCGAGGTGACCGCGTGAGCGACGTTCGAGCGGTGATCTTCGCGACTCTTGTTCGGGGGCTGCCGCATCCGCGGATCGCCGCCGTGACCGATTTGACGCGTTCCCGCTCCAACGAAGCAATCTACCGAATGTCACGCAAGGACGATGCGTCATGAAATCGCCGAACGAGAGTCTGCCAGTGCGGACAGTCGGCTCCCCGGATGCGCAGGACGCCGTCGTTCGTGCCGCCCTCGTCGGCAGTTACGATCGCCTCCGCAGCTATCTGCAGCGACGCTTTGGCGGGAAGGCGGAAGCGGAGGAGGTGCTCCAGGCGTTCATGCTGCGCGCGCTGGAGCGGTCCGGCGACATTCGCGACGCGGATTCGGTCCGAGGCTGGTTGAGCAGGGTCCTGGCGACCACCATCGCCGATTTTCACCGTCAGATATCAAAGAGCAGAACGCGGGAGATGCCGTTCCCGCATGAGCTCAACGAGCGTCTCGCAGCCGATCCGGAGGCCGCGGCGAATGCCGCGGTCTGCGAGTGCCTTCATACCCATCTATCCCTGCTGAAGCCGGAGCATGCCGAAGTGATCAGAAGGGTGGACCTCGGTGGTGAGTCGCGGGAGCTCGTCGCGGCCGATCTGGGCGTGACCGTCAACAACCTGACCGTTCGCCTTCATCGCGCGCGACACGCCCTGAAAGAGCGTCTCGAGCAGACATGCGTTGTATGTCTCGAGGAAAGCTTCTGGGAATGCCGCTGTGCCGACAACCGAGGTCCGACCTAGCTCGCCTCGCGGCGACGGGCTTTCGCGCCGCCGCGCTGGGCGAGCCGGCTGCGATGCAGCGCGAACAGCTCCAGCACCTTGTCGGCGGGCTTCGCGGCGCTGAACAGATAGCCCTGCATCTCGGAGCAGCCGAGCGCGCGGAGCAGACGCTGTTGCTCCTCGGTCTCGACGCCCTCGGCCGTGGTGGTCATGCGGCGCGCGGCCGCCAGGTTGACGACGGCCTGGACGATGCTGGCCGAGCCGTCGGGGCCGCCGATGTCGTCGACGAAGCAGCGGTCGATCTTGATCTTGTCGAACGGGAAGCGGTGCAAATAGCTCAGCGACGAGTAGCCGGTGCCGAAATCGTCGAGCGCGATGCGCACGCCGATGGCGCGGAGCTGGTGCAGGATCGCCAGCGCCGTGTCGTCGTCGCGGATCAGCACCGCCTCTGTAATCTCGAGCTCGAGCCGGCTCGCCGGCAGGTTGGAAGCAGCGAGCGCCGCCATGATCTTCAGCGCCAGCGTGCCGCTCTTGAACTGCACCGGCGAGACGTTGACGGCGAGGCGGATGTCGTCGGGCCAGTTCGCAGCGTCCCGGCAGGCGGTCGCCAGCACCCATTCGCCGATCTCGTTGATCAGGCCGGTATCTTCGGCGATCGGGATGAACTCCGCCGGCGAGACCATGCCGCGCGCGGGATGACGCCAGCGCACCAATGCCTCGCAGCCCGTGATGCGATCATCCTTCAGGCTGAGGCAGGGCTGGTAATAGACCTCGAGGCCGCCATCGCGCCGCCCTTGGGCGATGGCGTGGCGCAGGTCGCTCTCGAGCTGCCGGCGCTCGCGGATCTTGGCGTCCATCTCCGGCTCGAAGAAGCGATAGGTGCGGCGTCCGGCGGACTTGGCGGCGTACATCGCCATGTCCGCGTTCTTGAGGACCTGGTCGAGCGCCGTGCCGTGTTCCGGCGCAAGCGCAATGCCGATGCTCGCGTCGGTGGTGAGATGATGGCCCATGCAGTCGAACGGCGCGCGGATGGCCGCGAAGACCCGCGCGACGAGCTCGTTGACCTGGTCGAGCGACGTCACCGCGCTCTGGACGATGGCGAACTCGTCGCCGCCGAGCCGCGCCACGAAATCCGCCGGGCCGGCACAACGGCGCAGGCTTGCGGCAATCGATTTCAACAGCTCGTCGCCGACGAGATGGCCGAGCGCATCGTTGACGCCCTTGAACTCGTCGATGTCGATGTAATGCACCGCGATCTGTTCGTCGTTGCCGACTGCGGCCAGCTCTTCGCGCAGATGCTCGTGGAACATGGTGCGGTTCGGCAGGTCGGTCAGCGCGTCGTAATGGGCGAGGTGGGTGATGCGCTCCTCGATCCGGCGGCGCTCGGTGATATCCTCGTGGGTCGCCACCCAGCCGCCGTCCGTGAGCGGCTCGTTGAGGATGTGGATCGAGCGGCCGTCGGAGGTGTCGACCACCATGGAATTGCGCGTATGGACGCCCTTCAGCACGCGCACGACATAGTCGTCGATGTCGCCCGTGAACGAGCCGGTCGCCTTGCGATGGGCGATGATGTCGTGGAAGCTCGAGCCGGGCTTCACGATCTCGGCCGACAATCCGTACATTTCGAGATAGCGCTGATTGCAGACTACCAGCCGCTGCTCGGCGTCGAACAGCAAGAGGCCCTGCGTCATGTTGTTGACGGCGCGATCGAGCCGCTGCTTTTCCAGCGTCAGCCGTTCCCGCGAGAGGCGGTGCTGCTCCAGAAGCTTGCGCACGACCGCGATGAGCACGCCTGCGATGGCGAGTGCGGAAGAGGCGGCCACCGAGATCAGGATGCCGATCTGCTCGCGCCAGTCCGTCAATGCGGAGGCGCGCGTCGTGGTGGCCATCATCAGGATCGGGAAGTGGGGCAGGGCGCGCGAGGAGATCAGCCTGTCTTCGCCGTCGACGGGGCTCATGAATCGTCCGGCGAAGTGATCGAGGCCGAAGACTCTCTGCTGCGCGGACGTCCCGTTCTTGAAATTCCGCCCCATCAATTCGCTGGAATGGGGATAGCGGGCGAGCAGCGTGCCGTCCCGATGCAGCATCGAGATCGTCGCGCCTTCGCCGAGCACGACGGAGGCGAAGAACTTCTCGAAATTGGCGGGCTCGATGCCGCGCCCGACGACACCCAGGAACTCGCCGTTCGGCCCGACGATCCTGCGCACGATCAGGACGGTCCAGGCGCCGGAGATGCGACTGTGCAACGGCTCGATCAGGACATCCGGCGAATAGGGATCGTATTTGAAGGTGCGAAAATAGGCGCGGTCGGCAACGTTCACTTTCGGAGCCGGCCATGCCGTCGACGAATTGATCAGATTGCCTTCGGCATCGATGATGTTGACGCCGCCGATGTAGGGCAGCGCCTCGATCTTCGAGCGCAACATCCGGTGGACGTCCTCGCCGGCGAGGCGCTTGCGATAGTCCTCCACGGTCCTGATTCCGGCCGCGCGCACGTGATCGACGAAGTCCTTCTGGATGACCGCGAAATCCTGCAATTGCTGATCGAAATGATGGGCGAGCAGCAGCACGGTGTTTTCCAGCTCGCGGCTGGAGTTGCGCAGCGCCCGCTCGCGGAAATTCTGCGCCATCAGGACCGAGCCAATGGCGATGGCGGCGATCAGCAGGGCGCCGCCCACCACCAGCCAGCGGATCGGTCCGCTGCGCACGAAGGCGTGGTCAAAGAGGCGACTGCCGAATCTCGTCATCATGCTGGATCATTGCCGTGCACACGTCAGGATCAATTCTTGGCCCCGAAGACACCCGTTGGTTTACGGGAACGGTGTGGAGGCGAAGTTAGGAAGCGCGGTTAACGCTGTGTGAACGGCCGCGCGCAAATGCAACCGAGGTCCGCGATACAGCGGGCAGGAATTGCCGAAGGCGTTCGAGGGTGCCGGTCAGTTCCTGCCGGCTATCCCACAATCAACCAAGGCCTAACCATCTAACGTGTTGAGGATCCTCGCCTCGGCATTGGCACGTGATTTGCGAGATGCCCGCTGACGACACAGAGAGGACGCAACGATGAAGAACACCCTGAAGAACTTCCTTGCCGACGAGCGTGGGGCAACCGCGATCGAGTACGGCCTGATCGCGGCCGGCATCGCGCTGGCCATCATCACCGTCGTGAACGGCATGGGCGCCAAGCTCAACAGCAAATTCACCGCGATCAGCGCGTCGCTGCGCTGATCGCGCGGGTGCCGCTGCGCGCCAGTATCGCCACCACGATCAGCGCCGCGACGATGTTCGCGGCGGCACTGATCAGGATCGGCATCGTGTAGCTGTGGTTGACGTCGTAGGCGAAGCCGGCCGCGCTCGGGCCAATCAGCGTGCCGAACGCCACGCTGGTATAGAGAATGCCGATGATTCCGCCGACATTGCGTCCGCCAAAATAGTCCATGACCACAGAGGGCAGCACCGCGACCCAGCCGCCGTAGAACACGCCGTAGATGAAGGCAAAAGCGGCGAGGGTCCGGACATCAGCGGCAATGGCCCAGATCGTCATCGCGAGCGCCATTCCGGTCAGGACCATGATCAGCGCGCGGTCGCGGCCCATCCGGTCGGCGAGTGCGCCGAGAAAGAAGCGGCCTGCGGTGCTGCCGGCCCCGATCACGCCGAGCAGCAGCACAGCGGAGGATGCCGCGACCCCGTGGTCGCGGGCATAGGGCGCGAGGTGGACGAACGGGACGAAGGCTCCGAACGAGCAGACCAGGCACGATAGGTAGAGAGCGACAAACCGCGTCGACCGGATGGCCTCGCGCACGGATGCGCCGCCGGCGTTGTTGGCGCCCGCGGCATCGCGAGGCGGATCACCGTCGGGTCCGAGCCCGCGGTGCTTCGGATCGTTCTCGATGAGCAAGGACATCCCGCCGCCCAGCACCAGCGCAATCGCGCCCAGCACCAGATAAGCGCCGCGCCAGCCCACCGAGGCGATCAGCAATGAGGCGAGCGGCGGCATCGCCAGCGTACCGAGCCCGATGCCGCTCACCGCGAGCCCGGAGGCAAAGCCGCGGCGTCTGACGAACCAGCGTTGCACCGCGCCGATGGCTGGGACATAGGCGCAGCCGACGCCGAGACCGACGCCGAGCCCGTAGGCGAGATAGACCTCGACGACGGACCGGGCAGCGCTCGCGGCGGCAAGTCCGACCGCGACCAGGATCATGCCGGCGACGGCCAGCGGACGCGAGCCAAACCGGTCGGCGAGTGGACCGCTGACGAGGCCGAGCGCGAAGTACAGAAAGCCCGCGATCGAGAACACCAGCGAGATCGAACCGCGCGAGGCGCCGAAATCGCGCTGGAGCGGCTCGAGGAATGCGCTGAACGTGTAGGCGGAGCCGAAGCCGACGAACATGACGGCAAATGCCGCCGCGACGACGAACCAGCCATGGAAAATGTTTCGCTGAGCGAGCGTGGATCGAGTGGTCAATGCTGCCTCCGCGAGGTGAGGGAAGGATGGCGGCGATGCCAGGACGTGACCCGCTGGAAGGCCGCGCCGGCGCGCACGAGCGTGGCCTCGCCCAGATGGGCGGCGACGAGTTGGAACGCGATCGGCAGTCCGTCCGCGGACGCACCACCTGGCAGCGTGATGGTGGGATGACCGGTCATGTCGAACGGGCATGTGTAGCGCTGCAGCTTCGCGATCAGATCCGGCTGTTCGCCGAGCGTCTGGATCATGGCAAGCGTCACTGGCGGGAACGGGTGCACCGGGATCAGCAGCAGGTCGATGGTCTCGAACAGCGCAGTCACCCGGCCGCGTAGCGCCAGCCGTCGCAGCAGGATCTTCTGATAGTCGAGAGCAGAGAGAGCGCGGCCGGTCTCGAGCACGGAGGCGAGGATCGGACCATACTCATCCTTGCGGGCGGGATAGGTCGCCTCGTGAGCGACCGCAGCTTCCACCGCACAGTTCGGCGTCCAGTCGGCGATCGCCTGCGTGACGTCGGGAAATCGGACATTGACGGTGTCGGCGCCAAGCGCGCTGAAAGCATCGATGGTATCCGCCAGCATGCGCTGGGTCGCAACGTCCACGTCGTCGCTGTTCCAGGCGGGATCGACGCCGATCCGCAAGCCCCGCACGTCCTGTGCGGCGGCGGCCAGATAGTCGGGGACCGGATCGACCAGCGACGTCGGGTCGTTCGGATCGTGTCCGGCGATGACGCCGAGCAGCGCGCCGGCGTCGGCGGCGCTACGGCCGATCGGTCCGACATGGTCGAGCGTCGCGGCAAGCTCGAAGGTGCCGTGGCGGCTGACGCGGCCCCAGCTCGGTTTCACTCCGGTCAGGCCGTTGGCGGCGCAGGGCCAGCGGATCGAACCGCCGGTGTCGGAGCCGAGCGAGCCGAAGCAAAGTCCGGCAGCCGTTGCGACCGCCGAGCCGCTGGACGAGATGCCCGGCCAGTAGCTTGCATTCCACGGATTCTTCGGCGGTTTCACCAGCGGATGGTGATCGGCATAGGCACCCTCGGTGAGTTGCGCCTTGCCGAGGATCACGGCGCCCGCGCTCTTGAGCCGGCGCACGACGGTTGCGTCTTCACTGGGACGAAAGTCGCGATGAAGCGTGGTGCCTGCCGCCGTCGGAACGCCCTCGGTCCAGAACAGGTCCTTGAGCGCAATCGGCACGCCATGCAGGGGCCCCCGATACCGGCCCTGCGCGATGTCGGCGTCCGCGGTTTCCGCCTCGGCCATGGCCGTTTCCGCCATCACGTGAACGTAGCTGTCGAGATCGCAGTTGATGGAATCGATCCGGTCAAGTTGCGCGCGCGTCACCTCCAGCGCCGAGATTTCGCGCGCCTTGAGGCGTGCCGCGAGCGCGGTGAGTTCGAGATAGTGCAGGGCGTCGGCCACGGCTCGATTCTCCATTCCGATGATTGGAGGCGCTCGACCCCGAAGGATCGTTCGACACCAGTATAGATAAGATACAGGTGTTGATTGCTGTCAACCGGTAAATCTGTTTTACTGGTGTTCAAAATCTTTGGAGTTCCGATGTCGAAAGAGTCGCGCAAATTCCAGGTTCCGGACGCGTTGGCGAACCTCTACGATTTCGCCAACACGCTCGATGTTCGCCACTTCACGCATTTCGGCGTGGAGCACCCGGAGAGCGATGCGCTTGGCGGCCCGAAGGACCTGGCGGACTGGATGCGGGAACGCGGCCTTGGCGCCAAGGGCGGCCATGTCACGCCCGCAATGTTCGAGACTGCGCTGAGGATGCGCGAGGCCTTGCGTGCCTATCTGCAGTGTGAGCCGAGCGAGCGGCTCCGGAACAAGAGCGTTCTCGGCACGCTCAATGACGCGCTGGCGCCGTTTCCGTTGCGGGTGGAGGCGCACGCAGGCCGTGGCGCGACGCTGTCAGCAGCGCGCGAGGATGCGCTCGCCGGCCTGTCGGCCATCGCGATCGAGCTTCATGACGCAACCCTCGTGGGAACGCTGGACCGGCTGAAGATGTGCGCGTCGGAGGAATGCCGCCGGGTGTTTTTCGACCGGTCGAAGCCATCGACGCGGCGGTGGTGCATGTCGACGCTATGCGGCAACCGGATGAAGACGCGCGCTTATCGCGAGCGGCAGCGCGAGGCGAAATAGAGCGGATTGCGCAGTCAGGCGCGGTAGTGGCCGGACTTGCCGCCGAGCTTCTCGACCAGATGGATGCCCTCGATGCGCACGCCGCGCTCCACCGCCTTGATCATGTCGTAGATGGTGAGGCAGGCGACCGAGACGGCCGTGAGGGCCTCCATCTCGACGCCGGTCGGACCCGTTACCTTGACGCTGGCGCGGACGAGGCAGCCCGGCAGTTTTGCGTCGGGCTCGATGTCGAGCGTCACCTTCGACAGTGCCAGCGGATGGCAGAGCGGAATCAGCTCCGAGGTTCGTTTGGCGGCCATGATGCCGGCGATGCGGGCGGTGCCGAGCACGTCGCCCTTCTTGGCATTGCCGGACACGATCAGATCGAGCGTCGCCTTGGTCATGACGACCCGGCCTTCCGCGACCGCAAGCCGCTCGGTCGCCGGCTTGTCCGACACGTCGACCATGCGCGCCTCGCCGGAGGCGCCGATATGGGTGAGGGCCGGGACGGCCTTCTTGGCCGGATTACGCGCCATATCAGCGCGTGCCCGTCGCGCGCGCCGTCGTCTCGCGCGCGAGCAGCGTGCGCGTCGCGGCGGTGACGTCGGCCTGCCGCATCAGGCTCTCGCCGACCAGGAAGGTCGACATGCCGACGCGCTCGAGCCGGGCGAGATCGGCGGGCGTGAAGATGCCGCTTTCGCCGACCATCAGCCGATCCCCAGGGATCAGCGGCGCCAGTGTTTCGCTGGTCGCGAGCGTGGTCTCGAAGGTGCGAAGATTGCGGTTGTTGACCCCGATCATGGGCGAGCGGAGCTTGAGCGCGCGGTCGAGCTCGGCGCGGTCGTGGATCTCGATCAGCACATCCATGCCGTAGGCGAGCGCGGCGTCCTCGATGTCTTTTGCCGTGGCATCATCGAGCGCGGCCATGATGATCAGGATGCAATCGGCGCCGTGCGCGCGCGCCTCAGTCACCTGATAGGTGTCGAACATGAAATCCTTGCGCAGCACCGGCAGTGCCGTCGCTGCACGCGCCGCCACCATGAAGTCGAGATGGCCCTGGAACGAGGGCGTGTCGGTCAGCACCGACAGGCAGGCCGCGCCGCCGGCCTCATAGGCCTTGGCGAGCTGGGGCGGATCGAAATCGGCGCGGATCAGCCCCTTCGACGGCGAGGCCTTTTTCACCTCCGCGATCAGCGCGTAGTCGCCATTGGCGTGCTTGGCCTTGATCGCGCGCACGAAGCCGCGCGGTGCGGCTTGCGCCTTGGCCTTCACCTCGACCGCCGACAGCGGCTGCGCGCGCTTGGCGGCGGCGATCTCTTCGCGCTTGTAGGCTTCGATCTTGGTCAGGATGTCCGACATGTCAGGCTCAGCCGTTCGAGATCGCGATCAGGTGCTTCAGCTTCGCGTTGGCGGCACCACTGTCGATCGATTTCATGCCGATCGCGACGCCCTCCTTGAGGTCCTTGGCGCGGCCGGCCACGACCAGCGCGGCGGCGGCGTTCATCAGTGCGACGTCGCGGTAGGCGCTCGGCTTGCCGTCGAGCACGCTCTGCAGGGCGATTGCATTGGCGTCGGCATCACCGCCTTTGAGCGCGCCGGCCTCGCAGCGCGGCAGGCCCGCGTCCTCCGGCGTCACCTCGAAATTGCGGATTTCGCCATTGTGGAGCGCGGAGACGAAGGTCGGGCCGGTGAGGGTGATCTCGTCGAGACCATCGGAGCCGTGCACCACCCAGGCGGATTCGGAGCCGAGGTTCTTCAGCACCTGCGCCAGCGGCTGCACCCATTGCCGCGAAAACACGCCGACCATCTGCCGCTTCACGCCGGCCGGGTTGGACAGGGGGCCGAGCAGATTGAAGATCGTGCGTGTCGCAAGCTCGACCCGGGTCGGGCCGACGTTCTTCATGGCCGGGTGATGGGCGGGAGCGAACATGAAGCCGATGCCGCATTCGCGCATGCAGTGGCCGACCTGATCGGGCCTGAGGTCGATTTTCACCCCGAGCGAGGCCAGCACGTCGGCGGCGCCCGAGCGCGACGACAGCGCGCGGTTGCCGTGCTTGGCCACTGGCACGCCGGCGCCCGAGACGATGAAGGAGGCGCAGGTCGAGACATTGACCGAGCCGGAGCCGTCGCCGCCGGTGCCGACGATGTCGACGGCTTCAGGCGGTGCCGTCACGCTCAGCATCTTGGAACGCATCGCCGTAACGGCGCCGGTGATCTCGTCCACGGTTTCGCCGCGCACCCGCAGCGCCATCAACAGGCCACCCATCTGCGAGGGCGTGGCCTCGCCCGACATCATGGCGTCGAAGGCGGAAGCCGCTTCCTCACGCGACAGGCTGGCGCCGGTCGCCACTTTTCCAATGATCGATTTCAGGTCGTCCATCGCGTGCTTTCAACTTACTGCTGGTTCGCGCCGGTCACCTGCGCGAAGGCGGCCTGATTAATGGTGGTCCCGATGTCGGTTTCAAGCTTGTTGACGTAGGAAGCGACCTGCTCCTCGGTCTGGGCACGGTCGAGGCTTTCCTTCAGCTTCTTGACCGCGTCGGAGGCGGCGTCGACCGCGGGTTCGACGATGTCGGTGACGCGGAAGACGATCACCTCGGTGCCGCCGGTCACCGGCGTCTGTCCGACGCCGTCCTTGGCGGTGCGGAAGGCAGCCGCCACGACGGCTGCGGGCACGCTGGCGGGCGTATCGTCGCGCTTGAAGCCGGTTGCTGTCTCGACCTTGGCGCCGATCGCTGCGGCTTCATCGGCAAGCTTGCCGCCTGCTTCGAGCTTCTGCACCATCTCGGTCGCCTTGGCCTTGAGCTTGGTGGCGATCTGGTCCTGGCGCCAGCGCGCCTCGACCTGGTCGCGGACCTCGTCCAGATTGCGGTCGCGCGACGGCGTGATGGCGAGCACGTCGTACCAGACATAGCCGCCCTTGAACGAAATCGAGTCGTTGTCGACGCCGACATCGGTGTTGAAGGCTTGCGACACCACGTCGAGGCCCTGCGGAATGTTGGCGACCGGCTGGCCATTGGGGGCGCGGCCGGAGCGGTCGACCGCGTCGATGGTCACGGCGGTGAGGCCGAGCTTCTGCGCCGCGTCGATCACGCTGGCGCCGCCGCCGCGCTCGTCTTCCATCTTGTCGCGGAGATCGGCGACCTTGACGCGCGCGCGCTCGGTGGCGATCTCGCGCTTGATGTCGCCGGCAAGGCTGGCGTAGTCCGCCTCTTTGCCCGGCTCGATCTTGTCGACCCTGACGATCGCGACGCCAAGCCCGCCCTGGATCGGCTGGCTGATCTCGCCGGCGGGAAGCGCGAAGGCGGCATCGCCGACGGCGGCAGCGAGCGAAGACTTGGTCACGAGGCCGAGGTCGACGTCGGAGGCGCTCAGCCCGCGCTCCTTGCCGAGATCCTCGAACGACATTCCGCCGACGAGGCGCTCGCGTGCGGCCTGCGCGTCGGTCACGTTGGGAAACACGATCTGCTGGATCTGGCGCTTCTCCGGCGTGCCGAGCCGGTCCTTGCGCTGCTCGAACACCTTCTTGGCGTCCTCGTCGGAGACCTCGCTCCACTTCCCGATGTCTTCCGGTGAGACCACGACGAAGGAGATCTTGCGGTATTCGGGCGCGCGGAACTGGACCTTATGATCCTCGAAATAGGCGGCGAGCGTCTCGGGCGAGGGCGCGTCGATCTGGCCGGCCTGGGCGGCGTCGAGCCTGACGAATTCGATGGCGCGCTGCTCGTTCTGGAAGCGCGTCAGCACGTCGATCATGGCCTTCGGCGGCTCGAGGCCGGCGCCGATCGTGCCGGTAATCTGCCGGCGCAGCGACACCTTGCGCTGCTCGGCGACGTAGCGCTGCTCGGTATAGCCGAAATTGCGGATCACGGCCTGGAACCGGTTCGCATCGAAGCTGCCGCCGACGCCCTTGAAGTTGGGGTCGTTCATGATGACCTGGCGGATCTGGTCGTCGGACTGGCCGAGCCCGAGCCGGCGCGCCTCTTCGTCGAGGGCGGCTTCGGCGATCGTCTGCTGCAGCACCTGGCGGTCGAGGCCGAAGGCACGCGCCTGGTCGGGCGTCAGCGGACGGCCGAACTGGCGGCTGATCTGTTGCAGGCGGTCCGTGTAGATCTGGCGGAACTCGTTCAACGAAATCTCGGTGCTGCCGATCTTGGCCACCGTGGACTGCCCGAAGCCCTTGAAGATGTCGGCGATGCCCCAAATGCCGAAACTGACGATCAACACGCCCATCACCACGGCCATAATGGTCTTGCCGAGCCAGTTTGATGAGGCCTTGCGCATTCCTCGAAGCATTTGGTCCAACTTGTTTGAGCAGGAGGGGAACGGGAGCGCGTCTTAATGCAGATTCAGCAAAAGCGCGTCACCAAATTGATCAATCATCATAAAGTGGTGGCTTTCCCCCCGCAACCTCGGGTCCGGCGACCGTTTGCGGCTGCGGTTAAAAGCCTCTGGTCTCTGGAACTGCAGCAGGTCCTCTGCTAGCGCATGCACAAACCTCATTTTGCTGGAAATTGACATGATCGACGCCATCCGCCCCCTGATCGCCGGCAATTGGAAAATGAACGGCCTGAAGGCCCAGGCTGCCGAGTTCGACGCCATGCTCGACGGTGCGGCCGGGGTGAGCGGCAAGGCCGATCTGCTGGTCTGCCCGCCTGCGACCCTGATTGCCACCTTCGCCGACAAGGCGCGCGGCAAGAAAGTCGGGGTCGGCGCCCAGGATTGCCACCCCAAGGCCTCCGGTGCCCATACCGGCGATATCGCCGCCGAAATGCTGGCTGATGCCGGGGCAACGGCCATCATCGTTGGCCATTCCGAGCGCCGCGCCGACCACGGCGAGGGCGATGCCCTGATCCGGCAGAAGGCCGAGGCCGTCTGGCGCGCCGGTGCGACGGCGATTGTCTGCATCGGCGAGACTCAGGCCCAGCGCGACGCCGGCCAGACCCTGGACATCCTGCGCGGGCAACTCGCCGGCTCGCTGCCTGAGGGCTCGACGGCCGCGAATCTCATCGTGGCCTATGAGCCGGTCTGGGCGATCGGCACCGGGCTCACCCCCACAGCCAAGGATGTCGAGCAGATTCATGGGTTTATCCGGGAGGTCCTGACCTCCCGGTTCAAAACCGACGGGGCGAAGATGCGCATCCTCTATGGCGGCTCGGTCAAGCCCTCGAATGCGGCCGAGCTGATGGCGGTCAAGAACGTCAACGGCGCCCTGGTCGGCGGCGCCAGCCTGAAGGCGGCTGATTTCCTTGCGATCGCCAAGGGCTGCCCCTAGCTAACCTCAAAGCGGCTGATCCGGACCTGATCGGGGGTGGCAATGCCCCCTCTGATCGTGTAACACCGCGCAACTTCAGGAAAACCCGCGAAGCGCGATCGGCCGCCGTCAGGCGCCGCCCGCTTGTGACGGAAGGATACTATGCAGACCGTTGTCATCGTCATCCATCTCATGATCGTCGCCGTCATGATCGGCGCTGTCCTGCTGCAGAAGTCGGAAGGCGGCGGCCTCGGCATGGGCGGCGGCGCAGGCTTCATGTCGAGCCGCGGCACCGCGAACCTCTTGACGCGGACCACAGCGATCCTCGCCGCTGGCTTCTTCCTCACCAGCATGTTCCTGTCCTGGCATGCGGGCTACAGCCGCGCGCCGTCGTCGATCATCGGCACGCCGGCGTCGCAGGGCCAGCCGGCCGGCGGATCGCCGATCGCGCCGCCGACCTCGGGCGGCATCCTGGATTCGCTGAAGAAGGCCGACGAGCAGCAGCAGGCGCCGGCTCCGAGCGGCCCGCAGGTGCCTCGTTCGCAATAAAGCAGGGGGGCCATGCAGGGCGGTGGCTACCGTCCTGCATCAACAATCCCCATCAAGGCACTGTCACCACTCTTAGTTTTGGCTCACCCACAGGCCCGCAGAATCTTTGGGGCGGAATACGAATCGCTTTGGCGAATCGAATTCGAGGGATTAGAGGTTAAGTCCCATGGCGCGGTACATATTCATCACCGGCGGCGTGGTTTCTTCGCTCGGCAAGGGTCTGGCTTCAGCGGCACTCGGTGCGCTGTTGCAAGCCCGGGGCTACAAGGTCCGCCTCCGCAAGCTCGACCCCTATCTCAACCTCGATCCCGGAACGATGTCGCCGTATCAGCACGGCGAAGTGTTCGTGACCGATGACGGCGCGGAGACCGATCTCGATCTCGGTCACTACGAGCGCTTCACCGGCCGACCTGCGACCAAGCAGGACAACATCACCACGGGACGCATCTACCAGGACATCATCTCCAAGGAGCGCCGCGGCGATTATCTCGGCGCGACCATCCAGGTAGTTCCGCACGTCACCAACGCCATCAAGGAATTCGTCCTCTCCGGCAACGACGATTACGACTTCGTGCTGGTCGAGATCGGCGGCACCGTCGGCGACATCGAGGGCCTGCCGTTCTTCGAGGCGATCCGCCAGCTCAAGAACGAATTGCCGCGCGATCACGCCATCTACATTCACCTCACGCTCCTGCCTTACATTCCGAGCGCCGGTGAGTTGAAGACCAAGCCGACGCAGCACTCCGTGAAGGAGCTGCGCTCGATCGGCATTCAGCCGGACATCCTGCTCTGCCGCACCGACCGCGAGATCCCGAAGGAAGAGCGGCGCAAGCTGGGGCTGTTCTGTAACGTGCGCGAAAGCGCCGTGATCGAGGCGCGCGACGCCGACAGCATCTACGCCGTGCCCGAAGCCTATCACGCGGCAGGCCTCGACGACGAAGTGCTTGCCGCCTTCGGTATCGAAGCGCGCATCCCGCCGGTGCTCAAGAGCTGGCACCAGATCAACGAACGCATCCGCAATCCCGAGGGCGACGTGACCATCGCCATCGTCGGCAAATATACCGGCATGAAGGATGCGTATAAGTCGCTGATCGAGGCGCTCTCGCATGGCGGTATCGCCAACAAGGTCAAGGTCAACCTCGACTGGATCGAGAGCGAGATCTTCGAGAAGGAAGATCCCGCGCCGTTCCTCGAGCACGTCAACGGCATCCTGGTGCCCGGCGGATTCGGTCAGCGCGGTGCGGAAGGCAAGATCCGCGCGGCGCAGTTCGCGCGCGAACGCGACGTGCCGTATTTCGGCATCTGCTTCGGCATGCAGATGGCGGTGATCGAGGCCGCACGAAATCTCGTCGGCATCGAGGACGCCAATTCCACCGAGTTCGGCCCGACCAAGGAGCCGCTGGTCGGCCTGATGACGGAGTGGCTGCGCGGCAACGAGCTCGAGAAGCGCTCGCAGGCCGGCGATCTCGGCGGCACCATGCGGCTCGGCGCTTATCCCGCTGCGCTCAACCGCGGCAGCCGCGTCTCGCAGGTCTATGGCGGCGCGACCGAGATTTCCGAGCGCCACCGCCATCGCTACGAGGTCAACACCGCCTACAAGGCCCGCCTCGAGCAGCACGGTTTGAAATTCTCAGGCCTGTCGCCCGACGGCGTGCTGCCTGAGATCGTCGAGTACGAGGACCATCCCTGGTTCATCGGCGTCCAGTTCCACCCCGAGCTGAAGTCGCGGCCGTTCGAGCCGCATCCGCTGTTCGCCTCGTTCATTCAGGCGGCGATGGTGCAGAGCCGGCTGGTCTGACGGCTCAGCGCGCGGCGGAGTAGTCGCGCGCGCGCTGCATCGGCTCCAGCGCGGCCCGTGCGGATGATTCAGGCGCAACCGATCCCGCGACGATCTTCATCTGCGGCCGCCGCGTCAGCCTGTAGACGGCGGCAGGTGGCACGTTCAGCAAGGCGCGATCGACGAGCTTGGCGCGCAGGCCGAGCCGATCGAGCACGGGCCGCGGCACCGGGCAGCTCATGCCGTAGGTGAACTGGTAGAAGGCGCCGCCAGGGCGGACATAGCTGAAAGCGCCACCGATGATCGAGACGACCTTGCGCGTTGACATGTTGAGCAGCGGCAGGCCGCTCACGACGGCGCCGACGGGAGCGCCATCATAGAGGCGCTCGGTCGCAAGCCGGCCTGCGTCCATCCACAGCACGCGCGCCCCGGGAAAGCGCATCTGCAGGAGCTTCATGAAGTCGGAGCCGTATTCGATCAGCGTGAGGTCCTGCGGACGGACGCCGCGCTTGAGCAGCTTGTAGGTGAACGCGCCGGTGCCGGGACCGAGCTCGAGGATCGGACCCGTCGTTGCGCTGATCTCGCGCGTGATGAGATCGGCGAGCGCCGCACCCGACGGTGCGACCGCGCCAACCCGACGCGGGGACGACATCCAGGACAGGAAGAAGGAAAGAAAATCGTTGGGCATGCGCACTCCGGAATCTTGCTTTGCACCTCAATGAGGTGCGACGCATGCAGTGTCGCGGGAGCGCATTGCGACAGCATTGCGCTGACCTGTGCGAATGCGAATTGAATCAGCTCTGCCGCATTTCCGGCAGCGTCATCCGGAAACAGGCGCCGCCCTCCGGTCCGTCCGCGACCGAAACGTGGCCGCCATGCAGCTGCACGATCTCGCGCACCATGTTGAGGCCGAGGCCGGCACCGCGATCGAGCGGCGTCAGCCGGTAGAACGGCTCGAAGATCTGCTCGCGCTGACCGGCGGGAATGCCAGCGCCTTCGTCCGCGACCTCGATGCTCGCAGGCCTGCTGACGCGAATCCCGATCGTGCCGCGGCGCGGGCCGTGCTGGATTGCATTCTGCACGAGATTGGTCAGCGCGCGCTCCAGCGCCGCCGCATCGCCGATGGTCTCGATCGGTGTCGCCGGCGCGTCGAGGGCCAGCTCGTAGCCGGCGGCAATCGCCAGCGGCGCGAGATCGGCGGCGACGCTTTGCGCAACGGTGACGAGATTGACGCGCGTGAAGGGATGGCCGCAGCGGTCGATCCGCTGGATATCGAGCAATTGTTCGGCGAGCGTCGCCAGCCGCGCGGAATCCTCCAGCAGACGGGTCTTGTCCGGCCCAGGGGCCAGTGACTCCAGCCGCGTGTTCAGGATCGCGATCGGCGTACGAAGCTCGTGCGCGGCGTCGGCGACGAAGCGTTTGTGGCGGGCATAACCCTGGTCGAGCCGCGCCAGCGCGTCGTTGATCGCGCTCACGAGCGGCATGACCTCCAGCGGGATGCGCTCCACCGGCAGCCGCGCGCCGCGCTGATGGATGTCGATGCGCCGCGCCTCGTCCGCTGCGCTATCGAGCCCCCTGAACGCGCGCCGCACGATCATCGGCGTGGCGATGAACGTCGCCGTTCCCATCAGCAGCAGGCCGGGCAGGGCGATGCCGAGGAACGCAAGGGATGTCATGTACAGCGCCCTGGCGCCGGTCAGACGTCCTTGTGTCGCCGTGATGACCTGCACGTTGCCCGCATCGGTGTCGACCCGCTTCAGTCGTGCCGCCGGCTTGTGCGGATTGTCCTCGAACATCTGCCAGCCGAGCCGCGCCTGGCTGATCTGGTCGAGGCCGTTGCCGATCGCAGCGAATTCGGCCGGCACGGTGCCTTCGCTGAGCGAGTGGCCTTGCCGGTCGCGCACCAGAAACCAGAGGTCAGGTATTTCACTGCGCAACTGCTTCAGCTCTGCGGTCGGCTGCAAGGCCAATCCGCCTTGCGCCTCGCGTGTGAGCGCGTGCTGGACGACGTCGATGACGCGGTCCTCGTCGCGCTCGGCCAGCACGAAGCCGGAGGCACAGAGCCCGGCGAGGACGACCGCAACCAGCGCGACCAGGATCGCGGCCTGAAGCGAGAGCAGGCGCCAGCTCAGCCGCGAGCGCAGGCAATAGGGATCGTCGTGCTTGCTCATATCAGCTTCTTGAGAAGATAGCCGACGCCACGGATTCCGTGGATCTCGATGCCCGCATCGGCTTCCGCGAGCTTTCGTCGGAGCCGCGACACGTGCGTGTCGAGCGCGTTCGACTGGATCTCGTCGTCGAAATTGTAGACCGCCTCTTCGAGCGCCGAGCGCAGCACGGTCCGGCCCATGCGGCGGACCAGGGCCTCGAGCACCAGCAGCTCCCGGCGCGGCAGTTCGAGCGGCACACCGTCGATGCTGGCCTCGCGGTGACTGAGGTCGAAGGCGAGGCGGCCGGCGCGGATCACATCAGGGGAGAGGCCGGCCGGCCGCCGCAGCACCGCGCGCAGCCGCGCCAGCAGCTCCTCGACGGCAAACGGTTTGGCCAGATAGTCGTCGGCGCCGCGATCGAGCCCGGCGACGCGGTCGGCGACCTCGCCGCGCGCCGTCAACACGATGATCGGCACCCCGTCGGCGCGGGCCCTCAGCTTCGGGATCAAGGCGAGACCGTCGCCATCGGGAAGCTGGCGATCGAGCAGGACGGCGGCGTGGACGTCGGCAGAAATGGCCTCCTCCGCCTCGGCGAGCGGAGGGGCATGGTCCACCACCATGTCGTAGCGCTTCAGCGCCGACGCCAGCGCGTCGGCCATTTCGGCCTCGTCCTCGACGAGCAAAATCCGCATGATCCGGCACCTCAACCTCACCCGTGCCATTCTAGCGGCCGTACCATTGCGGCAGCATTGCGGGAACCGGCCGCGACAGAGTGGCCTTGAGCGGGCCCCAGCCATGCGCGGAACGCGACAGGGGCGGTCGGGCGGGGCTCAAGACACCGTCAGGGCCAGTCGTTATAACCGCCGAACTTGGTCAGGGAGAAACAAGAATGATCTACGAAATGCGCATCTATCGTTGCGTGCCGGGCCGTCTGCCGGCGCTGCTCAAGCGATTCGAGACCGCGACGCTGAAGATCTGGGAGAAGCACGGCATCAAGCAGGCCGGATTCTTCACGACGCTGATCGGTGACTCCAATCAGGAGCTGACCTATTTCCTGGCCTGGGACTCACTCGCCGAGCGCGAGAAGAAGTGGGGCGCGTTCATGACCGATCCGGATTGGATGAAAGCACGCGCCGAGAGCGAAGCGGACGGCCAGATCGTCGGCAATATCGTCAGCCAGCTCCTGACGCCGACTGCCTTCTCGGCGGTGAAGTAGGAACCTGCCGATGCAAGGGCGGCGCCGGGGACCCCGGCGCAACCCTGATATTCGACCGGCCCTGGCCGAATAGGGTTGATCCGACCCTCATGGCGGCTATGGTCGCGCCGAAACGAGGGATTTGCCTTGAGCTCTTCGCATTCAGCGGCGCCGGTCGTCACCATTGGCACGGTCAAGTTCGGCAATGATCTGCCGATCTCGATCATTGCAGGACCATGCCAGCTCGAAAGCCGCCAGCATGCGCTGGAGGTGGCTTCCGCGCTGAAGGAGATCGCGGCGCGGCTGAACATCGGCCTCGTCTACAAGACCTCGTTCGACAAGGCCAACCGCACCAGCGCGTCGGCGGCGCGCGGGCTGGGCCTCGCGCAGTCGCTGCCGATCTTCGCCGAAATCCGCTCCTCGCTCGGCCTGCCTGTCCTGACCGACGTGCACGATGCCGCGCAATGCGCCGAGGTGGCGCAGGCCGTGGACATCCTGCAGATCCCCGCCTTCCTGTGCCGGCAGACCGATCTGCTGCTGGCTGCCGCCGCAACCGGCAAGGTCGTCAACGTCAAGAAGGGGCAGTTCCTGGCGCCCTGGGACATGGCCAATGTCGTCACGAAGATTACCAGCGCTGATAATCCCAACGTGCTCGTCACCGAGCGCGGGGCGTCCTTCGGCTACAACACGCTGGTCTCCGACATGCGTGCGCTGCCGATCATGGCGCGGACCACCGGTGCGCCCGTGATCTTCGACGCCACTCATTCGGTGCAGCAGCCGGGCGGGAAGGGGACCTCGTCGGGCGGCGAGCGCGAATTCGTGCCGGTGCTCGCACGCGCCGCCGTGGCGGTCGGCGTCGCCGGTGTCTTCATCGAGACCCATCCCGATCCCGATCGCGCGCCGTCCGATGGGCCCAACATGGTGCCGCTGCGCGAGTTCGAGGGGCTGATCGCCAGGCTGAAGGCGTTCGACGCGCTGGCAAAGAACCCGCGCTGATGCAGCAAGGCGAGGCGCGGTCGCACGATCACGGCCTGCCGACAGCGCTCTACGTCATATCAGGAGCTAGCTTCGCCGCGGCGCTTTCGGCACGCGCACTCGACCCGGTGTTGCCGCACGTCGCCGAGGATTTTGGCGTCAGCATTGCCACCGCCGCAGGCTTTGCCGCGGTGTTCGCCTTCACCTTCTCGATCATCCAACCCATTGTCGGCGCTGCCGCCGATCTGTTCGGCAAGACGCGGCTAATGATCGGCTGCCTCGCGCTGCTCGGCCTTGCCAACATCCTCGGCGCGCTCTCGTCCTCGTTCTCGGTTCTGTTTGCGACCCGCATCCTCGCCGGCATCGGCTCCGGCGGCGTGTTTCCGGTGGCGCTGAGCCTGACCAGCGATCTCGTCGGGCCCGAGAAACGCCAGGTCGCGATCAGCCGCACGCTTGCCGGCGCCATGACCGGCAATCTGCTCGGCGCCTCGGCTTCCGGCCTGATCGGCGATTTTCTCGGCTGGCGCGGCGTGCTCGCGGTGCTGGGCGGGCTCGTGATCGTGGCGTCGATCGCGGTCGCTGCCGGCTTTCGCGGCGCCAAGGTCAAGCATCCGCCGAAGACGAGCCTGTCGGCGTTGAAGGCCGGCTATCGCACCATCTTCACCAACCCCAATGCCTATGTCTGCTATTCGGCGGTGTTCGTCGAAGGCTGCTGCGTGCTCGGCCTGTTTCCCTATATCGCCTCGTTCCTGTTCGAACTCGGGCAGACCTCGCTGTCGATCGCCGGCATCGTCATCGCGGGCTTTGCGGTCGGCGGTTTGTTCTACACGCTGACGGTGTCGCGCCTGCTGCCCTGGCTGGGCATGAAGGGCATGATGATCGCGGGCATGACGCTGGTCGCCTCACAACTCGTCGCCGTGGCCTTCGGGCCGCGCTGGGAGGTCCAGGCGCTCAATCTCATCGTCATGGGCTGGGGCTTCTACATCGCCCATGGCTGTCTCCAGGTGTTTGCCAGCGAGCTCTCGGTCGAGGCGCGCGCCACCGCGCTGTCGCTGCATTCGTTCTTCTTCTTCATGGGGCAGACGGTCGGGCCGCTCGCCTATGGCTTCGGGCTCCAGCATGCCGGCAAGATGCCGACCCTGTTCGCGAGCGCTGCGATCATGGTCGTGCTGGGCTGCGTCTGCGCCCGGCTGCTCAAGCAGCGGGCGCCGGCGGATGCGCGCGTTTAAGCGCTATGGTGTGGGACTAACCAGTCAGCCATCTGTCGCCTCTGCCGCGATGGGCTGTCGGGCGAGAGGCGCCTGGTCTATTGTCCAGATTATCACCTGTGTGTCCTGCGCCATGTCAACGCAATTTGAGATCGAAGACCTTCACCGCGAGCCGAAAAGGGACGCGCTGCTCCTCCTGAACAATGCGAGCGCGCGCGAGACTTCGTTGCTCACGCCGGAGCGGTTCGACCGATTGATCGGATCGGCGCGGCTGGCGCTGTTCGTTCAACCCGACGCAGCGCTTCTGCTGGCGTTCGAACAATCCGACGACTACGACGGCGGACACTTTCTTTGGTTTCGCGGTCGGTTCGACAGATTTCTCTATGTCGACCGGGTTATCGTTGCCGAGGCGTACCGGCGCCACGGTATCGGACGCTTGCTCTACGCCCATCTGCTGGAGCGCGCGGGGGAGCTCGGCCATACACGCGTCGTTTGCGAGGTGAACCTCGATCCGCCCAACCCTGTCTCCGACAGATTCCATGCAGCCCTGGGCTTTGTCGAGGTTGGAAGGGCAACCATCGAAAACGGCGCGAAGACCGTGCGCTATCTCGCCGCCAATTTGTAGGACGAGCATGGTTGCCAGCGCCAACTTTGTCGCGTTCCAAAGCCGCGGAAAATGCGACCGGTTGGCCGCTAACCCCGCCCGCGATACGGCGCGACGCCTTGCTCGGGCACCCACAGGCCCTTCGGTACGCGGCCGGTCTGCCAGAACACGTCGATCGGGATGCCACCGCGCGGATACCAATAGCCGCCGATCCGCAGCCATTTCGGCTTGATCTCGCTCGCAATGCGCTTGCCGATCATGACGGTGCAGTCCTCGTGGAACGCGCCGTGATTGCGGAAGCTCGCGATGTAGAGTTTGAGCGATTTCGATTCCAGCAGCCACGCACCCGGCGCGTAGTCGATCATCAGATGCGCGAAATCCGGCTGGCCCGTGACCGGGCAGAGCGAGGTGAATTCCGGCACGGTGAAGCGCACCAGATAGTCGGTGCCCTTTTGCGGATTGGGCACGCGGTCGAGCTGGGCATCTTCCGGTGTGTGCGGCCATTCGACCGCGCGGCCGAGCTGGAGGGATTTCTTCGCCATCGTCGTCACATCCTTTGGAGCATGATCCGGACCCGAAGGGCCGCGTTAGCGCAAAGTGGGCACCGGTTTTCCGAAAGATCATGCTCAACAGAAATCGGAGCGCGACAAGATCGCGCTCCAGAGGATGCCGGGATGGACGCAAATGCCGCTGCCGTCAACCGGCGGCAATTGTCTGGATCAGCACGATGCGATCGTTGCCGGACTCGCAGCCCCAGAGTTCGCCCGGTCGGCCGTCGAGCTGGCGCACATTGGCGTTGGCCTTGTCGCTCGCGAACACGTTGAACCGCTCGGTGGCGGGATCGAAGCGGACAATCGCGTTGGCGGAGAAATCGGTCAGCCAGACCTTGTCCTTGTCGTCGACGAAGACGGCGTAGGCGCGGGGACGTTCGCCCGGCAGCTTCCAGCTCTTCCACGACCCATCGGCGGGATCGTGGACCGAGACATGGCCGCTGTTCCACTCGCTGACCCAGATCCGGCTCTTCGAATCCGACCAGACGCGCCGCGATCCCTGGCTTGGCGTTGGCGGCTCGACAACGCTGGCATGGCCGGTCGCCAGATCGATCCTGGCGATATAGCTGCCGGCAAGCGAGGCGTACCAGACCTCGCCCTTGGGCGTCACGGTGATGCCATAGGGGCCGACGCCCTTGGGCGCCCTGAACACATTCATGTCGCCGGACTTCGGCGCGAGCCGACCGTAATAGCCGGACTGGCCGGTGAACCAGTAAGTGCCTTCCTTGTCGAACACGCCGGTGTTGAGATTGGCCGAGGCGAACTTTTCCGGCAGGCGGAACAGCGTGACCTTGAGATCGCCGGGATCGACCCGTGCGATCGCGTTCTGGCCGCCCTCGGTGATCCAGGGCGCGCCATCGGGGCCGATGGTCACGCCATGCGGAGCGGCGCCCTGACCGAGGCCGACGGTCTTGAAACTGCCATCCCGGGGATCGAGCCTGCCGAGCAAGCCCTTGCCCTGCGCCGTGAACCAGACCGAACCGTCAGGGGCGGGCGTGAGATCGTGCAGGCCGATACCGGCACTGATCGGGAAGTATTTTGTCCGGAACGGGCCCTCTTGGGCAAAACTTGGGCGAACCACGAACAGGGCGGTGCTGGAAGCAAGAAACTGGCGGCGATTCATGGCGTTACCCCGACTGCTTGGGATTGAGGATGCACGCACAGACCCGATGCCCGCGACCTTAATCCTGGCGACTTCACGCGTCAGTCGAAGTGCCACCCTCAAGCGTTCACATTTGCTTGCGGCCCGTGTAAGACCCGCGGCGAACCGATCAGCTCCAACGAACGGAAGTGCACATCATGACCGCCATCATTGACATCATCGGCCGCGAAATCCTCGATAGCCGGGGCAATCCCACCGTCGAGGTCGATGTCGTTCTGGAGGATGGCGCGCTCGGCCGGGCCGCGGTGCCGTCGGGCGCCTCCACCGGTGCCCATGAGGCGGTGGAACTGCGTGACGGCGACAAGGCTCGCTATCTCGGCAAGGGCGTCTCCAAGGCGGTCGGTGCCGTCAACGGCGAGATCTTCGAGGCCCTCAGTGGTCTCGATGCCGAGCAACAGGCCCAGATCGACCAGATCATGATCGACCTCGACGGCACGCCGAACAAGAGCCGGCTCGGGGCCAACGCCATCCTTGGCGTCTCGCTCGCCTGCGCCAAGGCGGCCGCGAATTCGCTCGACATGCCGCTCTATCGGTATGTCGGCGGCACCTCGGCGCGCTTGTTGCCGGTGCCGATGATGAACATCATCAATGGCGGCGTGCACGCCGACAACCCGATCGACTTCCAGGAGTTCATGATCCTGCCGGTCGGCGCATCCTCCTTCGCTGAAGGCCTGCGCTATGGCGCTGAAGTCTTCCACACCCTGAAGTCGGAGCTGAAGAAGGCCGGCCACAACACCAATGTCGGCGACGAGGGCGGCTTCGCCCCGAACCTGCCGTCGGCCGACGCCGCGCTGGAATTCGTGATGAACGCGATCGGTAAGGCCGGATTCAAGGCGGGCAGCGACATCGTGCTCGGGCTCGACTGCGCCTCGACCGAGTTCTTCAAGGGGGGCAAGTACGTCTATGAAGGCGAGGGCAAGACCCGCTCGATCTCGGAGCAGGCCAAGTATCTTGCAGACCTGGTCTCGCGCTATCCGATCGTGACCATCGAGGATGGCATGTCGGAAGACGACATGGACGGCTGGAAGGAGCTCACCGATCTCATCGGCAAGAAGTGCCAGCTCGTCGGCGACGACCTCTTCGTCACCAACGTCAAGCGCCTCGCCGACGGCATCAAGACCGGCCGCGCCAACTCGATCCTGATCAAGGTCAACCAGATCGGCACCCTGACCGAGACACTCGCCGCCGTCGAGATGGCCCACAAGGCCGGCTACACCTCGGTGATGTCGCACCGCTCCGGCGAAACCGAGGATTCCACCATCGCCGACCTCGCGGTCGCCACCAATTGCGGTCAGATCAAGACCGGCTCCCTTGCACGTTCCGACCGCACCGCCAAATACAATCAGCTCCTGCGCATCGAGCAGCAGCTCGGCAAGCAGGCGCTGTACGGCGGCAAGGCGGCACTGAAGGCGCTGGCATAAGCCAGCGCTTCGACTCGAGAAAAGACGGACAGGGGAGGATCGACATGAGCGACGGCAAGACCGGACTGCAACTGCGTTCGCTGCTGAAGAAGAGTGGCGAGCTGGAATTGTCGCTCGTGAATGTCCCGACGCCGGAGCCGGCCGACGATGAGGTCGTGGTTCGCGTCGAGGCCACGCCGATCAACCCGTCCGATCTCGGCCTCCTGATCGGGCCCGCCGACATGTCCGCCGCCAAGGCCTCCGGCACGAAGGAGATGCCGGTCATCACCGCGACAATGCCGGAGGCTGCGATGCGGATGATGGGAGCCCGGCTCGATCAGTCGCTGCCGGTCGGCAACGAGGGCGCCGGCACGGTGATCGCGGCCGGATCGTCGGACGCCGCGAAGGCGCTGATCGGCAAGACGGTGTCGATGATCGGCGGCGCGATGTACACGCAGTACCGCGTGCTGAAGGTCCGCGACGTCATGGAGCTGCCGGCGGGCACCACGGCCGCCGACGGCGCGTCCTGGTTCGTCAATCCGCTGACCGCGCTCGGCATGACCGAGACGATGCGGCGGGAGGGCCACAAGGCGCTCGTGCACACGGCAGCTGCGTCCAATCTCGGCCAGATGCTCAACAAGATCTGCATCAAGGACGGCATCGGCCTCGTCAACATCGTCCGGAGCAAGGAGCAGGCCGATATCCTGCACAAGATCGGCGCCAAGCACGTCGTGGATTCCAGCGCGCCGAGCTTCACAGACGATCTCACCAATGCGCTGGTCGAGACCGGCGCCACGATCGCCTTCGACGCCATCGGCGGCGGCAAGCTGGCCAGCCAGATTCTGACCGCCATGGAAGTTGCCGCCAACAAGACTGCGAAGGAATACAGCCGCTACGGCTCCAACGTGTACAAGCAGATCTACATTTACGGCAGCCTGGACAACCGTCCGACCGAATTGAGCCGGTCGTTCGGACTGACCTGGGGCGTCGGTGGCTGGCTGCTGACGCCGTTCCTCCAGAACATCGGCCCGGCCGAGATCGGCCGCCTGCGCCAGCGCGTCGCGTCCGAGCTCAAGACCACCTTCGCCAGTCACTACACCAAGGTGGTGTCGCTGACCGAGGTGCTTGATCCCGCCAACATCGCCGTGTACGCCAAACGTGCCACTGGCGAAAAATTCCTCATCAACCCAAATAAATAATCGTGATCTGCGACGGCAGGTCATCGAAGGAAGGTCTTGCCTTCTGAGCGAAGCGGGGGATTATTCCGCCGCCATTGAATGCGGAAAACCGCAAGGCTCAGAAGGGGACTCCATGACCGATCTCAATCGTCGTCATTTGCTCGCTGGCGCCGCTGCCGTCGGCGCGGCCGCAATAACCGGCCTCCGACCGGCCGCCGTCAATGCCGCGGTGCCGCAGGCCGGGACGCAGGCGCCGGGCTTCTATCGCTACAAGGTCGGCGCTTTCGAGTGCACGTCGATCAATGACGGTGCGCGCACCTTCCCGATGCCGGACAAGTTCGTCGCCAACCTGCAGAAGGACGAGGCGCTGGCCGCCGGCGAGGCGGCCTACATGCCGAAGGGCATGGTCACCGTGCCGTTCAACCCGCAGCTCATCAACACCGGCTCCAAGCTCGTCTTGATCGACACCGGCAACGGCATTGCGAATTTCGAAGCCAGCAAGGGCGCCGTCGGCCGCACCCTGCAAAATCTCCAGGCTGCCGGCGTCGAGGCGAAGAACATTGACGTGGTGCTGCTCTCACATCTGCACCCCGATCACACCAATGGCATTCGTCTCGCCGACGGCGCGCTCGCATTCCCCAATGCGGAGATCATGGTGCCGGGCAAGGACTGGGAGTTCTGGACCAGCGAGGGCAACGCCGCCAAGGCCGAGTCCAATCCGATGATGAAGAATTACTTCGCCAACGTGAAGAAGACCTTCGCCGGCCTCGAATCCAAGGTGACCAAATACGAGTGGGGCAAGGAGGTCGCGCCGGGTATCACCTCGATCGCAACCCCGGGCCACACGCCGGGCCACACCTCGTTCGCTGTCGCGTCCGGCGATGCCAAGGTGCTGATCCAGTCCGACGTCACCAACATCCCGGAATTCTTCCTGCGCAATCCCGACTGGCACGTGATGTTCGACAACGATGCCGCGCTGGCGCAGGAGACGCGCCACAAATTCTACGACATGGCGGCGGCGGAGAAGGCGACCGTCATCGGCTTCCACTTCACGTTCCCGGCGGTCGGCCATGTCGAGAAGGACGGCGCCAAATATCGCCTGATCCCGTCGGCGTGGAATCCGACGATCTGATCGGGACCTGCAGCTTTGCGCGTACGTTCGGGCCGCCACTTGGCGGCCCGATTGTTTTGGATCGCATCCACGAGCACGGAATTGTAGCCCTGATGGAGCGCAGCATCATCCGGGACCGGCGTAGCTTGGGGTAGGGCCCTGGGTTACGCCGGCGCTCCATCCCGGCGACGGCCCAAACGTCTGCTTTCGCGAAACACAGCGTTTCCAAATCGGGCGGGTTCATGCACTTGCATCCACCACACGAGATCGCTTAAGTGCCGTCGCGGCACTCCAGCTCAAGCCCTCAAGGACAATCCATGGCCTACAACATCGTCACGATCGCCGGCAGCCTGCGCAAGGACAGCTTTTCGCTGAAGATCGCCAATGCGCTGGCCAAGCTTGCGCCGGATACGCTCAAGCTCGAGGTCGTCACGCCGGCGGGCATCTCGTTCTTCAACCAGGACCTCGAGGGCGCGCCGCCCGCGGACTGGCTGGCCTTCCGCGACAAGCTTCAGAAGTCGGACGGCGTCATTTTCGTCACGCCGGAATACAACCGCGCGATCCCCGGCGTCCTGAAGAACGCCATCGACGTCGCCTCGCGGCCCTACGGCAAGAGCTCGTTCAACGGCAAGCCGGTCGGCATCGTCTCGAACTCGCCGGGTCCGCTCGGCGGCGTCAGCGCCGCAAAGACGCTTCAGAACATCCTGCCGGGCATTGCGGGCCCGATCATGCAGCAGCCGGAGATCTATCTGAATGCGGTCGGCGACGCCTTCGACGCCGAAGGCAACCTCACCAAGGACTCGCTGAAGCCCGTGCTCCAGGCCTATATCGACGCCTTCGCCGCGCACGTCGCCAAGCACCACGGCTGAGGCTTTTCCGCCGAAGCTTGCCCAACTCTCCGTTATGGCCGGGCAAAAGCGCGAAGCGCGTCTTCGCGCTGGATGTCCCGGCCATCCACGTCTTGGCCCCGAGCGACGAAGAACGTGGATGCCCGGGCCTTCGCCGCGCCGAAGCGGCTTCGGCCGCGCAGGCGGGACAAGCCCGGGCATGACGACGGGCAGGGGCAATTAGCACTCCCTTAACCAACCTGTCTCATCTTCCCAAGATGGTCTCCCGCGCGCGCCTGAAATCGATCCTGACCGGTCTTGCCCTCTACGCGATGGCGGCGGCCATCGTCGGCTATTTCGGCGTCAACGCCTATACCGGCAAATATGGCCTCAACGCCCGCCAGGAACTCGACCAGGAGATCATCGCGCTGACGAGCGAACTGGCCCAGCTCAAGCGTGAGCGCGCCAGGAGCGAGCAGCGGGTGTCGCTGCTGCGGTCCGAGCGGATCGACCCCGACATGCTGGACGAGCGGGCGCGCTTCCAGCTCGACTACGTCAATCCGCGCGATCTCGTTCGGATGATCCCGGCGAAGTAGCGTTTTCCGCAAGCTTTCGAAACCGACAGCGAAAGCCGCCGCCAAGATCCGACCACAGTGCCTTCCTCCTGCGAAGGTCGTAAGTCCGGAACCGGGCGACCGCCTTGACGGCAGTGCCGCGGCGGGGTCATGGCTTCTGCGGCGCTCGCCGAAGTTGACGCAGATCAAACGGGTGGCGCCGGCACGATCTAGTCTGTCATCCGGAGGAAACAGTGATGAATGGGTCAATGCCCCGGCATCACGCGGCTCGCGTCGAGGCCGCCATCGCGTCAGGCCAGGCGGCACGATCCGCGCTCGTGGCCTCGTGGCGCCGTTCGTCCAGATTGCATCATCTCGATCCCGGCGGCCGCACCTCGCCGATACGGCTGACCGAAGCCGAGCTGCACGAGGCGCGCGAGCGCATCGCGCCGCTGCTGGCCGCGGCGCAAGGCGCGATGGACCGGCTCTATCAGGCGGTCGGCGCGAGCGGGTGCTGCGTGCTGCTCGCCGACGGCGAGGGCGTGCCGGTCGATCGTCGCGGCACGGCGGCGGATGACGCGACGTTTCAATCCTGGGGCCTGTGGACCGGTGCGCTCTGGAGCGAGGAGCACGAGGGCACCAACGGCATCGGCACCTGCCTCGTCGAGCAGCGTCCGCTGACGATCGACCGCGACCAGCATTTCTTCACCCGCAACACGCTTCTGAGCTGCACCGCCGTTCCGATCTACGACCATGAGGCGGCGCTGGCGGGCGTGCTCGACGTCTCCTCCTGCCGCGCCGACCGCACCGACGCGTTTTCCAGTCTGATCGCGCTTGCGACGGGCGAGGCGGCCAAGCGTATCGAAGCCGATCTGTTCCGCAGGGCGTTCAGCCATGCCCGCATCGTGCTGACGCAAGCTGCGGACGGCCAATGCGGCGGCCTCATTGCGGTCGATGCGGACGATCTCGTGATCGGCGCGACCCGCTCCGCCCGGGCGGCGCTGGGAATCGCTCCCGGCCGGGCGTTGCAGCCGGTGCCCGCAGCCGATCTGCTCGGCGGCGAACCCGCACGCGATCATCTTGCCGGCGGCCAGCGCGCGGTGGTGCAGCGGGCGCTGCTCCGCGCCGGCGGCAATGTCTCGGCGGCCGCCAAGGCCCTCGGCGTCAGCCGCGCCACGCTGCACAGGAAGCTCAAGCGGTTCGAGCTGAACCACTAGGCCGCGCTATTTCCCAGAAACCGTGCGCTCGAAATTCCGGTCTCGTGCCCCCGACGCAGCGCAGCGCGTCGCACTTGCGACGTGGTGCGCTGCAGAGCCGGGGCCCATGTCTCAGCATTCTCCCGTGCCGCCTGGGTCCCGGCTCTGCGCAGCAACGCGAAGAGCGTTGCAGCGCGTCCGGGACACGAGAATGAGCAGGGACACGAGCAGTGTAGCAGAACTGCGACAAGTGCCCCCCGCCATCGCTCCCATCGGGGCTGACAGAAAACATCTCCCGCGACATCGTCCGCGCAAGTCGCGACCACGCGACGAATTGCGCAAACAGCAAACATCGGGAGTGATCAATGAACAAGGTGGAATTCCTCAATGTGACCAAAGTTCCCTTTGCCGAACGCTATGACAACTTCATCGGCGGCAAGTTCGTCGCGCCGATCTCCGGCAAATATTTCGACAATGCCTCGCCGGTGAACGGCCAGATCGTCTGCAAGATCGCGCGCTCGGACGCGCAGGACGTCGAGGCGGCCCTCGACGCGGCGCATGCCGCCAAGGGTGCCTGGGGCCGAACCAGCGTCGCCGAGCGCGCTGCGGTCCTGAACCGGATCGCCGACCGCATGGAAGAAAATCTCGAGCGCCTCGCCATTGCCGAGACCTGGGACAACGGCAAGCCGATCCGCGAGACCCGCGCCGCCGACATCCCGCTCGCCATCGATCACTTCCGCTACTTCGCCGGCGTCGTGCGCGCCCAGGAAGGCTCGATCGGCGAGATCGACCACGACACCATCGCCTATCATTTCCACGAGCCGCTCGGCGTGGTCGGCCAGATCATCCCCTGGAACTTCCCGCTGCTGATGGCCTGCTGGAAGCTTGCCCCCGCGCTCGCCGCCGGAAATTGCGTCGTGCTGAAGCCTGCCGAGCAGACCCCGGCCTCGATCATGGTCTGGGCCGAGATCATCGGCGACCTGCTGCCGCCCGGCGTCCTCAACATCGTCAACGGCTTTGGTCTGGAAGCCGGCAAGCCGCTGGCCTCGAGCCCGCGCATCGCCAAGATCGCGTTCACCGGCGAGACCTCGACGGGCCGGCTGATCATGCAATATGCCAGCCAGAACCTCATTCCGGTCACGCTGGAGCTCGGTGGCAAGTCGCCGAACATCTTCTTCAACGACGTCACCGCCGAGGACGACGATTACTTCGACAAGGCGATCGAAGGCTTCGTCATGTTCGCGCTGAACCAGGGCGAGGTCTGCACCTGTCCGAGCCGCGCGCTGGTCCATGCGGACATCTATGACCGCTTCATGGAGCGGGCGCTGAAGCGCGTCGCGGCGATCAAGCAGGGCGACCCGCGCGATGCCGCCACCATGATCGGCGCCCAGGCATCCGGCGAGCAGCTCGCAAAAATCCTGTCCTACATCGACATCGGCAAGCAGGAGGGGGCCAAGGTGCTCGCCGGCGGCGGACGTGCCGAGCTCGGCGGCGATCTCGCCGGCGGCTTCTATGTCAAGCCGACCGTGTTCGAGGGCCACAACAAGATGCGAATCTTCCAGGAGGAGATCTTCGGCCCGGTGGTCTCGGTCACGACCTTCAAGAACGACGACGAGGCGCTCGAGATCGCCAACGACACGCTCTACGGCCTCGGGGCCGGCGTCTGGAGCCGCGATGCCAACCGCTGCTACCGCTTCGGCCGGGCGATCCAGGCCGGCCGGGTCTGGACCAACTGCTACCACGCCTATCCCGCCCATGCGGCCTTCGGCGGCTACAAGCAGTCGGGCGTCGGTCGCGAGACCCACAAGATGATGCTCGATCATTATCAGCAGACCAAGAATCTCCTGGTCAGCTACAGCCCGAAGAAGCTCGGCTTCTTCTGATCGAGGTGCGGAGAGGGCGGCGCCATCCTGGCGCCGTCCGCTCCGAAGGCCCGGATCGGCATGGTCCATAATTCTTGATCCGGTCACGAATCCGCAGGCGCACATGGCGCGCATAGATTTGTTGCCCGATCAGCGCCAAAGATTTTCCAATATTTCGACCACGTTGCACTGCGGCATAATGAAAGTCGTGTCATGCGGCTGCGGTGCTTTCCAAGGGCGTTTGAGTTGGGTTAGAGAGGACGAAAGTTTTCTCTGACCCGGAATTCCCATGGCCGCACCCAAGAAAGCCGCCGCAAGCACTCCACAGGACAAGACCGACGGCGGTTCGCCCCCGGAATTCACGAGGGAGCAGGAGCTCAAGGCGCTCCGCGACATGCTCCTGATCCGGCGGTTCGAGGAAAAGGCCGGCCAGCTCTATGGCATGGGCGCGATCGGCGGCTTCTGTCACCTCTATATCGGCCAGGAGGCCGTGGTGGTCGGCATGCAGATGGCCCTGAAGCAGGGCGATCAGGTCATTACCGGCTACCGCGATCACGGCCACATGCTTGCCACCGGGATGGATGCCAACGGCGTCATGGCCGAGCTCACGGGCCGCCGCGGCGGCTATTCCAAGGGCAAGGGCGGCTCCATGCACATGTTCAGCAAGGAGAAGCACTTTTACGGCGGCCACGGCATCGTCGGCGCCCAGGTATCGCTCGGCACGGGTCTGGCGTTCGCCAATAACTACCGCGGCAACGACAATGTCAGCGTCACCTATTTCGGCGACGGTGCGGCCAACCAGGGCCAGGTCTATGAGAGCTTCAACATGGCGGAGCTCTGGAAGCTGCCGGTGATCTACGTCATCGAGAACAACCGCTATGCCATGGGCACCTCGGTCTCGCGCGCCTCGGCCCAGCAGGATTTCTCCAAGCGCGGTGCGTCCTTCAACATCCCCGGCAAGCAGGTCGACGGCATGGACGTCCGCGCCGTCAAGGCCGCCGGCGACGAAGCCGCCGCCTGGTGCCGCGCCGGCAAGGGTCCCTTCATCCTGGAGATGCAGACCTACCGCTATCGCGGCCACTCGATGTCCGACCCTGCAAAATATCGCACGCGCGAGGAGGTCGAGAAGGTCCGCCACGACCAGGACCCGATCGAGCAGGTGCGTAACCGCCTCCTGGCTGCCAAGGTCAGCGAGGCCGATCTCAAGGCGATCGACGCCGAGGTGCGCGACATCGTCAACGCGTCCGCCGATTTCGCCCAACATGATCCCGAGCCGGATGCCGCCGAGCTCTGGACCGACGTTTACCGCTGAACGCGCGCAAGCTTTCTTTTGGAGTCGATATGCCAATTCAAGTGCTGATGCCCGCGTTGTCGCCCACGATGGAGAAGGGCAACCTCGCCAAATGGCTGAAGAAAGAGGGCGAGACGATCAAGTCCGGCGATGTCATCGCCGAGATCGAGACCGATAAGGCGACCATGGAGGTCGAAGCGACCGACGAGGGGACGCTCGGCAAGATCCTGATCCCCGAGGGCACCGCCGACGTCGCGGTGAACACGCCGATCGCGACCATTCTCGCCGACGGCGAGAGCGCCGCCGATCTTGCCAAAGCGCCTGCACCGGCCGCGCAGAAGGCTGCCGAGTCCGCTCCGCCTGCCGCCGCGGCGAAGGCCGAGGCGCCCGCACCCAAGGCCGCTCCTGCGCCGCAGGCCGTCGCCGAGCCCGATCCGGAAGTGCCCGCGGGCACCGAGATGATCACGCAGACCATCCGTGAAGCCTTGCGCGATGCCATGGCCGAAGAGATGCGCCGCGACGCCGACGTCTTCGTGATGGGCGAAGAGGTCGCCGAATATCAGGGCGCCTACAAGGTCACCCAGGGCCTGCTCCAGGAGTTCGGCGCCAAGCGCGTCATCGACACCCCGATCACCGAGCACGGCTTTGCCGGCGTCGGCGTCGGCGCCGCGATGACGGGCCTCAAGCCCATCGTCGAGTTCATGACCTTCAACTTCGCCATGCAGGCGATCGACCAGATCATCAACTCCGCGGCCAAGACGCTCTATATGTCCGGCGGCCAGATGGGCTGCTCGATCGTGTTCCGCGGGCCCAACGGCGCCGCTGCGCGCGTCGCCGCCCAGCACAGCCAGGATTATTCGGCCTGGTACTCGAACGTTCCGGGCCTGAAGGTCGTCGCGCCATTCTCGGCCGCCGATTACAAGGGTCTTCTGAAGGCTGCGATCCGCGATCCCAATCCGGTGATCTTCCTCGAGAACGAGGTGCTCTACGGCCACACCGGTGAGGTGCCGAAGCTCGACGATTTCGTGATCCCGATCGGCAAGGCCCGCATCGTGCGCTCAGGTAGCCATGTCTCGATCATCTCCTGGTCGAACGGCATGACCTATGCGCTGAAGGCGGCCGATGAACTTGCCAAAGAGGGCATCGAGGCCGAGGTGATCGACCTGCGCACGCTGCGTCCGATGGACACCGAGACCATCATCAACTCGGTGAAGAAGACTGGCCGTGCCGTCACGGTGGAAGAGGGTTGGGCCCAGAGCGGCGTCGGCGCCGAGATCGCCGCGCGCATCATGGAGAACGCCTTCGACTATCTGGACGCGCCTGTGACGCGCGTCTCCGGCAAGGACGTGCCGATGCCCTATGCCGCGAACCTGGAGAAGCTCGCGCTGCCGTCGGCGGCAGAAGTCGTCGAGGCCGCCAAAGCCGTCTGCTACAGGTAGACCATGGCGGGCCCGAAGGAGCAGCCACTTCCGCCCGACGTCATGACCCGCGACGACGCGGTCGAGATCCTGCGCGTGTTCGTGCTGGACGGCGGGCTGTCGATGGCGTTCCAGCGCGCCTTCGAGGAGCCTGACATGTGGGGCCTGCTGCTCGTCGATCTCGCCCGCCACGCCGCGCGCGCCTATGCGCGCGAGAGCGAATATACCGAAGAGGACGCGCTGAACCGGATCCTGGAGATGTTCCAGGCCGAGATCGAGCGTCCCACCGACACCGGCACCACGACGCCGCGCGGCAAGGGACACTGACCGTGGCGATCGAAGCTCATCATTTCGATTTCATGCTGGAGGCGATCCGCGAGGCGGAGGCCTCGATCGCACAGGGCGGCCTGCCGATCGGCGCCGTGCTGACGCGCGACAACAAAATCATCGCCCGCGGCCACAACAACCGCGTGCAGGAAAACAATCCGATCCTGCACGGCGAGATGAGCTGCCTGCGCGAGGCCGGCGCGATCTCATTCCACGACACCGTCATGTACACCACGCTGTCGCCATGCTCGATGTGCGCCGGCGCGCTGGGGCTGTTCAAGGTCAAGCTCGTGGTGATCGGGGAATCCGTCACCTTCGAGGGATCCAAGGACATCCTCGACAAGTTCGGCATCCCCTGGATCGATCTTGCCGACGACCGCTCGATCACCATGATGAAGAATTGGCGTTCCATCCCTGCCAATGAGCGCCTGTGGCAGGGCGACATCGGCAACTAAACCTGGTCTGTTCGTCTCCGCTGTCGGAGGCGACGTTTTGCAAAGTTCTTCTTGAGGTCAGCATGCCCATCAACATCCTGATGCCCGCTCTCTCGCCGACGATGGAGAAGGGCAACCTCGCCAAGTGGCTGAAGAAGGAAGGCGACAAGGTCAAATCCGGCGACGTCATCGCCGAGATCGAGACCGACAAGGCGACCATGGAGGTCGAGGCCATCGACGAGGGCACGATCGCCAGGATCCTGGTGCCCGAGGGCACGCAGGACGTCCCGGTCAACGACGTGATCGCGGTGCTCGCCGGCGAAGGCGAGGACGTGAAGGCGGCGGGTGCCGCCAAGCCCAGCGCTTCGGCCGCACCTCCGAAGGCGGCCGAGGCTCCTGCTGCGGCGCCGGCTCCCGCAGCTGCGCCTGCCGCGCCCAAAGCCGCGCCGTCGCCGGCTGCTGCACCTGCGCCGCAGGCCGCTACTCCGGCCGCGCAGAGCAACGGCCAAGGTGGTCGCGTGTTCTCCTCGCCGCTGGCGCGGCGTCTCGCCAAGGACGCCGGCATCGACGTGTCGATGGTAACAGGCACCGGCCCGCACGGCCGCGTGGTCGCCCGCGACGTCGAGCAGGCCAAGTCGGGCAAGGGCCTCAAGGCGCCCGCCGCGGCACCATCAGGTGCGCCCTCGATCGCGCCCACCATGTCGGACAAGCAAATCCTGTCGCTGTTCGAGCCCGGCTCCTACGACATCATTCCGCATGACGGCATGCGCCGTACCATTGCGCAGCGCCTGACTGCATCGATCCAGAACGTCCCGCACTTCTACCTGACCATCGACTGCGACATCGGCAAGCTCCTCGCTGCCCGCGAGGAAATCAACGCTGCCGCGCCGAAGGACAAGGAGAAGAAGCCGCTCTACAAGATCTCGGTCAACGACTTCGTCATCAAGGCGATGGCAGTGGCGCTGCAGAAGATCCCGAACTGCAACGTCAGTTGGACCGAAAGCGGCATGGTCAAGCACCATCATTCCGACGTCGGCGTTGCGGTCGCAATGCCGGGTGGCCTGATCACCCCGATCATCCGCAAGGCCGAGACCAAGACGCTTTCGACCATCTCCAACGAGATGAAGGATTTCGCCGCGCGCGCCCGCTCGCGCAAGCTCAAGCCCGAGGAATACCAGGGCGGCACCACCGCAGTTTCCAACCTCGGCATGTACGGCATCAGCCACTTCACCGCCGTGATCAACCCGCCGCATGCGACCATCCTCGCGGTCGGCACCAGCGAGGAACGCCCTGTGGTACGCGGCGGCAAGATCGAGATCGCGCACATGATGAGCGTGACCTTGTCCTGCGATCACCGCGCCATCGACGGTGCGCTCGGCGCCGAGCTGATCGGCGCCTTCAAGCAGCTGATCGAAAACCCCGTCATGATGATGGTCTGACGCGGCGGCAGAGGGCGCAATTTTGCATGTCCGTACCCGCTGGCCATGGATATCGCTGCTGCTCGGAGCCGCGGTTGCGCTTAACCCGATCGGGCTCGATTTTCTGCACTCTGCGTTCTTTGCCGGTGAGCAACTGGCACGGAACATCGCCCAGCCCGTCGTGCTCATCGCTCTGGCCGTCATGGTCCTGGCGGTGATGCTCGAATGGCTGGTGAGGTCTTTTCTGGTCAAGCGCCGCGCCCGCGGCGCCTCTTGAGTTGAACGGGAGCCGCCATGGCCGACACATCCTTCGACGTCATCATCATCGGCTCCGGTCCCGGCGGCTATGTCACCGCGATCCGCGCCGCTCAGCTCGGCTTCAAGGTCGCGATCGTCGAGAAGTCGTATCTCGGCGGCATCTGCCTGAACTGGGGGTGCATCCCGACCAAGGCGCTGCTGCGCTCGGCCGAGATCTATCATTACATGCAGCATGCCGGGGATTACGGCCTGTCGGCGGAGAAGGTCTCGTTCGATCCGAAGGCGGTGGTGCAGCGCTCACGCGGCGTCTCCAAGCGGCTCAACGACGGCGTCGGCTTCCTGATGAAGAAGAACAAGGTCAGCGTGATCTGGGGCGCGGCCACGATCGACGCGCCCGGCAAGGTCACGGTGAAGAAGTCCGACGTCGAGGGCCCGAAGGGTGCGCTGGGCGAGGGGACCTATCAGGCCAAGCACATCATCGTCGCGACCGGCGCGCGGCCGCGCGTGCTGCCGGGGCTCGAGCCCGACAAGAAGCTGGTCTGGACCTATTTCGAGGCGATGGTGCCGGAGCGGATGCCGAAGTCGCTGCTGGTCGTCGGCTCCGGCGCGATCGGCATCGAGTTCGCCTCGTTCTTCCACACCATGGGTTCCGAAGTCACCGTCGTCGAGGTGCTGCCGCAGATCCTGCCCGTCGAGGACGCCGAGATCGCGGGGCTCGCCCGCAAGCGCCTGGAGAAGCAGGGCATCAAGATCATGTCCTCGACCAAGGTCACGAAGCTGGAGAAGAAGTCCGACAGCGTCGTCGCCACCATCGACGACGGCAAGGGCAAGCCCGTCACATCAGAGTTCGAGCGCGTGATCTCCGCAGTCGGCGTCGTCGGCAATATCGAGAATCTCGGCCTGGAAAAGCTCGGCGTGAAGACCGACCGCGGCTGCATCGTGATCGACGGCTACGGCAAGACCAACGTCCCCGGCATCTATGCCATCGGCGACGTCGCGGGGCCCCCGATGCTCGCACACAAGGCCGAGCATGAGGGCGTGATCTGCGTCGAGGCGATCAAGGGACTGCATCCGCATCCCATGGACAAGAACATGATCCCGGGCTGCACCTATTGCCAGCCGCAGGTCGCCTCCGTTGGCCTCACCGAAGCCAAGGCGAAAGAGAACGGCCGCGAGATCCGCGTCGGCCGTTTCCCCTTCGTCGGCAACGGCAAGGCGATCGCGCTCGGCGAGGACCAGGGCCTCGTCAAGGTGATCTTCGACAAGAAGACCGGCCAGCTGCTCGGCGCCCACATGGTCGGCGCTGAAGTCACCGAGCTGATCCAGGGCTACGTCGTCGCCATGAATCTGGAGACGACGGAAGAAGAGCTGATGCACACGGTCTTCCCGCATCCCACGCTGTCGGAGATGATGAAGGAAGCCGTGCTGGATGCGTATGGAAAGGTGTTGAATATTTGATGGAACGAGGGCTGCGGCGCAGCGTGCTGCCATCAGTCCCGTCATCCTAAGGTGCGAGTTCGGCGGCGCACCGCGCCGCCGAGTGACCCTCGAAGGATGAACGGCCGAGCTGCAGCAGCCGGGCTCGTTGCCCTTCGAGGCCTCCGCTTCGCTCCGGCGCCTCGGGGTGGCGGGTTTGATAGAGAAATACGAAAACAACAAAAGGGAATGAACCCATGCACGACAACGACAACCTCATCGTCGAACGCCCGACCTTCGTCACCCATCTCGAATGCGCAATGGAGGGCGATCATTACGCCGCCGACCAGGTCCACAATCTCTCCAAGGCCGGCAAACCGCTGCTGGTACGCTACGACCTCGCAGGCGTGAAGAAGGCGCTGACCAAGGACGCGCTCGCGCAACGCCCCGGCGACATGTGGCGCTACCGCGAGCTGCTGCCGGTGCGCAAATGCAAGGACATCGTCTCGCTCGGCGAGGTCACCACGCCCCTGATCCGGCTGCCGAAGCTCGGCAAGAAACTCGGCGGCGGCGAGATCATCGTCAAGGACGAGGGACGGCTGCCGACCGGCTCGTTCAAGGCGCGTGGCCTCGTGATGGCGGTGTCGATGGGCAAGGCGCTCGGCATCAAGCACATGGCGATGCCGACCAACGGCAACGCGGGGGCTGCGCTGGCGGCCTACGCCACCTCCTGCGGCATCAAGACCACAATCTTCTGCCCGGCCGATACGCCGGAGGTGAACGTCAGCGAGATCGAGCTGCAGGGCGCGACCGTCTACCGCGTCAACGGGTATATCGACGATTGCGGCAAGATCGTCGGCGAGGGCAAGGCCAAGGTCGGCTGGTTCGACACCTCGACGCTAAAGGAGCCGTACCGCATTGAAGGCAAGAAGACGATGGGCCTCGAGCTTGCCGAGCAGCTCGGTTGGGACGTGCCCGATGTGATCTTCTATCCGACCGGCGGCGGCACCGGCCTGATCGGCATGTGGAAGGCCTTCGACGAGCTCGAGAAGATCGGCTTCATCGGTTCGAAGCGCCCGCGCATGGTCGCGGTGCAGGCCTCGGGCTGCGCGCCGATGGTGCGGGCCTATGACGCCGGCACCGAGCACGCCACGCGCTGGGAGGACGCCCACACGATCGCCTCGGGCATCCGCGTGCCGCAGGCAATCGGCGACTTTCTCATCTTGCGCGCGGTCCGCGAGAGCAAGGGCTTTGCCATCGCGGTCGACGACGACAAGATCTCGTCGGCGCTGAACGAGGTTGCGCGCGAGGAGGGGCTGCTGCTCTGCCCCGAGGGCGCCGCGACCTATGCCGCCTACAAGGACAGCCTCGCCGATGGCCGCGTCTCGAAGGGTGACCGCGTCATGCTGTTCAATTGCGCGACCGGCCTGAAATATCCGCTGCCGCCGGTGACCCGCACGCTCGATCGCCACGAGCCGATCGATTACACACAGTTCTAGCTTGCTTCTCCTTCGCCCCGCTTGCGGGGAGAGGGTTGGGGTGAGGGGGAGTCTCCGCGGGGGCGGTGACAGCTGAACCTGCGGAGACCCCCCTCACCCGAATTGCTTCGCAATTCGACCTCTCCCCGCAAGCGGGGCGAGGTGAAGAAAAACAAGAACGACATCGCTGGGGAGAAGACAATGACGAAGGCCGTCTGGGCTGCGCTGTTTGCTATTCTCGCTGTGACCGGCGCCGCGCGCGCCGATGACTATCCCTCCCGTCCCATCACCATCATCGTGCCGTTCGCAGCCGGCGGCCCGTCGGATGCGATGGCGCGCGTGCTCGCCGAGCGGATGCGCACTCCGCTCGGCCAGCCCCTCGTGGTCGAGAACGTCACCGGTGCGGGCGGGTCGATCGGCGTCGGCCGCGCCGTGCAATCGCCGCCGGACGGCTACACCATCTCCTTCGGCCATCTCGGCACCCACGTCGCCAACGGCGCCGTCTACAAGCTCAAATACGACCTCGTTGCCGACCTCGAGCCGGTGGTGCTGCTGCCGAGCAATCCGATGATCGTCGTCAGCAAGAACGCGGTGCCGGCGACGTCGCTGAAAGAGCTGATCGAATGGCTGAAGTCACGGCCGTCGCCGCCGACAGCGGGCACCGCCGGCGCCGGCTCCGGCAGCCACATCGCCGGCGTCTATTTCGAGAGCGTCTCCGGCATCAAGCTGCAATACGTGCCGTATCGCGGCACGGCACCCGCGTTGAACGATCTCATCGCCGGCCAGATCGACGTCATCATCGACCAGACCTCCAACTCCATCGCGCAGGTCCGCGCCGGCACCATCCGCGCCTACGCCATCACCGACAGCAAGCGCCTTTCCTCGGCCCCCGAGATTCCGACCGCGGAGGAGGCAGGGCTCAAAGGCTTCAACATGACGCTGTGGTCGGGCATGTGGGTGCCGAAGGGCACGCCAAAGGAGATCGTTGCCAAACTCAATGCTGCGGCCGTGGAGGCGCTGAACGATCCTGCCGTGAGGAAGCAGCTCGAAAGCCAGGGGCTGGAGATGACGCCGAAGGACCAGCTCACGCCCGAAGCGCTCGGCACCCGTCAGAAGGCCGAGATCGCCAAATGGTGGCCGATGATCAAGGCGGCCAACATCAAGGTGGATTGAGCATGCCGCATGGCCGCAGACATGTCGTGGCCGTGGGGACGCGGGGCCGCCGCATCACATCGTGGCGTCACCGGGGTCCGACAATGCGGTCTCCAGGCACTGGATCAGGGCTGGGGTTGAAAACGGCTTGGCGAGAAAGCAGATCGCGCCGGCCCTGAGTGCGCGGTCGCGTACGGCCTCATCCGGAAAAGCCGTCATGAAAATGAAGGGCGTGACGCGCCCGAGGCCGCGCATGTGCGTCAGCAGCTCGACGCCGCTCATGACCGACATCTGCACGTCCGTGATCACGCAGCCGGTCGTCTCCAGTTGGGCGGATTGGAGAAATTCGTGAGCCGAGCCAAAGGTGTGGACCGTATACCCGCGCGACGTCAGGAGGTTGTTCGTCGCAAGACGAACGGAGGGATCATCATCAATGACGGAAATGATCGAAGACACTGGCAATATAATGCTCCTGCACGGGGAGCCGCCGGCTGCGATTCAGCCGCTTGAGGGAAGGTGGGCCACCGGAGCGAGATTGGAAAGCATACTTAGGTTTGCAAATGACCCCTGTTGCGCGGGATTCCGAGCGCGTCGGTCATTCTGACGAGGTCGGCCAACGACTTCGCCGCCATTTTCCGCATGATCTGGCCGCGATAGATCTTCACGGTGATTTCGGCCAATCCAAGCTCGGCAGCGACCTGCTTGTTCATCAGGCCGGATGCAACCAGGGCGAGGACGTCGCGTTCGCGCGCCGTCAGTCCCTCGAAACGGGATCGCACCCCCGAGATCGACTGCTCGGCATCGCGTCGCTTGCGATCACGTTCGATCGCCGCCTGCACGGCATCCAGCATGTCCTGGTCGCGCACCGGCTTGGTCAGAAAATCGACGGCACCGCTTTTCATGGCTCTTACGGTCATGGGAATATCGCCGTGACCGGTGATGAAGATAATGGGCGTGTGAATATTGGCTTTGGCGAGGTCCGCCTGGAGGTCGAGGCCACTCAAGCCCGGCAGGCGGATGTCGAGCACGAGGCAACTGGGGACCGCCGGCGGTTTGGCTTCCATGATCTCCGCCGCCGAGCTGAAGGCTTCGACCTTGAGGCCGACCGATTGAAAGAGATTGGTGAGCGCACGGCGCATCGACGGATCATCATCGACGATCAGGACGATCGGATCACCGGCGCTCGCCTGGGCCTGCTTGGCATGATCAGTCACGACGTGTCCTTGTGTGGCAAGGGCAGGGCGATCTGGAATGTTGCTCCGCTCCCTTCATTTTGAATGGCCGAAAGCCGGCCCGCATGAGCCTCGATGATCGATCGGCAGATCGAGAGTCCCATTCCCAGACCGCCCGATTTCGTCGTGAAGAAGGGGGTGAAGATGCGTTCCTTGACGTCTTTGCCAAGGCCGACACCGCGGTCCGTCACGGTGAGGAGCAGGCGGTCGTCGTCCGTCCGGCTCGAGCGGATCGCCAGCTCGCGCGGGCGGTCGACATTGGCATGCATGGCTTCGATGCCGTTCACCACCAGGTTGATCAGCACCTGCTGAAGCTGGATCCGGTCGCCGCAAATCCTCGGCAGGTCGGACGCCAACTCCATTCGCACCGACACCGCATGGATCGCCAGCTCGCGCCGAACCAGCGCCACTGCCTCCCTGACGACCTGGTTGATGTCGAGTGGAGCCATTTCGATCTCGGTCTTCTTCGCAAGCGCTCTGATCCGGCGGATCACCTCGCTTGCCCGATTGGCATCCTCGACAATCCACTCTGCGGAACGGCGCGCGGCCTTCAGGTCGGCGGGGTCGCGGTCAAGCCAAGCGATGCACGCGTCCGCGTTGGAGATCACCGCGGCGATGGGCTGGGTGATTTCGTGGGCAATCGAGGTGGTCAGTTCCCCGAGCGTCGTGACGCGGGTGACGTGGGCGAGCTCGCCTTGCGCCTTGCGCAGCGCCTCTTCCGCCTGCTCCACGCGGATCGCCGCCGTGACGTCGCTGCTGACGCCGCGATAGCCGAGAAAATTGCCTGTCTCATCATGGAACGGCTTGCCGCTGGTCCGCACGTAGATTGGAGATCCGTTACCATCCCTGCTGCGGTAGATCAGATCGCGGAACGCAACGTGGGCATCGAGCGCCGCGCGATGCTGCTCCCATTTCTCCGGCTCGAACTCGGCGTCGGGCGGAATGTCCCAGCGGGCCAGGCCGATCAGGCCCTTCGGCGCCGCGCTGGAGGTTTCGGCGTGCTCCGATATTCTGGTAATGCGGTGGTCCGGCCCGGTCTCCCAGAACCAGTCCGATGCGGTTTCGGCATAGTCGCGGAAGCGCTGTTCGGATGTCTTGAGCTCATCGAACGCCTTATGCAGGGCATCTTTCGCCGCGAACTGCTCGGTGACGTCCACGTGCGTGCCGATGATTTCCATCACCTCGCCGTCGCGGCCGATCACAGGATGTCCCTCGCTGTGGACGCGTCTGATCGAACCGTCGGGGCGCACAATCCGGAAGTCGATCTGGAAGGGCTGCTTTTGCCTGACAGCTTCACGTTCCACCTCGACAATCCGCCGAAAGTCCTCCGGCAGGATACGTTGCTGAAAAGCCCGGGCCGGGACATCGGTCTGGTCCAGCTCAAATCCGAACAGTCGGTACAGTTCAGCCGACCGGTAGGCGAACTCCTGACGATGAACGTCCCAGGCCCAGCTGCTCGTATGGCTGAGGCGTTGGGCTTCGGCCAAATAGGCTTCGCTGCGACGCAGCCTCTGTTCCGCTTCCTTCGCAATCGTGACATCGGTCACCGCTCCGACGAACTCGATGCGCCCGGACGGGTGCCGCACGGCGCGCGCCACGGAATGGAGATATTTGATCGATCCGTCGGGCATCAGCAGGCGATATTCGTGGTCGAAATCCTCCGCCAGCCGGTAGGCCCGATCAAGGGTGCCGCGGACTATGTCGCGATCTTCCGGATGGATGCGCTGAAAGGCGAAGTTCAGGGTCGGCTTCGTCGCAGGGTCGCATTGGAAGATGCGGAAGGTCTCCCTCGACCAGACCGCCTCGCCGGTGGCGAGGTTCAAGCCGAAGCTGCCGGTGTGGCTCAATTCCTGGGCCTGGGCGAGGTAGGCCTCGCTCTGTCGCAGCGCATCCTCGGCTTCCTTGCGCTGGGTGATGTTCTCGCAAGCGACCAGCAGGATCGGCGTGCCGTCGCCGCGCAGCATCGCCTTGGCGTTTTCGCGGACCCAGAGCACCGACCCGTCCTTCCGGAACTTGCGAATCTCCCAGGTATGCGACTGGTCCACGGTCGTCAGGCACAAAGCGACGCATTGACGAACGAAGTCGTGGTCTTCCTCGAAGAAGACGTTCAGCACGGATTGGCCGATCAGCTCGGCCGTCGAGTAGCCCAATTGTGCGGCGCCAAACGTATTCACGTTGAGCACCGTTCCGGACGGATCGACCATGAAGTACATGACCGGATTGTGCTCGAACACCTCGCGCCATTGCTTCATGGCGTCACGCAGATCGGTGTTCTGCCGCGAGGCGTCAGCGACCGCGGACCGGTCCTTCTCGCCGTTGCCGAATGATCGAAGCGCCGCAAGGCCGCCGAGCAGGAATTGTGCGGCCGAAGTCCCGATTTTCGTGATCTGGCCAGGCATCATCGCAAGCGTCCCGGCGCGCTAGCGTCAAGGCGAGTAGAGCACTTTGCCAGAACAGGGGCAATTGCCCCCGACCAAAGTCGGATTCCCGGCAAAGCTCCCGGTTGCCGTGCAGCTTGCGCGCGTTGCGCCGTCTCGTTGCGCGGGTGGGCCAGGACCGCAAAACTACGGCACAAACCTACGTATAGCTCGCACAACCCTAGTTCTAGCGCGCATTTACCTCCGTACAATTGAGCGATGGGGTGCAGGCGGCCTAGTTTTGCGGTCAATCGAGAGGAGACGATTGCGGAGCACATTCGCTGAAAGGCTCGGGGGTGTTGCCCTCAAAGAGCCAGGCTCCGCATCCGCCCCCTGACTTGCCGGATGAGTTGGCGGTCACGATTGAGAGGCCGCATTTTCCGTGACGACCGTGGCGACCCGAGCTTGCGCACAAGGAAGCCGGGGCCCCTGAGAGGTCAAGAGGAGAGGATGATGTGCGATAGCCCAGAGCATTCCGAGCGCCGTCCCGAGACCAAAGGCTGTGCCGTCTGCACGGCGAAGTTTGGCCTGATCCGATACTATTCCTGGCGGACGCCGCTCTGCTCGAGGAAATGTCTCGACCGGTTCAGGGCGCGCCGCGAGCGCGACCGCCGCTGGTTGTTCCGATATCAGGCGGCCTGAGGACCAGCCGCCGCGCCTGCCACCTCAGGCAATTTCTTCGTCGGGAGGCTGCGTTGAACCGTACCTGCAAGCTCCTGTTGGCGATCGCGCTGCCGCTTCCGCTGGTGACGGGCGTGGAGGCCGGCGAAGCCGGAGGGGATGGGCCACATCGTCACCATCCGCCCCAGGATCAACTGCTGCACGAGAAGTTCTATTCGAGCTGGCACATGCCGGACAATCCGGTTCTGAGCTGCTGCAACAATGCCGATTGCTACCCGACCGAGATTCGCTACGTCGACGGCAGGATCTACGCGCGGCGCCGGGAAGACGGCAAATACATCCTGATCCCGTCCCAGAAGGTCGAGCGCAACAGGGACAATCCCGATGGCCGCAACCATATCTGCGCGCCACCGCCGTCCGCCTCTCTGGTCGACTTGGTCTACTGTTTCGCGTTGGGAGGTGCCACGTGAGATTCATATTGGTGAACGGCAGAACCCCGTTCCGCAAGACGTCGTGCCTTTGGTGCTGCGAGGAGATCGATGGTGGCTATCTGCGGGACGCCAGGACGCTGCTGCGCTACTGCGGCTACGAGTGCTTCGCACTTCATCACGAGGCCGCGCCGTTGATCGAGGGACGTACGCGCGCGGCATCTTGAGCCGTCAGGCTGGCAGGACGCATTCGGCAGGAGAGGACACGGCATTGAGATTCATGCTCGTCAATCAGGAACATCCTTGCCACGGCGTCTGCGGCGCATGCGCGCGGCCGCTGGGTGCGAGTTACGTCCGGCATGTGTCCAAGCAAGAGCGGTATTGCGACTACGGTTGCTACCGTCAGCAGACGGCCATGGACATGCTGTGGCCCCGCAGCCCGTTCGAGGCGTTCGCGGTGCTGACGGCGATCTCGAGCTGGGGCTGGATGATTCAGATGGGCGCGCTGTCGCGCTCATTGGCCGAGGCATATCTGCGCGAGTACGACCTTCTGACCATGGAAGGAGGTGACGGCTAGCTCGATGACGGCCGCGCAGAACAGTCGGCCGCAGTCACCGCGTCCAGCCCGCGCCGCGTCCAGCCCCGGCGGTGGCGAGGCTAGGGCGAGGGGGCTGCGGCCGATCCCGTTGGTGCCGCGCTCACTTCCTGCGTCGTGACGCGCTGGTCGGACTTGCCGGCGATCATGCTGCTGCCCTCGAACCTGGCGCGGTACACCAGCACGTTCTCCATCACGCGCTGGACGTAGTTGCGCGTCTCCGACAGCGGAATGCGCTCGACCCAGTCGACCGGATCGACCTTGGGATCCCTGGGGTCGCCGCGCGCCTGCACCCATTCGCGCACGCGGCCGCGGCCGGCATTGTAGCCGGCAAAGGTCATGATCTGGTTGCCGCGATATTCCGACAGCAGCGCGCTGAGCTCGGCCGCGCCCATTTGCGTGTTGTAGACGGGATCGGAGACCATCTTGTCCCAGTCGTAAGTCAGGCCAAAGCGCTTGGCGGTGTCGCGGCCGGCTTCAGGCGTCACCTGCATCAGCCCGACCGCATTGGCCGGCGACTTGTCGCGCTGGTCGAACGAGCTTTCGGTGCGCGCCACCGAATAGATCACGCTGGTCTCGATCGCGGGCGCGACCTGCTGGTGCTCGGGGATGCCGATGGTCGGAAAAGCGTAATGGTCGAGGGCGAGCCCGCGCGCCAGCGCCGACTTGCCGACCTCCAGCATCACGCGCGCATCGCGGCGCTGTCCGGCGAGTTCGCCGAGGCCCTCGAGGGCCGCCACGTCGGTGCTCTCCCTGGCGAAATCCTCGGCGTAATAGAACACCGTGTCGCGCTCGCCGATGCCGTAGAGCATGTCGGCGGCGCGCACGCGCTCGTCTGCGGGCGGGGTGTCGAGCGCGGCCAGCACGGGCGAGGGCGGTCGCAGCTCGATGCGATCGAGGCCGAGCTTTGCGCGCGCAAGCTGGCCGTAATAGGCGGTCGGATAGCGCGCGGCCGCCCGGTAGCTCATGCGCGCATCGGCCGTCGCCCCCATCGCCTCGGCGGCACGGCCGCGCCAGTAATGGGCGCGCGACAGCGCGATCGGATTGGCCGAGCCTTCGTCGATGGCGGCGAAGTGCACCATCGCCGCCTGGGGATCGCCGAGGAAGCGCAGCGCGATCCAGCCGCACATGAAATGATAATCGACGCGGTAGACTTCCTTCTCGGGCACCGCGGCGGTGCGCACCACGTCATACGCCGTCTTGAACTTGCCCTGGTCCAGCAGCTTGCGCGCGAGCAGGCGACGCTCGCGCCACCAGGCGTCGGTGTCCTGGGCGGCCATGGTGTCGGGCGCGGCGGCCAGGATCACCTCGGCGGCGTCGTCGATGCGGTCCTTCTGGAGGTGCCATTGGGCGCGGCACAGCACATAGCCGAGATCGCGGCGCGCTTCAGTCGGTACGTCCTCGAGATCATCCTTGGCCTTGCTGGCCTTGCCGGTGACGGCGGCGCAGGCCTTGACGATCGCCAGCGCATCCTCGCCGAGCCGTTTTGCCGCGCGCCGCGCACCGGCATAGTCCTTGGCGCCGAGCCGCTTGTCCATGCGGGCGCGATGATCCTCGGAGTTGAGCAGATCGCGGAACGCTTCGTAGGAATCCTCCTCGCTCCGCTCGGACAATTCGTCGGTGCGCCAGGCCTCGCGCACGAGCCGGGTAGCCCTGTCGACGTCGCCTTCAGTGAGCAGCACGCGGGCGAGGGCGAACTTGCCCTTGGCGCTGGTCGGGCGGTCCATGGTGAATTTGTGCACGGTGGCCGCGTCGGCCTTCTCCTGCCACAGCCGCGCCTCGGCGCGGCGGCGGAGCAGGGCGCTGCTCGGCCAATCCGGATTGGCGGCAAGGAAGGCGGCATAACGCTTGAAATTCGCCGTGCTCTCGGAATGGCGCAGCATGAACCAGTCGGCGAGCTTCTGACCGGCGGGATCAGTGATGCGGTCGCGCGCCGCGCTCGCGTCATCCGTCTTGCCCTTGCGCGCGAGGTCGATCGCATCCTTCAGCGCGGCGAGGTCGCCGGTGAGGGGCGGGGCGGCCGGTTTCTCTGATGGCTCGTCGCCGGTCTTCTTCGACTTGCGCTTGGCCTCGGCATGCTTGCCGTGGCGGGACTTGGCCACGGCATGTCGCTGCTTGCCGGCTTTCGCCTCATGCGACTTTTTCGGCGCAGACGATTTGTGGCTGCTCTTCGCCGCCAGCTCGGTGGGGAGGAGGGCCATTGCGGCCACGGCAACGAGAAACGCGAGCGAGCGTAGGCACTGGTTCATCCCATGGTCCCCCTGCGAAACCACTACAAACCAAGGTCCGCGACGACATGCGGCTTGAGAATCAACGACATCGAGAACGATGCCACGGCATCGTTTCGCATTCCTCACGCTGTCGCAACAATGCGGCAAAATACGGATGTGACGAGGGAACTTCCGCTGGGGGGCAGTTCCTTTAACCTTTGTTAACGATCCGGGCTCGCGCGACGACCGGCCATGGTCTGGGCGCCAGGAGGAACCAGATTGCGCGTGTTCCCGCAGCAAGATCCGGTGTATGGAGTTCCCTTGCTTCGTCCCTTTGGCCTTTGTCCCTGCAGCTATGCCGATTTTCAACCAGTCGATCAGGCGCAAGATCGTCGGTATCGCCCTCGGATTGATCGTCCTGATGCTGGTCACCTCGATACTGTCGATGGTGATGTCGAGCCAGGTCGGCGTCCTGCTCGACGAGCTGACCAACCGCTACATCCCGGCCTATGGCGATCTCGCGCGCGTCAACATCCGCTCGCTGGAGCGATCGGTGGCGCTGCGGCGGATGATCATGACGAAGATGCAGGCGTCCTCGGACGAGGAGGCCTATGCGGCGCGCCTTCGCGAGTTCGAGGACGCCGACCGCAAGATCGAGGAGGAGGCCGAGCGCGCGCGCAAGCTGATCAACGCGATCATAGACGACCCTCGCACGCCGTCCGACAACGCCGCGCTGGCACGGATCGAGACCCGCATCGAGACCGCCGTCGGCGAGCTGCGCCGCGATCAGAAGGAGAGCCACGCGAAACTCCTCAACCAGATCGACGCACAGCAGATGGCGGAAGCGCGCATCACGCTCGAGCATATCGACGCGCTGCGCGACCAGTTCAACCAGAAGATCGATGCGATCCGGGCCGACATGCTCAAGCAGGTCTTCGCCAGCACGTCGCAGGTGATCGGCCATCAGCACCAAGCGATCATCGTCTCTGGCATCGTGACGTTGCTCGCGGCGATCGTCGGCTTTGCCTTTGCGCTCCTGGTGTCCAGCGGCATCACGCGCCCGGTGCGGCTGCTGCTCGCCGGCACCCGCGAGGTCGAGGCCGGCCGCTTCGACAAGACCATCACCGTCTCCACGCAGGACGAGATCGGCGAGCTCGCCGCGGCTTTCAACCGCATGACCGAGCAGCTCAGGCACAACGAGCGCATCCGCGAGACCTTTGGCCGCTACATCGATCCCAAGGTGGTGCAGGGGCTGATCGACCGGCCCGAGGTCGCGATCGACGGCGAGCGCCGGGTCATGACCATCATGTTCTGCGACATGAGCGGCTTCACCTCGATGAGCGAGGGCATGACCCCGCGCGGCCTCGTCAGGGTGATGAACCACTATTTCACGGTGATGTCCGGACCGATCAGGGGTAATCGCGGCATCATCGACAAATATATCGGCGACGCCATCATGTCCTATTGGGGCCCGCCCTTCATCGAGGAGGACGAGCAGGCGCTCCTGGCCGGCATCGCCGCAACCGAGATGGTCGACCAGGTGCCCGCGCTGCAGAAGCAGCTGCCCGACCTGCTCGGCATCCGCGCCATGCCGGCGCCGTGTGACCTGCGGATCGGCATCGCCACCGGCGAGGTCCTGACCGGCAGCATCGGCTCCGAGCTGATGATGAGCTTCACCGTGATGGGCGACGCCGTGAACCTGGCCTCGCGGCTGGAGGCCGTCAACAAGGTCTACGGAACCCGCATCCTGATCTCGCAGGCAACTGCCGACGCGATCGGAGCGCGGCTCGAATTGCGCGAGATCGATCGTCTGGCGGTCGCGGGCCAGAGCGCGCCGCAGCCGATCTTCGAGGTGATGGCGCGGGCGGGCGCACTCACCGGCGCGCAGGACAGCCTGCGCACGCATTATGCCGAAGCGCTCGCCGCCTATCGGGCCCGCCGCTTCGACGAGGCCCGCGCCGCCTTCAACGCCGCGCTCGAAGCCGTCCCCGGCGACGGCCCCTCGCGCACGATGCTCGGCCGCATCGCGCAGTTCGAGGCCAAGCCGCCGGAAGAGGGGTGGGACGGCGCCTGGCGGCTGGAGCAGAAATAGCCGTTTTTGTTGCGCCAGCTCGCCCTGTCCGGAAAAAACGTTTCTACTCGATAACGATGTTCGCCGTGACCTATTTCCCGGGCTTAGGTTGGATGTCCTTGAGGCGTTTGACGGGGACACGCCGATGACGGAACTTCAGGACAGGCTGGAACGGTTCGAGACGCTCACCGCCGAATGCGAGCTGATCGCCAAGCTCGCCACCGACAGCACCAAGCGCGAGTTCTATCTGAAACTCTCGGAGCAATACCGTCAGCTGGCGGTGGACATGCGGCAGGCGATCGCGACCAAGGCTGCTGCCTGACGCCGGCTGCAATCCGTTCTTAAGGTTTGGCGCGCATCCTTGACCTCGCGAGCGATCGCTCGTGGTGGAAAGGCCGGGGTTCGCTGCAATGCAGCGCACCTCGCGAGTGTCATTTGCCATGCTTGACAGGGCAATCACATGCGCCTCGTTGCCGTGATCATATTCGCGCTCATGACGGCGGCCTGCGACCAGGAGCAGGACATCACCGGCTCGACGCCGACCTGCCCGATGCGGAACTACAGCTACAATCCCCGCGACATGAACCAGTGCGTCAATGCCTGCAAATCGTGCGATCGCGGCACCACGGTCACCTGCACGACCTCCTGCACCCTCAAGGGCGCGCGCTGAGCGCACCGCCTTCTGCCTTGTAGGGATGCAACCCGTGGAATGGGCGGTGCCTGGGCACCGGAACGATCCACATGGGTCAATCATTGAAGCAAGTGGGCAGGACGCGGAGTCCGATGGAAATGGGTATGCTCGATCCCGGCCGGTTTCTGGTGTCGTGCTCGCATTGCGATGCCTGGCCGATGGCAGCCAACGTGAAGCGGTCGAGTTGGACGGCGTCTCCACACGAGGTGCGCTTTGTCTGCACGCGCTGCCGGCGCGAGGAGACCGCGATCGTCTCGGCCTCCGGCGAATTGACCCCGATCAAGCGCGTCGATGTTCCGCCGCGCGACGTCGCTGCCGCCTGGGCCCAGGCGCAACGGGTGCGAGGGCGGACCTGAGCGGCCGGCACCCAACGGTCGATTGACTCCCGGGGCGAACGGCTCGTAAATGATCGGCGACGGTTCTCCTCATGGAGATCAAAAGGGAATGTGGTGCGGGATTGTCCCAACGCAGGGATTTGTCTCAACGCCACGGCTGCCCCCGCAACTGTAAGCGGTGAATCTTTCGTCTCATGCCACTGGGAATCTCGGTCCTGGGAAGGCGACGCAAGGTCACGACCCGCGAGCCAGGAGACCTGCCGTCAGCCGTGGTCACACGCGAAGATGTCGGTCGGGGAGTACAGACATTGGCTTCACCGGAGCAATCCATCGCTCTGCCGTGAAACCTCGTTCGCTGTGACGTGCCACTGACGTCATACCGAGGTTACCATTGTGTCCCGTCTTGTCCCTGCTGCCAGGCGCCTCAGCGTCGGCCTGCTCGCATCCGTTTCCTTCCCTTCGCTCGATCTGTCCTCCGCCTTCGCCCAGCAGGCGCTTGCCGAGCAATTGCCGCCGATCGAGGTGACCAGGTCCGACGATCAGAACCGAACGCGCGCCAGGGCGATCGGCGATGGCGAGGCGGGGGTGAGGACGAATGTCGCGCCGGCAGGCAATGGCGCCGGCTCATCCGGCTCCGGCGGTGAGGCTGCCGCCGGCAGCGGCGGCATCGTCGGGGCCGCGACGACCGTCATCACGGCAGCCGATATCGCGCATTCGCCATCGCAGACGCTCGCCGAGATCATTGCGACGCAAACGCCGGGGGCCCAGATCACGACGTTCTATGGCGGCCAGATCGGCGCCAAGACCAGCGTGGACCTGCGTGGCTTCGGCGCCTTTGCCACTGCCAACACGCTGGTGCTGGTCAACGGCCGGCGGCTGAACGACGTCGACATGGCGCAGGTGGACCTCTCCACCATCCCGCTCAATTCCATCGAGCGCATCGAGGTGACGCGCGGCAATTCCGGCGCGGTGCTCTACGGCGACAACGCGGTCGGCGGTGTGATCAACATCGTCACCAGGAACGGCGTCGGCGGACCGCCCGTGACCGCGCGCATCGAGGCCGGCTTCGGCTCGTTCAACACCAGACTCGGCAACGTTTCGACCTCGCTCAATTCCGGTCCGTGGTCGACCTCGTTCTATGGCAACACGGTCAGGACCGATGGCTATCGCGACAACAATCGTTATTCGCAGCAGAACGGCGTCGGCAATCTCAACTACACCACGCCAGGCCTGACGGCCTTTCTCACCGTCACCGGCGACAATCAGGAGTTGCGACTGCCGGGCGGCCGCACCGTCGATCCCTCGATCGGCCTCAATGAGGTCGCGACCAACCGAAGGGGGACCAGCACGCCGTTCAACTATGCCAACCAGCAGGGTATTGGCGCGACCGCCGGGTTCACCAAGACCCTGGTCAACGGCGTCGATCTCATCGTCGACGGCGGCGTGCGCGACAAGAAGCAGCAGAGTGCGTTCTTTTCCAGCCCGACGCCGGTTCCGGCTTTCTTCTCGTCGACCTATGTCGGTTCCCATCTGACGACATGGTCGATCACGCCGCGGCTCAGCGTGAAGAGCCTGCTGCTCGGCATGCCGTCGCAGCTTCTGACCGGCATCGACTATTACGATGCGAGCTTTGAGCAGAACCGCGGCGCCGGGCAGGGGCTCGCCCCCTGGCACAATTACGACCTCAGGCAGCAGACGGTTGCGGGTTATTTCCAGCACACATTGGGAATCGCCCCCACGACAGACATCTCCTACGGCGCGCGGTTGCAGAACGTCAGTCTTGCGGCACGCGACAATTTCGACCCGGCAGCTCCGTTCAACGCCGACATCGGCGCGTTGCCGCTGACGAGCAACGAGACCCAATATGCGCTGCATCTCGGCGCCGAGCATCGCCTGAACGACCAGGTCTCGCTGTTCGGCCGCGTAGCGCGCGCGTTCCGCACGCCTGATGTCGACGAGCGCCTGTCCTCAGGGCCTTCGTTCGATCCCTTGACCTTCGCTGCGATCCCGCAAACGTTCCAGCTCAAGACCCAGACCTCGCAGGACATCGAGGGCGGTGTTCGCATCAAGGGCGGCGGGTTGCAGCTGCAGAGCAGTCTCTATCTGATGGATCTCACCAACGAGGTCCATTTCAATCCGGTCCTGTTCTACAACACAAATCTTGATCCGACCCGCCGCTACGGCTCTGAGACCAGTCTGTCCTATCGCGTCAACGACGCCCTGCTGCTGCGCTCCGGCGTGGCCTATACAAGTGCGGTCTTCCGCGAAGGTATCTGGGCCGGCAACGACGTGCCGCTGGTCTCGCGCTACACGGCGAGTGCGGGTGTCACCTGGAACATCTGGCAGAATTACGTGGTGCTCGATGCCACCGCGCGCTTCTGGAGCGAGCGTCGCATGGACAACGACCAGGCGGGCACCCAGAAGCCGATCCCCGCCAACGGCACGATCGATCTCAAGCTCAGCGGCCAGGTTGAGCGCTACTTCTGGTCCCTCAGCGTCAACAATGTGCTGAACGCGCTCTACTACGACTACGCCATCGCGAGCACCTTCACGGACGGCCGCTTCAGCGCCTATCCGCTGCCCGGCCGCACCTATCTGCTCAAGGCCGGCGCAACGTTCTGATTTTCGCCAGGGCCGTCACACGCCCTCAAACGGACTAGAATTCGAAGAGAAGGAGATTCAACCATGGCTCTCGGCATCCTGCCGTCTGGTGACGATCGCTCCCGGCTTCACCCGGTCGCGCCGCGCCTTGCGCCGATGTTCTGCTTTGCGCTGCTGACGGCGTCATGCGCGCTCGCAAGCTTTGCGTTCGCGTGCGCCACGCCGTTCGCGGCCTTCGCCGTCATTGCCGCGGCGATGCTGCCGCAGCGTCCGGCGCTGCTCGTCGTCACCGGCGCCTGGCTCGTCAACCAGATCATCGGTTTCGGCGTGCTGCATTATCCCGTTGATGCCAGCACGATTGCCTGGGGCTTCGTCATCGGCGCGGCTGCGCTTCTGGCGACCGCGGCAGCTTCGGCGGTGCTCGGCCTGCTGCCGCAGGGCCGCACGCCGTTGGCGCTGCCGATCACGCTCATCGCCGCCTACGGGATTTACGAGATCGCGCTGCTCGCCGCGACGCCGTTCCTCGGCGGCGAGGGCGCCTTCACCGCCGCCATCGTGACGCGCATCGCTCTGACCTGCGCCGTCTGGCTCGCCGGCCTCGTCGCGATCTGCGAGATCGTCCGTCTGGTCGACCCGGCCGGACGCAAGCGTGCGATGTCGGCCTGAGCGGCCGCTCGTGGCCGTAGCCTGTGTCGCCCTCTGTCAATCCGCGTCGCTGAAAATATTCCACTTTACCGAAATTCGGTTTCGGCGTATGTGTGGTCCATCCCGGCTCACCAAGAGGGGCGATCATGTGTCGTCACGCATCGCGAGCCGGGCTTGCGGTGGACGCGGCAGCGTCGGCACGAGAGGCGCGGGCAGGGCGGGGTGTCCCTGTGAGCCCGAGGCTTCGTGCGACGAGCGGCGCTGTCAGGCTTCGTCTCGTCTGTAAGTTTCCGGCTTCGTCGACAGGGCCAGGAAAAACTGCGGCGAAATGGCGGGCCGCGCGTACGGCAAAACCGTGTGGTCCTGGCCGTCGTTGCTACGGTCAAGCTTCCGCGGAGGTGCGAGCGAGCCCAACCGGGCAGACTGCATCATCCAATTCGCGGGGCGAGGGAGGCCAGAAGGAATGGTCGGCTCCCGGGAGATCACGGCATAAGCCGTCCAGCCACTGCGCAGCGAAGGCGGAGTGATTGGCCACACCTGTACGCTGCTGTGCGGTTCTTTCTGCGTGTGCATTTCGCGCAGCGGACCGCGGGTGCGAGCCAGCACCCGGCCTTCCCTGCGCCCTCTTGGATTGGAGGGTGGAGAGTTGAATCAAAGCTCGGGCGAAATCCGCCGCGAGGACGCGAAGACGTGTCTACGATTTAAATGCAGGTTGGAGGAGTGCCGCCACCTCATACTCCGTCATTGCCGAGCAGGAGAGAGCCTACGTCAAACTCTCGTCTCGTGCCTCGGACGCAGCGCAGCGCCCCGGCGATGCGAAAGCATCGTCCGGTGCGCTGCAGAGCCGGGGCCCATGTCTCCGCGAGCGCTATCTGTGGTTTCTGGGTCCCGGCTCTGCGCCGCAACGCTCGCGCGTTGCGACTTGTCCGGGATACGGGAGGGAGTAGCCAACGAGCGGAAGGGCACACCGACTCACTTGCGCACGCCTGGTCGCCGAGGAGGAGTTGGGCGCAGTGTGCGTGCCACAAAATCTGAAGTTGTGGATCGTCATCTTCCTGAGGGTATTGCAGTAATCCAACCCGTGTCTTCCCGGTAACGATTGTGCTGTCTCCGCAACACTCATCCCGGATTTAACCCTCATCACCGGCGGTTCGCATCGCCGCCGCTTTTTGGCCACACCCGAACATGAATAAAATCACTCTAATGTTTTACGGGCAGCGGCGGTCTTCGAAGGGCCACGAGAAAATCCCAAGGTCGATTCAAATCTTGGCTCTGATTTTTCGGGTCTGAAAGGGTTGACCGAGGAAACTGGTTTGCGATGAACGCGAAGACCGACATCAAGCAGAGGCTGCCGAGCCGTCACGTGACGGAAGGCCCTGCGCGCGCGCCGCATCGGTCCTATTTCTACGCCATGGGTCTGACCACCCAGCAGATCCACCAGCCTTTCGTCGGCGTTGCCTCCTGCTGGAATGAAGCCGCTCCCTGCAACATCGCGTTGATGCGCCAGGCGCAGGCGGTGAAGAAGGGCGTGGCGTCGGCCGGCGGCACCCCGCGTGAGTTCTGCACCATCACCGTCACCGACGGCATCGCCATGGGGCATGACGGCATGCGCTCCTCGCTGCCGTCGCGCGAATGCATCGCCGACTCCGTCGAGCTGACCGTCCGCGGCCATGCCTATGACGCCCTGGTCGGGCTCGCCGGCTGCGACAAGTCGCTGCCGGGCATGATGATGGCCATGGTCCGCCTCAACGTGCCCTCGATCTTCATCTATGGCGGCTCGATCCTGCCCGGCACTTTCCGCGGGCAGCAGGTCACCGTGCAGGACATGTTCGAGGCCGTCGGCAAGCATTCGGTCGGCGCCATGTCGGACGAAGACCTCGACGAGATCGAACGCGTGGCGTGCCCCTCGGCGGGCGCCTGCGGCGCGCAGTTCACCGCCAACACCATGGCGACCGTGTCCGAGGCGATCGGCCTCGCACTGCCTTACTCGGCCGGTGCCCCGGCCCCCTATGAAATCCGCGACGCCTTCTGCATGACCGCGGGCGAGCAGGTGATGGACCTGATCGCCCAAAACATCCGGCCGCGCGACATCGTCACCCGCAAGGCGCTGGAGAATGCCGCCGCCGTGGTCGCCGCCTCTGGCGGCTCGACCAATGCTGCGCTGCACCTACCGGCGATCGCGCATGAGTGTGGCATCAAGTTCGACCTGTTCGACGTTGCCGAAATCTTCAAAAAGACACCATATGTCGCGGATTTGAAGCCGGGTGGCCGTTATGTCGCCAAAGACATGTTTGAAGTAGGTGGCATACCGCTTCTGATGAAGACGCTGCTCGACAACGGCTTCCTGCACGGTGATTGCCTTACCGTCACGGGCCGTACGATCGCCGAAAACCTCAAGAGCGTGAAGTGGAATCCGCACCAGGACGTGGTGCACCCGGCAGACAAGCCCATCACCGTGACAGGCGGTGTGGTCGGTCTGAAGGGCAATCTGGCGCCAGAAGGTGCGATCGTGAAAGTCGCGGGAATGTCCAACCTCAGGTTTACCGGTCCGGCCAGGTGCTTCGACCGCGAGGAGGATGCTTTCGAGGCGGTCCAGAAGCGCACCTACCGCGAAGGCGAAGTCATCGTGATCCGCTACGAGGGGCCCAAGGGCGGCCCCGGCATGCGGGAAATGCTCCAGACCACCGCGGCGCTGACCGGCCAGGGCATGGGCGGCAAGATCGCGCTCATCACCGACGGCCGCTTCTCGGGCGCCACCCGCGGCTTCTGCATCGGCCATGTCGGGCCGGAAGCTGCCATTGGCGGCCCGATCGGGCTGCTCGAGGACGGCGACATCATCGAGATCGACGCGGTCGCCGGTACCCTTAACGTAAAATTGAGCGACGCCGAGCTCGCCCAGCGCAAGACCAAATGGACCGCTCGCGCGACTAACCACACGTCGGGTGCGCTCTGGAAATATGCTCAACAGGTTGGACCAGCGGTCGGGGGGGCAGTGACCCATCCGGGCGGCGCGCACGAGAAACAGTGCTATGCGGACATCTAGGCGTGCCATAGTTGCGTTTGTGTTGGGGGTCGGTGCGCTGGCCGCGCCGGCGCTTGCCTTCGACGGGGCTCCGGTCAACCCGAAGGACGCGACCATCCCGGTCGTGACCACCTTGCCGGGGAGCGCGGCGACCGCACGCGGCAAGGTCGCGCCGGCGGCCGTGCCTCAGGCGACCTCGCTTAGTGCGCTGCAATATGCCGCCGAGGGTGGTCACCCCATCGCGCAGTGGAAGCTCGGCCGCATGTACGCCAATGGCGACGGTGTCGCCCAGGACGATCTGCGTGCCTTCGAATATTTCAGCCGGATCGCCAATGCGCATGCCGAGGACAGCCCGTCGGCACCGCAGGCGCAGATCGTGGCCAACGCCTTCGTCGCGCTCGGCCGCTACTATCTGAGCGGCATCCCGAACTCGAAGGTCAAGTCGGACCCGGAGCGGGCGCGGGAGATGTTCTCCTATGCTGCCTCCTATTTCGGCAATGCCGACGCGCAATACGATCTCGCCCGGCTCTACCTGAAGACGCCGGACGCCTCGCGCGAGGATTTCCGCTACGGCGCGCGCTGGCTCGGCCTCGCCGCGCAGAAGGGCCAGCACGAGGCGCAGGCGCTGCTCGGCCAGATGCTGTTCAACGGCGACCGTCTGCCGCGACAGGCCGCGCGCGGCCTGATGTGGCTGACGCTGGCGCGCGACAGCGCCGGTGCCGACGAGACCTGGATCAAGGAAAGCTACAGCCGCGCCTTCGCCAAGGCCTCCGACGACGACCGCGCCATGTGCCTGCAAATGCTGGAACAGTGGGTGCAGGGCGGCCGCCGCGAGTAGGGCGGCAACTCGGTGCCGGTAGGGTGGGCAAAGCGCAGCGCGCCCACCAACTCTGCGGACGTTAGGCTGCCTCCAGATCCAGATCCGCCCACACCGGCACGTGGTCCGAGGGCTTCTCCCAGCCGCGCACATAGCTGTCGATCCCGACATTGGCCAGCCGGTCGCTGGCCTGTGGCGACAGCAGCAGATGGTCGATCCGCAGGCCCTGGTTCTTCTGCCAGGCCCCGGCCTGGTAGTCCCAGAAGGTGTAAAGCCCGGGTTCATCCGTGACGGCCCGCAAGGCATCGGTGAGGCCGAGGCCGAGCAGGGACTGAAAGCTCTCCCGCGTCTCGGGCTTGAACAGGGCGTCCTCGGTCCAGGCGGCCGGATTGTGCACGTCGCGGGCGTGCGGGATGACGTTGAAATCGCCGGCGAGGATCAGCGGCTCCTCGGTCTTGAGGCGCTCTTTCGAATAGTCAAGAAGCCGGGACATCCATTTGAGCTTGTAGGGATATTTCTCCGTCCCGACCGGATTGCCATTGGGCAGATAAAGGCAGGCGATGCGCAGCACCCCGCGCTTGAGCGTGACCACACCCTCGATGAATCGGGCATGGGCGTCCTCGTCGTCGCCGGCGAGCCCCGACTTGGTCTCGTCGAACCGGAGCTTGGAGAGCAGCGCGACGCCATTGAACGTCTTCTGCCCGTGCGTGACCACGTTGTAGCCGAGCGCCTCGATCTCGAGCCGCGGGAAGGCCTCGTCGACGCATTTGATCTCCTGGAGGCAGACGATGTCCGGCTGGCACTCCCTCAGCCAGGTCAGCAGGAGGTCGATCCGCTGCCGGACCGAGTTCACGTTCCAGGTGGCAACTCTGATGGTCATGTCGGCGGGCTCCGGGCAGGGGCCATGGTTAGAACAAACTGCAAACGCGCCCGTCAAGGACGCCGCAAAATCTCCCACAAAATTAACCCGGCTTAAGCAGGCGGCAGGCCATTGATCGTCAAAAGGTTCCGCGAATGGGATGGCCGGACAAATCGATGAAGCGAACCGAGCCGCGTGACGGCCTGATCGGCGCGTTCCTGTATTGGCTCGGCGGCTTCGAGATCGAGGACGGCCTGACCGCCGATCTCAGCGAGCGCGAGATTCGCCGCATCCGCGCCAAGCAGATCGACGCCGTAACGCGGCTGATCCCCGTGACGATGGCGGTGACGATGCTGAACGTCGCCATCGTGCTGATCCTGTTCTGGGGCCGGGGATGGAACGACTTCCTCGCGATCTGGGGCCTGACGCTCGCCGCCACCGCCTCGCTCGCGGTGCGCGCCTGGCGGCGGTCGCATCAGAACCCGCCGCAGGAGGCCTCGCCCCGCGCCGCGCGGCAGATGCTGCGGCAGGCGGTCTTGCTCGCCGCGATCTGGGGCGCGTTGCCGCTCGCTCTGTTCAGCCGCATCGAGCCGACCAGCCAGCTGATCCTGGCCTGCCTGATGGTCGGCATGATGTCGGGCGGCGCCTTCACGCTGTCGACGTTCCCGCGCGCCGGCCTCGTCTATCTCGCCACCATGACGACCGCCTGCGCCGGGGCGCTATTGCTCTGCGGCGCCGGGCCGTATCTGGTGACGGCGGTGTTCCTGCTGCTGTTCGCATTCTTCATGGCGCGCAGCATCGTCTCGCAGGGCAATCTGTTCCTCGGCAATCTCAAGGCCCAGCTCGAACTCGAACGCCAGACCGAGATCATCTCGCTGCTGCTGAAGGACTTCCAGGAGAACGCCAGCGACTGGCTGTGGCAGACCGATGCCGAAGGGCATCTGGTCGATGTGCCCGAGCGCTTCGCGGACGTCGCTCAGTTGCCGCTGCCGCTATTGAAGGGATCGCATTTCGCCGACGTGCTCGACATGCTGTGCCCCGAGGACAAGAGCGCGGCCTACAACGTCGTCGGCCTGATGGAGCAGAACGAGCCGCTGCACGAGATGAACCTCAAGGTCGTCGCCGGCGGCGAGGCGCGGCTGTGGTCGCTGACGGCCAAGCCGGCCTATGATCGCGAGGGACAATTTTTGGGCTATCGCGGCTTCGGCCGCGACGTGACCGAACGCTGGCGCGCGGAAAAGGCCGAGGCCGAGAGCCGCGCCAAGTCGGACTTCCTCGCCGTGATGAGCCACGAGATCCGCACGCCCATGAACGGCGTGCTCGGGCTTGCCAGCATGCTGCTCGAAACCAAGCTCGATCCGGAGCAGCGCGAGGCCGTGACCACGATCCGCGAGTCCGGCGACAATCTCCAGCGCATCCTCAACGACATCCTCGACCTGTCCAAGCTCGAGGCCGGGCGCTTCACCTTCGAAGTGATCGACTTCGCCCCGCAGGCGCTGGTGGAGGCTGTCGTGACCGTGGTCCGCGCGAGCGCCAAGGGCAAGGGGCTGACGGTCAAGCTGGCACTCGACCCGAACCTGCCGCCGACGCTGCGCGGCGACGTCGCGCGCATCCGCCAGGTGCTGCTCAACCTCGCGTCCAACGCGGTGAAGTTCACCGATGAAGGCGAGGTGACGATCTCGGCGACCTGCCAGGCGCGCCGCGATCTGCTGGCGACCGTCGAATGGACGGTGACCGACAGCGGCATCGGCATCGCCCCCGAAAAGCTTGGCCAGCTCTTCAGCGACTTCGCGCAGGCCGACGCCTCGATCAGCCGCCGCTTCGGCGGCACCGGGCTCGGGCTTGCGATCTCCCGGCGCATCATCGAGCAGATGGGCGGCACCATCGGCGTCACCTCGACGCCGGGCGAGGGATCGACCTTCCGCTTCACGCTGGTCCTGCCCTGGAGCCAGGCGCAGGCCTCCGAGCAGACGGCCGGCCACGATGAGGCCGACGAGCTCAAGACCCGTATCGCCGGTCTCGATCGGCCGCTGAAGGTGCTGGTCGCGGAGGACGATGCGGTCAACCGCATGGTCGTGAGCAAGATGTTGGGGGCCTTCGACGTCGAGCTGCGCGTCGTCACCGACGGCACCGAAGCCGTCGCGGCAGCATCCGAAGGCAATTACGATGTGGTGCTGATGGACGTGCGCATGCCCGACATGGACGGGCTTGCCGCCACCCGCGCGATCCGCGCGCAAGGCGGGCGCTGCGAAGCTTTGCCGATCGTCGCGCTGACCGCCAATGCCTTCCCCGAGGACGTCAGGATCTGCCGCGAGGCGGGCATGTCGGACTTCCTCGCCAAGCCGCTGCGCAAGCCGGCGCTGGTCGCGGCCTTGCTGCGTGCGCTCGACGGCCACGTGATGTCCGAGGACGCGCCGCTGCAGCCGGAACTGTTGCCGGCCGAGATGGAGTGGACGGATGAGGAGAAACAGATAACCGGCGTTTAGCCGGTCAGACCGAGAAGCTGGTGCCGCAGCCGCAGGATGCCGTTGCGTTCGGATTGTTGACGCGGAACGAGGCGCCGATCAGATCGTCGACGAAATCGACCTGCGACCCCGCCAGGAATGGCTGCGAGGCGGAATCGACCAGCACCACCGCATGGTCCTGCTCGATCACGAGATCGTCGTCGGTTCGCGCACGGTCGATGTCGAATTTGTACTGGAAACCCGAGCAGCCGCCGCCCTCGACCGAGATGCGCAGCATCGCGCCAGAGCCTTCGCCCTTGAGGATCTCCCCAATCCGGCGTGCGGCGCGGTCACTGATGGTCACGTCGGTCGTCATGGCTCGTCTCCGATAGTCCCGCGGTCATACCAGGTTCACTTGCCCAATTCATTTGGTATCCCGCGTCCGGCATAGTTAAGTGCAAGGATACGCAGAATCAAATGGATAGGGACTAAATTCGTCGTGTCCGTCGGAATGGCTGCCCCCCATGCGCCCTATGCCTGCGATCCCGACCGCAGCCGCGGCCGGCTGGTCGCGGAGCCGCCGAGCCGGACCCGCAGCCCGTTCCGGCGGGATTGCGACCGGGTGATCCACTCCACCGCGTTCCGCCGCCTGAAGTACAAGACCCAGGTGTTCGTGTTCCACGAGGGCGACCACTACCGCACCCGGCTGACCCATTCGCTGGAGGTGGCGCAGATCGCCCGTGCGCTGGCCCGGCAGCTCGGGCTGGACGAGGATCTCACCGAAACCCTGGCGCTGGCCCACGATCTCGGTCATCCCCCGTTCGGCCATGCCGGCGAGCGGGCGCTGGACGCCTGCCTGAAGGATTTTGGCGGCTTCGACCACAACGCCCAGACGCTCCGCGTCGTCGCTTCGCTCGAGCATCGCTACCCCGATTTCGACGGGCTCAACCTGACCTGGGAGTCGCTGGAGGGCATCGTCAAGCATAACGGTCCGCTGACCGACCGCAGCGGCGCGCCGGTGGGGCGCTATCGCGAGCACGGCATTCCCGTCGGCATCGCCGACTATATCGAGACCTACGACCTCGAATTGTGGAGCTTCGCCTCGCTGGAGGCGCAGGTCGCCGCCATCGCCGACGACATCGCCTATGACGCCCACGACATCGACGATGGTCTGCGTGCCGGCCTGTTCCATCTCGACGATCTCAAGGTGATGCCGCTCACGGCTGAGATCATCGCCGAGACCTCGGCGCACTATCCCGACCTCGAAGACCTCAGGCGCGGTGCCGAGCTGGTGCGCGAGCTGATCTCGCACCTGATCGGTGCGGTGTTCGCGCAGGCGCAGAAGAACCTCGCCGCGGTGAAGCCCCAATCGGCCCAGGATGTCCGCCAGCAGAGCCGGGCGCTGGTCGCATTTCCGGCCGAGGTCGCCGAGGAGGAGGCCGCCATCAAGACCTTCCTCTACCAGCACATGTACCGTCACAAGCGGGTGATGCGGGTGATGGGGGAGGCGGAGCAGATCCTGTTCGACCTGTTCGCGAAATACCTGAAATCCCCGGGTGACCTGCCGCCGGAATGGCTGCTGGGAGCGGAGGCTGACAATGAGGGTGACCGGGCCCGCCGGATCGGCAATTTCATTGCCGGAATGACCGACCGTTTCGCCCTGACCGAGCACCAGCGGCTTTTTGACTCGACCCCGGATTTGCGTTAGGCGGCGGCCATGCCCGACACATCCTCAGCACTGCATCTGTTCGCCGACGTGCTTGCACGCGTGCACGCCGCCTGCCGTACGCTGGCGGCGGAAGCCAACTGGCCCGAGGGCATCGATTTCTCGCGCGTGGTGGTCGAGCCGCCGCGCGATCCCTCCCATGGCGACATGGCGACCAACGCCGCCATGGTGCTGGCGAAAGAGGCAAAGGCCAAGCCGCGCGACCTCGCCGAGCAGATCGCCGAGCGGCTGCGTGCCGACGCGCTGATCGCCAAGGTCGATGTCGCCGGTCCCGGCTTCATCAATCTGACCTTGAGGCCGGCCGCCTGGGCCGAGGCGCTGCGGATGGTCCTGCGCGAGGGCGCCGATTACGGCCGCGTCCGCGGCGGCTCCAAGGTCAATATTGAATATGTCTCGGCCAATCCGACCGGGCCGATGCATGTCGGTCATTGCCGCGGCGCCGTGTTTGGCGACGCGCTGGCGAGCCTGCTCCGTTTCGCAGGCCACGACGTCGCGCGCGAATATTACATCAACGACGCCGGCGCCCAGGTCGACGTGCTCGCGCGCTCCGCGTTCCTGCGGTACCGCGAGGCGCTCGGCGAGGACATCGGTGCGATCCCGGAAGGCCTCTATCCGGGCGACTATCTGAAGCCGGTCGGCGCGGCGCTGGCGAAAGAGCACGGCGACAAGCTCCTCGCGATGAGCGAGGTCGAATGGCTGCCGACGGTGCGCGCCAAGGCGATCGCGATGATGATGGACGAGATCAAGGACGATCTCGCCGCCCTCAACATCCGTCATGATGTGTTTTTCTCGGAGCGCTCGCTGATCGAGACCGGCAACAACAAGGTTGCCGAGACCATCGATTTCCTGAAGGCCAAGGGCGACGTCTACGAAGGCCGCCTGCCGCCGCCAAAGGGCGCGCCGGTCGAGGATTGGGAAGACCGCGAGCAGCTGCTGTTCAAGGCGACGGCTTACGGCGACGACGTCGATCGTCCGCTGATCAAGTCGGACAATTCCTACACCTACTTCGCCGCCGACATCGCCTACCACAAGAACAAGTTCGACCGCGGCTTTGCGGAAATGATCGACGTCTGGGGCGCCGACCATGGCGGCTATATCAAGCGCATGCAGGCGGCGGTAAAGGCGACGACGTCGGGCAAGGGCTCGCTCGACGTCAAGATCGTCCAGCTCGTCAAGTTGCTGCGCAACGGCGAGCCGGTGAAAATGTCCAAGCGGAGCGGGGACTTCGTCACCTTGCGTGAGGTGGTGGATGAGGTCGGCCAGGACGCCGTCCGCTTCATGATGCTCTACAGGAAGAACGACGCCGTGCTCGACTTCGACCTCGCCAAGGTCATGGAACAGTCGCGCGACAACCCGGTGTTCTACGTCCAGTACGGCCACGCTCGCGGCCACTCGATCTTCCGCAACGCGCGGACGGAGGTGTTCCCGGAACTGCCGGAGGATGCCGGCGAGCGGATCGCCTGGCTCGCTGAGTCGGCGGTGGAACGGCTCTCAGACCCCGTCGAGCTCGACCTGCTCAAGCGTCTCGCAATATTTCCGCGCATGCTGGAAGCCGCAGCCGCGGCCCACGAGCCGCACCGAATTGCCTTTTATCTCTATGATTTAGCCAGCGAATTTCATGCACTTTGGACGAAGGGGCGCGATTTGCCCTATTTACGCTTCATTATCAATAATGATGCAGAGCTTACAAAGGCGCGACTGGCCATGGTCCAGGGCGTCGTCTCGGTTCTGGCATCGGGCCTCGCCATCCTCGGCGTCCATGCTCCGAACGAGATGCGGTAGTTTGGGGCGAACTACTTAAGGGGAATATCGGGGGTAACCGGCAGAAGCCGGATCGCTTAGACTTGGTTGAAAGCCTTGTGGGTCGAAAGCCGTGCCTTGGTCGAGGGGCGCGCGGCTTTCCCGAAGGGACGCATCATCACGATGGCCGAACGATATCAGGACAGACCGTTGCCCTCCGATGACTATGGTCGCGGCGGCGCCCAGCATGGCAAGGCGGAGAGCGATCCCTTAGCCGAGCTCGCCCGCCTGATCGGACAGACCGATCCGTTCGCAGCTCAGGGGCGGCCCGGCGCACATCCGCCGGCAGCCCCCGCGCCCGCGCAGGGCTATCAGGACGACGACTATCGGCAAGAGGATCGACAGGACGATTATCAACAGGACTATGCCGAGCAGGCCCCCCCGGCGCAGCCCGGGCCGCCCTCATGGATGCGGCGGGCCAACGTGCAGCCGCAGCCGGCGCCAGCTCCCGAGCCAGACTATCCCGTGTCCGTAAACCCGGTCCACCCGTTGCACCGCTATTCAGCCCAGCCTGCCGCGCCCGAGCCTGAACTTCATCAGCCCCAGGCTTATCAGGATCACGCCTATCAGGCGCAATCCTACCAGGATCAGGCCTCCCAGCAGGATCAGGCTTACCAGCAACAGGCCTATCAGGAGCCACATCAGCAGCCCGATCCGGCGCGTTACGACGATGCGCTCTACGGCCGGCTGGAGGCAGGCGAGCAGGATTATCAGCGCGATCCCGCCTATCCCGACGATCCCTACGCGTATCAGAGCGACTATCCGGAGGCGGAGCTCGAAGAGCCCAAGAAGCAGCGCGGTGGCATGATGACGGTCGCAGCGATCCTGGCGCTTGCCGTGGTCGGCACCGGCGCCGCCTTCGCCTACAAGACCTATGTCGGCTCGCCCCGCAGCGGTGAGCCGCCGATCATCAAGGCCGACAACACCCCGACCAAGATCGTGCCGGCGCCGACGGATTCCTCGGCCAAGGTGCCGGATCGCATGGTGAGCGGCGATGGCACCGAGAAGATCGTGCCGCGGGAAGAGGCGCCGGTCGACGTCAACGCCAAGGCGGGCGGTCCTCGCGTGGTGTTCCCGCCGCTGAACCAGAATGCGAACCCGCCGTCGGTGGCGAGCGTGTCGCCGTCTGCGGTGCCGCCGCCGAGCACGGGCGCGAGCAACGGCACGATGTCGAACAATTCGCCGCGCCCGATCAGGACTGTCGCCGTGAAGGGCGATCAGACCGACAGCGCCACGCCGCAATCGGCCGCTGCCGCCAGGCCAACGGCTGCGCCGAAGCCTGTGGCTGCGCCCGTTGCGCCGGTCGCGCCGCGCAATCCGCCGACCTCGGCCAATGCCAGCGCCAACCAGCCGATGTCGCTGGCGCCGCAATCGGTCCCGGCAGCCGAACCGCCGCAGCGGATGGCTGCGACCACCCCGACGCAAATCGCGCCCGCCAGCAGCGGCGGTGGCGGCTACATCGTGCAGGTCTCCTCGCAGCAGAGCGAGGATAGCGCGGCCGCGTCGTATCGCGTGCTTCAGAGCAAATATGGCAGCGTGCTCGGCTCCCGTTCGCCGGTGATCAAGCGGGTCGACCTCAGCGACAAGGGCAAGGGGGTCGTCTACCGCGCCTTCGCTGGGCCCTATGGTTCGGCAGAGGAAGCGACGCACGCCTGCAACAGCCTGAAGTCCGCAGGCTTGTCCGCCTGCTTCGTCCAGAGGAATTAACGGCCGTTTCCTTGACCCCCTCGCGGGTCAGGGTTAATCGGCCGTTATGAGCACGCGGGCCTTCATTACCGGTGTATCCGGAACGGAACTGACCGCCGTCGAGCGGGAGTTTATCCGCGACCAACGCCCATGGGGCTTCATCCTATTCAAGCGCAATGTCGCAACGCCAGCTCAAGTCGCTGCACTGGTTGCGGAATTGCGGACGGCGGCAGGTGCTGCCGACGCGCCCATCCTGATCGATCAGGAAGGCGGTAGGGTACAGCGGCTCGGTCCGCCGCACTGGCCGGTCTATCCGCCGGGCGCCGTTTTCTCGACCTTGTACGGCACTGATTCGGCGCTCGGGCTCACCGCGGCGCGCCTGTCCGCCCGCCTGATCGCGGCTGATCTTGCCGATCTCGGCATCACCGTGGATTGCCTGCCGCTGGCCGACGTGCCCGTCGAGGGTGCCGATGCTGTCATCGGGAACAGGGCCTATGGCACCGAGCCCGGCAAGGTCGCGGCGATCGCGCGCGCGGTCACCGAGGGCCTAGCGCAGGGCGGCGTGTTGCCGGTGCTCAAGCACATCCCCGGCCATGGCCGGGCCACTGCCGACACCCATTTCAAGCTGCCGACGGTCGATACGCCCAGGGACGAGCTGGAACGGACCGACTTCGCCGCCTTCAAGCCGCTGTCGGACCTGCCGATGGCCATGACTGCACATGTTGTGTTTAGCGCGGTCGACCCCGCCCATCCGGCGACGACATCTGCGACAATGATTGCTGACGTGATTCGCGGCGCAATCGGGTTCCAGGGTTTGTTAATGAGTGATGACGTGTCGATGAACGCGCTGTCGGGGAATATCGCCGAGCGGACCCGCGCCATCTTCGCGGCCGGCTGCGATGTGGCCCTGCATTGCAACGGCAATATCGAGGAGATGCGCGAGGTCGCCGGCCAGACACCTGAGCTGTCGGGCAGGGCGCTGGAGCGGGCGAACGCCGCGCTCGCCGCGCGCAAGGCGCCGCAACCGCTCGATCGCGTCGCCGCACGCACTGAGCTGGACGCATTGATCGCACGGGCAAACACGGCATCGGCATGACCGCAGAAATTCTATCTTTCGAAACCGGGCGGCCCGCAGAGCTTGCCGAGGGTGAGCCGGCGTTGGTGGTGGACGTCGAGGGCTATGAGGGTCCGCTCGATCTGCTGCTCGCGCTGGCGCGGCAGCAGAAGGTCGACCTCGCCAAGATCTCGATCCTGGCGCTGGCCGACCAGTATCTCCACTTCATCGAAGCCGCGCGAAAGATCCGGCTCGAGCTCGCCGCCGATTACCTCGTCATGGCGGCATGGCTCGCCTTCCTGAAGTCGCGCCTGCTGCTGCCGGAGCCGCCGAGCGCGGAAGGCCCGAGCGCCGAGCAGATGGCGACGGCGCTCGCCAACCGCCTGCGCCGGCTGGAGGCCATTCGCGAAGCCGCCAACCGGCTGATGAACAGGCAGCAATTGCTGCGCGACATCTTCCCGCGCGGCGAGCCCGAGCAGATCGCCGAGATCAAGCACCCGAAATACACGGCGACGCTGTACGATTTGCTCACCGCCTACGCCTCGCAGCGCCAGTCGCGCGTGCTGGCGAGCGTGCATCTGGCCAAGCGCACGGTGTGGTCGCTCGCCGAGGCGCGCGCCACGCTGGAGCGGCTGGTCGGCAGCATCAGCGAGCAGGACGATTGGGGCGTGCTCGACGACTTCCTGGTCCGGCACGTCGCCGATCCGACGCAGCGCGCGACGGTGTTCGCCTCGAGCTTTGCTGCTGCGCTCGAATTGGTGCGCGAAGGTCAGCTGGAGCTGAACCAGAAAGAGGCGTTTGCGCCCATCTATTTCCGGAAGGGGCGCCCCAAACCGGTGCCGGACGCAGCTCCTGCGCCTGATGCGCCGGTCGGTTAAGTGCAAGAAGGAGAAGCTGCCATGGCAAGCCTGGCTGAAGTGCGGGTAGAAGAGGCCGAGCCGATGGAGAACGAATCCCAGGCACGTCCCGAGGAATTGCGGCTGCTGGAAGCACTGCTGTTCGCTTCGAGTGAACCGCTGGATACCGCGACGCTGGCCAAGCGCATGCCCGAGGGCGTCGACGTCAAGGCCGCGCTCGAGCAATTGCAGGCCGACTATTCCTTGCGCGGGGTGAATCTCGTTCGCGTTGCGAACAAATGGACCTTCCGCACCGCCGGCGATCTCGCCTGGCTGATGACGCGGGAGAGCACCGAGACCCGCCGCCTGTCGCGCGCGGCAATCGAGGTGCTGGCGATCATCGCCTATCACCAGCCGGTGACGCGCGCCGAGATCGAGGAGATCCGCGGCGTCGTCACCTCGAAGGGCACGCTCGACGTGCTGCTGGAGACCGGCTGGATCAAGCCGCGTGGCCGCCGCAAGACGCCGGGCCGTCCGCTGACCTTCGGAACCACCGAGGACTTCCTGTCGCAATTCACCCTGGAACAGCTTGGCGATCTGCCGGGCCTCGAGGAGCTGAAAGGCACGGGCCTCTTGGATTCGCGCTTGCCGACCGGATTCAGCGTGCCGACGCCGTCGGACGACCCGCAGCTCCGCGAGGACGAGGATCCCTTGGAACCGGGCGAGGATCTCGATCTGGCGCTGGCGCCTGCGGTTGAGCCCGAGACTCCGGACGAGGCACCGGAAGGCGGCCAAGACGAGGGCGGCGAAGGCGGCACCGAAGAGTGAGGCCTTTGCGTTTTACCGGTGCCCTGCGACCGGTTAACACTAGCAAGATTACGTAGTGCCAACAGCGAATTGGCGCTGCCTTGGTCCTTGTTTTTGACACCCGCCAAGCCTAGGTTTCAGTGAAGATCGGCCGGGTCCCCGGCCATGCGCGTTTGGAGGGTTGCAGGATGGGTTCACTCAGCATTTGGCACTGGATCCTGGTGATCGCAGTGGTCCTGCTGCTGTTCGGCCGCGGCAAGATTTCGGATCTGATGGGCGACGTGGCGCAGGGCATCAAGGCGTTCAAGAAGGGCATGCAGGACGACGACAAGCCCGCCGAGAAGCCCGAGCCGGCCAAGTCCATCGAGCACAACAATGCGCCGACCGCGGCGCGGTCCGACGTCGGCAGCAAGGCCGTCTGAGCCAAAGAGCACGCGAGACGCGGGGTGCGGCCCGATCCTGCGCGCAAGGGATTGGGTCGGCTGCGGCTTCGCGTGAACGGAAGACCTCATGTTCGACATCGGGTGGAGTGAACTGGTCCTGATCGGGGTCGTGGCCTTGATCGCCATCGGCCCGAAAGAGCTGCCGGGCGTGCTGCGCATGGTCGGACAGTGGATGGGCAAGGCCCGCAAGATGGCCGCCGAATTCCAGGGCCAGTTTCAGGAAGCGATGCGCGAGGCCGAAATGGCCGATCTCAAGAAGAGCTTCGACGAGGTCAAGGAAGCCGCGACCGGCTTCAATCCGCTGTCCTCGCTCCAGAAGGACGTCAGCGACGCGCTCCGCGTCGACGCGCTGGACAAGCCCGCCGAGACGCCGACCACGACGGCTGTCGAACCACCGGCGACTTCAATTGAAGCGCCTGTCACTCCTACCACTCCGGAAGCGCCGACGCCCGCGACCTTCATGGAAGCCGAGGCGCATGCGGCTGCGAACGAGCCGCTCGCCATCACCCGTGAGGTCGAGCAGGCGCAGGTTGCGCAGGACACCGCGCCATCCGAAGCGATCAAGGACGCCAAAGCGTCATGAGCGACGCCGATATCGAGGCCAGCAAAGCCCCGCTGATGGACCACCTGATTGAGCTGCGCTCGCGGCTGATCAAGGCGCTGCTCGGCTTTGGCGTGGCCTTCATCTTCTGCTTCTTCTTCGCCAAGCAGATCTACAACGTGCTGGTCTGGCCGTTCGTGTGGGTCGCGGGTCCGGAGAATTCCAAGTTCATCTACACGGCGCTGCTGGAATATTTCATCACCCAGCTCAAGCTCGCTTTGTTCGGCGCCGGCTTCATCTCGTTCCCGATCGTGGCGACGCAGATCTACAAATTCGTCGCGCCCGGCCTCTACAAGCACGAGAAGCAGGCCTTCCTGCCGTACCTGGTCGCAACGCCGTTCTTCTTCGTGCTCGGCGCGGCGCTGGTCTATTTCGTCGTACTGCCGATGCTGGTCCGCTTCTCGCTCGGCATGCAGCAGGCCGGCAGCGACGAGACCGCGCAGATCCAGCTTTTGCCCAAGGTCGGCGAATATCTGTCGCTGATGATGTCGTTGATCTTCGCCTTCGGCATCGCCTTCCAGCTTCCGGTGATCCTGACGCTGCTCGGGCGGATCGGCATCGTGACCTCGAAGATGCTGCGCGAGAAGCGCCGCTATTTCATCGTCATCGCCTTCGTCATCGCGGCGGTGCTGACCCCGCCCGACGTGCTCAGCCAGTGCTCGCTCGCGCTTCCCTTGCTCTTGCTCTACGAGGGTTCGATCATCGCGGTGGGGATGGTGGAGAAGAGGGCGGCGGCAGCCTCGCAGGCGACCACCGGCACCGACGTGTCGACGCCGGCCAATCCGGCGGAGTAGAGGCGCTTTCGCTCTATCATAGCGCCATTCAGCCCATGATTCGTCATGCCCGGGCTTGACCCGGGCATCCACGACTTGATCTAAGGCGGCAGATACGTGGATGGCCGGGATTAACCCGGCCATGACGGGAAGACAGCCATGCACGACATCAAATCGATCCGCGACAATCCGCAAGCCTTCGACGCCGGCCTCGCCCGGCGCGGCCTGAAGCCGTTGTCGGCCTCGCTGCTCGCGATCGACGAGACGCGGCGCGCGGCGATCCTGGCCTCCGAGCAGGCGCAGGCTCGGCGCAATGCGGCGTCGAAGGAGATCGGCGATGCCAAGAAGGCGAAGGACGAGGCGCGCGCGGCCAAGCTGATGGCCGAGGTGGCCGGGCTCAAGACCACGATGCCGCAGCTCGAGGCCGCCGCGAAAGCCGCCGATGAGGAGCTGACCAAAGAGCTGTCCGCGATCCCGAACATTCCGTTCGACGAAGTCCCCGACGGTGTCGACGAGCACGGCAACGTGCAGCACCACGTGTTCGGCAACAAGCGCAACTACGGCTTTGCGCCGAAGCTGCATGACGATCTCGGCACCGCGCTCGGTGACATGGATTTCGAGGCGGCGGCAAAGCTCTCCGGCGCACGCTTCGTCGTGCTGAAGAAGGGACTGGCGCGGCTCGAACGCGCGCTCGGCCAGTTCATGCTGAATCTGCACGTCGACGAGCACGGCTATACCGAGATCAATCCGCCGCTGCTGGTGCGCAACGAGATCATGTTCGGCACCGGACAATTGCCGAAGTTCGAGGATGATCAGTTCTGGGCGATCAAGGGCGAGCTCCTTGCCTCGCCCGACCAGGAGCGGCTGAGGACAGAGCGCCTCGGCCTCATTCCGACCGCGGAAGTCTCGCTCACCAACCTCGCGCGCGAATCCATCCTCGACGAGAAGCAATTGCCGATGCGGCTCACCGCGCTGACGCCGTGCTTCCGCGCCGAGGCCGGCGCGGCCGGACGTGACACGCGCGGCATGATCCGTCAGCACCAGTTCACCAAGGTCGAGCTGGTCTCGATCACGACGCCGGAGGTGAGCAAGGACGAGCTGGAGCGCATGCTGTCCTGCGCCGAGCAGGTGCTGCAGCGGCTCGGGCTGCATTATCGCGTGATGACGCTTTGCGCAGGAGACATGGGTTTCTCGTCGCAAAAAACCTATGACATTGAGGTCTGGATGCCGGGGCAGGGCGAGGGCGGGGCATTCCGCGAGATCTCGAGCTGCTCGGTCTGCGGCGACTTCCAGGCACGCCGCATGGATGCGCGCTCGCGCGGTCCCGACGGCAAGCCGCGTTTCGTCCACACGCTGAACGGCTCGGGCACCGCGCTCGGCCGCGCGCTGATCGCCGTGATGGAGACCTATCAGCAGGAGGACGGCTCGATCGCGGTCCCCGACGTGCTTCAGCCCTATATGGGCGGCGTGAAGGTGATCGGGCGCGAGTAGGGCGTGTTACCTGCCTGAAACGCAGAAACGTTTGGTTGCGAAGATCGGGCGGCCGGCTATCCTGCCGGCCACCCGCAACGCGAACCCTCCGTTCATGGCCTTGCACCGCGACATCTTCTGGGTCGGCCGACAATGGGCGGTGACGGGGGCCGGGATCCAGGCCGTCGATCAGCGCCTGCGCGGCGTGCTGGACATCGAGATCGCCCGGCTCTGGGACGACGATCTCGTGCAGAGCCGGCGGGCCAAGCCCGGTGTGAACGCTGCCGACTTCGACAACGCGCTGACGGTGGCGCGCGAACGCTTTCCGCGAGAGCCGGAGCCGGATGCGTTCGTTGTGCAATTGGAGGCGCTCGGCGTGATCGAGGCTGCCGTCGTCAGTCCGGCGGTACCCGCGATGAGTCTGCGTGCGGAGGGGCGGCTGGCGCGCTTCCTTCCGCAATGGCGAATCCGCCGGTAACAGGATTAAGCCGGAACCTGCCGCCGAACCCCAAGCGGTCGGTTTGCCTGATCGGCCGGAGCCGGATAAGACGGCTTGGACCCCGCTTTTTTGGAATCGAACCTCCGCATGCGCATTCTCTGCACCAATGACGACGGCATCCACGCCCCCGGCCTCAAGGTGGTCGAGGAAATCGCGCGCGCGCTGTCCGACGACGTCTGGGTGGTGGCGCCCGAGCTCGACCAGTCCGGCGTGTCGCACTCGCTGTCGCTGAACGATCCCTTGCGCTTGCGCGAAGTCGGGCCGCGGCACTTTGCCGTGCGCGGCACGCCGACCGACTGCGTCATCATGGGCGCGCGCCATATCCTCGGTGCCAAGCTGCCTGACGTCGTGCTGTCCGGGGTCAACAAGGGCCGCAACGTCGCCGAGGACGTGGTCTATTCCGGCACCATCGCCGGCGCGCTGGAAGGCACCATCTTGGGGTTGCCGTCATTCGCGCTGTCGCAGGAGTTCAGCGTCGAGACCCGCGAGCGCCCGCCATGGGACACCGCGCGTAAATTCGGGCCCGACATCTTGCGCAAGGTGATTGCCGCGGGCATTCCGAAGGACACGGTCATCAACGTCAATTTCCCGTCCTGCGCGCCGGAGGATGTGCTGGGCATTCGCGTCACGCGCCAGGGCAAGCGCAATCTCGGTTTCCTCAGGATCGACGAGCGCCAGGACGGCCGCGGCAATCCCTATTTCTGGATCGGATTCGAGCGCGCCGCGATGATGGATACGCCGGCCGACGGCACTGATCTGGCGGCGCTTCGCGAGCGCTATGTCTCGGTCACCCCGCTCAGGCTCGACCGCACCAACGAAGCGTTTTCGGAAGAGCTCAGCGCGACGCTGAAGTAACGCTAAAGCGCGATGCGATCAGGATGAATCGTCATCGCGCTTTAGGTTGTCGTTTAAGCATGATCTTTTCGGAAAACCGCTGCGCACTTTTCCGGATCATGCTTTAGCCACCGCGAAGCGCGGCTTCGATGGTCTTGCCGAGCGCGTCGAGCTGGAACGGCTTCTGGAGCGCCGGCCGGTCGCGGTACTGCTCGGGCAGGCCGGAGGAGCCGTAGCCGGTGGCGAAGATGAACGGGCAGCCTTTCGCCTTGATCACATCGGCGACCGGCGAGATCACCTTGCCGTTGACGTTGACGTCGAGAATGGCGATGTCGAACTCGGTCGCCTGGGCGAGCCGCATGGCCTCGGTGATGTCGCCCGCCTCAGCTGCGACCTTGTAGCCAAGCTCCTCGAGCATGTCCGCGACCATCATCCTGATCATCACCTCGTCCTCGACGAGGAATACAGAGCGGCCGGAAAGCCCTGTCGCGGTCATAGTTGAGTCCCTTGCCCATTGCCAAAAACGTTCGCAGATAACACGAATTGACGCAATGCGCGTTTCGACGAACGGATACCTGAAAATGGTCATCGCGGCTCGCCCATGGCAAGCCAATTTGTGGTCAAATGCTCCAGGCGAAGGTTATCATGGGTTCCTGAGCAGGAACACGATTCCTGCGCCCGGGCTTAACGTCCACCGGACCCGGCACGACAGCACAAGCAGGCAATGACCCCCGATCAGCATCCGCCGGAAAAGATGATGTTTCAGCTCTCGCTGAGGCGTCGGGGCATCAGCGATCAGGCGGTGCTGCGAACCATGGAGGAGGTGCCCCGCGAGCTTTTCGTCGACGAGGCCGATCGCGAGGGCGCTTATCGTGACAGCGCGCTGCCGATCGCCTGCGGGCAGACCATCAGCCAGCCCTTCGTCGTGGCCTACATGACCGAGCAGCTCCAGCTTCAGAAGCGGCACCGCGTGCTCGAGATCGGGGCAGGTTCCGGCTATCAGGCCGCCGTGCTGTCGCGGCTCGCCGGCCAGGTCCTGACCGTCGAACGCTATCGCAAGCTTGCCGATACGGCGCGCGCTCGGCTCGAAAAGCTCGACTGTCACAATGTCGAGGTGATGCTCGGCGACGGGCTCAATCTGGCGCCCAATATCGGCCCGTTCGACCGCATCATCGTCACCGCCGCAGTGGAGCGGCTTCCGGACAATTTGGTCGAGCGGCTCGAGGTCGGCGGAATCCTGATCGCGCCGGTCGGCCCGCATCAGGGCGTGCAGACGCTGGTCCGCCTGACCCGCACCGAAGCCGGGATCGAGCGCAAGGAACTCGTCGAGGTCCGCTTCGTGCCGGCACTGCCCGGGGTGGCGCGGGAGCTGTAGATTTCCGGATCGGCTGCGCGGCCAACATCTTATTGGGAGGGTTAAGCCGTTATTTACTCGGCGCGTGTTTACTTAAAACACCAGTTCTGTTGCGTACGAGTGAGTAACCATGTCCGTCGTCGCCGAGTTGCTTTACTCGCGCCGCGTACCGCAGGTCGCGGTGCTGGCGCTGATCTCCTTCAGCTTCGCAGGGTGCAGCGCCGACATGTCGTCGCGGCTGTCCCAGTCGAACTTCTCCAACCCCTTCTCCTCTGACCAGACCGGTTCGGTGCAGCAGGCCCCGCCGCCGCAGCAGCGCGAGCTGCCGCAATATTCGCGGCCGCAGACGCAGCCGGGCTATTATCAGTCGCAGCCCTTGCCGCCGCCGGCGGTGGCCGCACCGCAATCCTATCCCGTCACGGGTGGTGGTGGCGTGTCCGGAGGCGGGCGCGGCGTCAGCTCCTACGCGCCCCCGGCGCAGCCGCATCTGGAAACCACGGCCACCGTGCCGCCGCGTTCCGTTGCCGCGGCTCAACCGGCCGGAGGGACCAAGATCATCGTCGGCACCAGCGATACGCTCGACGTGCTCGCCAAGCGTTATCGTGTCACGCCGCAGGCGATCCTCGCGGCCAACGGCTACAAGGGGCCGCGCTCGCTCTCGCCCGGCCAGCAGCTGATCATCCCGCATCCGGCCACCGCCGCTGCACCCGCGCCCGCGTTGGCTCCCGTCGCGGCGGCTCCCGCGATGGCGCCTGCAGCCAAGCCGGTTGCGGCGTTGGCTGCGCCGCCGAGCACCCACTTCGTCAATCACGGCGACACGCTCGCCAGCATTGCCCGCAAGAACCATATATCGTCGGCTGAGCTCGCCCGTGCCAACGGCCTCGATCCGTCGGCCAAGCTCAAGCTCGGCACCAGGTTGACCGTGCCCGGTGCCAAGACCGCTGTCCTCGCGGCGCCGGTTGCGGCGGCTCCCGTGGGGGCTGCTCCGGTTGTCGGGACGCTCCAGCCGGTTGCTGCCGCTCCTGCGCCCGCCACCAAGATGGCGGCTGTCGCCGCACCGGTGCAGAGTGCTCGGCTGGCTCAGGCCACGACCAATGTCGAAGAGAAGCCCGCCGAGGCTCCGGCGAAAGCCGCGGAGACCACCAGCGCGCTGCCGACCTTCCGCTGGCCGGTGCGCGGCAAGGTGGTCACCACCTACGGCGCCAAGACCAACGGCAAGTCCAATGACGGCATAAATCTCGCGGTGCCCGAGGGGACGCCGGTCAAGGCGGCCGAAGACGGCGTCGTCGCCTATTCCGGCAATGAGCTGAAAGGTTACGGCAATCTGGTCCTGGTTCGGCACTCCAACGGCTACGTCACCGCATATGCCCATGCGAGTGAGCTGATGGTGAAGCGCGGCGATACCATCAAGCGCGGTCAGGTCATTGCCAAGTCGGGTCAATCCGGGGAGGTGGCGTCGCCGCAGCTCCACTTCGAGATCCGCAAGGGATCGAGCCCGGTTGACCCGCTTCAATTCCTGAACGGGGCGTAAGGCCTAAATTGCCTCCGCATTGAAGCTGTCGTCGCCCGGCCTGGCCGGGCGACCCAGTATTCCAGAGACAGTCATTGTTGAGCCGAAAAGCCACTGCGTACTGGATTCCCCGCTCCAGTGCGCAATTGCGCACAAGGCGGGGAATGACAGTTGTGGGCGGGGCTATAGCTAGCCTTACTTCGCCGTCAGCTTCACGCCGAGCCGACCCGCAAGCTCCTGCACGAACTGCCAGGCGACGCGGCCCGAGCGGGAGCCGCGCGTGGTCGACCATTCCAGCGCTTCGCGCTCCAGTGCCTCGTCGTCGACCTTGACGCCGAAATGGCTGCAATAGCCGCGCACCATGGCGAGGTATTCGTCCTGGCTGCAGCGGTGGAAGCCGAGCCAGAGGCCGAAGCGATCAGACAGTGAAACCTTCTCTTCGACGGCTTCGCCGGGATTGATCGCGGTCGAGCGCTCGTTCTCGATCATGTCGCGCGCCAGCAGATGGCGGCGGTTGGAGGTGGCGTAGAGGATGACATTCTCGGGCCGGCCCTCGATGCCGCCTTCGAGCACGGCCTTCAGCGATTTGTAGGACGCGTCATTGCCGTCGAAGGAGAGGTCGTCGATGAACACGATGAAGTGGAAGCTGGCGTCCCGGAGCTTCTCCATCAGCGTCGGCAGCGTTTCGATGTCCTCGCGGTGGATCTCGATCAGCTTCACCCTGTCCGCCGGCTTGCGCTCCGCGTTGATGCTGGCGTGCGCCGCCTTCACCAGCGACGACTTGCCCATGCCGCGCGCGCCCCAGAGCAGGGCATTGTTGGCGGGCAGGCCATTGGCGAAGCGCTCGGTGTTCTCCATCAGGATGTCGCGCATCCGGTCGACGCCCTTGAGCAGGAACAGCTCGACGCGGCTGACCCGCGGCACGGCTGCGAGGCGGCCGTCGGGGTGCCAGACATAGGCATCCGTCTGCTTGAACGACTCGCGTTCGAGGGCCGGCTTGCCCTGGGCGGACAGGTGCGCCGCAATTGTCTCCAGCGCGCGGACGATGCGCTCCTGGGAGAGGTCTGGGGCTGCCTTGACGGCCCCCTTGGGGCGTTTTGCCGCGATGGGGGCGGGCTTGCGGGCAGGGGTGCGGGGGCCTTTGCCGGCCGGGCTTTTGCTAAGGTTTTTGGGCATGTCCGAAGTTCCTGAGAACGCAGCCTTATCGGGCCTGACGGCGCGCCGCAAGGTGGGTCAAAAGGGCAGTCTGGCAGCGTTGCAATTGGGGCAATGGCCGCTATAGTCCGCGCGAATTTGACCGAACCGGTCGCCTTTGAGGGCCTGACCGGCTTTCCCCCGTTCTCACGAGGATCGTCCGAATGCTGATTACCCCTGCGTATGCCCAGGCCGCGGGCGCCGGCGACACCAACAGCATGTTGATGTCGCTGCTGCCGTTCGCCCTGATCTTCGTGATCATGTACTTCCTGATTCTGCGTCCGCAGCAGAAGAAGGTCCGTGATCATGCCGACCTCGTGAAGAATATCCGCCGCGGCGACACCGTCGTGACCTCGGGCGGCCTCGTCGGCAAGGTCACCAAGGTCGTCGACGACGACCAGATCGAGTTCGAGATTTCCGACGGCGTCCGCGTGCGGCAGATGCGCCAGATGATCTCGGGCGTGCGCGCCAAGGGCGAGCCGGCGAAGGAATCCAAGGATAGCAAGGAAGCCGCCAAGGACGACGCCGCCTCGAAGTGAGCGCGTCCGCGGGCATCTCAAGTCTCCTGATCTGACAGGTCCAGTCGATGTTGTATTTCACGCGGTGGAAGGCGCTCGGGATCATCCTGACGGCGCTGATCGTGTGCCTCTGCGCGGTCCCGAACTTCTTCCCCGAGGCCCAGGTCAAGACCTGGCCCGCCTGGGCGCAGCGCCGGCTCGTGCTCGGCCTTGACCTCCAGGGTGGCTCCTACCTGCTGCTCGAGGTCGATTCCAACTACGTGAAGAAGGAACGGCTCGACCAGGTCCGTGACGACGTTCGCCGCACGCTGCGCGATGCCAAGATCGGCTTCACCGGCGGCGTCACCGTGCGCAACGACGCGGTCGAGGTTCGCATCACCAAGGAATCCGACGCTCAGGCGGCGCTCGCCAAGCTGCGCGAGCTGTCTCAGCCGCTGGGCGGCCTGATGGGATCCAGCGGTCAGCGCGACCTCGAGGTGACCGATGCCGGCGGCGGAGTGATCCGCCTGAGCGTCCCGCAGGCCGCGATGCTCGATCGCCTGCGCAAGACCATCGAGCAGTCGATCCAGATCGTCGAACGCCGCGTCAACGAGCTCGGCACCGTCGAGCCCGTGATCCAGCGCCAGGGCAATGACCGCATCCTGGTGCAGGTCCCCGGACTTCAGGACCCGACCCGCCTGAAGGAACTGCTGGGCAAGACTGCGAAGATGGAATTCCGCATGGTCGACACCTCCGTGCCGCCGGATCAGGCGCAAGCGGGCAGGTTGCCGCCGGAATCCGAACTCCTGATGAGCGCATCGCCGCCGCCCACGCCCTATGTGGTCAAGAAGCAGGTGCTGGTCGCCGGTGGCGATCTGACCGACGCCCAGGCGAGCTTCGACCAGCGCACGGGCGAGCCGGTCGTCAGCTTCAAGTTCAACACCTCGGGTGCGCGCAAGTTCTCGCAGGCCACACAGGAGAACGTGGGCCTGCCGTTCGCGATCGTTCTGGATAACAAGGTGATCTCGGCGCCCGTCATCCGCGAGCCCATCACCGGCGGCCAGGGCCAGATCTCCGGCAGCTTCACCGTGCAATCGGCCAACGATCTGGCGATCCTGCTGCGCGCCGGCGCATTGCCGGCGCCGCTGACGGTGGTCGAGGAGCGCACCGTCGGTCCGGGCCTCGGCCAGGACTCGATCGAGAAGGGCGAACTCGCGGCCTATGTCGGCTCCATCCTCGTCATCATCTTCATGCTGCTGACCTACCGGCTGTTCGGGGTGTTCGCGAACATCGCGGTGGCCATCAACGTCGCCATGATCTTCGGCCTGCTGTCGCTGCTCAACGCCACGCTGACGCTGCCCGGCATCGCCGGCATCGTGCTCACCGTCGGCATCGCCGTGGACTCCAACGTGCTGATCTATGAGCGTATCCGCGAAGAGCTGCGCGGCGGTCGCAACGCGATCTCGGCGATCGACGCCGGCTTCAAGCGGGCGCTCGCGACTATCCTCGATTCCAACATCACAACCTTCATTGCCGCCGCGGTGCTGTTCTACATCGGCACCGGCCCGGTGCGCGGCTTTGCCGTGACGCTCGGCATCGGCATCATCACCACGGTGTTCACCGCCTTCACGCTGACGCGGCTGATCGTCGCCTGGTGGGTGCGGTGGAAGCGGCCGCAGAGCGTGCCGATCTAGGAGCCTGATCGTGACTCACACCGTTCTCATCGGGCTCGGCGTCCTCATTGCCGTCCTCACCGTGGTTGCCGCGCTCGGCCTGCTGCCGTCGCTGCGTATCGTCCCTGACGAAACGCATTTCGATTTCACGCGCTTCCGCCGCATCAGCTTCCCGATCTCGGCGGCGCTGTCGATCGTCGCGATCACGTTGTTCTTCACCCATGGCCTGAATTTCGGCATCGACTTCCGCGGCGGCACGCTGCTGGAGGTCAGGGCGAAGTCGGGCGCCGCCGACATCGCCGCGATGCGCACGACGCTGGATGGATTGCGTCTCGGCGAAGTGCAGTTGCAGCAGTTCGGCGATGCCGCGAACGTCCTGATCCGCGTCGCAGAGCAGCCGGGCGGCGATGCCGCGCAGCAGGAGGCGGTGCAGAAGGTTCGTTCCGCGCTCGGCGATTCCGTCGAGTATCGCCGCGTCGAAGTGGTCGGCCCGCGCGTCTCCGGCGAGCTGCTGGCCTTCGGCATGCTCGGTCTGATGCTCGCGATCGTCTCGATCCTGATCTATCTCTGGTTCCGGTTCGAATGGCAGTTCGCGTTAGGGGCCATGATCGCCAACGTGCACGACATCGTGCTCACGATCGGCTTCATGTCGATCAGCCAGGTCGATTTCGACCTGACCAGTATCGCCGCGCTGCTGACCATTCTCGGCTATTCGCTCAACGACACCGTCGTCATCTACGACCGAATCCGCGAAATGCTGCGGCGCTACAAGAAGATGCCAATGCCGCAGCTGCTCAACGAGTCCATCAACTCGACGCTGTCGCGCTCGATCATCACCCACTTCACGGTGACGCTGGCGCTGCTGGCGCTGCTCCTGTTCGGCGGGCACGCGATCCACAGCTTCACCGCGGTGATGATGTTCGGCGTGGTGCTGGTCGGCACCTACACCTCGATCTTCATCGCGGCGCCGATCCTGATCTATCTCGGCGTCGGCGAGCATCGCGAGGATGCGCCCGATACGGCACCACCGGCGAAGAAAAGCAAGGCATGATCCGAACCGCATGCCCTCGCAGGCGTTTGCGAGGGCAGTAAGCCCATTCGGACGAAGCTCATGGCCGGCGATCCCAATGCACCGCATTTCCCGCGCTCGGCGCCGATCGAGGCCTATGGCAAGGGCGGCTTCGCCTTCGCCGGCATGTCGCATCGGGGCTCGCTGCTGTGCCTGCCCGACGCGATCTGGGCCTGGGACGTGACGGATCCCCAGAAGATCGACCGCTATTCGCTGGACCGGGTCTTCACGGCCGCCAACAGCATCGACACGCTCCTGATCGGCACCGGAACCGGGGTCTGGCTGCCGCCGCCGGCGCTGCGGCAGGCGCTCAAGGCGGTGAGGGTGGTGCTGGATACGATGCAGACCGGCCCTGCGGTGCGCACCTACAACATCATGATCGGCGAACGGCGGCGGGTTGCCGCTGCGCTGATCGCGGTGCCATGAACAGCACATGAGCAGCGCCGCGCCGCCGCCCGATTCCGTCACCTTCTGCGCCGATCTCGTGCGCAGCCATGACTTTCCGCGCTACGTCGCGACGCTGTTCGCGCCCGCCGCCGAGCGCCGAGCGCTGCTGGCGCTCTATGCCTTCAATGTCGAGATCGTCCGCGTCCGCGATCAGGTGAGCCAGCCCTTGCCCGGCGAAATCCGCTTTCAATGGTGGACCGACATGCTCTCCGGCCACGTCCATGGCAGCGCCGAGGGCAATCCGGTGGCGGCGGAGCTGCTGCGCGCGATCCGCGATTTCGACCTGCCGGTCGAGCCGCTGTCGCTGCTCGTCGACGAGCACCAGTTCGACCTCTACAACGACCCGATGCCGACCATGGCGGCGCTGGAAGGCTATCTGGCCGCGACCTCATCGGCGCTGTTCGCTCTGGCGGCGCAGATCCTGGCGCCGCCCTCGGACGCCACCGAGCATCTCGCCCGTCATGCCGGGCTGGCGCAGGGCATCGTCCAGGTCATTGCAAACCTGCCGCGCGACGCCGCGCATCGGCAATTGTTCCTGCCGCAGCAGGTGCTGACGAGCCACGGTTGCAACATGGAAGATGTGTTCGCCGGCAAGGAGACGCCGAATTTGCGTTCCGTGCTGGAGCAACTCGCGGGCGAAGCGAGGCAGCATCTGGCTACGGCCCTGTCGTTGCTGGCGGAGGTGCCGGCAGCGGCGCGGGCAGCATTTCTGCCGATTGGACAGGTGCGGGCCGACCTCAAGCTGCTGTCGCAACCCGGGCGCAATCCCTTCACGCCGAGGCCATCGTCCCGGCTGCGCACGCTGTGGACGCTGTGGCGGGCTTCGCGGTCGCGCGAGTTTACCAAATAGCGGCTGGCTTATCGCCTGAGCCGGCCAAATGCCCTATGCTGTCCTATGGCTGACTTGTCCCCAATCCCACCCTTTGATCTCAGCGGTCAACCGGTCGCCCCAAGCGACATTGCTGCCGCAGCCGAGACGATCAGGGGCGCCGTCGTCGAGACGCCCTGCAGCTACAGCCGCACGCTGAGCAGCATCTGCGGCTGCGAGATCTGGCTCAAATTCGAGAACCTCCAGTTCACCTCCTCGTTCAAGGAGCGGGGCGCGCTCAACCGCCTCACCGCGCTAACGCCGGAGGAGCGCGCGCGGGGCGTGATCGCGATGTCGGCCGGTAACCACGCGCAGGGCGTCGCCTATCACGCCAAGCGGCTCGGCATTCCCGCCACCATCGTCATGCCGGTCGGCACGCCCATGGTGAAGGTCGAGAACACCAGGCATCACGGCGCTGAAGTGGTCGTCACAGGCGCGACGCTGGAGGAGGCGGCCGCGTTCGCGCGAAGCCACGGCGAAGCCAAAAGCATGATCTTCGTCCACCCCTACGACGATCCGCTGGTGATCGCGGGGCAGGGCACGGTCGGGCTGGAGATGATGAGGGCCGTGCCGGAGCTCGACACGCTGGTCGTGCCGATCGGCGGCGGCGGCCTGATCAGCGGCATCGGCATCGCGGCGAAATCGATCAAGCCGTCGCTGCGAATTCTGGGCGTCGAGGCCTGGCTCTATCCCTCGATGTACAACGCCATCCATGACGGCAATCTGCCGGCGCGGGGCGACACGCTCGCCGAAGGCATCGCGGTGAAATCGCCCGGCAAGATCACGACCGAAATCGTCCGACGCCTCGTCGACGACATTGCGCTCGTCAACGAGGCCGAGCTCGAGCGCGCGGTCGCAACCCTGATCTCGATCGAGAAGACGGTCGTCGAGGGCGCCGGCGCCGCCGGCCTTGCCGCGCTGATGTCCGATCCGTCACGCTTTGCCGGCCAGAAAGTCGGTCTCGTCCTGAGCGGCGGCAATATCGACACGCGGCTGATCGCATCCGTCCTCACGCGCGAGCTGGCGCGCGAGGGGCGGCTGACCCAGCTCTCACTCGACATTCCAGACAGACCCGGGCAATTGGCCGCCGTCGCGGCCCTTTTGGCCGAGGCCGGCGCCAACATCATCGAGGTTTCGCACCAGCGGACCTTCTCCGACCTGCCGGCCAAGGCCACACTCCTGCAACTCGTCATCGAGACCCGCGACAGCGCCCATCTCGACGAGGTGATGGCGAAGCTCAGTGCGTCCGGACTGAGCGCGCGCTGCACCTAGGGCACGTTGAAGACGCCAGGCCGAGCCGAGCGCTACTCCGGAAGGCCTGCGATGCGGAGGGCGTCGCCGAGCGAGGAAGCAAGCGCTGGCGCGCAGTTGACGCCCTGAAATTGACGGCCATAGCGGAACGTCGGGTGCAGCTCCAGCACCCGCGCGGCCGCCGCCTTCGCCTCCTGCAATCGTCCAAGCTTTGCCAGCGCCGCGGCCAATTGCACATGGGTGATGCTGTGGCGAGGATTGGCCTGAACCGAGCGGTAAGCGGCGCGGCACGCATCCTCATATCGGCCGTGATGGAAGTGCCCGAGAGCCTGGGCGTCGAAAGCGGCGAAAGCCCATGGATCGAACGGGCTGAGCCGCAGGCCTCGTTCGCTCCATTCGATAGCGCGGTCAGCATCTCCGCCCCAGCCGAGCATGACGCTGCCGAGGATGTAGGTCAGCGCCGATGATGGGCTGATGGCGAGCGCGGCCTCGAACGCGATGAAGGCTGCGGGGCGATCGTGCCCGTCCATGCCGATCGAAAAGCCTGCGAGCGTGAGAGCAAGCGCATCATCCTGGCCATGGGCGATGGCCGAGCGCGCGTGGCGGATCGAGGCCTCGCGATTGGCCTCCTGCAAACCGGCTCGAAGAAACAGGCAATGATGGCACATCGCTGCATTGCCGTGCGCAAGCGCATACGCAGGCTCGAGCGCGATCGCACGTTCGAGCAGCACGAGCGCCTGGGTGACCTGGGCTGGCATGCCGGAATCAACGTCCGGCTGGGCGCGCAGGACGAGATCATAGGCATCCAGGCTGTCCGGCCGCTTGCGCCTGACCCTGTTGATCTCGGCGCGCCGCAGGCTGGGTGCGATCGCACCGACGGTCGACGATGCGATGTCGTCCTGGAGGGCGAAGACGTCTTCGGACCGGCGGTCAAATCGCTCGGCCCATACGTGCATGCCAGTCGACGCATCGATCAACTGACCGGTGATGCGGACCAGCGTGCCGGTCTTGCGGACACTGCCTTCCAGCACGTAGCGTACGCCAAGTTCGCGGCCGACCTGCTTCACGTCCACCGCGCGGCCCTTGTACGCGAACGTGGAATTCCGCGCGATCACGAACAGCCAGTTGATGCGCGAGAGGCCGGTGATGATGTCGTCGACCATCCCGTCGGCAAAATAGTCCTGCTCCTCGTCGCCGCTCAAGTTCGTGAAAGGTAGCACTGCGATCGACGGCCTGTCGGGCAGTGACAGCAACGGCGCTTGCGGTGTTGCTCGTGCGGGATCCGGATCGGGCTTCGTCACGGTCGGACCGACATAGCGATAGCCACGGCGCGGCAGCGTTTCGATCCAACGCGCCTCGCCGGAGATGCCCGCCAGCGTGCGCCGCACCGCCGCGATCTGGACGGTCAGGTTGCTGTCCTCGACGGCCTGGGCTGGCCAGGCCGCCTCGATCAAGGCCTCCTTCGAAACCGGCACACCAGCCTGCCGGACGAGGACCGCCAGCAGCAGCACTGCGCGCTGGCCGAGAGCGGTCGGCTCAGCACCGTGGAACAGGATCCCCGCATCGCCATCGAGCCGAAAGGGACCAAATTCAAGGATCGTGGCCATCGCCGAAGAAGGCCACATTTCGCAGGTTTTTTGCAACGTTTTCCGAACGGCTTCGCGACTTTCCGGCTGGACGGGACCACCATCGCGCGAGCCGTGAGGAACGCTGCAACAGCGATGGAGGTGTACATGACCGCGAAACACGTCATCCGCAGGTCCGGCGAGACCGAGGGGGTCACGCTGCGCGGCCAGCCAATGGCCTTCCTGGTGACGGGCGAGGACACCAGGCACACGAGCATGTTCGACTGGACAATTCCGGCAGGATTCGCCACCGGCCGGCACGTTCATCGTGTTCAGGAGGAGACCTTCTACATGCTCGAAGGCGAGTGTGAATGGTTCGTCGGGGATGAGATTGTCCGGGCAACCCCAGGAACCTTCCTCTTCATTCCTCCCGGTGTTCCCCACAACATCACCAACGCGAGCGAGAAGCCCGCGCGTGTGCTCATGACCGTATCCCCGCCGGGACACGAGCATTACTTCGAGGAGCTGGCGAAGCTGACAGCAAGCGGTCGCCCGGATGCGAAGGCCATCAGCGAGCTACGCGCCCGCTTCGATACCGACCAGCTCTCGGCGCTGACGACAAGAGCTTGAAGCCCAGACGGCGCGACTGTGGACCGACTTCAAGGCCCGGCCGCGCCGGCCTTTTGTTACCGTGCCGCCAGATCCGCCAGATGAGCGATCAGCCGATCGATCTCGGCTTCCGTGTTGTAATAATGCGGCGATGCCCGCACGACATGCGGCAAGGCGCGAAGTTCGGCATCGATGCGCGTGCTCGACGGATCTGAAGCGCCGATGGTGATGCCTGCTGCAGCGGCACTGGCGACAACGGCGTCCGCCTCGTGCCCGTCCAGCGTGAAGCTGACGATGGCACCCGGCGCGCGTCCGAGGTCGCGAATGGTGATGCCGGGAAGGGCCGCGAGGCCGTTGCGAAGACGGCCGGCAAGCATTCGGCAGCGTTGTTCGATCGGAGCGATGCCGATCTCCAGGGCGTAGTCGACGGCGGCGCCGAGGCCCAGCCGGGCCGCGTAATTGTTCTCCCAGGTCTCGAAGCGGCGTGCATCGTCGCGAAGCCGATATTCATCGCGCGAGACCCAGGGCGCGGCGAAGTGATCGATCATCGGCGGCTCGAGCCGTTGCAGCAGTGCGCGGCGAACGTAGAGGAAGCCGGTGCCGCGCGGGCCGCGCAGGAATTTGCGACCCGTGGCCGACAGCATGTCACAGCCGATGGCTTCGACGTCGACCGTCATCTGGCCGACCGCCTGGCAGGCGTCGAGCAGATAGGGAATGCCGCGTGCCCGCGCGATCTTGCCGACCGCTGCCGCCGGATTGACCAGTCCGCCATTGGTCGGGACCCAGGTGATCGCGATGAGCTTTACGCGCTCATCGATCATGCGCTCGAGCGCGTCAACGTCGAGCTCGCCGCTGGCATCGCTCGGCACGACGTCGATCGTCGCGCCGGTCCTCTTGGAGACCTGTAAGAACGCGACATAATTGGCCGCGTATTCCGCCTCAGCAGTCAGGATGCGGTCACCCTTGCGAAACGGAAGCGCGTAGAACGCCATCTGCCAGGCGACCGTCGCGTTCTCCACGAGCGCGATCTCGTCGGGTGCGGCATTCAGCAGACGCGCCACCGAGCCGTAGACCGCTTCGAGCCGGTCGGTCTCGCGATCCGCGGCCGCATAGCCTCCGATCTCGCTTTCCAGATCGATATGCTGCTTCATCGCCGCGACAACGGAGGTCGGCATGAGCGCCGCCCCCGCATTGTGGAGATACGCGAGCCGACTGGCGGCCGGTGTGTCAGACCGAATTTGGTCGATGTCGATCACCAACGCCTCCACTTCTCGCGATCCCTCATGCATGAATTAGACGCGCCGAAGGGGCCGAGCAAGACGTCAGGCCAGGGACGTCGGCTGGATCTCAGATGCAGAGGCCGAGCAGCTTGACGTGGCAGTTGCTCGATTTGGGCTTGCTTGCGGGCGCAGCTTCCCGCTTCACGGCAATTAGGGGCTCCTTGTCCTTGTTCTTCTTGCCCTTGCCCTTCGGCTCATAATCGCCGGCGATCACCATGGCCCAATAGGTGCGCTTGCCGCTGGCATTCCTGGCGCTGGCGATGCCGACGCGGGAGGCGTTGTGCAGCAACAGGTTCTTGCGGTGCCCGGACGAGTCGATCCACTGTCCCAGGGTCTTCTCGAAATTGTCGTAGCCGTAGGCGATGTTCTCGGCGGCGCGGCCCGCGCCGGCGGGCGCGACGCGGCGATTGAAGGGGCCGAGCGCGTCGTGACTGAGGTCATCTTTCGCCGCCATCGCGCGGGCCTGGTCCATGGCGATGCGGTCGAGGGTGGAATCGCGGACGACGCGAACTTCACCGTGCTTGAGGCGGAAGCTGGAGATCAGCTCGGCCGGGGTCTCGGCCATTGCGGGCGCGGCCGCCAGCAGCAGAAGGCCGGCAATCAGGCCGCCCACCAGATGATGCATCATCGTCCCCTGAGCGCCCATGACCCCGCCGCGCCTGCCTTGTCCGACCGCTTCTCTATCGCCAATGTGGACGCTTCAAGGCGAGGGGGGCCGTCAGTGAGTTGGCAGATCCGCCTCGAAGTTGAAGCGGTCGCGCAGATTTTTTCGCTGTTCCAGGATGTCCTTGAGGAAAGCTCGGTCCTGGTCGTTCTTCATCATCGGCTCGATCAGGTCGAGCTGGTTCATGGCAACCAGTTGCAGGATCTCGGTGCGCGGCTTGCCGCCGGCGTCGCGCGGCAGCGCGTGCACCACTTGGATGTGCTCCGGCGGTTTCGGCCCCTTTGCGGCCGCAAGCTCGTTCCGCAACTGGCCTTCGAGCGTGGCCTGGTCGGCTTCGACGAAGGCATAGAGCCCGACGCCGGAGCGGCGGTCCGCGAAAGCCACGATGGCGGTGTCGCGCACGGCCGGGTTTTTGCGGATCAGCTCGGTCAGCACCGGCGCGTCATTCACGAGCCTGCGGCCGCCGCCCTCGCGATCGGTGAAGTTGAACAGGCCGCGCGTGATCGCGCGGTAGATCTTCTTGCCGGTGACAAGCCACAGGCTGGCGGCAAATGACTTCTTCGCAAGGATCTTTCGCTCGCGCGGCGTCAGCGCCTCAGGTGCGTAGGAGCGCTTGTGCTTGAGCAGATGCCGAAGGTCTTCATAGGCCAGGATGCGATAGAGCCGGCCGCGCCGTGCAAAGCAGGCGGCGAGCTGGAAGTCGGTGACATAGGCGAGGCCGTCGCGGCCGACCAGCCAGTTCTGTTCCTTGGCAAGATCGTTGTGGCAGATACCGGCGCGGCGCAGCCGGCGCAGGGCCGCCTTGGCCGAGCGGAAATAGGCGAGGTCGCCGTGCGGCTTTGCCAGATGCAAGGCGACGCCGTCGACGAAGCCGCGCACCAGCGCACGGCGTCCGGCCCACAGCAGCTCCGGACCAACGTTGAGGCCTTTGGCGAGCGCCAGAGCGTGCTTCTCGCGGGCGAACAGATGGCGCGCCAGGAGAAACGACCACCACGGCACCTCGTCGAGCCGGCGCAGCACGGCATCGACCTCGCCGCTCTCGCCGCGGAAGCGCCCGCGCTCGACGGTCGAGAACACGTCGCGCTTGAGCAGCACGCCCTCGGTCCAGCGCGCCGAGAGCGTCGCGGCGTCGTCTTTGGGGAGGCTCATCGCAAACTCACGCGGCTGCGGCAATGCGCAAATGATCGGCGATCCAGCGATCGAGATCGGCGAGTGCCAGTGCGCTCATCGCCTGCTTCTTGGCCACCGTCTTCTCGTTACCGCGCAGGCGCGTGCCGTCGGGTTTCTTCGTCGGCGCGGTCGCAAGCGGTGGGAATAGACCGAAATTGATGTTCATCGGCTGGAACGACCGTGTGCCGGGCTCGATGGTCTCGATATGGCCGCCGGTGATGTGGCCGAGCAGCGATCCGAGCGCGGTCGTGCCAGGCGGGCTGACAAGCGTCTCGCCGCGCGCGTCCGCGGCTGCATAGAGACCGGCGATCAGGCCGACGCTGGCCGATTCCACATAGCCCTCGCAGCCCGTCATCTGGCCGGCGAAGCGCAGCCGCGGCTGCGCGCGCAGGCGCAGCTGACCGTCGAGAAGCTTTGGCGAGTTCAGGAAGGTGTTGCGATGCAGGCCGCCGAGGCGGGCGAACTCGGCCTTCGCCAGCCCGGGAATGGTGCGGAAGATGCGCTGCTGCTCGCCATACTTCAGCTTCGTCTGGAAGCCGACGATGTTGTAGAGCGTGCCGAGCTTGTTGTCCTGGCGCAGCTGTACGATCGCGTAGGCTTTGGTCGTGGGATCGTGCGGGTTGGTGAGGCCGACCGGCTTCATCGGGCCGTGGCGCAAAGTCTCGGGGCCGCGCTCCGCCATCACTTCGATCGGCAGACAGCCGTCGAAATAGGGTGTGTTGGTCTCCCACTCCTTGAACTCGGTCTTCTCGCCGGCGATGAGCGCAGCGACGAAGCCGTCATACTGCTCCTTGGTCATCGGGCAGTTGATGTAGTCCGCGCCGGTACCGCCGGGGCCGACCTTGTCGTAGCGCGACTGGAACCAGGCCACCGACATGTCGATGGATTCACGATGCACGATCGGCGCGATCGCGTCGAAGAAGGCGAGCGCGTTCTCGTCGGTCAGCTCGCGGATGGCATCGGCCAGTGGAGCGGAGGTGAGGGGACCGGTTGCAACGATGACGTTGCTCCAATCGGCCGGCGGCAGGCCCTTGACCTCGCCACGGGCGATCTGGATCAGGGGATGGTCGTTCAGCGCCTTGGTGACGGCCGCGGAGAAGCCGTCGCGGTCGACGGCGAGAGCGCCGCCAGCAGGCACCTGGTTGGCGTCGGCTGCACGCATGACCAGCGAATCGAGCCGGCGCATTTCGGCATGCAGCAGGCCGACGGCGTTGTTGGCGGCGTCGTCCGAGCGGAACGAATTGGAGCAGACGAGTTCTGCGAGCCCGTCGGTGCGGTGCGCTTCGGTCATGCGGGTCGGCCGCATCTCGTGCAGCACCACGGGCACGCCGGCCTTGGCCACCTGCCAGGCGGCTTCAGAGCCGGCAAGGCCGGCGCCGATCACGTGCACGATGTTGGATTGAGGTCCTGTCATGGGGCGGACAGGTAGCGCTTTTCGGCGGGGAGTGGAATCGCCGAGATCGAGTTTTCTGCCGCTAGATGCGACAACGCCCGCACGAGGCGGGCGCTATCGGTCCGTTCCGGTGGAAGGGCTGAAACGATATCAGCCCTGATACTGACCGGCGGCAACGCGCGGGATGTCCGAGCGATCGAGGCCGATATCGGCCAGTTCGCGATCGCTGAGCTGGGACAGCTCGGCAACATTGCGCTGATAGTCCCGGAAGGCCTGGATCATGCGGATGAGCGAGAGCAGCATTGGTAGTCTCCTGTAGTTCGATTCAGCCCTTGCCCGGACTGCATCGTTGAAATGAATATAAGTGAGAGTGGTGCAGTGCGAAAGTTCCGATGTTGCGATGCAGCTAAGCGAGTAACGCATACCGTGGGTAAGGGACGCTTAACCTCTCGCCAGCCTCGCCCAAGGCTTCGGCCGTATGCATCGAATCTAGCCACAAACGCCCGTGTAATCACGGGTTTAAGGGCAATCGATTGATCTCGATCATAGCCGAAATAAGTTGCGTACCTGTCACCGGGAAGTCGATCGATCAGCGTCTACACCCAAGTCCGGCATGCGTGATTCGCATGAGAAGGACGTTGTTGTTATGAATATTTATTCATTTCTGTTGAGATCGGCTGGAGGGTCAGGAAGGGTCCCGACAGCCTTGGCCAGTCAGATTTGGCGGCGGAACGACCCCTCACGCTTAGATCGCGCGCGCGCACACGCCAAGGGTGTGGCGATGATTACCAGGATGTAATGAAAATCAGAAATTTCGCATGCGGCTCTGCGTGGCGCGCAACATCACGCAATTCTCGCGGGGAATTTATTGCGGCAAGTTGCCGCGTCCGGGGGAAAGTCGTGGTGCAGAGGCCGGCAATGTCGCCGGGTCTGTCCCAAGATCAAGAGAAGGAAGGTAACGTCATGACGAAGTTACTCGGGGTTATCGCAATCGCCGCCGTCGCGTTCGCCGTCGCGCCGGCCCAGGCCGCCAAGCACGCCACGGGCGGTTGCAGCTCGGCCAATCTGGAGAAGACGGAGACCGCGATCGAGAACATGGCCGACGGTGACAGCAAGTTTGTGGCGCAGAAGGAGATCGCGGCTGCGCAGGATTCGCTGCTCAACGGCAAAATGGGCGCATGCGGCGCGCATCTGAACAAGGCGATGCACGCCACCATGGGCAAGTGATGGGTAGGTAGACGCACAAGAGAGGGCCGGTCGCCGGGCGATCGGCCCCTACGCGTTTGTTGATGGGTGTTTAGGGGGCGCGCGCCAGCTGGGTGGCGAAATAGGCGACGGTCTTGGAATAGACCTCGCTCTTGTTCCACTGCTGCAGCACCGCGAAATTCGGACTGCCCGGCTGCCAATCCTTGCCCTTTTGCCAGCCATAGCCGGCAAGATAATTGGCGGTGGAGGCGAGCACGTCGGGCGCGTTGTGCAGGAGGTCGCGCTTGCCGTTGCCGTCGAAATCGACGGCGTATTTCATCCAGGACGACGGCATGAACTGGGTCTGGCCGAGCTCGCCTGCCCAGGCGCCCTTCATCTCGGCTGGCACGAGATCGCCGCGCTGGACGATGCGCAGTGCGTCCAGCAGCTCGGCGCGAAACTGCTCCGCGCGCCGGCAATCATAGGCCAGTGTTGCGAGTGAGCGGATCGTGCCGAACTTGCCGGTGTTGACGCCGAAATCGGTCTCCAGGCCCCAGATCGCGACCAGGACCTCGCCGGGAACGCCATAGGTCTGCTCGATGCGCGACAGCACCGAGCCGTACTGCTTCATCCTGTTGGAGCCGCGTTCCAGACGCGGCGGCACCATGCGGCCGGAAAATTCCTCGAAGGTCTGGGCGAAGACCTTTTGCGAGCGGTCGCGGTTGAGCACGCTCTGATCGAGCGTCACGCCGGCGAGACCAGATGCAATGGCCTGCTGTGAAATGCCCTTGGCCGCAGCGTCGGTCTTGAAGTCCGCAAGCCAGGCATCGAAATTGCCCGAGCCGCAGGCAACCGCGGCGAACGCTGGCTGGGCGGACAGGATTGACGCGGAGAGAGCGAAGGCTGCGAGAGCGAGACGAGAAATCGTCGAGGTCATTCGAGGTAATGAATTCCGTGAAGCGATCTGGCCGGCCGGCAATCTCGATCGGAACCGCGGCCAAAGCAAGGCGTGCGACAGGCCGCGATCCTGCCCGAACCAGGGCAGGATCGCATGTCACGATATCGTCAGGCGTCCGTCCTGTTACGCCAGGGGAAGAGGTTGGCCGGGAAGTCGGCAGCCGGCTTGCGCGGACGATGCGGCGGGGGCGGCACCGGACGTGCACCGGGCTCCGAGACGATCACCTTGCGGTAGAGATGCCAGGTGGCATGGCCGAGCAGGGGGATCACCACGGCAAGGCCGAGGAACGCCGGGATCGTGCCGAGCGCGAGCAGGACCGCGACGATCAAGCCCCAGGCCGCCATCGGCACCGGGTTCCTGGCGACCACGCGCAGCGAGGTGCTCATCGCCTCGAACGCGCCGGCATGGCGGTCCAGCATCAAGGGGAACGACACGGCGCTGATGCACAGCGCGGCGAGCGCGAACAGGAAACCGACGCCGCAGCCGACCACGATCAGCCACCAGCCCTGCTGCGTCGTCAGCACGCGCGTCATGAAGTCCGAGAGCCCGGTGACGCCCTCATAGCCGAACGCCGCGACATAGATCGCCTGCGCGGTCGCAACCCAGGTCACGAACAGCGCGAGCAGCAATGTGCCGAGGCCGAGCATCGCCCCGAACGAAGGCGAGCGCAGCACCTCCATCGCATCCCAGGCGCTGGCTTCCTCATAGCGTTCGCGCCGGCTGGAGAGCTCGTAGAGACCGAGGGCCGCGAAGGGCCCGATCAGCGCGAAGCCGGCGGCCAGCGGAAACAACAGTGGCAGCACCGAATAGCCCATCACCACGCGGGCGAGCACGAGGCCGAGCACCGGATAGATCACGCAGAGAATGATGGCGTGGCTCGGCACGGCCTTGAAATCTTCCCAGCCGCGCCTCAGCGCATCGTGCAGATCGGACAGCTGGATGGTTCGGATCACCGGTCCAGCCGCATCAGTGGGCTGGGCCATCGTGGGGACATTGCCCTGGTAGAGTGTGGCCATGGTCGCTAGCTCCCTTGCCGAGCGGCCGAATTCGGCGCCGGCAAACGGCGCGAGCGGCCGCCATTCTCTGAAGTCCCGCGATCCCGACCAGACGCGAATTCCGGATGACATCGCGAGCTGAGCTGGAAGCGTACGCCCATTTGCGAGTCCTGTCCCTCACGCTTGGGTGAAATTCGATGCCGCAGCGCAACTCGACGGTGTCATTCGGTCGTCATTTCGCCGCAGATAAGCTGATGCTGCGTGCTGGCTCGCGGAACTTTGCGGGCGCTACGCAGTAACTTGGTCTATAAGTGCCACTCAAGGCCCTTCCAACGGATCCTTTTCGGGGAGCAGACATGAGCATTTTCGGGAAAATCATGAGCGCGATCTTCGGCAGCCAGCCTGCTTCCGCCGCGCCCGCCGGTGGCGCAGCGCCGGGCAGTGCGCCCGCAGGCGCCGCGCCGGACGCTTCGGCTCCGGCAGGCGCGCCCATGGCCGCGGTCGACGTGGCAGCGATCGTCGACAAGGCGGTGGCCGCGCACAAGGGCGAGAAGCTGGAATGGCGTACCTCGATCGTCGACCTGATGAAGGCGCTCGACATCGATTCCAGCCTCGCTGCGCGCAAGGATCTCGCCAAGGAGCTCGGCTACAGCGGCGACATGAATGACTCTGCCAGCATGAACGTCTGGCTGCACAAGCAGGTGATGTCCAAGCTCGCCGCCAATGGCGGCAAGCTGCCGCCGGAGATCAAGCACTGACTGCAAGCACTGACCGACCGCCGGTCGTGTCGCAAGGGCCCGCAGTCGCGCGGGCCCTTTTGCTTTCAGGCGAACAGATCCGCGTCCTCCGGATGCCTGTCGAGATAGTCGACGACGAAGCCGCAGCCGGCAATCACCTTGCGGCCGTCGCGCCGGATCAGATCCAGCGCGCCCTTGATCAGCTCGGAGGCGATGCCGCGGCCGCGCAGCGCGCGGGGCGTCTCGGTGTGGGTGATGATGACCGCCGTCGGGGTCAGCCGGTAATTGGCGAAGGCGACCTCGTTGCCAACATCGAGTTCGAAGCGGCTCCTGTCCTTGTTGTCCCGTACCGATGCCACCATGCAAGATCCTTCCGCCGTGCGTCTGACGCGTTGATCTAGGAGCCCGTCCCCGTCCTTGGCAAGGCGCGGCCATGGGAGCTTGCCGCACGGCAGATATCTGCAAACGCGCGTGCCTGTAGCTGCAGCGCAGTACGAGAAGCCATCCTTGGTGAACACCACGCCGGCTCCAATAATTACCGGCGACACCCTTGCAAGTTCCACGGCGGCTCCCACGTCCTCTCAAGGACATACGCCCGAATGCGGCCGGCAGGGTCGCTAGACATTCGGAGTGTCATGATTGCCAGCCGCAGACGTATGCCTCTTTGCAGGAGGTTACGATGTCGGACTTTGGTTTCTTGAATACTCATCGAACATGGGAAGACTGGTGCGGGATGCTGCTCGGCGCGCTCATCGTGGCTTCGCCGTGGTTTCCCATCCAGGATCCGGCGATTGCCGGGCACCCGACGGCGATCCTGAATACGGTCGCAATCGGCCTGGTCGTTTTTGGCATCAGCCAGCTCGAATATGTCGCCTTGCAGCGCTGGCAAGAGGTGACGACGATCCTCGTCGGACTGTGGCTCATCGCCTCGCCTTACGCCCTCGGCTATTCCGCTGACGGCTTTCTCCGCATCTACCACACGAGCCTCGGCGCGGCGGTGGTGCTGCTGGGCATCCTTCAGCTGTGGCAGGACTGGGATCTGAATGATCAGGACATGCTCAAGCACGGACGATAGGCCGTAGATGTCGGCAGGCCCGCTGGCTTCGGGCGGCGGGCCTGTGCTCTCACCTCGCCACGAGGTCGAAATAGTCCGGATGCTTTTCGATCCATGCCTTCACGAACGGGCATTGCGGGATCAGCTTCAATCCGGCGGCGCGGACCTGGTCGAGAGCGCCTTGCACCAGCTTCGAGCCGACGCCCTTGCCGCCGAGCTCCTTCGGCACGTCCGTATGCTCGAATGTGATGACGTTGCCATCGAGCTTGTAATGCTCGGTCGCAAGATTGCCATCCACTGCGAGCTCGTAGCGGCAGTGGTCCTTGTTGTTGATGACGTTGCTCATGTTGTCGCCCCTCCAGCTGCCAGCCTCGCGCACCAAGTCATAACGCACGGTCGCGCCGGCCGGTTTCCGATGTTGAGGTCGTTCGGTTCAATCGGCCGCTTTGGCGAGCCTGGAATCTTCGGGCTGCTGCGGCGCGCGCAGGCATCCCTGGCAGATGACCAGGGAGCGGTTGACCCTGGCATCCTGCTCGGCCTCGCTGGCATCCTGCGCCTGCCACCATTCCTTCGACTGAGGCTGAAGTCCGGCCTGCGATGTGTTGCGCTCGGATCGGGCCGCGGTCCGTGCTGGTTGTGCGGCTGCCCGCGGTCGATTGGGATCCTCGCCGGCGCCATCCCAGGCGTAACGCGCAGGCCTGAAGGCGGGATCGGAGGCCAGATGCGCCTGCGGCGCCACGGCACATCCGGCGAGCGCCAGCGACAACAGGAGGAAGGCGGGCGCTTTGACCATGATGCTGCACTCTGTACGCGAGAACTGAGCGAGGGTGCGCCGATCATGTTTAAAATTCCCTGAACGATTGCGGCCGCGCCGGCGACAAACGCGCATGCGCTATTTGATGCTTCTGCTCGCTCTGTTCGTCTCCGCCGCGCGCGCGGAGGATGCAAAGCCGTTCAATCCCTCCGACTATCCGCCCGGCGTGCAGACGGCACTGCGCTACGCCAACGAGGAATGCACCAGCCAGGACGGTGGCGAGGTGACCTTCGCGCCCGATACCGTGCGCAAGATCGACCTGACCGGTGACGGCCGCGACGACTACATCGTCGATTTCCAGGACACCAAATGCGGCGATCGCGAGACGACCTATTGCGGAACTGGCGGCTGCGTCATCAACATCCTGGTGGCGCTGCCGGACGGCGACGTTCGCCCGGTGTTTGACGGCTATGTCCTCCGCTACAAGATCATGGCCCCGCCGATGAAGCGCGGCGCTGCGCGCACCGTCCGCTTCGATCTTCATGGCAGCTTCTGCGGCGGCTTTGGCCCGCAGACCTGCGTCAAGCAGAAGGCGATCACGGCGACGCCGTTTGCGTTCAAGCAGCCGTAGGGGAGCCGTGCATCCGCCGGCCTTGCAGGGGCGCGGGCGATGGCGATAAATGGGATGCAATGAGCCGGCGGCCAGCGCGCCGTCCGCCCTCGAAGAGGAATCCCCATGCAGCCCCTGCGCATGTCCCGCCGCGTCATGAATCTCGCTCACATGCTGACCCAGAATGCGCGGCGGCATGGCGCGCGTCCCGGTTTCGTCTGGGGTGACAAGTCCTGGAGCTGGCGCGAGATCGACGCGCAGGTCTCGGCGCTGGCGGCGGCGCTCGCCGCGCGTGGCATTGCCAAGGGCGACCGTATCCTGGTCCATTCCAAGAATGGCGCCGAGATGTTCTTCTCGATGTTCGCCGCGTTCCGGCTCGGCGCGGTCTGGGTGCCCACCAATTTCCGCCTGATGCCGGATGAGGTCACCTATCTCGCAGAGGCCTCCGGCGCCAAGGCGTTTCTGTGCCATGTCGATTTTCCCGAGCATGCGGCGGCCGTGAAAGGCGGCGCGCTCGAGTTCACCTGGAGCGTCGACGGCAAGGGCGCGTTCGGCGAGCGCTCGGTTGCTGAGGCCATTGCCTCGCAGGCCGGCGCCAATGTCGCGAATGTCGCTGTCGAGCACGACGATCCCTGCTGGTTCTTCTTCACCTCGGGCACCACCGGCCGCTCCAAGGCCGCGGTGCTGACTCACGGCCAGATGGGCTTTGTGATCACCAACCATCTCGCCGATCTGACGCCCGGCGTCACCGAGAACGACGCCTCGCTGGTGGTGGCGCCGCTGTCGCATGGCGCCGGCGTGCATCAACTGGTGCAGACCGCGCGCGGCGTCTGCACTGTCTTGTTGCCGACCGAAAAATTCGACATCAACGAGGCATTCCGCCTGATCGAGATCCATCGGGTCGCCAATCTCTTCACGGTGCCGACGATCCTGAAGATGATGGTCGAGCACCCCGCCGTCGACAAATACGATCATTCCTCGCTGCGTCACGTGATCTATGCGGGGGCACCGATGTATCGCGAGGATCAGAAGACCGCGCTGAAGAAGCTCGGCAAGGTCATCGTGCAGTATTTTGGCCTCGGCGAGGTCACCGGCAACGTCACCGTGCTGCCGGCAGCGCTGCACGATCCCGAGGACGGCCCGCACGCGAAGATCGGCACCTGCGGCTTCGAGCGTACCGGCATGCAGGTCTCGATCCAGGACGACGAGGGCCGCGAGCTCGCGGCCAACCAGAGCGGCGAGATCTGCGTGATCGGGCCGGCGGTGCTCGCAGGCTATTACGACAATCCCGAAGCCAATGCGAAGGCGTTCCGCAACGGCTGGTTCCGCACCGGCGACCTCGGCCACATGGATGAAGAGGGGTTCGTCTACATCACGGGCCGCGCCTCCGACATGTACATCTCCGGCGGCTCCAACATCTATCCGCGCGAGATCGAGGAGAAGATCTTGACGCATCCCGCGGTCGGCGAGGTCGCCGTGCTCGGCGTACCCGATGCGACCTGGGGCGAGGTCGGCGTCGCCGTCTGCGTGGCGCGTGCCGGCGAGAAGGCAGTGAGCGAAGCCGAAATGGCGGCGTTCCTCTCGCCGAAGGTGCCGCGCTACAAGATGCCGAAGCGGTTCTTCTTCTGGGAGGCGCTGCCGAAATCCGGCTATGGCAAGGTCCCCAAGCGCATGGTGCGCGACGAGCTCGAGGCGCGCGGGCTGCTCGATCTCGACAAGACGAAGACAGGCTGAGCGCAGGTGATGAGGAGTATCACGCAGCCGGGCGCGCCCATCGCGGAACGCATTCAATGGGTGGAGGCGAGGGGGCGCGCCTTCTCGTTCACGCTTCCGGCAGGTCTGCCGCTGCTGGAAGCCGCGCGGCGTGGCTTTGCGGCGGAGGGATTTGCCGGCGGCGTGCTCAACTTCCAACACGGCGCGCTCGGGCCGTTCGCCTATGTCATGCCGGCGCTGTCGAAGACCGGCGAGAACGCGGCGTTCTATAGCGACACGTACCGGCCCGGCGGCGTGACGCGCACGAAGCTCGGGAGCATGACGCTCGGCATGCGCGACGGCGTGCCGTTCTTTCACTGCCACGGGCTGTGGACGGAGGCGGACGGCAAGGCGAGCGGTGGCCACATGCTGCCGGACGAGACTGTTGTCGCCGAACCGTTCGAGGTCGAGGCCTTCGGCCTTGATGGCGCGATGTTCGCCGCCGAGTCCGATCCCGAGACCAATTTCAAGCTGTTCGGGCCGGTGGCGGCTGCGAGCAGCGGCGCGCGCACCACGGCCAGCGCCTTCGCGCTGCGGCTGCGCCCCAATCAGGATCTTGCTGGCTCCCTCGAAGACTTCTGCCGCACGCATGGCATCGCGCGCGCGAAGATCCATGGTGGCGTCGGCTCGACCATCGGCGCGCGCTTCAGCCATGGCGGCGTGACCGAGCCGTTTGCGACCGAGCTTGCGGTGACGGCCGGTCTGATCGCGCCCGGGCACTCCGGTGCGATCGAAGCGGCGCTCGACGTCGCGCTGGTCGACTACACCGGCGGCTTGGCGGAGGGGCGGCTGGTCCGCGGCGACAATCCCGTGCTGATGACGATGGAGCTGGTGCTGGAGGCGCTGGACTAGGTTGCGACCGGGGCTCGCGCCGGGAGCCCCTGCCACTTGCGCGGCATCATTGTTCCCGTTACGTTCCGGTTTGAGATCGCCGGTGGCGGAACGGACGGAGAGACGACCATGAGCCGGCGAGGTCATCGCACGATCAACCTGCCAGCACCGTATCTGAAGCGGGTCTGGCTCGACCCGTCGAAAGTTCACGATCGCGAGGCCTATCCGTTTTGCCTGCCCATCTTCCCGGATGATTTCGAGCTCAATTTCGACGCTGCCATCACGATTATCGTTGGAGAGAACGGCACCGGGAAGTCGACGATCCTCGAGGGCATCGCATCACTCGCCGGCTACGACGATGCCGGCGGCGGCAAGGGCTATATGCCGGTCGACCATTCCGAGGCGCGCGAGAAGATGGGCGGCCAGCTCGGCAAGGCGCTCCGCGCGAGCTGGCTGCCGAAGATCAGCAATGGCTGGTTTTTTCGTGCCGAGAGCTTTTTCTCGGTCGCGCGGTATCTGGACAAGGCCGCGCGTGATGCCGGCCAGGCCGGTCCCGATTTCCTGTCGCACTCCCACGGCGAAGGCTTCCTGCGCTTCTTCGAGGAGCGTTGTCAGCGCCAGGGCATCTTCATCTTCGACGAGCCGGAATCGGCGTTGTCGCCGGCGCGCCAGATCGAGTTTTTGAAGCTGCTGCGACGCATGGAGGATTCCCGGATCTGCCAGGTCATCATGGCGACCCATTCGCCGATGCTGATGGCGTATCCCAATGCGCGGCTGCTGCGGCTGGCGAAATATGGGCTGGAGCCGGTGACGGTCGAGGAGACGGATCATTACCGGTTGATGCGGGAGTTTTGTGCTGACCCGCGCGGGTTTGTGGAGGCGACGCTGGAGGAATAGCTGAACGTGTCTGACGGCTGTTCTCTCCGCTGTCGTTGCGAGGAGCCCTTGCGACGAAGCAATCCAGGATCTTTCCGCGGCGGCAGTCTGGATTGCTTCGCTGCGCTCGCAATGACGGTAGGTGGAGTAGCGGCATTTTCCGCTCTGGTGTCCCGGACAAGCTGCAACGCGCATAGCGCGTCGAAGACGCGCGTAAACGCGCTTATGGCGTTGCGGCGCAGAGCCGGGACCCAGGAGCCGCAGGTGTCGTTGCGGCGTGGGCCCCGGCTCTGCTGCGCATCACTTCGTGCTGCGCCGCGTCCGGGGCACGAGACTGTCGGTGAAGGTCTGGCACAGGCTTTCATCCTCGCGGCACATCGTGCCCGAGCTTTTGCTTCAGTTGCCACCCTCAAAAGTGCCGAGGGCGCAGGGAAGGCCGGGTGCCGGCTGGCACCCGCGGTCCACTGTGCGAAAGCGTGTGCTTAAAAAGCTGCACAGCGGCATACAGGTGTAGCCAAACATCCGGCCTTCCCTGCGCAGTGGGTTTACGGCTTATGTCGTGCTCTCCCCGGGGAGCGATGCACTATTGCCCCCGTCGCCTTGCGGATGGCTGATGCGCGCACCCGGTCGGGCCCGCGACATCACCGCAACACTTGGCGCACAGACCCCGGGCGCCAGGACCACACGATTTTGCCGTACGCAGGCTGCACCGGTCGTGTGCGCGTTAGTCCTTGCTCACGGTGTGACCCGCCCTGCAAACCACCTTCGCGCCGACGCCGCCTGCGTCCACCACGTCCCATCCCGCGTGTCGTGACGATCGCGTTGCGCCCCTCGGCCGGGTTGGGATGATCGTCTATACTATAATCCGAAATTCTGATAAAGAGAAATATTTCGGTTTGGCGGTGTTGACCCTTCCCGTGGGTGTTTTGCCCGCCGGGTCGCGCAAGGGCTTGTGGGTCGCGCCGGGCTCCGCCGCAACGGCGCCACGAACCGGTCTCCCCTCGGCCCCAAAATGCGCTAGGATGACCGCAGCGCGCATTCCAAGTCGCGCACGATCAACTGGACGTAAGAGGAAACGAGATGAGGGTGACGATTGGACGGCGCACGGCTGTGGCTGGCGCGCTGGCTGTGTGTGGGGCGGCAGGCTTGACGGCAGCCTTCGGGCCGTTTTTTTCACCGGCGGCCTGGGCGCATGGGCCGACCCGGCAGAAGGTGCGGGAATCCATCGAGATCAACGCGCCGCAGGACAAGGTCTGGGCCGCGATCCGCAACTTCCAGGACATGGGCTGGCTTCCGCCTGTCACCAAGACCACCGGCGAGAAGGGCAACGAGATCGGCGCGACGCGCCAACTGACGCTGACGGGCGGGGCGACTGTCGATGAGGAGCTCTACAAATACGAGCCCGACATGATGAGCTATTCGTACCGGATCACCAAGGTCGACGTGAAGGTGCTGCCGGTGACCAATTATTCCTCGACGTTGACGGTGTCGCCGGCTTCCGACGGCAAGTCCAAGCTGGAATGGGCCGGGGCATTCTACCGCGGCTTTCCCAACAACGATCCGCCGCCGGAGCTGAGCGACGAGGCCGCGGTGAAGGCGGTGAGCGGGCTCTACAAGGCCGGCCTCGAAGCCCTGAAGAAGAAGATCGAGAGCGGTAGCTGATCGTGCGGATGCTGGTTCTGGCGGCGCTCGCCGCCAGCCTTTGTCATGCCAGCCTCGGCAGCGCCGCTGCCGAGGAGGCGTTCGTCACCAACCAGCTCAGCGACGATCTGATGGTCGTGGATCTCGCCGCCGCGCGTAGCGTCGCGACCATCCCGATCGGCGGCAAGCCGGCCGGCGTCGCCGTCAGCGCGGACGACCGCTTTGCCTATGTGACGAGCCCGGACGCCAAGGCGGTGACGGTGGTGGACGCCGCAGCCCGGCAGGTGGTCGGGCGGATCGAGGTCGGCGGCGGGCCGCTCGGCATTGCCGTGGCGCCCGATGGCCGCACCGTCTATGTCGCCGATTGGTATGCAGCCGCGGTGCGGGTGATCGACGCCGCGAGCCGCAGCGTCACGGCCAGCATCGCGGTCGGCGCCTCGCCATCGGGCCTGGCGGTGACGCCGGACGGCAGGCTGCTGCTCTCGGCCGACCGCGACGACGACATCGTCTCGGTCGTGGACACGGCGACGCGCCAGCGCAAGGCGACCGTCAAGGTCGGCACCCGACCATTCGGTGTCACCATCGATGCCGAGGGCAAGCGCGCCTACACCGCCAATGTCGGCTCCGACGACGTCTCCGTGATCGACATCGCCGCTGGCCGCGAGGTCGGCCGCGTGCCGGTCGGCATGCGCCCCTATGCGGTGGCGCTGACGCTGGGCCGGGGCTTCGTCACCGACCAATATGGCGGCACCGTCAGCGTGTTCGATCTGGCGAGCCTGAAGCCGGTCAAGCGCATCAATGTCGGCGACTATCCCGAAGGCATCGCTGCGACCGCCGACGGCAAGCGCGTCATCGTCGCCTGCTGGGAGAGCAACACGCTAAGCATCATCGACGCGACTGATCTGAAGGTGATCGGCGAGATCAAGACCGGCGACGGCCCAAGGGCGTTCGGGGTGTTCCTGCGCAGGACGGAGTAGGGTGTGTAGGGTGTGTAGGGCGGATTAGCGAAGCGTAATCCGCCATCTTGCATCGACGATCGGTCGGCGGATTACGCTTCGCTAATCCGCCCTACGATTACACAACACGTCCGCAATCTCGTCCATCCGCTCGAACACGTGATCCGGCCCGTGCGCGCGCAGCGCCGCCGGGGCCGCATAGCCCCAGCACACTGCGCCGCAGGCAATCCCGACGCTGCGCGCTGCCTCGATGTCACGGACCTCGTCGCCGATAGCGACGACCTGGTTTGGCGCCACGCCGGCGCGGCGGATGACGCGGTGGAATTTCGCGGGCTTGCCGAACAGCGATGCCGAGCAGTCGAAATGCGAAAACAGCGCGGCGGCCTCGCCAAGCTTTTCGCGCGCATTGGCCTCGCTGTCCGATGTCACCAGCGCGAGCTGCACGCCGTTGTCCGCCAGCGTCCGCAGCATGGTCTCGACACCTCCAAACAGCGGGATCTCGCTAGCTGCCTCTCCCTTCAGCCGCCGCGCATGCCGCGCGATTGCCGGTAGCTTCCACAAGGGTACCTCAAGGTGGCTGAGGATCTCGCGCGTCGAGGCATGCCGCAGTCCCTCGACGTCCTCATCCCGCACGCGGCGAAAGCCGAAGCGGTCGGCGATGTCGTTGACGGTGCGCAGGAACCACGGGAAGCTGTCGGCCAGCGTGCCGTCGAGATCGAAGATGGCGAGGGTGTAGGGCATGGGGGAAGGGGAGTCTGGTCGAGCTAAGTGGCCGGATGTACAAGACGGAAGCAGGAAGACAAAGATGCCGGTCGATCAGATTCAACTTAGCAAGTTCTTGAGCTTCGTGCTGAGACACAAGCCCGATGAGATCGGCTTGACGCTCAGTGCCGAGGGCTGGGTCAATATTGACGAATTGCTTGAGAAAGCCAATGCAACAGGGACGATGTTTGACCGAGCTGACCTGCTCGGCGTCGTCGCAAGCAGCGACAAGAAGCGATTTTCGCTATCAGCCGACGGACTGAAGATCCGGGCCGCCCAAGGGCACTCTGTATCGGTGGAGCTCGGCTTGCCACCCCAAGAACCGCCCTCAGTCCTCTACCACGGGACGGCGACGCGATTTGTCGAAGCGATCCTCGCGGAGGGCTTGAAACCGCAGGCGCGCCAACAAGTGCACCTGTCCTCCGATGAGGAGACCGCGCGGCAAGTGGGGCAGCGCCATGGCAAGCCCCACATCTTCAAGGTCGATGCCGGCGGCATGTATGCGCGCGGTTTCAAGTTCTATCGCGCCGACAATGGGGTCTGGCTGACCGATACAGTGCCGCCGGAGTTCTTGGCCCCGGCGACGAGCAAATGACATAATGGGAAGCCGCGGAGAGGCTGCTACTCCGCCGCCTCGCTCGTGCTCCTTCGCTTCGGCTTCCTCGCCTTCTTCAGCACCGGCTCCAGAAACTTGCCCGTGTAGCTCCGCGGCGCCTTGGCAATGTCCTCCGGCGGGCCCCAGGCGACGATCTCGCCGCCGCCGTCGCCGCCTTCGGGGCCGAGGTCGATGACCCAGTCGGCGGTCTTGATGACTTCGAGATTGTGCTCGATGACGACGACCGTATTGCCCTGCGCGACGAGCTCGTGCAGCACTTCCAGGAGCTTCTTGACGTCGTGGAAGTGCAGGCCGGTGGTGGGCTCGTCCAGGATGTAGAGCGTGCGGCCGGTGGCGCGCTTCGACAGCTCCTTGGCGAGCTTGACGCGCTGGGCTTCACCGCCCGAGAGGGTCGTCGCTTGTTGGCCCACGTGGATGTAATCGAGCCCGACGCGGTGCAGGGTCTGAAACGTCTCGCGCACGCGCGGCACCGCCTTGAAGAACTCGGCGGCTTCCTCGACGGTCATGTCGAGGACGTCGGCGATGCTCTTGCCCTTGAATAGCACCTCCAGCGTCTCGCGGTTGTAGCGCTTGCCCTTGCAGACGTCGCAGGTGACGTAGACGTCGGGCAGGAAGTGCATCTCGATCTTGATGACGCCGTCGCCCTGGCACGCCTCGCAGCGGCCGCCCTTGACGTTGAAGGAGAAGCGGCCGGGCTCGTAGCCGCGCGCCTTGGATTCGGGCAGGCCGGCGAACCATTCGCGGATCGGCGTGAAGGCACCGGTATAGGTCGCGGGGTTGGAGCGCGGGGTGCGGCCGATCGGCGACTGGTCGATGTCGATGATCTTGTCGATGTGCTCGAGGCCCTCGATGCGGTCGTGCGGGGCCGCACCCTCGCTGGCATTGTTCAGCTTGCGGGCGATGGACTTGTAGAGCGTGTCGATCAGCAGCGTCGACTTGCCGCCGCCGGACACGCCGGTGACGGCGGTGAACAGGCCGAGCGGAATTTCGGCGGTGACGTTCTTGAGATTGTTGCCGCGCGCATTGACCACCTTGATGGTGCGGCGATGGTTCGGCGGCCGCCGCTCCGGCACCTCGACCTCGAGCTCGCCGGTCAGGTACTTGCCGGTGAGCGATTTCGGGTTGCGCATGATCTCGGCGGGCGTGCCTTCGGCAATGATGTTGCCGCCATGCATGCCGGCGCCGGGGCCGATGTCGAGGACGTGGTCGGCGAGCAGGATGGCGTCCTCGTCATGCTCGACCACGATCACGGTGTTGCCGAGGTCGCGCAGCCGCTTGAGGGTGTCGAGCAGGCGCGCGTTGTCGCGCTGGTGCAGGCCGATCGAGGGCTCGTCCAGCACGTAGAGCACGCCCGTCAGGCCCGAGCCGATCTGCGAGGCCAGGCGGATGCGCTGGCTCTCGCCGCCGGACAGCGTGCCGGAGGAGCGGGAGAGGGTGAGGTAGTTGAGGCCGACGTCGAGCAGGAAGGTGAGACGCTCGCGGATTTCCTTCAGGATGCGGCCGGCGATCTCGTTCTGCTGCGCGTTGAGCGCCTCGGGCACGGTCTCGAACCATGCGCCGGCGCCCTTCACCGACAGCTCGGAAATCTCGCCGATATGCTTGCCGCCGATCTTGACGCAGAGCGCCTCGGGCTTGAGCCGAAAGCCCTTGCAGCCCTCGCAGGGCACGTCGTGGAAATACTTCGCCAGCTCCTCGCGCGCCCACTCGCTCTCGGTTTCCCGATAGCGGCGGTTGATGTTGGTGATGACGCCCTCGAACGGCTTCTTGGTGTCGTAGGAGCGCACCCCGTCCTCGTAGGAGAACTTGATCTCGTCCTCGCCGGAGCCGTGGAGGATGGCGTTCTGCGTCTTCTTGGCCAGGTCCTTCCACTTGGTGGTCAGCGTGAATTTGTAGTGCTTGCCGAGCGCAGTCAGCGTCTGCACGTAATAGGGCGACGACGATTTGGCCCAGGGCGCAATCGCGCCCTTACCGATCGCGAGCTCCTTGTCGGGGATGACGAGGTCTTCGTCGACATGCTGCTCGACGCCGAGGCCGCCGCAGGCCGGACACGCGCCATAGGGGTTGTTGAACGAGAACAGGCGCGGCTCGACCTCGGGAATGGTGAAGCCAGAGACCGGGCAGGCGAACTTTTCCGAGAACAGGATGCGCTCGGGTCCGCTCTTGTCGTGGATCTTGGCGGTCTTCTTCTTTTCCTCGGCGGGAGCCGCCGCCGGCGCGTCGGCGAATTCGACGACGGCGAGGCCTTCGGCGAGTTTCAGCGCGGTCTCAAAGCTCTCGGCGAGGCGCTGGCCGATGTCGGCGCGCACCACGATACGATCGACCACGACGTCGATGTCGTGCGGGAATTTCTTGTCGAGAACAGGCGCTTCCGCAAGCTCGTGGAAGGTGCCGTCGATCTTGACGCGCTGAAAGCCCTTCTTGAGCCATTCGGCGAGCTCCTTGCGGTACTCGCCCTTGCGACCGCGCACGACGGGCGCGAGCAGATAGAGGCGGGTGCCCTCGGGCAGCGCCAGCACGCGGTCGACCATCTGCGAGACGGTCTGGCTTTCGATCGGCAGGCCCGTGGCCGGCGAATAGGGCACGCCGACGCGGGCCCAGAGCAGGCGCATGTAGTCGTAGATCTCGGTGACGGTGCCGACGGTGGAGCGCGGGTTCTTCGACGTCGTCTTCTGCTCGATCGAGATCGCCGGCGACAGGCCGTCGATCTGGTCGACGTCAGGCTTCTGCATCATCTCGAGGAACTGGCGCGCATAGGCCGACAGCGATTCGACGTAGCGGCGCTGGCCCTCGGCGTAGATGGTGTCGAAGGCGAGCGAGGATTTGCCGGAGCCGGAGAGGCCGGTGAACACCACCAGCTTGTCGCGGGGAATCTCGACGTCGATGTTCTTGAGGTTGTGCTCGCGCGCGCCACGGATCGTAATTGCGCGCAGGCTGGAGCCCGCGTTCTGTTGTTGGCGCTTCGCCTTGATCACTTCATCCATCCGAGTTGCCCTCAAGGAATCCCATGGGTGCGCGACCGCGCCAATAAAAAAGGCGCGCTCGCCCGGAACCGGGATCGGCGCCGATGGGGTTGTCAGCGAACGTAGGAAGAACGGAGACGGATTTCCAGTGGGACTTGCGAATCGTCAACGGAATGTTGGCGCGCTGGCGGCATCTGGCAGCAGTTGCTGTGCGGAACTGCGCGGGAAGCTGCCGCGAAAACAAAAAGGCCGGCGCAAGGCCGGCCTTTCGTGACGATGGGACGTCGGTAGCGATCAGGACTTCAGATCAATACCGGGCGACCACGGGGCCGCCGAAAGTGTAGTTGAGGCGGACGGTGCCCATGTCGACGTCCTGCTTGATCCGATCGATACGGTCGTTGACGCCGAGGATCGTGAACGAGTTGTTGCGCTTGCCCATGAACAGATGGTCGTATTCGATCGCCACGGACCAGTTCGGTGCGAAGCCGAATTCGATGCCGGTGCCGACCGCGCCACCCCAGCGCGTCTCGCTTGCGCTGTCGAGGACCACGCCGCCCAGCAGGCCGTTATATTTGGCGTGCGTGACGGCCGCGCCACCCTTCACGTACCAGAGCACGTTGTTCCAGGCATAGCCGACCTGGCCGGTGAACAGGCCAAGCGCGTCGATCTTGGTCTGGTTGACCAGCGGCCCAAGCACCACGCTCGTATTCGAGCCCTTCAGGTTGGCCCAGTCGCCTTGGGCTTCAAGGCCGAACACCCAGTTGGCCGACTGCCAGCGATAACCGACCTGTCCGCCGACGACGCCGCCGGTCGCATTGTGACAGCCTTCAGCCGTGTCCGGACCCGCAACACCGAAGATGTTGTTGACGTCCCAGCAATTGCGGCTCGAGGCGCCGCCGCCGTTGATACCGATGTAGAAACCGCTCCAATTGTACATCGCGATCGGCGCGACCGGAGCCTTGGTGTAGGGGCGGGCCGCCAAATCGGCCGCCGAGGCCGGTGCCAACGCGCTGAGTGCGAACAAACCGGCCGAAGCCAGCAAAAGCTTCTTCATATCCATTCCCCAGTTCCGTTTCTCTTTCTGACCTTCCGGAAAGCGGAAGAGCCAGCGGACCTATGACCCGACTAATGTCACTGCTTTACACCATTAAAGCCAAAGGTTGTGTCACCCGGGCGCCACATCTCTCCGAAAACGCGAGCGAGCCGGTTGGCGCGCGAAAAAACAAAAAGGCCGGCGCGAGGCCGGCCTTTCGTGACGATGTGACGTCGGTAGTGATCAGTGCTTCGCAGATCAGTACTTGGCAACCACCGGGGCGCCGAAGTGGTAGTTCACGCCGACCTGCACGGTGTGGAAGTTGAGCGTGCCGGTGGTGACCGGAGCGCCGAGACCGGAGAAGTAGGTCTCGCCGCCGAGGCTGCGATAGAGGTACTCGCCCTTGACCGACCACTGCGGAGCGAAGAACGCCTCGACGCCGGCGCCGACGGTCCAGCCCGAGTGGAACTTGCTGTCGGAGACGGTCACGCCGAGAGCGCTGACGCTGACCTTGTTGTCGATCCAGGCGTAACCACCGGTGCCGTAGAACAGCACGTTGTTGACGGCCCAGCCGATGCGGCCGCGGACGGTGCCGAGCGCGTCGGTCTTGGACGACACGGTGATGCCGAGAGCGGTCGCCGAGGCGCTGACGTCAGCCCAGGAACCATCGGCCTCGATGCCGAACACGACGTTGCCGGCCTGCCAGTTGTAGCCGGCGGTGCCACCGACGAAGCCACCCTTCATCTTCGGGTCGCCGGAAGCGCTTTCCCAGGCGCCGCCACCGACGATACCGAGGTAGAAGCCGGTCCAGTTGTAGACGGCCGCCGCCGGAGCGATCGGAGCCTTGGTGTAGGGGCGGGCTGCGAGGTCGGCCGCCGAGGCGGGCGCAGCGAGAGCGAACAAACAGGCCGAAGCCAACAAAACCTTCTTCATTTTCAACTAATCCCAGTCCCAGTTTCTGTTGTTGCCTTCCTGACCGGAAGGGCAGCGGACTCAACGGCCCAACTGACGCCGTACTTACACCACCAAAGCCGCAAGTTGTGTCTCCGAAAAGCCACAGCGGTCGAAAAGGTGATGGTTACTGACTTATTGCCTCCCGTTCATGTCGCGCCAAACGAAAAAGGCCGGCGCGAGGCCGGCCTTAAACGTCAATGATGTCAGAGGGATATCAGTAGCGCGCGGCGACCGGCGCACCCCAGTTGAAGTGATAGTTCACACCTGCCTTGACCGTGTGAACGGTATCGGTCCACTCGGACCGGTTGGTCACGACGGGGCTGTACTGAATCGTGCTCTTGCCGAAATCGATGTAGTTGTATTCGACCTTGGCCGACCAGTTCGGGGCGAACATGTATTCCGCGCCGGCGCCGACGGTCCAACCCCAGCGGGTGTTGTTCTGGATGAAGACGTTTCCGGGGATGCCATCGTAGCGATGCTGAATGTCGCCGACCGCAGCGCCGCCGCTGACGAACAAGAGAGCGGGGCCGGTCGAGTAGCCGAGACGGCCCTTGATGTCGCCGAAGCCGCGGATTCTCGTGAAATAGGTGTCGCCGAGGCCGGCATTGATCTCGGCCGAACGACCGTTGATGTCAGCCCAGTGATAGTCGCCCTCGATGCCGAACACCCAGTTGGCAGCCTGCCAGTTGTAGCCGACTACGCCACCGACAAAGCCGCCGGTGGTGTCGTAGTTCTGACTTCCAGCAAAGATCGCCGTATTCGGACCGCCAAAGAAGGTTTCGTCGCTGCGGCCCCAGGCACCACCGCCCTGCACACCAATGTAGAAACCGGTCCAGGTATAGATCGGAGCGGGGGGCGCGATCGGCGCCTTTGTATAGGGACGGGCTGCAAGGTCGGCAGCACCGGCCGGAGCCGAGAGGGTCAGCGCAACCGCGCCGGCAAAGCCAATCAAAATCTTCTTCACTGTAATCTCCCCAGTCGTGTCCGCCTCTCTGAGTTCCCCAAGGCGGACTATCAGGCGCGAGGCCCATTGCATCAATTCCCAAGCACGACGATAGCTCGATTCTGCGGCAGAGTCCGTGCCCGGAGTGCAACAGTTGGGTGTAATCGACCTACTTCTAACTTAATGAATGTTAAGTGATTTTGCCGTTCACGGGAACCTCGATTTGGTTCCATCCCAATTGCCATCACAGCGCCATTTAGACGCCATCCCGTCTCCACATTTGGCGGCGATTTCTGCAGGAACAAATCTGGAACAGACCGCCGGTCGGTGCTATATGTGGGGATAACCTTGGGGGTGACGGGCTGAGCAGCCCCTGCAAGCGTATAGGGTCGCCCTAACAGGGCGCAGAGGAGCGCGGGCAGTGCGCTCGGCCTTAGGAAATTCAGTGGCATTCGGAGTGGAGAGCGGCGATGGCGGGAAGCGTCAACAAGGTCATTCTGGTTGGAAATCTCGGCAAGGATCCTGAAATCCGCCGCACCCAGGACGGGCGGCCGATCGCGAATCTGAGCATCGCGACCTCCGAGACCTGGCGCGACAAGAACAGCGGCGAGCGCAAGGAAAAGACCGAGTGGCATCGGGTCGTGATTTTCAATGAAGGGCTCTGCAAGGTCGCCGAGCAGTACCTGAAGAAGGGCGCGAAGGTTTACATCGAGGGCGCGCTGCAGACCCGCAAATGGACCGACCAGAGCGGCGTCGAGAAATACTCGACGGAGGTCGTGCTCCAGGGCTTCAACTCGACGCTCACGATGCTCGACGGCCGTGGCGGCGGCGGCGGAGGCGGCAGCTTCGGCGACGAGCCGGGCGGCGATTTCGGCTCCTCCGGACCCGTCAGCAGCGCACCGCGCCGTCCCGTGGCCGCCGGCGGCGGTGGCCGCAACAGCGACATGGACGACGACATCCCGTTCTGAGCAGGGACCGGACGATGAGGGGGCGCAGGCCGGCTGAGCGGCGCCTTCCCATTTCGTGTCAGCAAACCTTACTAATCGGCAGAAAGGGCTCGGGATTTCCGGGCCCGCTTCATGTTTGGGTTGAACTCGGATTGCGCCAGAGCAATCGCGTCGATGGCGCGCGCCGGCCGCGCGATTGACGAGGTCCCGGAGGTGATTTCGGAAGGCCTGTTCCGGGTCCCTCCGAGACGCTCTCCGTAAGGCCGTAAGTTGTTGGAAAAATAAGCGGAAAAAGCGCTTCCCTGAAGCCTGCGAGGGTGGTTATCAGGGTCTCGATGCGCTATATGATTCCCAGCTAAAACCTCACCGGATTTCCCCTTGGCTGACGACGACGACAAGCCCGGCGACCAGCCGGCGCAACCCTCGGATATTCGCCCCGTCTCCATCTTCGAGGAGATGAAGAAGTCCTATCTCGACTACGCCATGAGCGTGATCGTGGCGCGGGCGCTGCCTGATGCCCGGGACGGTCTGAAGCCGGTGCACCGCCGCATCCTGTTCTCGATGAACGAGCAGGGGCACACGCCCGACAAGAAGTACGTCAAATCCGCCCGCGTGGTCGGTGACGTCATCGGTAAGTACCACCCGCACGGCGACCAGTCGATCTACGACGCCATGGTCCGCATGGCGCAGGACTTCTCGATGCGGGTGCCGCTGATCGACGGCCAGGGCAATTTCGGCTCGGTCGACGGCGATCCCCCGGCCGCCTATCGTTACACCGAAGCGCGCCTGACCAAGGCCGCGCTGGCCCTGCTGGCCGACATCGACAAGGACACCGTCGATTTCCAGCCGAACTACGACAACAACGAGACCGAACCGTCGGTCTTGCCGGCCAAGTTCCCGAACCTTCTCGTCAACGGCGCCGGCGGCATTGCGGTCGGCATGGCCACCAATATCCCGCCGCACAATCTCGGCGAGGTCATCGACGCCTGCGTCGCGCTGATCGACAACCCCGCGCTCACCATCGACGAGCTCATCAACATCGTGCCGGGACCGGATTTCCCGACCGGCGGCGTCATTCTCGGACGCGCGGGCATCCGTGCGGCCTATCACCTCGGCCGCGGCTCGGTCGTCATGCGCGGCAAGGTCGCGATCGAGACCATCCGCAAGGAGCGCGAGGCGATCATCATCACCGAGATCCCCTACCAGGTGAACAAGGCGACGATGGTCGAGCGCATCGCCGAGCTGGTCAAGGAAAAGAAGATCGAGGGCATCGGTGACCTCCGCGATGAATCGGACCGCGACGGTTACCGCGTCGTCATCGAATTGAAACGCGACGCCGTGCCGGATGTGGTGCTGAACCAGCTGTACCGTTTCACGCCGCTGCAAACCAGCTTCGGCGTCAACATGGTGGCGCTCGACAGCGGCCGTCCTCGGATCATGCATCTGAAGGACCTGCTCGCGATCTTCGTCGACTTCCGTGAGCGGGTCGTCACGCGTCGCACCAAGTACCTGCTCGCCAAGGCGCGCGATCGCGCCCATATTTTGGTTGGTCTCGCGATCGCGGTGGCCAATATCGACGAGATGATCCGCGTGATCCGGACCTCGCCGGACCCGACCACCGCGCGCGACACCCTGATGTCGCGCGACTGGCCGGCCCGGGATGTCGAGGACATGCTGACCCTGATCGACGATCCCCGTCACCGCATCAGCGCGGACGGCACGATCCGGCTGTCGATGGAGCAGGCCAGGGCCATTCTCGATCTGCGCCTGCAGCGCCTCACCGCACTCGGCCGCGACGAAATCCGCGACGAGCTCGACAAGCTCGCCGGCGAGATCGCCGATTATCTCGACATCCTGCGCTCGCGCGAGCGCGTGCTGGGCATCATCAAGACCGAGCTTGCCGAGGTGAAGGCCGAGTTCGCCACACCGCGGCGCACCGTCATCATCGAGCAGGAAGGCGAGGTCGAGGACGAGGACCTGATCCAGCGCGAGGACATGGTCGTCACGGTGTCCCATGCCGGCTACGTCAAGCGCGTGCCGCTGTCGGCCTACCGGGCGCAGCGCCGCGGCGGCAAGGGCCGCGCCGGCATGCAGACCCGCGACGAGGATTTCGTTAGCCGCCTGTTCGTGGCCTCCACGCACACGCCGGTGCTGTTCTTCTCCTCGCGTGGCCAGGTCTACAAGGAGAAGGTCTGGCGTCTGCCGATGGCCGCGCCGAACGCGCGCGGCAAGGCGCTGATCAACATCCTGCCGCTGGAGCAGGGCGAGCGCATCACCACCATCATGCCGCTGCCGGAGGACGAATCCACCTGGGGCAACCTCGACGTGATGTTCGCCACCACGGGCGGCAATGTCCGGCGCAACAAGCTGTCGGACTTCGTCGACGTCCGCCGCTCCGGCATCATCGCCATGAAGCTCGACGACGGCGAGTCGATCGTCGACGTGCAGATCTGTACCGAGCGCGACGACGTGCTGCTGACCGCCGCCGGCGGCCAGTGCATCCGCTTCCCGGTCCCCGATGTGCGCGTGTTCACCGGGCGCACCTCGATGGGCGTGCGCGGAATCGCGCTCGGCGAAGGCGACAAGGTGATCTCGCTGGCGATCCTGCGCCATGTCGAGACTACCTCGGACGAGCGTTCGGCCTACCTGAAGATGCGCCGCGCCGTCGCCGGCGAAGCTGCGGCCGAAGACGCCGCCGTGGACGCCGAGGCCGAGGAGACCTCCGGCAGCTTCCAGCTCGCGCAGGAGCGATACGCCGAGATGTCGGCGCAGGAGCAGGTCGTGCTGACCGTCTCCGTCAACGGCTATGGCAAGCGGACATTGTCCTACGAGTACCGCACCACCGGCCGCGGCGGCAAAGGCATCGTCGCCATGAGCGTCAACAACCGCAACGGCAATCTGGTCGCGTCCTTCCCGGTGGAGGATGCCGATCAGATCATGCTGGTCACCGACAAGGGCCAGCTGATCCGCTGCCCGGTCGAAGGCATCCGCATCGCCGGCCGCTCGACCCAGGGCGTGATCGTGTTCGACACCGCCGAGGACGAGCATGTCGTCTCGGTCGAGCACATCACGGAAGAGGCGGAGAGCGGGAACGGTGAGAACGGGAACGGGGCGTGATGCCCCGTTCTACACGCCGTTCGCAAGCTCGCTCGTGAGATCGGCAAGCGCCTCTCGCTTGCCGATCTGTGCCATCCAGCACCAGAGCTCCAGCGTGCAGTACAGCCGATAGAGATCGAGCGTCTCCTGCCAGTCGGGGCGTCCCATCTGACCACAGCCGGCGAGCAATCCGTCGCGCTTTGGCGCATCCTTCGGCGTGAAATAGTACAGCGCCTTCGCGATATCCATCAACGGATCGCCCGATGTCGCGTTCTCGAAGTCGACGATGCCCGTCAGGCGTGGTGCCCCCTGCGACGTCACCAGCACATTGCCGGCATGGAAATCGTAGTGGCACAGTCGAGGGGTGATTGCTGCCTCGAACAGATGCTGTCGTGCCGTGACGCTGTCGCGAAGACGCGCGGCTAAAGCTGGATCGCCGCCGCGTGTGAAAAACTCCCTGAGCTTTCGGTCGAACTGCGCCGACATGTAGGCCTGGTTGCTCGGATGGGCCGTCCAGACCCCCTTGGGGCCGATATAGCCGAAGCTGTCGAGCGTGACGTCGTTGATTCGGCGCAGCGTCGCGCCCATCCCGGCGTAGATCGCAAACAGCTCGGTCTCCGACAGCGTTGCCTCGCGTCGGCCAAGCACGACGCCCTCCAACTTGGTCATGAGCACATAGTTCAGCTCGATTGCCGATCGCGTGTCATCGGCGAGCAGGATTTTTGGAATGGCCGGGGCAAGGTTTCGCAGGAGACCCAGCACGTAGACCTCCTTCGCCATCTTCCACTGCAGCGATTCAGGATAGACCTTGAGGATGCACGTTGCTGCATCCGCCAATGCGATCTCGATGACGGTGCTGATCTCCCCGCCATGCAACTCGGTGACGCCGTTCACCGACGCGTGTGGAAAGATTTGGCGCACGATTGATTGCGCCTGATCGACCGAGACCTTCAGCCGGGGTTTCAGCTGCAACGGCGCATCGCTGGGCATTGGTGCTCGCTTTCGGTTAGGTCCGCGGAGCGGCGGTTAAATCTCCAGCTCCGTGCCGAACTCCACCACCTGCTTGGTCGGCACGCCGAAGAACGCGGCCGAGCGTTCGGCGTTGCGCTGGAGGAAGGCGAACACGCCTTCGCGCCAGACCCACATGCCCGGAATGTCCTCGCTGGGAATGATGGTCTCGCGGCCGACATAATAGGTGATGTCGGAGAGGTCGATGCCGGGGAGCTTGCTCTGGCGGCAGACGAGATTCAAGCCTTCATAGATCGTCGGGTTCTGCATGAAGCCGTAATGCAGGATCACGCGGGTGATGCCGGGAATGATCTCGATCACCTCGCCGCGTTCTTCGTCCGCGATGTGCGGCAGCTCCTCGATCAGCACGGTGACCAGCAGCACGCGTTCGTGCAGCACGCGGTTGTGCCTGACGAACTGGGTGAGCGCGAGCGGCACGCCGCGCGGCGCGGAGGCCAGGAACACGGCGGTGCCGGGCAGCCTTGCGCTGCACTTGTTCACGGCGGTCTCGATCAGATCTTCCTCGGGCTGCCGGAGCCGGCCCCTCGCGGCCTCGACCAGCTTCACGCCGGCGCGCCAGGTCAGCATCAGGAAGGCGACGAGGCCGGCGAGCAGCAGCGGAAACCAGCCGCCCTCGAACAGCTTGATCGAGTTGGCCGAGAAGAAGATCACGTCGATGACGAAGAAGGCGCCGTTCACGGCCACCACCAGCCAGGGCGAATAGCCCCACTGGATCGCGACCAGCGCGGCGAGCAGCGTCGTGATCGCCATCAGCAGCGACACCGCGATGCCGTAGGCGCCGGCAAGCGCGTCCGACGTGCCGAAGCTCAGGACCGCCCCGAGCGTCGCAGCCGCAAGCAGCCAGTTCACCAGGGGCACGTAGATCTGGCCGATCGCGTCGCTCGTGGTGTGACGGATCAGCATGCGCGGCAGGAAGCCGAGCTGGATCGACTGCTGGGTCAGCGAGAACACGCCGGAGATGATCGCCTGCGAGGCGATCACGGTCGCGACCGTCGAGAATGCGACCAGCAGATAGTGCAGGGCGTCGGGGCAGAGCTGGAAGAAGGGGTTCTCGATCATCGCGGGATCGGTGATCAAGAGCGCGGCCTGGCCGAAATAGTTCAGCACCAGCGCGGGCAGGCAGATGGCGAACCAGGCGAGGCGGATCGGCAGGCGGCCGAAATGCCCCATGTCGGCATACATGGCCTCGCCGCCGGTCACCGCGAGAAAGGCCGCGCCGAGAATTCCGAACGAGATGTGGAAATCCTGGTGAATCAGGAAGTCGAAGGCGTAGAGCGGGCTGAGCGCCACCAGCACCGCCGGCGCCTTGACGATGCCGTGGATGCCGAGCGCCGCGAGCACGACGAACCAGGCCAGCATCACCGGCCCGAAGATGCGGCCGATGAAGCCGGTGCCCTGCTTCTGCATCATGAACAGGCCGATCAGGATGGCGACCGTCACGGGCACCACGGCCGGCGCAAGCGAGGGGGCGTCGACCTTGAGGCCCTCGATGGCTGAGAGCACCGAGATGGCCGGCGTGATCGCGCCGTCGCCATAGAGCAGCGCCGCGCCGACGAGCCCGACCACCAGGAGGTGGGCGCGCCATGTGCCCGGCTGGGCGTGGCGGGCATGGAGCAGCGCCAGCAGCGCCACGATGCCGCCTTCGCCGCGATTGTCCGCGCGAAGGATCAGCAGCGCATATTTCAGCGAGATGATCAGCAGCAGGGCCCAGAGGATCAGCGAGGCAATCCCCAGGACAGCATCGTGACTGAGTGTGCCGCCATGGGCAGCCGCCTTGGCGGCTTCCTTCAGGGCATAGAGCGGGCTGGTACCGATATCGCCATAGACCACCCCGAGGGCGCCCATGGTCATGGCAAGCGGTAGCGGATCAGGATGGTGGCCGGAAGCGACAGCGGGCGTACTGGACAATGGCAACCCCCCGATGGGATCGCGCCCGACGGGCCATTCCGGCGGGCGCGAGCAAACCAGTCTGCGACGAGACGTCGCAAAACTCCATCGGGATTATGTGACGTGAAGCTGACAGGCCAGCCTACGGGGTGCGGTTGGCGGTCACGAGGCGAGCCTCGCGGACATTCGCCTTGGTGCCGGCCTTGCGCAGGCAGGAGGCCTCGAAATTCGGCCAGGCCTGCTGCGAGCAGTCCTTGCCGATGGCGCGGATATCGAGCCGGTCGCTCTTGGCCAGCGGCTGCGGCACGCTGGCCTCGACGCTCGGGGCAAAACCGGGCAGGAGGGTAAGGGCGGCGGCGACACACGCAGACAGAGCGATCGCTGAAAGAGCCTTGATCATTTGACAGTCCCCTGTGATGCGGCCGCCTACGCCCAGTGTGCGGCCCGTCATTCGTTGGCCGGATTAGTAACCATGGCCAGTTTCCGGACGTCTTCGCCGGCACGGGAAATGGTTTCGTGTCCGCGCCGCTTTGTTTCGTGGTCGCTCTCAGGACGAAACAAACCGGCCATCGCCGACACGGCCGGCGGGATATTTCGCCGGAAACGGCTGGGGAACCGGCCCGGCTTGCCGGGCCGGGCCGGGCGCGGTAGGAGGGGGCCATGCCGCGCATTGCCTTCTATCCCGGTTCCTTCGACCCCATCACCAACGGCCATCTGGACGTGGTCCGGCACAGCGTTTCCCTGTGCGACCGGCTCGTAGTCGCGATCGGGGTCCATCCCGGCAAGAAGCCGCTGTTCTCGACCGAGGAGCGGCTGCAGATGCTCCATGACGTCTGCGGGCCGCTGGCCGCCAAGGCTGGTTGCGTGCTCGAAGCTGTGACGTTTGACGATTTGTCGGTCACGGCGGCGCGCAAGCACGGTGCGACGATCATGATTCGGGGCCTGCGTGACGGCAGCGATCTCGACTACGAGATGCAGCTCGCCGGCATGAACGAAGCGATGGCGCCGGAGGTGCACACGGTCTTCCTGCCGGCCTCTCCCATGGTTCGCCCGATCACCGCCACTTTGGTGCGGCAGATCGCCGGCATGGGCGGGGACGTCTCGGCCTTCGTCCCGCCGCAGGTCGTGGCCCAGCTCAAGGCAAAATTCGCCGCATAACGGCGCGCTTCCTTTTCTCTCTGATCCGGAGTTGTCATGATCCGAATTCTCGCAGTTCTTGCCGCGCTTCTGTTCGCGGTGCCGGCGGTGGCGCAGCAATTGCCGGCCAACCTCGACAAGGCCAACGCCATCGTCATCGACACCACCAAGGGCCGCATCGTCATCAAGCTGCGCACCGATATCGCGCCCCAGCATGCCGAGCGCATCAAGCAGCTCGCGCGCGAGGGCTATTACAACAACGTGCCGTTCCATCGCGTCATGGACGGCTTCATGGCGCAGACCGGCGACGGGCAGAACTTCAACGGCACCGGCGGCTCGAAATATCCGAACCTGAAGCAGGAATTCTCCAAGGTGCATTTTGCCCGCGGCATCGTCGGCATGGCCCGGCGCGGCGACAGCGTCGACAGCGCCAACTCGCAGTTCTTCATCATGTTCGCCGACGGCGGCAGCCTCGATAACCAGTACACCGTGATCGGCGAGGTCGTGCAGGGCATGGACGTCGTCGACAAGCTGAAGAAGGCTCCTCCCGGCTCGGCCGGCGGCGCCGTGACCGATCCCGACAAGATGGTGAAGGTGCAGGTCGCCTCCGACATCAAATAGGAGACGGCGATGGCGCGCTGTGGCGACAAGCTCCTGCTGGTTGCTGTGGTGCTGTTGCTCGGCGTGTCCAGTGCGGCCGCCGAGGATAGGCAGGTCAATACCATCCAGGATATCTTCAGGCATCTGCGCACCTGCTGGAAGCCGCCGCCGGCCGCCAAGGCCCGCCCACTCGACATCACCGTCGTCGTGAGCTTTAACCGGTCCGGCGACATTCTGGGCCATCCGAGGATCTCCTATGAATCCGCGGAGGCCTCCGACAATGACCGGCTGCAATACCGGATCGCGGTGATGGAGGCGTTGCAACGCTGCACGCCGATGCCATTTACCGAGGCAATGGCCGGCGCCGCCGCGGGACGTCCATTCGCGATCCAGTTCCGCAGCCGCAAAACGCCTGACAAGACTTCACCTCCAACTCAAGAGAGACGAGCATGAGCGCCACCGAAAACACCCTGATCCTCGAGACCACCCAGGGCCCGGTCACCATCGAGATGCGGCCCGACCTCGCGCCCGGCCATGTCGCGCGCATCAAGGAACTGGTCCGGGAGGGCTTCTACGACGGCATCGTGTTCCACCGCGTGATCGACGGCTTCATGGCGCAGACCGGCTGCCCGCAGGGCACCGGCACCGGCGGCTCGGGCAAGAAGCTGAAGGCCGAGTTCAACAAGGAGCCGCATGTGCGCGGCACCACCTCGATGGCGCGCGCCGCGAGCCCGGATTCCGGCGATAGCCAGTTCTTCATCTGCTTCGACGACGCCCGCTTCCTCGACAACCAGTACACGGTGTGGGGCAAGGTCACCGAAGGCATGGAGAACGTCGACAAGATCAAGCGCGGCGAGCCGGTGCAGAACCCCGACAAGATCGTCAAGGCGCGGATGGCCGCGGACGCTGAGTAAGCGTCGCCCCTCATCCTGAGGAGCGCGGAACGCGCGTCTCGAAGGATGAAGGCCACCCTGCTGCAGTTCGGCCTTCATGGTTCGGGACGGCGCTACGCGCCTCCTCACCATGAGGGTCTGGCTCCGTCGCGCCCGGCACCACATGCGCACCGATCTGTTCGATTTCGACCTGCCCGCCGAGCGCATCGCGTTGCGCCCGGCGAGCCCGCGCGACTCCGCGAAGATGCTGGTCGTGGAGAATGGCGCGCTGCGCGACCAGACCATCGGCGACCTCGCACAATGGCTGAAGCCGGGCGACCAACTCGTCGTCAACGACACCAAGGTGATCGCGGCGCAATTGAAGGGCCGCCGCATCGGCCGCGAGACCGAGCCGAAGATCGAGGCGACGCTGATCAAGCGGCTCGACGGCTCGCGCTGGCAGGCGCTGGTGAAGCCTGCGAAGAAGCTCACAGCTGGCGACCGCATCCGCTTCGGCAATGAAGGCAAGGTCTGCCTGCTCGGCCATCTCGATGCCGAGGTCGAGGCCAAGGGCCTCGAGGGCGAGGTGACGCTGTCGTTCTCGTTCCACGGCCCGGCGCTGGATCAGGCCATCGCCGAGCTCGGCAGCCCGCCGCTGCCGCCCTACATCGCCTCCAAGCGCACGCCCGACGATCAGGACCTCGCCGACTACCAGACCATGTTCGCCGTGAACGAAGGCGCGGTCGCCGCGCCGACCGCTGGATTGCATTTCACCCCGGCGCTGGAGCAGGCGCTGCGCGCGCGTGGCGTCGACATCAACCAGGTCACGCTGCATGTCGGGGCAGGGACGTTCCTGCCGGTGAAGGTAGAGGACACCGAAGGCCACAAGATGCATGCCGAGTGGGGCACGATCTCGGCCGAGACGGCGGAACGGCTCAATAGCGCGCGGAAAAATGGTGGCCGCATCATCGCCGTCGGCACCACGTCATTGCGCTTGCTCGAGAGCGCAGCGCGCGAAGACGGCACCATCCAGCCCTTCGCGGCCGAGACCTCGATCTTCATCACGCCCGGCTATCGCTTCCGCGCGGTCGATATTTTGATGACGAATTTCCATTTGCCGAAGTCGACGCTGTTCATGCTGGTGTCGGCGTTTGCGGGGCTGGAGACGATGAAGGCGGCGTACGCTCATGCGATTGCGAGCGGGTACCGGTTTTATTCGTATGGCGATGCGTGCTTGCTCTTCAGGTCGCGCGGCTAAGCGCCGGCGCTGCAGGGTGGGCAAAGCGAAGCGTGCCCACGTCTTTCTTGAATAGGGGGGTAAGAGTGGTGGGCACGGCGCTTGCGCGCCTTTGCCCACCCTACGATACCTGTTCCTACGGCGCCGGTTACGCCATCACCCGCTGCGGCAACAGCTCCGCGATCTGAACCGCATTCAACGCTGCGCCCTTGAGCAACTGATCCGCCGCCACGAACATCGAGATCGAATGCCCGGAGGGATCGCTGAGATCCTTGCGGATGCGGCCGACCAGGACGTCGTCCTGGCCCGAGGCATCGATCGGCATCGGGAAGTAGTTCTTGGCGCGATCGTCGACGACCTTCACGCCGGGCGCCCGGGCCATGATGGCGCGGACCTGGTCCTCGGTGATCTCCTTCTCGCATTCGAAGGTGATGGCCTCGCAATGGGCGCGGAGCACCGGCACGCGCACGCAGGTGACGCCGATCGCGATGGTCTCGTCCTCGAAGATCTTGCGGGTCTCCTTGATGACCTTGGTCTCTTCGTCGTTGTAGCCGGTGTCAGGGTCGACGGCGGTGTTGTGGTTGAAGAGATTGAAGGCGTAGGGGTGCGGCATCACCTTCGGCGTATAGACCTGCCCGTTGAGATTGGCGCGGGTGGATTCGACCAGCTCCTCCATCGCGGCCGCGCCGGCGCCGGAAGCGGCCTGGTAGGTCGAGATGATCACGCGCTTGATGCGGTTCTTCTGGTGGATCGGCCACAGCGGCACCAGTGCGGTGATCGCCGCGCAGTTCGGGTTGGCAATGATGCCCTTGTGGTCGCGGATGCGGTTCGCGTTGATCTCGGGGATCACCAGCGGCACGTTCGGGTCCATGCGGAAGGCGGAGGAATTGTCGACCACGACCGCGCCGGACTTCACCGCGATCGGCGCATACTTCTTGGAGATGCCGCCGCCGGCGGAGAACAGGGCGATATCGACGCCTTCGAAGGAGCGCTCATTGAGCTCCTCGATCACGACCGGCTGGCCGCGGAACGACACCGTCTTGCCGGCCGAGCGGGCACTGGCCAGCGCCTTGAGCTTGCCGACGCGAAAGCCGCGCTTGTCCATGGTGGCGATGAATTCGGCGCCCACCGCACCGGTGACGCCGACAATCGCGACGACGGGATCGTTACTCACTTTGTCCTCCATTGAATTTGCGAATGAGACAACAAAAAAGCCCCGGACCAACGAGGGCGGGGCTTGCCGTAGAGCTGATGCGTTTTAGTCGACGACTACGCGCGCACGCCTCCCCGGGCCCCTGAGGCCGTGGTGGTTTTGGTCGTGCGTTTGGTGGTCGTGAACATGGTGGCGACTTATGCGGGAGAGTTTTGCGCCCGTCAATGGCTTTTCACCCCGGTCGATGCCCGGGGCCGGACTCCCGCTATTTCGCCCTGGCGCCCGGCGGCTCGAGGGTGACCTCCTTGAGGTCGTCGCCGCTGACGACGACGATCGAAAAGTTCAGCCGGCCACGTTCGCGCACCAGCCCGCCGCTGATCGCCTTGCCCGAGGCGGCGCGTTCGGCGACGCGCACGGCATCGGCGAGGCGGTGCCTGATCGCACCGAGCGCTGCGAGGTTGTCGCGATCCTCATGGTCGAGCTCAGTGAGGGGGAGGGCGGCTTCGCCGCCGACGAGCTCGCCGGTCGTGGCATTGATGGTGTGGCGCCAGATCCGGTCGTTGTGCAGGGTCTTCACCCGATACACCGGCACGCGGGCGGCCCCGTCGAAACTCACATCCGCCGTGGTGGCGCCGGCGTGCCGGGCTTCGGCGATCGACATGGCCTGGCTGATCGAGATCGACGAGCTGCGGAAACGCTCGATCTCACGGCTGACGGCTTGGCGGTCGGCCTCGGCATCACCATCTGTGTCGCTGTGAAGGGCGGTCGGCGTACCCGCGGTCACGATCGCCCGCGCAGGCGCGACGATGAGCAGCGCAGGCAAGGCGATCACAAGCAATCGCGAGGTCCATCGTTTGGCTGTCGTCATGCTCGAAACCCTCGGCCAGCGAGTGTGCCGGATGATCGTAAAGAATTCGCGGCCGGCCTTGGGCATCGGCCGGCCGCGGAGCGCCGCACCGGGCTGTACCCGGCACGGCGATCTCAGCGGTACGGGCCACTTTTGGGGCTGGTGAAAAAAGCGGTCCGTATCGCTTATAACTAAACCATACCGTATCGTTTTATTTTGGTCAACGGCGCGGGCGGTTTCCCATGGGGAAAGCGCGCAATCTCACGGAATTGTCAGCGCGGGGGGCGTCGCCGCGACGAGGCTTTGGTGGTGCTTTGGACGCGGTCGGCAGGTCCTAGCGCCCCGGCGAGGAACAGCTTGATGGCGGTGCGCATCCGCTTTTCGGCCGCCTTCAATTCGAGCGCAGTCCCGAACGTCGCCATGCGGTGGGTGTGACCGACGACCACGTCGAGAAACACCTCGGCGGCAATTGTGGTGTCCTCGATGTCGAGCGCGCCTTGCGCCACCAGACGGTCGAAGAAACGTGCCGTGGTGGCGACGGCTTTCATCCAGCCTTCCTCCTTGCCGAGCTTGGCAACGTCGGGGAAGTTGATGGCCTGTGACGTCATCATACGGCTGAAGGCGACAGCGTCGGGTCCGCAGGTGAATGTCAGCATCTCGCGCCCGATCTCGACCAGCCGCTGCTCGACCGAGATGTCGGAGGCGCTGGAGAGCTGCGTCTCGGCGGCGGCCGACAATGGGGCAAGCCAGCGCGCGATCTCGCGTCTCAGCACGGCGGCAAACAGGCCGCGCTTGTCGCCGTAGCGGGAATAGACGGTGGGCTTGCTGACCCGGGCCGCTTCCGCGACCGCGTCCAGCGAGGTGGCGTCGAAGCCGCGGTCCAGGAACAGGCGGGTGGCGACCTCGATCAGCCGCAGGTCGCGCTCGATGGCGGCGGTTTTCGTCGGCCGGCCGCCGCGGGATTTCGGCACTTCGCGCCGCGGCCCTGCCGGTCTCGTCCTGGTCGCAGTCAATCCCATGCCCAGTGATTCCTGCGCGTTTCTGACAGTCGTCATTCGCTCTATATCGCGCAGGAGCGGAGGCGTCATCGCGAATCTGGCCGGATTGGCCGCATCGTCAACGGTTTCGGCAGGGCCTCGTTCCGTCTCACGGCACCGTCGAGCCCCAGGCCTGACCGGCAGCGGCCTTGTCATAACCGTATTGATAGAGCGCCCGCATATAGCCGGTGTCGAAGCCTTCCGACGGCGGCGCCGGATACTCGCGCGCGATGTAGGAGAGGTGGAAGCCGAGGCGGTTGCGCTTGGCGAAATCATAGGTCGAGAAGATGATCGAGCGTGTCTGCGACTGGGTGATCGCCGACAGGCTGCGCGAGGCGACATCGATGGTGCCGTTGGAGACCAGCTCGAAATTACGTTCGATCTTCTTGTTGACGAGGATGTAGATGTCCATCTTCGCATTGCCGGGCAGGCGGCTGCCCTGGAACAGCAGGGCTTCCGGCAGCGTCAACACCGGGGCGGTCACGCCGCCGTCGACATGCATCTCCTGAAACTTGCGGCCCTGGCCCTCGGCGTCGATCATGATCGGCGGAAACACCAGGGGAATGCTGGCGGAGGCCGCCATCACGTCGCGAAACAGTTTGAGCGCCTCGGGTGTGCCGACCGCGGCGATCTTGCCCATGTCCCAGATCGCGGTGCGCTGGGTATCGAGATCGGTCGTCACCACCAGAAGCTTCCGGCCCTTGGCATTCTCGCGCGCGACTTGCGCCATGATCTCCGGCCCGACATAGCGGGCGACGAGCTCGCGCAGCCTCGTGTTGCCGAACAGGCCGGATCCGAACAGCACGCGCATGATGCTGGGATCATTCAACAGGGTCTCGGCGATGCCGCTGGTATAGACCTCCTTCAGCGTGTCGTCGTATTGCGAGCCCAGAAACGCAAACGGCGCGATCAGGCCGCCCGTGCTCACGCCCGAGACGACGGAGAAGGTGGGGCGGGTTCTGGCCGCGGTCCAGCCGTTGAGCACGCCGACGCCGTAGGCGCCGTCGGCGCCGCCGCCGGAGAGCGCCAGATAGGACTTCGTCGCGGTGCTGGTGTCCTTCTCGAAGCTGAATTTCGTGATGGGCTCGTCGGCGTAGCGCCTGAGGCCGTCGATCTCGAGCACGCGCGAGGTGCTGGCTTCTGCGGCCGTATAAGGCGTGCGGGGCAGCGAGGTACAGGCGCCGAGCACCAGGCTGCACGCCAGGAGCAGAAATCCGGCCAGGCGGCCGCCTGTCTGCCTGATCCAGTCATGCGGGCGGCCGGCGACATCAGTCGAACAGGAAGCGAAGGGCATTGTCGGTGGCTGGCGATCACGCATTTACCGCCGCCGGCAGATTTGCCGCGGCATTCTCGTCCAGCCCCCCAGGATAAAACTACACTGTATCGTTTTGTTTAACAAGGGCGGTGGCGCTAAAATCCACCGTGTCCCAGTCTGAAGCACCCGCCGGCTGCCGCGTGGCGGGTTGATCGGCCTTCTCCGACACGCAATAAGCACGGCCATGAATCCGGACCATGATCTTCCCAATCACTTTGAATTGCTCGGCACTGATGGCGCCGCGCGGACCGGGCGCCTGACCACGCCTCATGGCGTGGTGCGCACGCCCGCCTTCATGCCGGTCGGCACCGCCGGCGCCATGAAGGGCATGCACTGGCGCGAGGTGCGCGATGCCGGCGCCGACATCGTGCTCGGCAACACCTATCACCTGATGCTGCGTCCGAGCGCCGAGCGGATCGCCGGCCTCGGCGGCCTGCAGCGGTTCACCGGCTGGAACGGGCCGATGCTGACGGATTCCGGCGGTTTCCAGGTGATGTCGCTGTCGGACTTGCGAAAGGTCACCGAGAACGCCGTCACCTTCCGCTCGCATATCGACGGTGCCAAGGTCGAGCTGTCGCCGGAGCGCTCGATCGAGGTGCAGCGCTTGCTCGGCTCCGATATCGCCATGCAGATGGACGAATGCGTGCGGCTGCCGGCCGAGCGCGCCGACATCGAGCGCGCGATGCAATTGTCGCTGCGCTGGGCCGAGCGAAGCAAGCGCGCCTTCGAGAGCGCCCCCGACGGCTATATGCTGTTCGGCATCGTGCAGGGCGGCGACATCCCGCAGCTTCGCCACGAGAGCGCGCGAGGTCTCGTCGCGACCGGTTTCCACGGCTATGCAATCGGCGGCCTTGCCGTCGGCGAGCCGCAGGCGGTGATGCTGGCGATGATCGACGAGACCGCACCATTGCTGCCGAAAGAGCGCCCGCGCTATCTGATGGGCGTCGGGACGCCCGACGACATCCTCGAAGCCGTCAAGCGCGGCATCGACATGTTCGATTGCGTGATGCCGACGCGCAATGGCCGGCACGGTGTCGCCTTCACGCGGTTCGGCCAGGTGAATTTGCGCAATGCGCGCCACGCCGACGATCCGCGTCCGCTGGATGAGGAGAGCTCATGGCCGTCGGCGCGCAACTGCGCGCGCGCCTATCTGCACCATCTCGTCAAGGCGGGCGAGACGCTGGGCGCGATGCTGCTGTCCGAAATCAATATCGCTTACTACCAGTTCCTGATGCAGGGCATCAGGGACGCGATCGCGCAGGGAAGGTTCGACGAGTTCTACCAGCGTACGCGCGCGGACTGGGCGAGGGGCGATATCGCCCCGCGCTAGGTCAACGGTCCAAGCTCAATTGCACACGATCCGCTGCTTGACGGCGTGCTTGGTGACGAAGCCGTAGCCGCAATTGTCGCAGGTCCAGAGATAGCTGATGACGTGGTCCGAGATGTAGGCGGATGCTTCGGCGGCGACCATGGAATCGGCGCAGACGGGACAGGTCGGCAATTCGCTGCAACGCGGATCACGCCTTAGCGCTACGGTCGGCATCACTTCAGCAACTGCTGACATCGTGTGACCTCCCTGCTTTGAGACCTAAGTCTAACATAAGCAGAATCAGTTGACGAGGTCGCAACACAAATGCGTTGGTTTTCTGCTAATTAAAGCTCACGCGATTTTGCGATGCAGCGTATTTAACATGTGCCGCAATTGTCGCTTGCGTGTCGTCGCAGGCTATCCGTAACTGCGCATGAGCCGCGTACGAAGCGCAAATGTGGTCACAGGGAGTTCATCATGGACGCATCGTCCAACACGGGTGCAGCGCACCAATCCGGCCGCGGCCGGATCTATGACTCGATTGTCGAGGCCTTCGGGAATACACCGACTGTGCGCTTGCGCCGGCTGCCCGGCATGCACGGCGTGAACGCGACCATTTTGGCAAAACTTGAATATTTCAATCCGGCCGCAAGCGTGAAGGACCGCATCGGCGCGGCCATGATCATCGCGATGGAGAAGGCGGGCATCGTCAAGCCCGACACCGTGCTGATCGAGCCGACCTCCGGCAATACCGGCATTGCGCTCGCCTTCGTGGCGGCTTCGCGCGGCTACCGGCTCAAGCTGGTGATGCCGGAATCGATGTCGATCGAGCGGCGCAAGATGCTGGCATTTCTCGGTGCCGAGCTGGTGCTGACGCCCGCGGCGCAGGGCATGAAGGGCGCGATCGCCGCCGCCGAGGAGCTGTTGAAGACGACGCCGAACTCGGTGATGCCGCAGCAGTTCAAGAATCTCGCCAATCCCGAGGTGCACCGTCGCACCACCGCAGAGGAAATCTGGAACGACACCGGCGGCAATATCGATTTCTTCGTGGCCGGCGTTGGCACCGGCGGCACGATCACCGGCGTCGGCCAGGTGCTCAAGCCACGCAAGGCCTCACTGCGCGTCGTCGCGGTCGAGCCGGAGGAAAGCCCGGTGCTGTCGGGCGGACAGCATACGCCGCACAAGATCCAGGGCATCGGCGCAGGCTTCGTCCCTGACATCCTCGATCGCGCCGTGATCGACGAGATCGTGAAGATCAACTCGACGACGGCGATCGAGACCTCGCGCGCGCTGGCGCGGCACGAGGGGATTCCGGGCGGCATCTCCTCGGGCGCGGCGATCGCGGCCGCGCTCCAGATCGGCAAGCGGCCGGAAGCGGCGGGAAAGACCATCCTGGCGATCGTGCCGTCCTTCTCCGAGCGGTATCTTTCGACAGCGCTGTTTGAGGGAATCTAGGACATGGCGGATCAACCACCGAGGCGGCCGCGCACACTCGGCGATGCCAGGACAGAGGCCGAGGCGGCGTTCAAGAAGGTGACGGCCAAGGTCGCCGCGGCGCCGCCGAAGCCGAACGTGGCACCGGGGATCAAGGAGCAGGTGACGCTACGCATCGATCAGGACGTGCTGGAGTTCTTCCAGGAGGGCGGCCCCGGCTGGCAGGACCGCATCAACGAGGCGCTGCGCAAGGCTGCGGGGAAGTAGCCAACCTCGTCATTGCAAGCGCAGCGAAGCAATCCAGAAATGTATCCGCAGAGAGATTCTGGATTGCTTCGTCGCAAGAGCTCCTCGCAATGAGGAGCATGCTGCGACACCGTCGCACAACAGAAAAAGCCCGGCGCGAGCCGGGCTTTTGTGTTTTCAACCTCACCGCATCTCAGCGGCGGAACATGCCACCCATCATGCCACCGACGACGCCACCCACGAACGCCGCGCCGGCGGCATCGCCGGGATTGCTGCGCTGGGGAGCCGGTGCCGGTGCCGGTGCGCTGCTGCCTGCGGGCGCGGCGGCACGGCGGGCCGCCTTCTGGCTGGTGTCGCTCGCGGTCGGCGGGGCGGCCTGGACCTCCGAGATCAGGGCCTTGTGCTGGTGCTTATTGAGGTAACCCGATGAGGGATAGCCGCGCGCGGCCTGCCAGCGCTTGAGCACGGTCCGGGTCTCATCGCTGAAAACGCCGGTCTGCTTGGTATCGAAGCCGAGCCCGGTGAGACGACGCTGCACGTCGCGGCGCTGGGTCTTGTCGAGGCCGATCTGATCCTCGGTGAGCTGGGTGGCCTCGTCGGTGAAGGTCGCAGGATCGACGCCGGCGTTGAGGGTGCGCGTCGCGGTCGAGGGACCGCTCTTGATGGCCGCAAGGCGTGCCAGCGCCAGCGCCTTGAACTGACCGTTGGGATAGGCGGCGAGATAGGCGTTGAGCTCTTCCGGCTTGTTGGACTCTTTCACCGAGCGCCAATATTCGAGCTCGACGCCGTCCGAGCTGCCGCCCGCCGCCGGCACGATGCCAGAAGCCGTCGGCGCCGCGTTGGCGACCTGGGTTGTCGGAGCCTGGTTGAGATAGACCGAGCCGGTCAGGTTGGTGTGGCCCCAGGGCAGCTGACCCTTGCGGGTCTCTTCATTGACCTGGGCGCGCACCGACGTCATCGCCTGCTGGATCTCGATGCCGGGCTTGGTGATGTTGTCGATCAGCGCACGGGTGAACGGGCTGTTGTTGCCCTCCTGACCGTCGAGCGCGGTCTGGCCGGGACCGGTGGCGAACGCGATGAGAGTGCCTTCGCCGGATTTCATCTCGGCAAGACCGCTCTGCACGTTGACGCTGCGCGTCGCGGAGTTCGACTTGATCTTGGCGGCGAACGGATTGTCGCGGCAGGCATCGAGGAACACGAGCTTGACCTTGGCATCGCCCATGGTCTGCTCGAGCGTCAGGTCGATGTTGATGGCGGCGCCCAGCTTGACGTCCATCTCCGACTTGATGTCGGCGTCGACGGGCAGCAGGTAATTGGTGCCGCTGACGGCGATGCCGTGGCCGGCATAATAGAACAGCGCGATGTCGGAGCCCTGCGCCTTGCGCCCGAAGTCGAGCAGCTTCTCCGTCATCTGGTCGCGGCTGAGATTGGAGCCTTCGATCACCTCGAAGCCGACATTGCGCAGCGTCGACGCCATCGCCTTGGCATCGATCGGCGGGTTCGGCAATTGTGCGACGTTCTTGTAGGAGCCGTTGCCGACGACGAAGGCGACGCGGCGGTCGGCCTTCGCGGCACTGACCGACAGCGCCATGCACATCAGCGAAGCGAGGAGGGTGAGGTAGCGCATTCTGAAATCCCCAGAATCGAATTGCAGGCAGCAACGAATTGGCAACGAACCTACACGAAGTGCCCGACTTCGCGCCACCGAAACGGCGGTCCGTTGCATGCAACCCGCTGCTGTGTGGCCGAATGTGCACGATGGGAATGTTTCCCAACGTGATCCAAATCACACGGCCACTTTGTTTTGTCGCGCGAGGCAGCGCGAGGTTCACCCCGCGCGGGCGGGAATCGCTGAGACCGGCTTCAAATTCAGGAGATTGCCGCACAGGATCAGCACAGCACCGAGCACGGTCCAGGCGTCAAGCCGCTCGGAATACAGCAGCCAGCCGACCGTCGCCGTCAGTGGAACCCGGAGGAAGTCCATGGGAACCACGATCGTTGCGTCGGCATATCGGAGCGCGCTGGCAAGGCAATAGTGCGAGAAAGTGCCGCAGACACCGATGACGAAGAGCCATCCCCAAAGGTAGGCTGACGGCCAGGTCCACACATAGAGCGTCGGCAGCAGGCCCACGACCATCTGCACGATGATCATCCAGAACAGGATCGATAATGCGCTCTCGGTTCGGGTCAGCGATTTCGCCAGAATCATGGATACGCTGAAGCCGATTGCGGCTCCGAGCGCGATCAGCTGGCCGGGATTGATCTCCCCGGTGGCGGGCCGCACGATCATGACGACGCCGACGATGCCGAGCACGACGGCGGCGATCTTCCAGACCGTTATGCGTTCAGACAGGAACGTTGCGGCCAGCACCGCAGTCCAGATCGGCATGGTGAACTCGATCGCCACGACCTGGCCGATTCCGATCAGCGTCAGTGCGTAGAACCAGCCGAGCTGCGCGAAATAATGGACCCCATTGCGTGCAAGGTGCTGCGGCAGGCGTTTGGTCGCGACCGCCTTGAAGCCGCCGGCGCGGTAGATGAGCGGCAGGAGCAGCGTGAGACCGATCACCGAACGCACTTCCATGATCTGGAAGACGTTGAGCTCACGCGTGGTCTCGCGCCCGGCAACCGCCATGACCAGCATCAGCGACAGCCAGCCGGCCATCCACAATGCAGCCATCGTTTTGGACGGTGTCGCGCTCATTGGGCAGGGGTTTGGGGGGCAGGGTGTTGGAGGTTGGAATGTGAAAGGACGGCCGGTATCGACGACATCGCCACCGTTTGCAACGGCCAAATCTGCGGATGCAGCGATGCAGGGCGACGTGCTAAGGCATCAACGAACAACGACAAAAAATGGGAGAACTCCGCTCATGCAGATCTTGCAGCCGGCCGAATGGAAAAAACCGCGCGGCTTCTCTCACGGCGTTGTGGCGGAGGGCCCTGGTCGCTGGGTGGTTCTGGCCGGCCAGACCGGCGGCGACGAGACGGGTAGCTACGCGCCCGACATGGCGGTGCAGGTCGGAGCCGCGCTGAAGCGGATCATCAAGCTTCTGGCCGAGGCCGGTGCCGGCCCCGAGCACATCGTCCGCCTGACCTGGTATCTGACCAGCCGCAGCGAATACGAGGCCGCGGGCGTGGGTATCGGCGCAGCCTGGAAGGAGACGCTCGGCCGCAATTTCCCGCCCTCGACGCTGCTCTATATCGGCGGCCTCGTGGACGAGCGGGCCAAGGTCGAGATCGAGGTCACGGCGTTCGTGCCGAACGCATAAAAAAATCGATCCGGCGCGGGCGCCGGATCGATTGCCGTGTCACTCTACAGTCTTACTTCGACAGCGAGATATTGGCGCCGCGGAACTGGCTGTCCGCGCGGATCGAGACGTTCTGCTTGTTGCCGCTCGTCTTCAGCGCGATGTTGGCATTGAAGCCGGCCGCGGAGGCGACCACTTCGAAGTTCCCGCCGCCGCCGCGGCCCTGGAGCGAGCCGGAGATGTTGCGGCTGGCCTCGGACCAGCTGCCGGTGATGGCGCTGCCCTCGGCCCTGACATTGGCTCCGAGGTTGAACTTGTAGGCATCGCTGGCACAGGTCAGCGACATCTCCATGGTCGGGCCGATCGGGGCGTATTTGGCCCGGCAGCGGATCCGCTCGGTCGAGCCGTCGTCCAGCGTGACGACGCCGCCGCCGCTCCAGCTTCCCGCCATCGGGGCGAACGGGCCGGACTGGGCCTTGCTTTCAGAGTTGGCGATCCCTGCCGCAAACAAAACGGCGGCCGCGATCAGCAGCCGCCGCTTCCGGGCGCGAGCCACACTTGGTTTACTGGCGCGATGCTTCCCACCGCCCGCTGCACGGTATGCCTGCAGATGCTCCATTCCACTTCCCCGATCCGGCGTTGCCGTTGAGTTGACCGTTGGCATATGCACCATTGATCGAAACTTTCACAAGTCCCCCGCTACCGATGGTGCCGGAAACGTTAGCGCCGGGCGCGGTGATCCTGCCGTCGGCAACTGTCAGCATGGAGCTTGCGGTCGGCTCGCAGGTGCCGCTCTTGGTGACGATGACGACCTGCCAGTTGCCGTCATAGGGGCTCTGGGCGAGGGCGGGAGCGGCGAGGGTGCCGGTCAAAACTGAAGCGGCACAGAACGCCGCGATGCGACCAAAACGCATGAATTCCGTCCTTGAATTTGTCTGATATGCTGACGCTTATTCGGACGAAATGTGACGGAAATTTGTTGCAATGCCAAATCGAAAATTGTTCCTGTGGAAACAATGGTTTATTTGCGTTCCCGGTTCCGATTTTCTAAGCGGAATCAAGGCCCCCTCACGTTAAGGGTAAACGTCAGGACAGACTCGGTGCAGAAGTCGCGAACTGCTCGTCCTGAGTCTTGGACGGCAGCGCCTTGTGGACCTTGGCATAATCGATCACGTCGGCCAGCAATTTGAGGCCGAGCGGAGCGAGCGCGCGCTCCCAGAGTTCGCGGGCGGTCTCGCCCTTCCTGACGAAGCACCAGTCCTGGGCGGCGATGGCGCCGGCGTCCATGCGGTCGGCGAGATGATAGATCGTGCCGCCGGCAATCGGATCGCCTTCCTTGATGGTCCATTCCACGGCGGCCTTGCCGCGATGGCGTGGCAGCAGCGAGGGGTGATAGCCGATCCCGCCGAACTTGGCGGCGGCGAGCGCGTCCTTGCCGATCCGGGCGTGGCTGTGCGCCGTGATGATCAGGTCGGTATCGGGGGCAATCTCGGAGGCCACCACCAGCTTCGGATTGGCCTGGACCGCGACGTCGATACCGGCCGCCTTGGCGGTCGCGGCGAGCCGATCCTCGGCATCGGCGACGACGACCCGGACGACCGAGACGCCGTGCTCCCGGAGCATGTTCAGGGTGGTCACGCCGAAATGGCGGGAGCCGACGAGGGTAATGCGCATGGGTGTCCGATCCGGTCTCGCAACTGCGTCATCCCCCGATAACACGTCCGGACGCCCTGTCACCACCCGCGCAGCGTTTGCGCCGGTTATCAACAATGTGCCGGCGCGGGACGCGACGCATTTCGCGATTGCGCAGGCGGCCGTTCCAGTGCTCCATACCTGCATTGCACGGCTCGGGAGCGAGTGCATGCGAGGCGCCTGGCTTTTCCTTTTCGCGACACTGATCGTAGCCCCTCCGGCTCATGCCGGCGGGCCGTACCCGGCCGTGCCGCCGGAGACCGGGGTCGCGCCGTTCATGGGGCCGACCTGGGACGCCTATCGTTGCGCCGGAGGGACGGTCACCAACTTCTATCACGGTGCCTATTACGGTGAGGAGCCGCCGGCGCTCTATCGCGGCTATGCCTACCGGCCGTATTATCGCTACGGCGCCTATCGCAGATATCCGCGCACCTATTTCTGCGTCACGGACTAGCGTTGCCGCGCGGCCACGACAGGCCGGCAAGGAGGCGATAAAACCGGTTCCTGTGTTTGGTTTTTAACAGAGGTATTCGCGGCCGGCTGCTAGACATGCGCCCACCGGGGCTGGCGACATTTCAACCCGCATCCGTTTTCGAACCCGGCTTTGGCCGCTGGCGTATTCGCCAGCGGCCTTTTCGTGCCACCCATCACGAAATCATCGAATGGTAACACGATCTCAACCAGCCTGGCGTATCGACGAATCCGTCGCGGATTTGTATTGCGTACCGCGACACCGAAAATGTCCCGCCGGCCTTTGTGCGCCGCGCGGGCCTTTTTCGCCGGGACAGATTTCATGCCGAGCGCAATTGAGCAGATCGTCGACAGCTATGTGCGGCTGAAGAACCGGCGCGGGCTCGACGAGCTGATGATGCACAGGCAGCGGCTCGCGGTCGATCTGAAGAGCAGGTCCGGCTATGATTTCAGCCTGCCGATCGGCCAGATCGACGAGGAGATCGCGATCATCGAGGCCGGCCTCAGCCGGCTCAAGGCGGAAAATTCCAGCCCGGTCTAGCGGGGGCGGCGAGGCGGGCTCTCGCGTGGCGTGGGGACGACGCATCGTCGCAGCCGGAGGCCGGTTCATGCATGGTTCAGGCCGGCCATGTCTCAATCCCCGGGTTGTTTCGTGGGACACGAATCCTGCTAGGCTTGTCCCCGTGATTTGGAGGAGACGTCATGATCGAGCTTGCGCTGGCCGGCCTGCTTGCCTTTGCAACCGTGCCTGCGGCATCGCCGGAGCCCATGGTGGAGCAAGTTCAGTTCAGGGCTGCTCCGGGCGGACGATGCCCGGACGGCTATGATTTCAACCACTCGAACGGCCGCTGCTACCCCAACGATTATCATGCGCCGGGTGTCTACACGCGGAATCCCGGGCCGCACGAATACTACGGACGCCAACGCGGCGGCGGCCTCTGTCCGCACGGCTACGATTACAACTATTCGCGCGGACAGTGCTTTCCGAACGGCGCACGCGCGCCCGGCATGTACGGGCGGTAATCGATCGCCGAGCTGAGGCGGGCGCGCTCAGTCGCGCCGGCCGCCGTCGATCACCGTGAACAGCGGCCGAGCCGGGGTCGGCTCGACCAGCAATTCCTCCACCAGCGCGGTGGCTGCATCGACATATTTGCGTGTCGGCTTGTCGAGGGGGCGCTTGGCCTCGTCGTCGAGCGCGATCTTTGCGGCTTCGACCAGCTTGCGCATCCGCGCCGCATGGTCGTCGCCCGCCGTCAGCGTCGCGCGCGCCAGCGAGCGCAGCACGAACAGCTCGCCCTCGAGGCGGAGCAGGCGGTCGTTGAGCCTGGTAAGGACGGCGTTGAGATCGGCCATGTCTGCTGTTCGGCGCGGAGGATCCGTCCTGATCTAGCGGCGATCGGTGAACGGAGTCCAAACGGTTCCGGTGCAATTCGGCCGATCCCGGTCCGTCCAGGATGACCGGCGCGGCGCAATCACAGCGCCGTTGACTGCCTACCACTCGACGTCGGCCCAGCGCCTGCCGAACACGGGCGGCCGTGTCTTCACCGCCTGCCAGCCGAAAAAATGGTGCTTGCCGGACCAGGCGTGCACCACGCCGCTGCAGATGCTGCATTTGAAGCTGCCGGTGTGGGCCTCGCTGTGCTCTTCCCTGGTCGCGGTGTAGTTCATGCCGCAACCCGCACAGGTGAATTCTTCGATCGTCCAGATGCTGTTGGCCATTTGACGGAATGCTTTTTGTTGACCTCGACCCACGGTAGTCATGGGCATTTGCAGTGGCGTAAACCAGGGCAGGGAAATCCGGTTAACGGGCGTTAGCCACGCCCGGCCGCCGTCGCGGGCCATGCGAGATCGGCGCGACCTCGCAGCCGGATCAGCTGTCGCTTCGCATGTCCCGGTCGATGCGCATCTGCACCCGCCTGACCGCGAGCTGCCGCAGCCTGCCTTGCACCCGTCCGGAGCGGACCCTGGCGCCGATCGCATAGGCGTATTGCCAATAGCCCGGCGCGGCGTTCGGCCTCAGGGAATAGCGGATGCCGCGGTGCATTCCCGCGCGTGCATCGGATTCTCCGGGAGGGTCTGTCATCGCCTTTCGAATGCGGGATGGCCCCGATGTGTTCCTAATCGTGGCCCCGAGCAGTTCCAGTCGCCTTGACGCCGGATGCGTTGCTGGCAATAACGGCTGGACCTCGCAAGCACCGGAAGTTGCGTTCATGCCGCAAGGAAAGCAGTGCCCGTGAAAAGTCTCCGTCAGCTCCTGACGGGAGAGGATGTCATCCAACTCGTGATCCGGCTCGGCCTGCTCGCCCTGCTGATCATCTGGACCTTCCTGATCATCCGCCCGTTCGTGCCGATCCTGGCCTGGAGCGGCGTGCTCGCGGTCGCGTTCTATCCGGCCTTCAGCTGGGTCGCAAAAATCCTCGGCGGCCGGCCCAAGACCGCAGCAGTGATCCTGACCCTGATCACGCTCGGTATCGTCATTGGCCCGGCCACCTGGCTGGGCATCAGCGCGGTGGACGGCGTGCGTGAGTTGGCGCATCAGCTCGGCACCGGCGATCTGGCGCTTCAGGCCGCGCCCGAGCAGCTCAAATCGTGGCCGCTGGTCGGCCCCTTGCTCTACGAACTCTGGGACCAGGCCTACACCAACGTCCGCGCGGTGGTACGCGAGGTGGCGCCGTATCTCCAGCCGTTGGCGGGCCCGCTGCTTTCGCTCGCGGGCGATGCCGGCGTCGGCACGCTCCAGTTCCTGGTGTCGGTGTTCGTGGCCGGCTTTTTGTTTCCACATGGGCCGCGGCTGGTCGCGGCCAGCCGCGGTTTCCTGTTTCGCATCGTGCCCGAGCAGACCGAGCATTTCCTGTCGCTCGCGGGTGCGACCATCCGCGCCGTGGCGCAGGGGGTGATCGGCGTCGCGATCGTGCAGGCGCTGCTCGCCGGCATCGGCTTCAAGCTCGCCGCGGTGCCGAGCGCCGGCCTTCTCGCCTTCATCGTGCTGCTGCTCTCGATCGTGCAGATCGGCGCCTTCCTCGTGCTGCTGCCTGTCATCATCTGGATCTGGACCGCCAAGGACGTCACCACGGCGCTGCTGCTCACCGTGTTTCTCGTCGTGGTCGGCTTCCTCGACACCATGTTGAAGCCGCTCGTGATGGGGCGCGGCCTGACCACGCCCACTATCGTGATCTTCGTCGGCGTGATCGGCGGCACGCTGGCCCACGGCATCGTCGGCCTGTTCATCGGGCCGATCATCCTGTCGGTGGCCTGGGAGATGATGATGGCCTGGATCAGGACCGAGGATCGGGCGGGAGCGGCCGAGGGCTGATCTTGCCCCGATCGGCGCGATCTTTCCGCCGTGCCGCCAGGACCCGAGGGATCGCGGCCTGTGATCAAAACGTGCCGGGAACTTGTCTGTTCGACTAGACAAGTTACGATCGGGACGATTCTGGTTTCAATGACGGCAGCAATGGCGAAGTCTTCCAAACTGGTTGCCGCGCGGCGCGGCAAGGTCTTGTTGGTCAGACGCCGGTCGGACGGCCTTTGGATGTTCCCGGGCGGCCGCAAGCGCGCGCGCGAGTCCGACAAGGACTGCCTGCGGCGGGAGATCAGGGAGGAGCTGCCCAAGCTGAAGCTCGGCAGGATCAGCCTCTGGAAGGAAGTGACGGCGAGGAACAAGCGCTCCGGTCGCAAGATGAGCGACGCGATCTTCATTGCCAAGACGGCTAAAGGCAGGCTGGCGATCGGCGACAAGAAGGAGATCGACCGCGCCGCCTGGCAGAAGCCGCGCGGCATCCGTCTGACGCCGACCTCGCGCTATATCCGCGACCGCCTGTTTCCGAGGAAGCAGAGGCGGCGGTGAGCTAGTCCTCGCGTCCCGCCGATCGTGTTCGTCCGGCGAACCTCCTCGACTGCTGCCCCTGCGGTTCGGGCGCCGCCAGCTTCGCGGCCTCGGCCTCGCGCATCTCCTTGCGGACCTTGCGCGCATCGCGCATCGCGCGCTTGACGAAGGGATGCTGGGAATCCTCGGCGAAGAACAGCACCACTTCGCAGCTCGGACATTGTCTGGAATAGCCGTCCTGCAACCGCCCGGCGCGATCGCGAAACACGTTCTTGCACCGCGTGCACTGAATCTGGACCGAACTCATGCGCGGACAACAATGATTTTGGGAAATGGATCGTCAGATGATCCCAAATGTCTGAAGAAAGCTTGAATGCCTTCGTGGTCGGATGCTCGCGGATCGCGCGGGCAAGCGCCATCGGCCGCGGCCGGCGGCGGAAGAGGCCGGTTGGAAAACGGTCAGCCGCTATTGCTTGGCCGCCATCGTGTCCAGGCACTGGTTGAGAAAGGCGGTGCGATCCCTGGGCAGCACTTTCTCGAGATCCGCCTTCAGCGCGCATTCGCGCTGGCGCAACTGCTCGGCCCGGCGCTTCTCGGCCGCCTCGCGGAATTCGGGAGCAACCTTGTTGGGATCGACCAGCGGCTGTGAGCGGGCGGGAGCCGTCGCAAGCAGTGCAATGGCGGCAATGAAAAAGATTGGTTTCAAATGAGCCTCCGTAAAAGAAGGCATCCTAGCGCGCGGCGGGGGCGTGCTCAAACCGGGGGAGCGCGGTACCCCGTTCCGGCGCGATTGGCCGCGCGGGCGAACCTCCAGCGGCGGCTTTGGAACGACTGGGCGCTGCAGGCGTCGAATCCAGGCTCGCGGCCCATCCCTAAGTCCCCAAAGCCCCCGGGCCGCGAGAAAACCTTCCCCACAAAGGTTGGCGACCTCGGTTCACCGGGGTCGTTTGTTTGCCGCAACATGTGAACCAGTTCACAAGCGCGGGGTGAAATCGCTGCTATGAAGACGTCATTGCTTGACCAGTTCATTTTGCTCGAAACGCCCCAGCGTGGCTCCAAGCGCTGGGGTTTTTCGTTTCTCTCCGGGCGCAGAATGTTTACAATCGCGCCAAGCGTCGCATCGACAGACGCAGATCTCGCGCCGCGCTAGTTCCGGCCCGAGCTCGATCAACAGCCAAATTGTCGGGATCGCGGCGCCGCGCCGAACGTTGCCACCAGGCGTGCGTTCATCGGGCAAATCCCATATGCAAGGCGAGAAGTCGCCGAATCGGAATGAGGGCGGCTGGCGTTCAGTTGACGACGGCTTACGACCAGAAACGGATTCAAGTGAGGCTTACCAAAAAGGCGCGGGTGGCCAAGACGCCGCCGAAGAAGGCGTCACCGCACAAGACGTCACCGAACAAGACAACGGCGAACAAGAGGTCGCCACGCAAGGCGCTGCCAAGGAAGAGCAAAGATGCGCAGCGCACTGCGATCTCGTCCTCTTCGCCGCTCGGCGTGCTGGCACTCCATCTGCTTGCCCAATGGACGCAGTCCGGACGCAGCGGCATCGTTTTTCTCGCCGAGAGCGAGAACAGGGCGGAGCGGCTCGGCAGTGTCATTCACGCGCTCGACCCCTCCTGTGAGGTGCTGGTATTTCCGCGCTTGAACACTCTGCCGTTCGATCAGCTCGAGCCGTCGCACGAGCTGGCGGGGCGCAGAGCTTCCGTTCTGAGGCGCCTTGCAAAATCCAAGAAGCCGCTCTTTCTCGTCTCGACGGCGGAAGCCGTGATGGAGCGACTGCCGCTGCCGGCGAGCCTGTCGCGCCTGAGCGTGAGCCTGAAGGTGGGCGGCACGTTCTCCGAACAGGATCTTGAGACGCGCCTTGAAGCCCTCGGATACGATCTCGATGACGAGCCGGATTATCCGGGCGGGGCGCTGTTTCACGGCCAGACCTTCGAGATTTTTCCCGCCGGCGCGCTGGGGCCGTTCCGGATCGAGCATTCGGATCGCGCGATCAGGCGGATCGTGGCGTTCGATCCGAACGAGCACAGGATCATCTTCGAGACCAAGGAGCTTGTCGTCGATCCCATGTCGGAGCGGCTTGGCCTTGCCGGCAAACGCGGCAAGCGCGCGAACCTGTTCGACTATTGCGGACGCGCCAAATGGATTGCCGATGCCGGCGTGCCGATGCATGCCGACGGCTGGTTTGACACGATCGAGGAGGCCGCGCCGCGTGCGGAACGTGAGCGCGAATATCTCGGACGGCGCGACTGGAAGCAGCTCTCCCGGGGGATGAAGGTGTTGCCGCGCGCGTCGTCCTTCCAGACCATCCCGGAGTTTTCGAAATTGACATCCTCCCGGAAGGCGCTGCGTGCCTTCGTCGAGGAGACGCGCCGGGCCGGATCGCGACTGATCCTCGCCGCAGCGCATGAGGACGATCTGCGCGTGATGGAGCGGATGAGCGGCCTCAAGGCGCCGCGCTGCGAAGATTGGGACGACGCGGCGCGCGGGCGGAGCGGCGAGGCAGCGCTGCTGGCCGATCTCGATGCCGGCTTCGTCATGCCGGGGAAGAAGCCTCTCGTCGTCGTGACGGCGTCCGACGTGCTCGGCAGCCGGGCGCATCATCCGCAGCCGATGGCGCGCGCCTGGAGCGCGGCCTTCGACCATGCCGACGTGCCCGAGCAGGGTACGGTGGTCGTCCATCTCCAGCGCGGCCTCGGCGTGCTCGACGGCCTGCAGACCGTGAACACCGGCGGCGGCGCAATGCGGGAGATGATCCGCCTGAAGTTCGCCGGCGACAATGCGGTGCTGGTGCCGCCGCCCGATCTGGCCCTGATGTGGCCCTACGCGGCCGAGCTCGGCAAGCTCTCGCTCGACAAGGCGGACGGCAGCACGTGGTGGGCCCGCCGCGGTGAGGCCGAGCGCGAAATCCAGGTGGCGGGCAAGGCGCTGGCCAAGCACATCAGCCAGCGCCGCAAGCGGCGCGGCGACAAGCTGGTTCCGCCGGGCTCGGCCTACGAGAAGTTCGTCGCGCGTTTCCCTTACTTCACGACGACCGACCAGGCCAAGGCGATAGCCGACGTGCTGGACGATCTTGCGTCCGGTCACCCGATGGACCGGGTGATCTGCGGCGACGTCGGCTTTGGCAAGACCGAGGTAGCGCTGCGTGCGGCGGCCGCCGTCGTGCTGTCGGGCAAGCAGGTGGCGATCGCGGTGCCGACGACCGTGCTGGCACGGCAGCATGTCGCAACGTTCCAGAAGCGATTTGCACCGTTCGGCATCGAGGTGGGAAATCTGTCGCGGGCAACCTCGGGCGCGGAGCTGCGCGAGACCAAGGAGGGACTGCGCAGCGGCCGGATCAAGGTTGTGATCGGCACGCAGGCGCTCGGTGGCAAGGACGTCAGGTTCGACGATCTCGGCCTCGTCATCATCGACGAGGAGCAGCATTTCGGCGCGGCCGAGAAGGCCAAGCTGTCCGGCCTCGCCAAGAATGTCCATGTGCTGATGATGAGCGCGACGCCGATCCCGCGCACGCTTGCCGCGGGCCTGGCCGGCTTCCGCGACCTCAGCGTGATCGCATCGCCCCCGGTGCACCGGCTGCCTGTCGCGACCAGGATCGCGCCGCTGTCGGATGCGGCGATCGCCTCCGCGCTGCTGCGTGAGCAGCGCCGCCACGGCCAGAGTTTCCTGATCTGTCCGCGCATCCAGGATCTCGATCCGATGCTGGCGCGGGTGCAGGCAGTGGCGCCGGACCTGCGCATCGTCTGCCTGCACGGGAGACTAGCGGCCGACGAGATCGACGACCGCATGATGAGCTTCGTCGAGGGCAGGGCCGACGTGCTGCTCGCGACCAACATCGTCGAGAGCGGCCTCGACATCCCCCGTGCCAACACCATCGTGGTCTGCTGGCCGGAGAAGTTCGGCCTCGCCCAGCTGCATCAGCTGCGCGGACGCGTCGGCCGCGGCGGCATCCGCGCCTTCGCTCATCTGTTGACCGAGACGCAGTCCGGACAATCCGAGAAGCGGCTGGCGGTGCTCGAAGAGTTCAGCCGGCCCGGCGCCGGCTTTGCCATCAGCGAGCGCGACCTCGATCTGCGAGGCGCGGGCGACCTGTTCTCGGAGCAGCAATCCGGCCACGTCCAGGTGTTCGGGCCGGTGCTCTACAGCCACCTCCTGAAGATGGCCTCGGAGAAGCTCGATGAGGGGCAGGCGGTGTGGGTGCCGGACCTGAACCTGCCGGTCGCGGACATGCTGCCCGAGACCTATGTGCAGTCCGAGCCGGTGCGGCTCGAGCTCTATGCGCGCGCGGCAAGATGCACGGACGAAGACGACCTCGAAGACCTCGAAGAGGAAACCTCCCGCCGCTTCGGCCCGTTGCCGAAGGTCGCGCGCGACTTCTTCGCCGCAGCCAGGCTCAGGCTGGAGTGCAAGCGCAGAGGTATCATCCGCCTCGACGTCGGGCCTGAAGCTGCGGCCGCGACGTTCCTGCCCGGACGCTTGCGGAAGTCGAAGGGAAGGTCGCTTCAACGCGACGGCGACCGCGTGGTCCATTACGCCAAGATGCAGGATGCACCATTCGAGCGGGTCGAGGAGTTGTTCGAGGTCCTGGACGAGGGGTGAGGGGCTCGCGCGTTCGTCAGCGCGAACAACTGCGAATTCGTAGCGGAATCCCTGTTCCACCCTTATAGTCAGTTGGGGCGTGGCGAAGGAGATTGTCCGATGTCACATTCCATTCCTCCAATCATCGCGATTGTCGCAAGCTCGTGTCTGTTGGCCCTGGTGCAAGCAGGCGGCGCAAGTGCCGGGTCGGCAGGAGCTGGCATGGGAACGGGGCCGGGTAGCGCTGGCGGCTCGGCGCCTTCTGGAATGGGGACGAGTGCGGGCAATGCAGGTCCTTCCGCACCCGCGGGGATGGGGACAAAGGACAGCGCCGCCGGCGGCGATCCGGGCACCAACAGCCAACCGACCAATCCGAACGTTCAGCCCGCCACGCCCGCAAGGTCGCGGGCGGCAGCTCAGGCCGCGAGAAATGCCGGGGCTGGTCACGCTCCAAATGGCCTGCCGATCGGCGCGATTGGGAGCGGCACGAGCAATGAGGATCAAACGGCCACTGGTTCGGCGTCCTCCCAAAACAGATTCCGGCCGGCAACACAGGCTCAGGGAAACAGCGGCGTTGGTTCGGTTGGTCTGGCAGGGAGAGGCTCGACCCTTTCAGACCAGCGAGCCGCACGAGCTGGAGACAAGGTGCTGGATGCCAAGGCCCAGGTCGAGCGGCGAACGACTTTGTCGCGCAAACGCGCTACGAGCCCGATAGGACCAGATTTGTAATCTGCGAGCGGATGGAGGAGCTGTTCCGAGTGCTCGATGAGGGGAGAGCGCATCAAAATGCGAAAACAACCCCATGCACAGTAGCTAAGTGCTGCTGGCGCAAGGTGTTTTGAATCCGGCGGCAACGCCCGTTTGCTTTGTCGGGCAAAACGGTGGCATGATGCCATCTTCGGGAAATCCGCTAGTCAGGATGCGGACTTAGGAACGGCTGCCGTAGGGTAGGCAAAGGCGCAAAGCGCCGTGCCCACCATGCATCCAAGCCCCGGCGATCGAAGCGGTGGGCACGCTTTCGCTTTGCCGACCCTACGGCAATGTCAGCGTAGCGCCTCCTCTTCGCACGGTCCCCCGTAGTCGGCCGGGGGCGGCGTGCTCGGCCGCTAACGTGGAATTAATCGGAAATGCTCACAATTTTAGACAGTTGTGTAAGGGTGCTGCGTACAAGGGGTCGTCGCGAGGACGGTCCAGGGGCGGTTTCCTGTTGCTCGCTCACTGGGGTCAATGCAAATGACCACGACCTTCGAAATGCAAAGCTTCGCCGAGGAACTCGACGCTGCAGCACTTGCAGCCGCCGCAGCAGCGGACGAACCCGAAATCTCCGAAGCTCCAGCCCTGATCAAACGGTCCAGCCGGAAATCGGTCCTGGCCCTGTCGGTCTGTGCCCTGGCCATCAACGGCGCGGCGGCGATCTACACATCGCCTTCCGATTTTAGTTCGCTGAATGTCGGCAGGCTGGCTGAGCTGCTTCCGCGTTTGGAGGCGTCCGAACCAAAGCCGGATCCCGTTATCGCTGCGTTGAAGGACATTCAGGCGGCCCAGCGGCAACACACCGCGTTACTGCAACAGACCAATCAGGCAACGGACCAGAACTCGGTTATGCTGCAGCAGGATTCGATGGTGCTGCTGTCGCTGCGGCAGAGCATCACGGACGAGCGGGTCGACGTGAGGAAGATCTCGTCGCAGCTGTCCACGTTGATGGCGAAGATCGATGCGCTGCAAAACACGACGACGTCGGACGTCACCTCGTCCATCCGACGAGCGCATGCGCGCTACGGACTGTCCGCCGCGATGCGCAAGCGGATGGTTCGGGAAGCAAAGCCCCTGGGTCCCGTTTCGGTCGGAGGCGCCCCGCTGACTGTGCCGGCTGCGACGGCTGCTCCGGAAAGCTGACGACCAACTTCCGGATTGACCGAGTCGAGCCGAAATTGGCCGTCAGGTCCGACAGTCCGTCACTTCGCGGCGTGGTCGATCTTGTGCTGCAGATGCCCGGTGTCGTGATCGCGACGCAACTGGCTCAGCGACGTCTCGTTCAGCTGAAGCAGGACCTCGCTGAGCTCAGTCGTATCGGGATAGCCGGCCGCAAAACCTCTTCCGTAAATCTTGCGCAACGTGCCGACCAGCGTGTTGCCGTGCTTCTTGCCGATCGCGCCATCCTTGTCGCGGTGGCGGCCATCCAGGCCGTGTTCCTTCATGGTTCGCTCCCTGTGCGGCGTCTTGAGCGCCTCGAGAGAGCCTGCTCCCAAACGAGTTGACTGGCAATGGCATGGCGCGCGGCAGTTGCGAGCTGCTTGCACCAGCGCAGGTGCCCGCGCTTCTCTCCTGCTTGTGAAGCCGCAATCGGTTGTGGTGAGCCGATCGGGCATCAGATGACAGCGGGCGATTGCTCGATTGGAGTTGCTGCGATGCGCGCTCTTATTGCCATGGGTCTGTTGCTGGCGCTGTGCACCTCCGCAAACGCCGCGCCGGTGCATCACCCCCGCGCACGCCATCCTGCGGTGGACCGGCCCCGCGCGAATGCAACTCCGCCGGCGCGCTTTGCCGTCCCTGGCTGGAGCGACGATGCAACGCTGCGCTGGCTGAACAACGCCTCGTCAAACGTCGGCCGAGGCGGATAGCCGCGGAAGCGGAGGCTGGTGATGGCTCGAATGGCGGGGCGGCTAGGCGGCCTGCTCTTCAAACGAGGTGTAGATCCGGCCGGCGGGATCAACGACCCGAACGTCCCAGCACCCGTCCTCTGTAAGCTCTTTGGCTTTCTTGAGGGCGGCGGCGAGTGACAGCCGCTTGAGACTGACGACGCCCGCCGTGTCGAAACCGTTGATTTCAAACATGCCGTTCCTCCGGTTTTGGTGAATCCTACACGTTTCCGGCGGGTTGTCAGCGGGTTTTTGGGGGCGGGCCTGGGCGAACGGCGAGCTCAGAAAATCTCGCAGCATCGGCAGGCGCAGCCTTCCGCAGGCGTGTCTTTCAATAAGCGGCGCGCCTTTCTAGGGCCGAGACGGGGCAGTCGCGGTCTTCCGCTCGAGCATGGCCATTTCAACTTGGTCAGCCAGGACCGTGAGGTGGCTTGCAAGCCGGTCGAACAATTCGCGCTTGCCTGGATCGGTTGCCAAATCGCGGATCAGGGCGCATTCGGCCGCATCTTTCCGAAGTTTCTCGATCTGGACGAGATAGTCCTTCATCGGCAATTGCTCCGTTCCCCGCAAATGGAATGGTACAGGCAATGTACGAAAGCGAACAGAAGTGATTGCCGCTTTTTCCTAGTCTACGCTTGCTTCGGCCCTTCCCAAAAGGTCCAGGCACCTCCAGCGGCCCCGGCCTCCACCCCAGAAGCCCCCACAGCCGGGGCCGTCACTGGCAATGGAGCCCGCTCGATCCCCCGTGAATCTGACCTTCTGCGCGTTCGCGATAGGGGGCGTTGAGCCTTTTGCAGCGCACGCCCGCGCCTACGGCGCGGCACTTTCAATAGGAACTGTCCCCTCGCCACCGCATTTCCGATTTGCATAGTTTTCCCGGTTGTCTCGGTCGATCTTCGAGTAGCCCAGGGGGCGTACAATGGGCACTGGTGATCACGCCGCTGTGCTGAAACAGCGTTTCGACGAGCTTGCTTCCGGGCTTTCCGAGTTAGAAAATCTGCGCTCCCGCGTGATCGCGGCTGAGCAAATGCAAAAGATGCGTAGCGCCGACCGCAAACCGGCCGCATCAATCCACCGGACTGCTAAACTCAAATCATCGTCGGCAAAATCCGATCGGCCAAAGAGGCGCCTGGCGCGGCCGCCCAGCGTCGGGCAATGACGTCGACGCCGGGCTTCCGGCAATGCCAATGCCGGCTAGACTTTGGCAACCGTCATCAGCATTCGAGCGTGGCCAAAATACTCAACTAGTGAACTACGCGGAGAAAATAGTAGCCGACGCCGCCGATGACGAGCACCGTAGGGACGGCCCAGAGTATGAATACCGGCATGTCTACCTCCTTCAGTTACCTCCGGTAGCGGGATAACTTGGCAGAGATGGTGCCGTTCCCGCCTTATAAAGGCGGGGATAATCTTCGCGTTGCACACGCGTTGCACGGCTTGAGCAGGTTGAGCTTCGAGAGATTCGGATTGGCGCGTTACGGGTGTAGCACTTGCGAAACCCATCGCTGGCAAGTCGGTCGGCCACTTCGCTGCCTTTTGAGGATTGCTCCGATAACCGATGGCGGATCGCAGCGGCGCTGATCGCAACGAGTGACGGGTTTTGCAAGAGCTCAAACCGACTTAGGCGCCGAGTGCTATGCCAGCGGAATGGTGTCGACGCGCAGACAGGGGCGGCACTGGAAAGCATGGACTGCAGGCAGATTGAGGATGGCAGGAAGCGTCGCCAAGAACGTCATCGGCCGTCCGCACTTGGAGCAGATCAGAACGGGCGGGCTGTCTTTCGCTGCGCAGACCATCGCCAAAATGCCTGAAGGGGTAGGGCACAATAGGCGGATGCTGCGGGGAGTTCATCTCGGGGCGACTACTGGGGTTTTTATCGGAATCTGGCACGCTCGTTTGCGGCGACGAGCTACCAGAGCTCTATTGCGCATGAACTAGAGCGCGAACCATGCTCGGCGTCGAAATCGCGACCGGCCGTCGTCGAATTGTACATTCCTCAGTCCGGAGACGTCGATTGCGTTTTTAGCCTCACGCCGCGCTACCTTCCGAAGTTCGCGCGCGACGAGGTCGCAGGGGGAGGTGCTTCTCAGCTCTGCTCAAGCGCAATTAGCAGGTCAGAAGTCCCCGGTCGGGTGCGCTTCTACAGCGGCAAGTACGGACCAGCGACAGAAAAGTGCGATTTTTTGAAACCCGCTGTCGCTAGACGTCAGCGCATGTCGAGATGGAACGACACTCCGCTCGGAGACCGTGTTCTCGGGCTGTGGGACTGACGCGCCAAAGCGCCCTCCGGAAGGGGATGCGGACTTTTCGCGTAGGTCTAGTGCAACACGCGGGCGGCCTCGGCGAGCCGAACCCTTTCTCTCAGCTCCTCGAGCTCCTGAAGCATTTTCAGGAGATCGGGCAGGACGTTTGCCCGCTTCAAAATTCGGGTCGTTTGTCCCATCGCTATACGCCTCCATAGCCTCCTGACGGCGAGCCACATCAAGGCGCACAGAGGCAAATTTTCCCCTGCAAGGGAATGAACAATCTTAACCAGATCAGGGTGGGATGATCGCGGAGCCTGGACAACGCGAAGCGATCCTATGCCGGGGATTGCGCGTCATCCGCGATAGGCGGACCATCGGCCTTGCCGGGCCTCATCGGCTCAGCGGTTGCCACAGCCAGCGTAGACAAAGCGCGGCTCGATATCAGACAGGCGGACATCATCAGGCCAGCGATCGGCGCTCAGCGCTACGTGATGGCCGCAGTGGCGGTAGACCACGACGCCCTGCAAGCCCATCTCGCGCATCTTGCCGAACATGATCTTCACTGCTCGGCCGTCCGCGTGCCTCCGTGATGATTGCGCCCACGCGTCGAGATAACGCGCAACCGTCGCGGGTATGTCCTTAAACTCCGCAGGAATGTTCTTCATGTTCACGCGCAATCGATTCGCCAACACGGGGCCCACACAGAGCTTTTCGGTTCGGTTGGTCTTGTCGGCTAAGCTGTCGATCCGGCCTTTGGTGAGCGCGCTGGGGCTCGAACCCAGGACCCCGTGATTAAAAGTCACGTGCTCTACCGGCTGAGCTACGCGCTCCCATGGCCGCTGATGGCTTAAAGAGATCGCCATCGTGGTCGGACATTCGAGAAGCATGTCTTGCCGCTGCGCTCAAGCTGGCGTCGCGGGGAAAAACCGGCTGTTTCCGGATCATGCTTTCGGCCCGCGCTGTGTAGGGGGATGGGGCGCTGAGGTCAATAGCTTGGGTGGTTGCCGAAAGACGCGGCAGGGGCGGGGATTTGCTCGCGGTTTCCGCCGCTTAAGGCGGAAAGCTCAACCCGAATTGGCGGGCCGTCATCCACGCCGAAGACCACGTGTCTTTTAATCACGAGGTCCAAAGGCTATCGCGGAGCCTCAATCACTGGGTTTCCCGCCGCACCTCGTTCGGCACCGGCTGCGGCGTGCCGGGGGCCGGCAGCGCGACCGGACGCAGGCCGATCAGCTCGGCGGTACGGATCGCGCTGTCGCGCCAGAACTGGAACGAGTTGATGCGGCTGAGCTCGAGGATGGCGATGGCGACCGCGGCCAGGAACGGCAGGCTTTGCAGCACCAGCACGCCGGCGAAGATGTAGATTTCGGTGATCTGGCGGTAGCTGTTGGTGGCGATCAGCACGCCCGCGCCGATCAGGAGCAGGGTGCCGATCACGGCCTCCCAGAACGCCTGGAACTCGATCGACATCCGGGACAGGCCGCCCTTGGAGGTGCGGGCAAAGGCGATGTGCTCGGTGATGAGGCCCTGCGCCACCGCGCGCGAGACCGTCCATTGCACGCTCATCGCCGCGATCATGGCGCCGAGCATCTGTCCGGGCTTGATGGCGACGCGGGCGCGGTACATCGACAGGAAGTGCGCCAGCGAGACGATGAAGGCGCCGATGATCGGCAGCGTCAGGATCTTGTCGGGAATGGCGATGTCGGCGAAGGCGACGATCGGCACCCAGACGAGGTTGAGCAGCGCCACGACCACGCCGAGGCTTTCCGCGCCGAGCCAGTTCAGCCAGCCCAGGCCATATTCGCGCTTCTGGTCGGGCGTCAGCCGGCTCTTGCCGGGCAGGAAATAGCGCCAGTGCTTCTTGACGATCTGGAGGCCGCCATAGGCCCAGCGGTGACGCTGCTTCTTGAAGGCCTCGTAGGTGTCGGGCAGGAGGCCCTGGCCGTAGCGGTGATTGGTGTAGTGGGTGGTCCAGCCGAGTTCCTGGATCGCAAGGCCGAGATCTGAATCCTCGCAGATCGTGTCGGACGACCAGCCTCCGGCCATGTCCATCGCCGCGCGACGGATCAGGCACATCGTGCCGTGCACGATGATGGCGTTGGCCTCGTTGCGCTGGACCATGCCGATGTCGAAGAAGCCGGCATATTCGCCGTTCATGATGTAGTGCATGATCGACAGATCGCCGTCGCGATGCTCCTGCGGCGCCTGCACGAGGCCGACACGCGCATCGGCGAAGGCAGGCACGAGGTCCTTCAGCCAGTCGGGATCGACGGCATAGTCGGCGTCGAGGATGCCGATGATCTCGGCATCGGCGGCGGTGCGCTCCATCGCAATCCGAAGAGCGCCGGCCTTGAAGCCCTGCACCTTCTCGGCGTTGATGAACTTGAAGCGTTCACCGAGCGCGCGGCAATGGTCCTGGATCGGCTGCCAGAACGCGGGATCCGGCGTGTTGTTGATGATGACCACGCATTCGTAGTTCGGATAGTTCAGCCGCGACAGCGCATCCAGCGTCTGCTTGAGCATCTCGACCGGCTCGAAATAAGCGGGGATGTGGATCGAGACCTTTGGGCAGTAATTCTCGGGAACGTTCTCGACCGGCTTGCCCTTGCTGAGCAGCCGCTGCGGCGACCGGCCGAAGGCGACGGCTGCGATCTCGTCGATGCGCGCCATCGCAATGAGGACGAGGGGCACAAGCAGGATCATGCCGAGCGTGAGCGCGAAGGCCGAGCCGATGATGAAGTAATGGCTGTTCCAGAACGCGAACACGGTCGCGGCCCAGGCGCCGACGCCGTTGGCGGTCGCCGACAGCAGGAAGGCCTGCTTCGCGGTCGGCTTTTCAATCCGCAGGATCGGCAGCGACAGCAGGATGCCGACCAGGAGCGCGATGCCCATCAGCTTCCAATAGTCGGGGTTCTCGACCGGACCGGTCCAGGCGAATTTCGGCTCGCGGCTGGCGTTGAGGATGCCCCAGTAAGGACCGACGCCGCCTTCGAAGAATTTCCAGGGCTGATCGATGGCCTCGACGATGTTGTATTCCATGCCGATGGCTTCGGCGCGGCTGACGAAATTGCGCAGGATCAGGGCTTGCTGGAACGGACCCGGATCGGCGTTGCGCAAATTGTAGCCCTGGCTCGGCCAGCCGAACTCGGCGATCACGATGCGCTTGCCGGGGAACAGGTTGCGCAAGAGATTGTAGCGGTCGACGGCCTGGTCGACCGCCTGGTCGGAGCGGAAGTTTTCCCAATAGGGCAGCACGTGCGCGGCGATGAAATCGACGCTGGAGCCGAGGTCGGGATTGTCGCGCCAGATGTTCCAGATCTCGCCGGTGGTGACGGGCACGCGGACCGAGCCCTTCACCTTCTTGATCATGTCGATGAGGTCTTCGACCTTCTGCTCGCCGCGGTAGATCACCTCGTTGCCGACGACGACGCCGACGACGTTGCTGTTCTTGCGGGCGAGCTCGATGGCGGCCTTGATCTCGCGCTCGTTGCGATCCATGTCCTTGTCGATCCAGGCGCCGACGGTGACCTTGAGGCCGAACTCGGCCGCGATCGGCGGCACCAGTTCCACGCCGCCGGTGGACGAATAGAGGCGGATCGCGCGCGTCATGGTCGACAGCGTCTTCAGGTCGGCGCGGATTTTCTCGACGGTCGGGATGTTGTCGATGTCGGGGTGGGCCGAGCCCTCGAACGGCGCGTAGGAGACGCTGGGCAACAGGCCCTTGAAGTCGGGCGCGGGTTCCTTGTCGCGCAAGACTCCCCATAGCCCTGCGTGAAGCGCAGACACGAGCAACAAAACGGCGGCGACAACGCGCATCGCGGCTAAACCAAAAGGGGCTGAGGGGGCAGGGAAGCGGATCCGCCCCCGAGATCCGACCAAGTCCGCGGCAAAGGGAGCATATCTCCGTCGCACGGTTTCACAACTGTCATGGCCTCATGTCCTTATGAGGGCATGGCCTTTTTCGAACGACGCGCGGCGGTGCCAACCGCGTCTATGGCCGATCGTTTCTGAACGACAGCTGAAACGATCGCGGCTATTTCTGGGGCGCCGGCGTCGGGCTTGCCGCGGGCGATGGGCTGGCGGCCGGCTGCGGCTGCGCATTGTTGGCCGCGGGAGCGGCCGGCTGTGCCGCTGCGGCCGCCGCCTGCTGCGGCTGGGCCGCCGGGTTGATCCAGCAGGCATGCACGCGGCTGTCCAGGGTCTCGGCGACCTTGGGATCGATCTGGCCGCCGAACCGGGTCAGGCAGCGGAAGGCCGCCTGGATGTGGCCGCCGGGGCAGCCGAAGCGGTCATAGAGGTCGAGATGGCGGAACGCGGTATCGAGGTCATCCCGCCACATCAGCCGCACCACGCGCCGGCCGAGCCAGACGCATTCGGGATTGCCGGCCGGGCCGCTGATGACCTGGGCCGCTTCGGCGAATTCGTCGGTGCGGCGCTGGTTCTGGGCCGCATCCTTGGCGGCGTCGGCGGGCTGGGCGGCGGCCTTGCCCTGGTCCGGCGCGGGCGTGCCGCTCTGGGCGGAAGCGCCACCGAGACCGGCGAGAACGAGAAGGCAGGAGACGGCCAAGGTGGCGGCGAACTGCCGCAGGACCGCATTTCGTGACTCGAACACCCGTTGCCGCATGAATTCCCCAATGTATCCGCTGGCCGTCCGCGTCAGGATCCCGCGGACGCGCCGGTGATGGCGTCCAAATGGGTCTCCAATGCGGCGGAAAAGTCTTTCCGAGTCCATGACCTGTATTTGGAATTTTGTCCAGCAAAGTCACGATGCTAGGCCCCGGTCGAACAGCCGCAGCCCCATTCCTTAAGGGCAGGCGCGGATCCTTGAGAGTGGATCGGCATTTGGACACCCGCTTGGGCACCCTCTTTGGACACCCCCTTGGCAGACGGCGTGCAAGCAGGTAATCGACGGACCCTTCGCGGAGGACGGAACCGATTTCACTTCGTACGCCACTGGCGCTTCTGCTCGTTTCACTGGGTGCGATTGCTGCCGTGTGGTGGTGGTTGGCGACGCCGATCACGCTCGCGCGCGCCCCGATCGATCCCGCCGAGAAGGTCCAATGCGTCTCCTACGCGCCGTTCCGCGGCGAGCAGACGCCGCTGAACGCGTGGACCCATATCGAGGCCGAGCAGATCGAGCAGGACCTGCGCCAGCTCAAGGAAATCACCGACTGCGTCCGCACCTATTCGTTGGAGAACGGGCTCGACCAGGTGCCGGCGATCGCCGCCAAGGTCGGCGGGCTGAAAGTGCTGCAGGGCATCTGGCTCTCCAGCAACCGAGCCAAGAATTTTGAGCAGGCCGCGCTCGCCATTCGTCTCACCAAGGAATTCCCCGCGATCATCACCGCCGTCATCGTCGGCAACGAGGTGCTGCTGCGCGGCGAGATGACGACGGCGGACCTCGTCTCGATCATCCGCCTGGTGAAGACGCAGGTCAGCGTGCCCGTCACCTATGCCGACGTCTGGGAATTCTGGCTGAAGAACCGCGAGGTCTATGACGCCGTCGACTTCGTCACCATTCACATCCTGCCCTATTGGGAGGATATGCCGGTGAAGGCGAAGTTCGCCTCCGCCCATGTCGAGGCGATCCGCGAGCGCATGGCGGTGGCGTTTCCGGGCAAGGAAATCCTGATCGGCGAGACCGGCTGGCCGAGCGAGGGGCGCATGCGCGACGGCGCGCTGCCCTCACGCACCAACCAGGCGCGGGTGGTCTCGGAAATCCTGGCTCTGGCGAAGGCGCAGAAGTTTCGCGTCAATCTGATCGAGTCCTACGACCAGCCGTGGAAGCGCAAGCTGGAAGGCACCGTCGGCGGCTATTGGGGCCTGTACGACTCGGTGCGCCGCAGCTTGAAATATCCGCCGGGCGAGCCGATCAGCAATTTCCCGTACTGGAAATGGTACATGGGCGCCGGCATGGGCCTTTCCGTGCTGGTGTTCGCGGTTGCGCTCATCACGTTGCGCCGGCGGCCGTGGACGCCGCGCTTCTCGGCCTGGCTCGGCGTCGCCATCTCGGCGACGACGGCGGGCAGCCTGCTCGGGATCGGCGCCGACAAGCTTTATTATGAGAGCTACGGCATCGGCGGCTGGCTGCTCTGGGGCGCGCTGCTCGCGGGCGGTATCCTGTCGCCGATCTTCTGCGCGCAGGCGATGGTGATCGGCCGCAGCCTTCCGACCTTTCTCGATCTGCTCGGTCCGCGCGAGGGCCGAAAATGGTCGAAGCTCACCGCGGTGCTCGGCCTGACGCTCGCGGTGACGGCCGTGATCGCGGCCGCGACTGCGCTCGGTTTCGTTTTCGACCCGCGCTACAAGGATTTTCCCTACGCCGCTCTGACGATGGCGGTCGTGCCGTTCGCGCTGTTGATGCTGAACCGGCCGCAGATCGGCCAGCGTCCGATCGCGGAATCGGTGTTCGCGGGCGTGCTGGCGCTGTCGGCGGTGTTCGTGCTCTTCAACGAAGGCCGCGACAATTGGCAGTCGCTGTGGACCTGCACGATCTATCTGTTGTTCGCGCTCACGCTGTGGCGGGCGCGGGCCGAGCAAACCCAAGAATGAACAGGCCGATCGCCAGGCCCGACAGCACGACATTGTAGAGCACGATGCCGAGGCCGGCGGCGATGATGCCGACGGTGAGCAGCACGATCGACGGCCGCATCAGGTTCAGCGTCGCAACCACCAGCGCGACGATGCCGAACACCGAATTCTTGAACAGCACCGTCGAGACCGACCGCGCCTTGCAGATCATCGTCTGAAGCCCGGCGTCGCAGGTGAGAGCGACCTGCGACAGCTCGATCGCAAGGTAGCGCAGATAGAGCGCATAGCCGACGGACGCGAAACCGACGACGATCAGGAACTGCACCTGGTAGGGCGAGAGGCGGAAGGGCTTTTTTGTCATGGCGGCAATATGGTCGTGATGGCGCGGGCAGGCAACAGGGCAGGGGATGTTTCTGTTGATCCGGCTCGCCCACGACGTGCGCGAGGGGCCGTCAAAGCCGGCTTTGCGTCGCCCGATTCTGGTCCGCGAGCCGTCGCTCGTATTTCTCAGCCAATGCAAGCAGGCGTTTTCTGATGTAGGGGTCCGCCTGCTCGGCCAGCTCGCGGATCAACGCGAGTTGCTCCCGCAGAAACTTCGCGTCCGTCATCTCCGCTCCGAATCAAAATCCGTCGCGGATACTGCCGCCTTACGCGGACCTCTTCCCTATCATTTGGTATGTTTGCCTATTTCAATCCCAGCCGGCGCTCGACCCAGCCAAGAACGAACAGCACGAGCAGCGTGACGGCGATCGCTGCGGCGACCAGCAGCCAGGCTCCGAGCGCGCAGGCAATCCCGAGGCCCGCCGCAATCCAGACGGTTGCCGCGGTCGTGAGGCCGTGCACGGTCTTCGCCTTGGCGTCGTGCAGGATGACGCCCGCGCCGATGAAGCCGACACCGGTCAGCACGCCGGCAACGACGCCCTGAATGACCCGGGAGATCGCATCGGGGTGGTCACGCAGATTCTGGAACTCGATCACGGAGATCGAGACCAGCGCGGAGCCCAGAGCGACAAGCGCCAGGGTGCGCATTCCGACCGGCTTGTCGTTCATGTCGCGGTCGATGCCGATCAGCAGCCCTGTTCCCGCCGCGACGAGAAGCCTCAGCACATCATCCAGTTCGTTCATCGAAGCTCGTGCGTTTCGGGAGACGGACGCTTGGCGTGCGCCCGGCAGATCGGGACTAAACGCCAACTTGGTGAGAAAGAGCCGCTGAGATCCAAGCGTCCGATGGTCGCATGCCCGCGCAACTCTGAGCGATCATCGGCGATCAGGCAGCGCGAGCCGCCGTTCGACAAGGCGATGGCGCCGACCAGCCTGGTCGACGCCATCTGCCAGAGTAGAACGCGACCGCGCACCATCACTTCTTGCTGGTGTTCGAGCCCGTGGTGGTCTGCATCTTCTGTCCCGGCGCGCTCTCCGAGTGGCCCGGTCCCTTGGTGGTATTGGTCTGGTGACCAGGGGCGTATTCGGACGCGCCGGGTCCTGTCGAAGGCTTCTTTGTGTTGTGCATTTGCTGACCCGGCGCGTTGCTCGAGGCGCCCGGCGATTTCGTCGTTTGCGCAAGCGCCGGAGATGCCGCCAGAAGCGCGGCCGTTGCGATGATCAATGTCTTCACGTGGGTTTCTCCCGAGGTCATGGAGGCGGGCGCGCGTGATTTCTCACATCGGCCGCTCCGGTTCACGACCGGGACAACTTGGCAATTGACGGGTGGTTTCTCTTCTCGGACCGAAATTTAGGTTCATCGGCGCGCGCAAAAACACGCCGGCATTCACCGCCCGTTCAGGCGCAATGTTTATCGCCTGAAGAACGACGACAGCGTCGATCCCGCGGACGCAGACGCGGTCTCCGGCTTCGCCGGCGCGGGCTGCGCCGCAGGCGGGGGCGCGGGCTCTTCGCGCTTCGACGAGCGCTTGGAGGAGTAGCTGCGGCGGCGCTGCGGCTTCTCGGGCTTTGCACTCGGCGCGGGCGCGGTTTCGGCTTGCGGGACCGCGTCCTGGTTCTTCTCGGAGTTCTTCTCTTGAACTCTGTCCTGGGACTTCTCTTGTCCCTTCTCCGATCCGCCGCGCATCGAGAGGCGCTGGCCGTCGAAGACGGTGGTCTCGCAGTGACGATCGTTCTCCGCGAGGCTCGCGCAGAATTTTGCGGCGGCGGCGGCGTTGACCAGCGGACCGGCACCCAGGCGAAGCTGCATGCCGAGGCCGGTGTTGCCTTCCTTGATCATGATGATCGGTCGCAGTGCTGCGATTTCCGGATTGGTTTTGCTCAGGCCGCGCCAGAGCGCGCGCAGGCCGTCGATCGAATTGGCGCCGCCGAGGTCGATCGCGAAACGCGTCTGCTGGACCGCGATGGCGGGGGATTCGTTCTCGGCTGCCTCAGGTGCCTTCGCGGCTGTCGCGACGACTTCGGTCGGGGCGGGCGCCGGCTCGACTTTCTTCTCGGCGGCCTTCTCGTTTGTCTCGGGCTGAATCAATTTCGACGCGGCTGGATCGGGCGGCGCCATGATCGACTTGGACGGCACCAGCGGTATGGTCGGCAGCGCCGAAGTCGCTGCCAGCGGCTGCTGCACGAGCGAGGCGGCGGCGGCAGTCTGCGGTGGCAGGCTCGACGGCTCCTTTGCAACTTCCTTGAGAGTATCCTTGACCGTGACCGTATCCTTGGGCGTGTCCTTGGGCGTGTCCTTGGCGGCCTCGGTGCGGGGCTTGTCGCCGGCGGAGGCGGGGGTCGAAGCGACCGGCGCGACGCTGGGCGCCGTCGGCGTGGCATCCTGCGGCTTGCCGGGCTGCGGTGGTGCGGTGGGTTGCTTGGCGATGGCGCCGGTGACGGAATCGAGCCCTTGCTCGACCACGGTGACACGGGAATAGAGCCGGTCGCGATCCGTGTTCAGCGTCTCGATGGCGGCCGCAAGCCGGCGGGCCTCGTTCTGGCTCTCCTTGGCCAGCGCCTGGAGCCGCTCTGCCTGGCGCGCGAGATCGGCGGACGCAACCTGGTCGCGCCGCCAGCCGAGTTGGGCCTGATTGGCCATCACCGCGATGACGACGGCGCCTACGGCTGCCACACCCCAGGAGCCCAGCCGCCACATCATGCGGCGGTCGAACGCGCTTTCCTCGGCCACAAGTCCGGAGAACAGCCCGCCGGTCTCCTTGGTGCCGAAGGCATCCGCCAGTGGGTCGGAATCCTTTGCCATGAACGTTAAGTGCCCAGCCCTGCCCGGCTTCCCCGAATCAATCAGGGAACATTAACAGGAAAAGCGTGTCGCACTTGAATTCCGGGCGTTTGCGGGGGTAGCAAGGCAAGAGCTTTTGCGGGTGGCTGCCCGCCCGTCGCGCCAATTGATTCGGCCGTATCTGACAGGATTTCGATGACCGCCCGTTCCAGCCTCACGATCGTGCTCGCCGCCGGCGAAGGCACGCGCATGCGATCGAGCCTGCCGAAAGTGCTGCATCCGGTAGCCCACCAGACCTTGCTCGCTCACGTGCTCGCCGCGGCACCCCAGGGAACCGGCACCTCGCTCGCGGTCGTGATTGGCCCCGATCACCAGGCGGTCGCGGACGAGGCAAAGCGCATCCGGCCCGACGCGCTCATCTTCGTGCAGGCCGAGCGGCTCGGCACCGCGCATGCGGTGCTGGCGGCGCGCGAGGCGATCGGGCGCGGCGTTGATGATCTCTTGATCGCCTTCGGCGACACGCCGCTGATCTCGGCCGAGACCTTTGCGCGGCTGCGCGCGCCGCTCGCGAAGGGCGCCGCGATTGCCGCGCTCGGCTTTCGCGCCGCCGATCCCACCGGCTATGGCCGCTTCATCGTCGAGGGCGAACGCCTGGTCGCGATCCGCGAGCAGGCCGATGCCAGCGCAGAGGAGCGCAAGATCGATCTGTGCAATGCCGGCGTGATGGCAATCGACGGGCGCCGGGCGCTCGAAATCCTCGGGCAAATCGGCAATGCGAATTCAAAGGGCGAGTATTATCTGACCGACGCGGTCGAAATCGTCCGCAAGCAGGGATGGGAGTCCGTGGTGATCGAGACCAGCGAGGATGAAGTGCGCGGCATCAACACCAAGGCGCAGCTTGCGGAAGCCGAAGCCGTGATGCAGGCGCGCTTGCGGAAAGCGGCGATGGAGGCCGGCGTCACGCTGATCGCGCCCGAGACCGTTTATCTGTCCGCCGACACATTGTTCGGCAAGGACGTGATGATCGAGCCTTTCGTGGTGATCGGCCCCGGCGTGTCGATCGCCGACGGCACCGTGATCCACTCGTTCTCGCACATCGTGCAGACCACGCTTGGCAAGAACGTTTCGATCGGCCCCTATGCGCGCTTGAGGCCCGGCACCTCGCTCGGCGACGGCGCGCGGATCGGCAATTTCGTGGAGACCAAGGCGGCGACGCTGGAGGCCGGCGTCAAGGTCAATCATCTCTCCTACATCGGTGACGCCACCGTCGGCGCCAATTCCAACATCGGCGCCGGCACCATCACCTGCAACTACGATGGCTTCAAGAAACACAAGACAATCATCGGGCAGGGCGCCTTCGTCGGCACCAATTCCTCGCTGGTCGCCCCGGTCAAAATCGGCAATGGCGCCTATATCGGCTCGGGCTCGGTGATCACCCGCGACGTGCCTGACGATGCGATGGCACTGGAGCGCAACCAGCAGACCATCCGCGAAGGCGGCGCTGCGCGTTATCGCGAGCTGAAGACGGGCGGCAAGAAACCGGAGAAATAGGCACTATTCTGTTGTGTCGCAGCACACTCCGCCCTCATCCTGAGGGCCCACTGGAAGCGGGCGTCTCGAAGGAGGGCCGCGGGCGAGATGCGGGGGCTTCATGGCTCGAGACGCGCTTTGCGCTCCTCACCATGAGGGTCTTCGTCCGTAGGCGCTATTCGTCGTCGGCGAATTCGGAGAAGATCGCGCGGGTCAGGCGCCAGCCACGCGGCTTGGCGCGTTTGGCCGGCTCGCCCTCCGGATGCTTCAGGAAGACCGGCTTGCTTTCCTTGCCGCGCTGGGGCGGCGGCCAATGCGCCAAATGCGTGCCCGTGGTCTCGCTGGCACGCAAGTACATCGATGACAGACCTTTGCGGTCGGACGAGCCTTTCATGGCTTTGCTCTCCTGCACCGGAATCGTTGGTCAAACATATTGACAACAAGTTAACGTGCGCTGTCTAAGGCCGGCCAATTCGACGCAGGCGAAGCTCAGGTTGCGGTCCATGCTGTCTCAATCCGCAATAATTATTGAGTATATGGTTCCCTGGGATTTTCGCTAAAAACCGGGCGCGTCGTTTAGGCGATTTTTCGACGATTTGGGGGATAGTGATCCGCATGTGCGGGATTGTCGGCATTCTCGGGCGCGAGCCGGTTGCAGAGCAGCTGGTGGATTCGCTCAAACGTCTTGAATATCGCGGCTATGACTCGGCGGGCGTCGCCACGCTCGAAGGCAAGCACCTCGAGCGCCGTCGCGCCGAGGGCAAGCTGAAGAACCTGGAGAAGCGGCTGGAAGCCGAGCCGCTCCAGGGCACCACCGGCATCGGCCATACCCGCTGGGCCACCCACGGCAAGCCCACCGTCAACAACGCCCATCCGCACGCGACCGAGCGCGTCGCCGTGGTCCACAACGGCATCATCGAGAATTTCCGCGAGCTGCGCGAGGAGCTCGAGAAGAAGGGCACGGTGTTCCACACCGAGACCGACACCGAGATCGTGCTGCACCTGGTCGACGATTTGCTCACGCGCGGCAACAAGCCGGTCGAAGCCGTCAAGCTGGCGCTGGGGCGACTCCGCGGCGCCTTCGCGCTCGGCTTCATCTTCGCCGGCGACGGCGACCTGATGATCGGCGCCCGCAACGGGCCGCCGCTGGCGATCGGCTATGGCGACGGCGAGATGTATCTCGGCTCGGACGCTATCGCGCTCGGCCCGTTCACCGACACGATCAGCTATCTCGAAGATGGCGACTGGGTCGTGTTGACGCGCAAGAGCGCGTCGATTTTCGACAAGGACGGCAATGCCGTCCAGCGCGACAAGATCAAGCATGCCGCCTCGACTTCGCTCGTCGACAAGGCGAACTATCGCCACTTCATGGCGAAGGAGATCCACGAGCAGCCGGAAGTGGTCGGCCACACGCTGGCGCGATACGTCGACATGGCAACCGAGCGTGTCGCGCTGCCGGTCAAGCTGCCGTTCGACTTCAAGAACATTCAGCGCATCAACATTACGGCGTGCGGCACCGCGAGCTATGCCGGCTACGTCGCAAAATACTGGTTCGAGCGCTTTGCGCGCGTGCCGGTCGAGGTCGATGTCGCCTCCGAATTCCGCTACCGCGAGGCGCCCTTGCGCAAGGGCGATCTCGCCATCTTCATCTCGCAGTCCGGCGAGACCGCCGACACCCTGGCGGCACTGCGCTATGCCAAGGCCGAGGGCGTGCACACGGTCGCCGTCGTCAACGTGCCGACCTCGACGATCGCGCGCGAGAGCGAGACCGTGCTGCAGACGCTCGCGGGCCCCGAGATCGGCGTCGCCTCGACCAAGGCCTTCACCTGTCAGCTCATGGTGCTCGCAAACCTCGCGATCGCGGCCGGCAAGGCGCGCGGCGAATTGTCCGACGAGGATGAGACCAAGCTGGTCCATGGCCTCGTCGAGGTCCCGCGCCTGATGGCGGATGCGCTCACCACCGAGCTGCAGATCGAAAAGCTCGCGCACAGGATCGCCAAGTCGCGCGACGTGCTCTATCTCGGCCGCGGCACCAGCTTCCCGCTTGCGCTCGAAGGCGCGCTGAAGCTGAAGGAGATCTCCTACATCCACGCCGAGGGGTATGCCGCCGGCGAGCTCAAGCACGGGCCGATCGCGCTGATCGACGAGACGATGCCTGTCGTCGTCATCGCGCCTTACGACCGGGTGTTCGAAAAGACGGTCTCCAACATGCAGGAGGTCGCCGCGCGCGGCGGCAACATCATCCTGATGACGGACGCGAAGGGTGCGGAAGAGGCGACCGTCGAGTCCCTCGTCACCATCGTCATGCCCGACATGGCGGCGGCCTTCACCCCGATGGTCTATGCCGTTCCCGTGCAGCTGCTCGCCTATCACACGGCTGTCGTCATGGGGACCGACGTCGACCAGCCTCGCAACCTCGCGAAATCGGTGACCGTGGAATAGGCAGAAGGGATATCAGTCGGTCGCGGTCTTCCAAAACCTGCTAGAAGACCCTAGCTTGTGTGCTGCGACCGACCTGGAACCCGAATGACCCCCCGCGACGACGCGCCTGCGCCTCTTGATCCTCTCCCGGAACCGCATACCGGCCTGATGGGCCGCTTCCGCAACTATTTTCTGACTGGCCTCGTGGTGACGGGCCCAATCGCCATCACCCTGTATCTGGTCTGGTGGTTCGTGACCTGGGTCGACGGCGTGGTGCGGCCGTTCGTGCCGCTGGCCTACCGGCCCGAAACCTATTTGCCGTACGTCATTCCCGGCTGGGGATTGGTCGTCGCATTTTTCACGCTGACGCTGGTCGGATTCCTCGCCGCCAACCTGATCGGCCGGACGCTGGTCGATGTCGGCGAGACCTTCCTCGGCCGGATCCCGGCCGTGCGCGCCATCTATCGCGGCCTGAAGCAGGTGTTCGAGACGCTGTTCTCGGGCAAGGGCTCGAGCTTCCGCAAAGTCGGGCTGGTCGAGTTTCCCTCGCCAGGCATGTGGTCGATCGTGCTGATCTCGCAATCGCCGAATGAAGAGGTCGCGCGCAGCCTGCCGGGGCAGGAGGAGCATGTCTCCGTGTTCCTGCCGTGCTCGCCGAACCCGACCACCGGATTCTTCTTCTACGTGCCCAAGAGCAAGATCGTCGAAGTCGACATGAGCACCGAAGACGCCGCGACCTTGATCATGTCGGCCGGCGTGGTGCAGCCGGGCTCGGCACCCGATCCGAAAAAGGCCGCCGCGCTCGCGGGCATGGCGAATGCCGCGCGCATCGCCAACGCCTCGGCGCTTCGGCCCGAGCCTGCGAAGGTGGAGTAGGGCCATTCCCTTGCGGGATGGCCGCAGTCACGCGCGCGTTCGCATCCTCTGATATCCTCCGGTTCACCTGAGCGCCTCGCTCGGAATTCGATCCGGAGTACATGATGTCCAAGACCATTGCGATCCTCGCGCCCGGCGCCATGGGCAGCGCCGTCGCCCGCCGCCTCAGTGAGCACGGCGCGCGCGTGCTGACGTCTTTGGAAGGGCGGAGCGAGGCGACGCGGAAACGCGCGGCGGATGCCGGCATGGTCGGCGCCGATGACAATCAAATTGCGAGCGCCGACATCATCCTCTCGATCGTGCCGCCGGGCGAAGCCGTCGCGCTGGCTGAGCGGCTGGCCGCGCTGATCGTCAGGCGCGAGAAGAAGCCGGTCGTCGTCGATTGCAATGCGGTCAACGTCGACACGGTGCAAAGGATCGAGGAGATCATCGGCTCGGCGCAGGCGCCGTTCGTCGATGGCGGCATCATCGGCTTTCCGCCGCAGCCCGGCGGCAAGAGCCCGGCCTTCTACATGTCCGGCGAATACGCCAAGGAGGTCGCGGTGCTGAAGGATTTCGGCCTCGACGTGCGCATCGTCGAGGGCCCGGTCGGCGCCGCGTCGGCTTTGAAAATGTCCTATGCCGGCATCGTCAAGGGCCTCGCCGGCATCGGCTCGGCGATGGTGGTCGCGGCGACGAAAGCGGGCGCTGCGGACGCATTGCGTGACGAACTGGCGCTGAGCCAGCCCGCGATCCTGGCGCGGCTCGAGGTCGCGCTGCCGGACATGATCCCGAAAGCGTATCGCTGGGTCGCGGAGATGCGGGAGATTTCCGGATTCCTCGGCCCGGATCATCCGGCCAGCCAGATCTATGAGGGCTTTGCGAGATGGTTCGAGCATCTCGCCGAGGATGCAAATGGTGAGGCGGCGGATGCCGCGCTGATGAAGGCGTTCGCTGCGGGGATCACACAGAAGAAAGCCTAGTCGCTCCCGCGAGCCGGTTTGCTTCAGATGTAAAGGTCTCTCTCCACACGAGGGGGAGTCTCCGCGAGTCCCTTTGCGACGATCTTTGCGGAAGCCCTCAGCCCGCGCCGATCAGCGGGATCGCCTCGTCGCGCTCATACAGATACAGCAGGCACCGCAGCGCCTCGCCACGCTCGCCCTTCAGCTTTGGATCGTCCTTGAGGATGCGCAGTGCCTCGTCGCGCGCCTGGGTGATGAGCTGGCCGTGGACCTCCGAGCGCGCGATGCGGTAGCCGGGCAGGCCGCTCTGGCGCACGCCAAGCACGTCGCCTTCGCCGCGCAGCTTCAGATCCTCCTCGGCGATACGAAAGCCGTCGGTGGTCTCCCGGATCACCTTCAGCCGCGCCTTCGACATCTCGCCGAGCGGCTCGGAGTAGAGCAGCAGGCAGGTCGAGGCCTCCGAGCCGCGTCCGATCCGGCCGCGCAGCTGGTGCAGCTGGGCGAGGCCGAACCGTTCGGCGTTCTCGATCACCATGATGGTCGCCGCCGGCACATCGACGCCGACCTCGACCACGGTGGTCGCGACCAGAAGGCCGATCTCGTGGGCGGCGAACTGGCCCATCACGCGGTCCTTCTCGGCGCCCTTCATCTGGCCGTGGACGAGGCCGACGCGCTCGCCGAACCGCTTCTGCAGGCTTTCGAAACGTTTGGTCGCGTTGGTGAGGTGCTCGGTGCCTTCGGCCTCGGATTCCTCGACCAGCGGGCAGATCCAGTAGACCAGCTTGCCCGCCTGCAGCGCGCGGCCGATGCTGTCAGTGACTTCGGCGAGGCGGCTGATCGATATGGTGCGGGTTTCGATCGGCTGGCGGCCGGCCGGCTTTTCGCGCAGCTCGGAAATGTCCATGTCGCCGAAATAGGTCAGCACCAGCGTGCGCGGGATCGGCGTCGCGCTCAGCACCAGCACGTCGACGGCCTCGCCCTTGGACGTCAGCGCGAGCCGTTCGCGCACGCCAAAGCGGTGCTGCTCGTCGACGATCGCGAGGGCAAGATCGTGGAAGATCACATCGTCCTGGATCAGCGCATGGGTGCCGACCAGGAGGTCGATCTCGCCGGCTTCGAGCTGCGCGATGATCTCACGCCGCTCCTTGCCCGTTTCGCGGCCGGTGAGGATCGCAACCCGCATGCCGGCGCGCTCGGCGAGCGGGGCGATGGTCTTGATGTGCTGGCGCGCCAGGATTTCGGTGGGCGCCATCAGGGCCGCCTGCTTGCCGACCTCCGTGACGGCCGCGGCCGCGAGCAGCGCGACCACGGTCTTGCCGGAGCCGACGTCGCCCTGGAGCAGGCGCAACATGCGTACGGGCTGTTGCAGATCGCTGGCGATCGCCGCGGCCGCGTCACGCTGGGACAGCGTCAATGCATAGGGCAGGGCGTCGATGATCTTGCTGCGCAGGTGACCGTCGCCCGCGTTGCGGACGCCGGCGGGCCGGCGCAATTGCGCGCGGATCAAAGCGAGCGCGAGCTGGCCGGCCAGGAGCTCGTCAAAGGCGAGGCGCGACCAGAACGGCTGATCGGGCAGGATGTCCGTGAGCTCGACCGGCTGATGCACACGGTTGAGCGCCTCGGTGATCGCAGGAAAATTGCAGCGGCGCATCACCTCCGGACTGATCCATTCCGGCAAAGCCGGCAGCTTCTGCAGCGCCTGGGCGATCGCGCGGCGGAGCGAGCCGAGCGCCAGCCCCTCCGTCAGCGGATAGACCGGATCGATGCCGGAGAGCTTTGCGATCGCCTCCTCGTCCAGCACGCGGTCGGGATGCACCATCTGCGGGATGCCGTCGTACATCTGCAGCGTGCCGGAGACGAACCGCTTCTCCCCCATTGGCAGCAGTTTTTCGACATAGCCGGGCTTGGCGCGGAAGAAGGTCAGCACGACGTCGCCGGTGTCGTCGCTGGCATAGACCAGATAGGGTGCGCGCGCGTTGCGCGGTGGAGGCGGGCGGTGGCGGTCGACGGTGACCTCCAGCGTCACCATGGTTCCGACCGCGGCGTCGCGGATCTTCGGCCGGGCGCGGCGGTCGATGACCTGGCTCGGCAGATGCAGCAGCAGGTCGACCAGCCGCGGCGTCTCGCTGCGGCTGAGCAAATATTGCAGCAGCTTGTCCTGCTTCGGACCGACGCCGGGCAGGCTGGTCACGGGAGCAAACAGCGGATTGAGCAGGCTGGGGCGCATGGATGCGAATCTAGGATCGTTTCGGCCCGTCATGCCCGGCTTTATGCCGGGCATCCACGGCTTTTTTCGCGGCCGCACCCGGGCGGCAGGCTTGCCAAATCGAGGGCTGACACGGCCACCCCGAATGGCTATATCAGCCCCGCCCGGCACGTCCGGGCTTTCTGCGTTTGACTGGATTTGAGACATGACGGGAACGACACGATCGAGCAGCGGGCTGGACGACCGCCGCAAGCGGCTTTTGTTCCGCTGCTGGCACCGCGGCACGCGCGAGATGGACCTGATCCTCGGCCGCTTTGCGGATGCCGAGATCGGCAATCTGTCGGACGCCGAGCTGACCGAGCTCGAGACCTTGCTCGAGGTCAACGATCCCGATCTCTATGCCGCCATCACCGGCGACAAGGTGCTGCCGGCTGATGTCACCGGCGCGCTGTTTGCCCGCATCAAGGCCTATCCGATCGCGGACCGCGACGCATGAAGCAGGGAATGAAATCTCCGGCCGAGCTGCTTGCGCCCGGCCGTGTGCTGACGCTTGCCAATGTCGCGGAAGGCGCCGAAGGCCTGGTCGTCTCCGATCTCGCCCGCGCCATCGCGGCGCGGCCGAAGAAGCCGGCCGTCAGCCTTGCCGTGGTCTGCCGCGACGGTCCGCGCATGCAGCAGCTCGAACGCGCGCTGCAGTTCTTCGCGCCCGATCTGCCGGTGCTCCAGTTCCCGGCCTGGGACTGCCAGCCCTATGACCGCGTCTCGCCGCATGGCGGCATTTTGGCACAACGCCTGACCACGCTGGCGCGGCTGGCCTCGCTCACCGGCAGCGACAAGCCGCTGATCGTGCTGACCACGGTGAATGCGATCGTGCAGCGCGTGCCGGCGCGTGAACTCGTCGCGGCGCAGGCGCTGTCGGTGGCGCCCGGCAACGTCGTGCCGATGGACACCATCGTCGCCTGGCTCGAGCACAACGGTTACAACCGTTCCTCGACCGTGCGTGAGCCCGGTGAATATGCCGTGCGCGGCGGCATTCTGGATCTGTTTCCGGCCGGCCTCGATCAGCCCGTCCGCTTCGACTTCTTCGGCGACAGCCTGGAATCGATCCGCTCCTTCGACGCCGAGACCCAGCGCACGCTGCTCGACATGCGCTCGCTCGACCTCGTGCCGATCTCGGAATTCCAGCTCATCACCGACACCATCCGCCGTTTCCGCATGGGCTATGTCGCCGAGTTCGGCGCGCCCGAGCGCGACGATGCGCTGTATGAAGCCGTCAGCGAAGGCCGCCGCCATCCCGGCATGGAGCACTGGCTGCCGCTGTTCCAGGACCGGATGGACACGCTGTTCGATTATCTGCAAGGCGCGCCCCTCGCGATCGAGCCGCAGGCCGAGGACGCCATCCGCGAGCGATTCAAGCAGATCCAGGACTATTACGAGGCGCGCCGCGATGCGATGGAGCATCCCGCCGGCGGCGCCATCTACAAGCCGCTGCCGCCGGACCGGCTCTATCTGACCAGCGAGGAATGGACCAGGCGCGAGAGCGACATGCCGCTGCTGCGGCTGACACAGTTCTCGGTTCCGGCTGACGGGACCAGTGTCATCGACGCCGGTGCCCGCAAGGGCCGTGACTTCGCGCCGGAACGCAACGACACCACGGTCAACGTATTCGAGTCCGTGGTCAGCCACGTCATGGCGCTGCACGCCCAGCGCAAGAAGGTCGTGATCGCGCTCTGGAGCGAGGGATCGCGCGACCGCATGAATTCGATGCTGCGCGACCACAAGCTGGCCCACACCACCAGCGTCAACAGCTGGCGGACGGTGCAGGCCACCCCGCGCAACGAGACCATGCTGGCCGTGCTCGGCCTCGAAAGCGGTTTCGAGACCGATGAGATCGCGCTGATCAGCGAGCAGGACATCCTTGGCGATCGCCTGGTGCGGCCGCGCAAGGCCAGCCGCAAGCTCGACAATTTCATCTCGGAGATCACGAGCCTTGCCGCTGGCGACATCGTCGTCCACGTCGACCACGGCATCGGCCGTTTCATCGGCCTTCAGACCCTCGATGTCGCCGGCGCGCCGCATGACTGTCTCGAGCTGCACTATGCCGCCGAGACAAAACTGTTCCTGCCGGTCGAGAACATCGAGCTGCTGTCGCGCTACGGCTCGGACCAGACCACGGTCGAGCTCGATCGCCTCGGCGGCGGCGGCTGGCAGACCCGCAAGGCAAAACTCAAGAACCGCATCCGCGAGATCGCGGGCGAGCTGATCAAGATCGCCGCCGCGCGTCATCTGCACGAGGCGCCCAAGCTGCCGGTGCAGCAGGGCCTGTACGACGAGTTCTGCGCGCGCTTCCCGTATGACGAGACTGAGGACCAGCTAGGGGCGATCGAATCCACGCTGAAGGATCTCGAACTCGGCCGTCCCATGGACCGGCTGATCTGCGGCGACGTCGGCTTCGGCAAGACCGAGGTGGCGTTGCGCGCGGCCTTTGCCGTCGCGCTCGAAGGCAAGCAGGTCGCCGTGGTGGTGCCGACCACGCTGCTCGCGCGCCAGCACGCGAAGACTTTCACCGAGCGCTTCAAGGGCTTTCCGGTCAACGTGGCGCAGGCCTCGCGCCTGGTCGCGACCAAGGAGCTCAATCTGGTCAAGAAGGGCATCGCCGACGGTTCGGTCGACATCGTCGTCGGCACCCACGCGCTGCTCGGCAAGGCGATCAAGTTCCGCGACCTCGGCCTCGTCATCGTCGACGAGGAGCAGCATTTTGGCGTCACTCACAAGGAGCGGCTGAAGGCGCTGCGCTCCGAGGTGCACGTACTGACGCTGTCGGCAACCCCGATTCCGCGCACGCTGCAGCTGGCGCTGACCGGGGTTCGCGAGCTCTCGATCATCGCATCGCCCCCGGTTGATCGCCTCGCGGTGCGCACCTTCGTCGCTCCGCATGATCCGCTGATGATCCGCGAGGCGCTGCTGCGCGAGCGCTACCGCGGCGGCCAGGCGTTCTACGTGGTGCCGCGCATCGACGACCTCGCCGAGGTCAAGGATTTCCTCGACAAGAACGTGCCGGAGATGAAGGTCGCGGTCGCGCACGGCCAGATGCCGCCCGCCGTGATCGAGGACATCATGACGGCTTTCTACGACGGCAAGTTCGACATCCTGCTGTCCACCACGATCGTCGAGTCCGGCCTCGACATCCCCAACGCCAACACGCTGATCGTGCACCGCGCCGACATGTTCGGCCTCGCCCAGCTCTACCAGCTGCGCGGCCGCGTCGGCCGCTCCAAGCTGCGTGCGTATGCGCTGTTCACGCTGCCGGCGCAGCAGAAGATCACAGCGCAGGCCGAGCGCCGGCTCACCGTGCTGCAATCGCTGGAGACGCTGGGCGCGGGCTTCCAGCTCGCCTCGCACGACCTCGACATCCGCGGCGCCGGCAATCTGCTCGGCGAGGAGCAGTCCGGCCATATCAAGGAGGTCGGCTTCGAGCTCTACCAGTCGATGCTGGAGGAGGCGATCGTCAACCTCAAGGCCGGCGTCTCCGAGCCCGCCGCCGACCGCTGGTCGCCGTCGATCACCATCGGCATGCCCGTGCTCATTCCGGAGGATTATGTCGGCGATCTCTCGGTGCGGCTGTCGCTGTACCGGCGGCTCGCCGATCTCGACACCGAGGAGGAGATCGAGAATTTTGGCGCCGAGATGCGCGATCGCTTCGGCGTGCTGCCGGACGAGGTGCGCTACCTCTTCAAGGTCGCCGCGATCAAGGCGTTCTGCCGCCGCGCCAATGTCGGCAAGATCGATGCCGGCCCGAAGGGCGCCGTCATCGCCTTCCGCGACAATTCCTTCGCCCATCCCGACCGCCTCGTGAGCTTCATCCGCAGCTACGGCCAGGCCGCCAAGGTGCGGCCCGACATGAAGGTGGTGTTCCTGCAGGATTGGGAGACGCCGGAAGAGCGTCTCGTTGGGACGACGGAGATCATGCGCCAGCTGGCGCAGCTCGCGGAAAGCAAGAAGGCGGCGTGAGGCGCTGTGATATCTGCAGAGGCGATGCGGCTTGAATCGTTGCGCGGCCTCTGGATCTGAAGACAATGACGTATGGTCACTTGCGGAATGACCGAGCAGTATCTATATCCAAATCATCGAGTTTCGGCCGAACGACTTGGCCTCGCCGCTTTCAAGCGCGCCTGACTGACGACCCTCCCTCCAGATCTCGACGACATCGACCGCGCTTTTGAGCGTGGCCAAACGCTTATCTATCGTAAAGGACGACCCCATGACGACGGGAACTGTGAAGTGGTTTAACAGCCAAAAGGGTTTCGGATTCATTCAGCCCGACCAGGGCAGCCAGGATGTGTTCGTTCATATCAGCGCCGTTGAACGCGCCGGCATGAATACCCTCAACGAAGGGCAGAAGGTTTCATTCGAAATCGTTGCAGACCGCCGGACCGGCAAGTCTGCTGCTGAAGATCTGCGCGCCGCATAGGCTGTCGCAATCGACATGACGTTGCTTTGACCACGGATGTACTGGCAGAGCTTCGGATCTCTTGACCCGCGACCGTTCACCGGCCGCGGGTTTTTTGCACCGGTTACCGCCTGATCGCGAATGCGAATGGTGGCGTTTCGCGCGAAAATACCCATATAGACTTCATGACCAATTGGCAGAAGTCGACCACACGACAAGCACCCAAGACCAAGGCAGAGCTCCGCCTGATGCTGACCGAAGCGGTCCGCAATACGCAACCGAGCCTCGAGTCAGAGCGAAGATTGAAAGCCAGGAAGATCGCGGCCGGGACGGCTCGCGCCGATCCAGCCTCCGGGGTCGCCTTACCGGTTCGCTAAGCCGCGAGAAGGAGCAGCATGCGCAAGCTTCCCCAGCCCACCGAGCAAGAGATTCGGGAGGGCCCTCAGGCGGTGTCCTTCCAGATCGCGAACGGGAACACGCGGCAGAGCTGTATTCTTCAAACAAATTTCCCGACCAAGGCGCAGGCGCAGAGATACCTTCTGGCGAACTGGCCGGCCGTCGAGAAGATGGCGCGCGACGCTCTCGCGATGGGGACCGTCGAGGACGGCCAGATCAAGCTCATGATGGTTTGAGCGATCGAGCCGTGCCGGCGGATGCTACGATGCCGCCCGCGACGCATCCGCCGACAGCCGCCCCAGCAGCGACCTTGCCGTATCCGACGGCGACAGCGAATCCACGCTGACCACGGGCTCGCTGCGCATCTCGTGCTTGCCGTTGGAGGTGTGCCGCATCACCGCCGAGAGGCGGCGGGCGATCATGTGGGCGGTGCGGAAGTCGGTCTCCGCGAACACGACGATGACCGAGCCGTCCTTCTGCGCCGCGCCGAAATCCATCTGCCGCATCAGGCGGCTGAGGATCCGGGCGGCATCGAGCTGGGCGCGGGAATTGCCGGGGTCGAAGGCGAAGCGTGCGACCGACAAACCACCGCCGCGGGCGAGCGTCTGCTCGACCGCCTTGGAAAAGTCGCGGGCGAAGGCTTCCACGGTGAGCAGGCCGCTGCGCGGATCGAGCCAGCCGCCGGCATCGATCGAGCGCAGCGTGCGGCTCAATTGTGCTTCCATCGCATGCTGGCGGATCAGGGGCAGCGCATTGGCCGCGACGTTCGCCGGCTCGCCCGGGATCAGCTCGAGATTGGGCAGGTCGTAGGTCTGTGTCAGCTGGTGCGCGGTGACGACGACGGGCAGGCTGCGGAAGCGGGTGTCCTCGGCGAGCACGGTGAGAAAGGCGTCGGTGACGCGCGCGGTAAAACCTTCGGCGAGCACGACGCCGTCGAGGTCACGGGTGTTGAGATGTTTCGCGGCGGCCTCGATCGAGAGCGCGCCGACGACGCCGGCACGTTCGCCGAGCGCGACGGAGAGCGCGGGATAGGCCGAGCCGCGGCCGATCAGGAGCACGGTGGCATCGCGGGCGGGATCGCCTTGCGGCAGCGCGACCTTCACTTCCGGCAGCCGGCGCAGCACCGTGGCATGCAGGGTGCGCACGCGCAGAGCGGCGCGAAGGCGCGCGATCAGGCGGTCGGAATTGCCGCCGCGCGAGGAGAACGGCAGGGCGTTGTGGGGCAGCGTGCCTGCAGCATCGAGGGCCACGAAAGGAAGGTAGAGCGACTGGTCGGCGATCTTCTTGGCGAGCGGCGCAATATGCGGCTCATGACCGCCGGACATCTGGGCGAGAACCGCGGCCGGCTGGACCTGCTCGACCGCGCGCGCTGCGCTGGCCCAGTCGGTGTCGACGACGGGAAAGAGCCGGGCCTCGTCCAGCGCCGCAATGAAGGGCGGCCGCTCGGCATTGGACACAAACAGGATCGGGCCCGCCTGGGACATTCGCAAAACTCTGATCACGCGACAGATGCCCCGCAATCTAGTTTGGCCGCCTTAATGCAGCGTCAACGTACCAGGCGAAACCGCGCCTAGCCGGGGCCGGAACGGTCGCGAAAAGCTTCGACCATCAGGGGGTTAAGCCCGAGCTCGCTGAGCGCCTCGCGGGCCCGGGTATTGTCCTGCGCGCGTCCGGCCAGCCGGTGGCCGGAAAGCCGGTCGGGCAGCGCGGTGAGCAGGGCGCCCTGGCCGAGCCGGCGAGCCCATTCCTGAAGGTCGTTGGAGAGGAAGCGGTAGCCGCCGACGGCCATGATGCCGGAGGGGGGCGCGGTGATGCAGATCGCGCCGCTCGGACGGTCGAGCCGGGCGGCATAGCCGGTGTCGACATAATCGCGCGGCGGCTGCGCGATCAGCGTGTCGCCGACCGGCTGCGGCGGGGCATAGGCCGCGATCGGCACCATCGCGCCTCGCAGGCCGAGCGTGCCCTTCGGCGTCAGCAGGATCTCGCCGGCAATGGAGGAGCCGGATTGCTCGCGCGGGGCGCCGTGCGGCCCGGGCATCACCGCAACGGGCATGCCGTCCTCGCCGCGGCGGGCGCCGAACAGCCCGGCCTCACCGAACAGGTAGACGTCGGTCAGCGGGGCATGGGGCGCGATCCAGGCATCGCTCGCCGCCACCTGCTCGGGCGCGCGCCACAGGCCGATGACATTGCGCAAGGTCGGCATCCGCGCCGCCAGGTCGGCATCGCCAAGACGCAGCGCGAGCTGCGCCGGCGCGATCAGCACCTCGCATTCATGCTCGTTGATCTGCTGCTCCAGCACCTCGTTCTCGAACGGATGATGCAGCGCCAGCGCGCCGCCGGAGAGCAGCCACACCGCGAGCGAGGAGGCGAGCCCTGCGAACGACATCGGCGTGAACGCCGCCATCACGGTCGCGCCCTGCCTGATGTCGGCTTCCAGCGACATCGCAAGCCCGCCGGCGATCAGGCTGAAATGCGGCCGCGGCACCGGGCGAAAGCCTTCGGCCGTGACGTCGAAGGAGATCATCGCCGCCTTGCGGCCGTCCTGAATCACGGCGCGCGTGGTGCCGGGCGGGCGGGCCAGCACCTCGTCGAGCGAAGCCATGCCTTCCGGTAGATCGGTGCCGAAGCCGCAGACGTGACGGATCGAGAAGGCTTCCGCGGCCGCATGCATCGCCAGATCGGCATAGCTGACGCCGTCGACCGTGCTCATGGTGACGATGGCGCGCGCCGCGGTGCGGTTCAGCGCGGCGGTCAGTTCCGCGTGCCGCCAGAGCAGCGGCAGCACCGCGACGACGAGGCCGGCGCGATGGGCGGCGAGCACGGTGAGCACGAACTCGACCGTGGCAGGCAATTGGATCGCGATGACGGAATTGGCCGGCAGGCCTGATTCGACGAAATAAGCCGACAGCGCCTCGATGGCCGTGTCGGCTTCGGCATAGGTCATCCGCCGCGGCTGGTGCCCGGTCACGCGGGCCTTGTTGAGGGGATCAAGCAGGGCGGGCGCGTGCGGCTGCCGGATCAGCGTGCGCTGAAACAACGTGTCGAGCGTCGGCGATACGGCTGGCTGGTTCACGGCGTCACTTTGCTTGATGAGCTTGCGGCTGCCCCTTCGACCACCAGGTCTCCGGCAAATAGCCTGAGAGCGAGGTGGCCTTGGGCCGTTCTATCCGATTCCAGCGCGCGATCCATTGCTCGGATACGTTAAACAGGGGGATTGTGTAGAAGCCCGCGATCAGAGCGCGGTCGAGCGCCCGCACCGACGAGACGAAATCCGTATGTTCCCGGGCCTCGAGCAGGGCGGCGATCATGGCATCGATCGCCGGATCCCTGGCGCCCATGTAGTTGCGGGTCCCCGGATTGTCCGCGCCAGCGCTGCCCCAGTAGAAATATTGCTCGTTGCCGGGTGACAGCGACTGGTCCCAGCGGTTCTGGATCATGTCGAATTCGTAAGCGAGCCGGCGTTGATCGAACTGCACGGGGTCGACCGTTCGCACGCTCGGCTCGATGCCGGCGCGCTTGAGGTCGCGCTGGAAGGCGAGCGCGATGCGTTCCTGGTCGCGGGTCGTGACCAGGATCTCGAAGTTGAGGGGCGCCTTGGTCTTGCGATTGCGCAGCACGGTGCCGTCGAGCTCATAGCCGGCGTCCGACAACAGCTTCAGCGCGGCGCGCAGCGTGGTGCGGTCGCGTCCCGATCCGTCAGTCACCGGCAGACGGTAGCTGCCGTCCATGACATCGGGCCGAATTTGCGCGGCGAAGGGTTTGAGCAGCTCGCGCTCGCGCGCGTCCGCGGGCCGGCCATAGGCCGACAGGTCGGAGCCGGCGAAATAGCCGGCAACGCGCGAATAAAGCCCGAAAAAGTAATTGCGGTTGACCAGCTCGAAATCGAACAGAAGCGTCAGCGCCTGGCGGACGCGGATGTCGGCGAAGATTGGACGGCGGGTGTTGAACACCAGGAATTCGGAAGGTTGCGGCAGGCCCGGCTTGACGCTGTCGCGGATCACCTCGCCGCTTTTGGCGGCTGGAAAATCGTAGCCGTCGTGCCAGCGCAGCGGCTCGTGCTCGACGCGGAAATCATAGAGGCCGCGCTTGAAGGCTTCGAACTGGCCGTTGGCCTCGCGAAAATAGTCGAGCCGGATCTCGTCGAAATTGTAGAGCCCGCGGTTGATGGGCAGGTCGCGGCCCCAATAATCGGGATTGCGGGTGAGCGTCACGCTGGCCCCGGGCTTCACCGCCGTGACGCGATAGGGGCCTGAGCCGATCGGGCTCGTCAGCGTCGTCTCCTCGAAGGTCGCGACGTCGACGGCTTGCTTCGACAGGATCGGCATCAGGCCGAGGATCAGCGGCAGCTCGCGGTCGTTGGCGCCCGCGAGGTCGAAGCGGACGGTGAGGGGATCGGGCGCCTCGGCCTTGGCAACCTTGGCATAGTATTGCCGAAGGTTCGGACGACCGCGGTCGCGCAGGAGCTGCCAGGAGAACAGCACGTCTTCGGCCATGACCTGCTTGCCGTCGGAAAAACGGGCGCGCGGATCGAGACGGAACGTGACGAAGCTCCGCTCGTCGTCGGTTTCGACGCTCCTGGCGAGCAGGCCATAGAGCGTGAATGCCTCGTCATTGCCGCGCGCGAGCAGGCTCTCGACCACGTAGCCCCGCATCTGCTGCACGGCTAATCCCCTCACGATGAAGGGATTGAGGCTGTCGAAGGTGCCCAGAACACCCCAGGTCAAGCGGCCGCCCTTGGGGGCATCGGGATTGGCGTAGGGCATGTGGGTGAAATCGGCCGGCATGGCCGGCTTGCCGTGCATGGCGATGGCGTGGGCTTCCTCGCCCCGCGCGCTGCCAGCGCACAGCCCACCCGCGAGCATAGAGGCAAGGACGCAAAGGCGGAGACCGGGGCCCTCGAAAAGGCGCTGGAACTTGAACATCGGCACACGTTGATTCGAGGACCGGCTAGCCTCGAATCCTATCACAGGGAATTTCACCGGGCGCAGCCGCGGATGTGGCCAAAGACGGTTGTCGGCATTGATCTTTTCGTCGGCCACGTTAAGAAGGCGGGCAATCGCGCAAGAGCGCCGAGCCCGTCACTTATCTGCCTCAATTGACGGGAAGAGAGCCGCGCCCAAGGCGGCTTGGTTCGGCGCTTCGGAGCGGTTCGGGCGCTTCCCGTTCAGAAAGGGTTTTCCGCAATGAATTTCCGTTACTTGGCCGCGTCCGTCCGGCCGCGTGGGCGACTTCTCGCCCTGTTGACGGCGACGGCGTTGGCCGTTCCGTTTGCCGCCGAGGCCCAGACCCCGGCGCCGGCCCCGGCCCCGGGTGCGCCCAAGGCGGCTCCGGCCCCGAAAGCGGCTCCCAAGGCCGCCCCGAAGGCTCCGGCACCGGCTGCTCAGGCCCCCGCGCAGCAGGCTCCCGCTGCAGGCGCTCCGGCGCAGCAGGGCCCGGCCCAGCCGGCCGATCAGCAGATCCAGCTGATCTACGCCCCCTGGACCAAGTTCTGCCTGAAGGGCCAGGATGCCAACGCCAAGCAGGTCTGCTTCACCGGCAAGGACGGCCGCATCGAATCGGGCCAGCCGGTCATCGCCGCCGTCATCATCGAGCCGGAAGGCGAGCCCAAGAAGATCCTGCGCGTGACGCTGCCGCTCGGCATGCAGCTCGTGCACGGCACCCGCATCATCGTGGACAGCAACGCGCCGCTGCAGCAGCCCTATGTGATCTGCTTCCAGAACGGCTGCATGTCCGATTACGAGGCGACGCCCGAGCTCATCAACAGCATGAAGAAGGGCCAGAATCTCGTTGTCCAGGCGATCAACGCCAACGGCGCGCCGCTGACCCTGCCGCTGCCGCTCGCCGGCGAATTCCAGAAGGCCTATGACGGTCCGCCGACCGATCCGAAGGTGTTCGAGGAAAATCAGAAGAAGCTCCAGGAAGAGCTTCAGAAGAAGGCTGATGAGCAGCGCAAGAAGCTCGAGCAGAGCGGTGCTGCCCCGGGCGCGGCTCCGACCGGCCAGAAGTAATCGGGCGTCAGACGTCCAGACATGAAGAAGGCGCTCATCTCGAGCGCCTTTTTTGCTGGCTGGGTGCTGGTGGTGAAAACCTAGTTCAGCGACGGGTTGCGCGGGCGATAGCCGCCGGCCTTGTCCTTGATGAAGATCTCGGCGACCTGGGAATGCCGGACCGGCTCGCCGGAGTCGTCGGGCAGAAGGTTCTGCTCCGAGACATAGGCGACGTATTCCGATTCCGCGTTCTCAGCGAGCAGGTGGTAGAACGGCTGGTCCTTGTGGGGCCGCACCTCCTCGGGGATCGACAGCCACCACTCCTCGGTGTTGTTGAATTCCGGATCGATGTCGAAGATCACGCCCCGGAACGAGAAGATCCGGTGGCGCACGACCTGTCCGATCTGGAATTTGGCGGTCCGCGCTTTAATCATTCCCCGTCGATAGACCAGGATTGTGGCCGATGCTAGTGGCCTCATCTGGAATTAACGTTCACTTTGGGGGCAGATAGCCCCCAAGTCTTCAGAAAACACTTCATCAATGGTCGATATCCTCAATCTGGCGCTACCTTATTTCGGCTTGATCTTCGTCGGTTTTGCCTGCGGCAAGGTCAAGTCCCTGCCGGAATCGGGTCTCGCCTGGATGAACTTCTTCCTGCTCTACGTGTCGCTGCCGGCGCTGCTGTTTGCGATCATGTCGAAGACGCCGTTTGCGGAATTGAACAACCCGCCGTTCCTGATAGCGACCACGCTCTCCACCGTCGCCGCGTTCACACTGGCGCTGGTCGTGGGCAAGGTTTTGGGACGGCTGACATTGCGCGAGGCGACGCTCGCAGGCCTCTCCGGCGGCTACGGCAATATCGGCTATATGGGGCCCGGCCTGGCGCTCGCCGTGCTCGGGACCAAGGCGGCGGCGCCGACCGCGCTGATCTTCTGCTGCGACAGCATCTTCCTGTTCACGATCGTGCCGCTCTTGATCGAGCTGTCCGACCGCGACCATCCCTCGATCGTGCACGCCTTCGGCGTCGTGCTGAAGCAGATCGTGCTCAACCCGCTGATCATGTCGGCCTGCTTTGGCGCCGCGGTCGCGGCGCTACATATCGAGATGCCGGTCGCGCTCGACCGCACCATCACCTTCCTCCAGAACGCCGCCGCGCCGACCGCGCTGTTCGTGCTCGGCGTGACCGTGGCGCTGCGTCCGTTCGACCGGGTGCCGTGGGAAGTGCCGGGCGTGATCGCGGTCAAGCTCCTGATCCATCCGCTGGCGGCGTTCGGCCTGATGCTGGCGTTCGGCCCCTTCGCGCAGCCCTGGGCTGCGACCGCCGTGCTGATGGCCTCGCTGCCGCCAGCGCTGAACGTATTCGTGATCGCCCGGCAGAACGATGCCTGGATCGAATCGGCGTCCGTCGCGGTGCTGCTCGGCACCTTCGCGTCCGTGGTCACGCTGACCAGCGTGATGTGGCTGCTTCAGAGCGGACGGCTGGTGTTTCCGTGAGAGAAGTTACCGCCGCCAGGTCGGCGTCAGGCCTTCGCGCATGGCAAAACGCCGGAGCGGGCCGATGGCGCCGAGCAGGTGCATGCCGACGGCACGGACCGGCTGAAGCGGAAGGAAATCGTTGAGCAGCGAGCGGTTGGCGATGTCGATCGCAAAGGTGCGGCTCAAAACGTCCGGACGCCGCGCGCGGTCGTAGCGTTTGAGCACGTCGGGCGCGCCGGGATCCTGGCCGGCTGCGATGACCTCGCCCGCCAGCCTGGCAACATCGGCGGCATCGCGCAGGCCGAGATTGAGGCCCTGGGCGCCGATCGGTGGAACCACATGGGCGGCTTCGCCAACCAGCGCGATGCGGTCGCGGCCGAAGGATTTCGGACGTTCGATCGCGAGCGGAAACAGGTTGCGGCCGGGCTCGACCGTCATGCGTCCCAGGATCGAATGCGACTGTTTCTCGATCGCGGCCGACAACTCGGCATCGCTGAGGCCGCGGAGCCGCTCCGCCTCCGCAGGCGCCGAGACCCAGACGATGCTGGAGCGGTCGCCGGGCAGGGGCACGAACACGCAGGGTCCATGCGGTGTGTGGAACTCGGTCGAGACGTTGCGATGCGGCCGCGTGTGACCGACGTTGAAGGTCAGCGCCGTCTGCGTCAGCTCGCGCCGCGTCACCGCGATGCCGGCAGCTTCGCGGCACAGCGAATGTCGGCCGTCGGCGCCGACCACCAGGCGGGCCGAGAGAAACTGCGCGGAGGCGGTGCGGACCGCGACGTCGTCGGCTTCGATGACGATGGTTTCGGCCTCGTCGTCGAAACGGACGAGATTGGGCAGCTCAGCCGCACGCTCTTCCAGAGCCAGCATCAGCGAGCGGTTGTCGATGTTGTAGCCGAAGGCGTCGAGCGCGATTTCGTGACAGGAGAACCGGACCTCCGGCGCGCGGAACAGCCTGCCGGTGTCGTCGACGAGGCGCATGACCTCGAGCGCGGCGGCCTTGTCCTTGCAGCGGGACCAGACGTCAAGCGTCTCCAGCAGCTCGACGGAGGCGCCGAGCAGCGCGGTGGTGCGATTGTCGGCATAGGGAACGCGCCGCGCCACCAGCGCGGTCCGCGCACCCGCCTGCGCCAGTGCGATGGCCGCCGCAAGTCCGGCCGGTCCGCCGCCGATCACGGCGGCGTCATGGAGTGTCGATGCGTCTGTCATGGAGCGACAAATGACACGCTCCGCGGCAAATTCAAGCCCGCTGATTGTGCCTGATTTTATGACAGATTGTGCGACCGGGCGTCGCAATGGCGGATGTGCAAACCGGCCTCATTCTGATAGCAGAAGCCATGGATACCCAGCAGGATTCCCTGAAGCCGAAACCGGCGATCCGCGCCGCGGCCTTCTCGGTGCACATCTTCACCGCGTTCGGCGCGGCGATCGCGCTATTGGCGATGCTGGAGGCCGTGCGCGAGCACTGGGCGGCGATGTTTCAGTGGCTGGGCGTCGCCCTGATCATCGACGCGATCGACGGGCCGATCGCGCGTCGCCTCGACGTCAAGAACGTGCAGCCGAACTGGTCTGGCGACGTGCTCGATCTCGTGGTCGACTTCGTCACCTATGTCTTCGTGCCGGCCTACGCGATCGTCGCCAGCGGCCTGCTGCTGCCGGTCGCAGCTCCCTTGCTCGGCGTCGCCATCATCGTCACCAGCGCACTATATTTCGCCGATCTGCGCATGAAGGCGGACGACAATCATTTCCGCGGCTTCCCGGCACTGTGGAATGCGGCTGCGTTCTATCTGTTCCTGCTGCATTGGCCGCCGCTGTGGTCGACGCTGCTGGTGGCCGCGCTCGTCGTGCTGACCTTCGTGCCGTTCCACGTGCTGCATCCGGTCCGCGTCGTGCGGCTGCGCTGGCTGACGATGTCGCTGATCGCGATCTGGGCGCTGCTTGGCCTCTACGTGCTGGAGATGGATTTCCGCGTCGGCGCCGGCGTCACCATCGCACTCTGCGCGATCGCGCTCTGGATCAGCTTCAGCGATGCGCTGATACGTCTGGTAAGATCGTTCGCATGATGCATCTGTTGACCAGTCCCGAAGCCTGGGCCGCGCTGCTCACCCTGACCGCGCTCGAGATCGTCCTCGGCATCGACAACGTCATCTTCCTGTCGGTGATCGTCTCGCGCATCCCCCAGCAGCAGGCGGACCGCGCCCGCAAGATCGGGCTCGCTCTCGCGCTGATCTTCCGCATCATCCTGCTCAGCGTCCTGGTCTGGCTGATCGGCCTGACCGCGCCGGTATTTTCATTCAAGGGCGCGGACTTCTCCTGGCGCGACCTCATCCTGATCGGCGGCGGCCTGTTCCTGATCGCGAAGGCGACGCACGAGATCCACGCCGAGGTCGAGGCCGATGACGGCGAGGCCGATCAGAAATCCGGCGGCAGCGCCTTCTTCTGGGTGATCATCCAGATCATCGTCATCGACATCGTGTTCTCGCTGGATTCGATCATCACCGCGATCGGCATGGCCCAGGATATCGAGATCATGATCGCGGCGGTCGTGATCGCCTGCCTGATCATGTACATTTCGTCGGGCCCGGTGTCGCGCTTCGTCGCGGAGCATCCGACCACGAAAATGCTGGCACTGGCGTTCCTGGTGCTGATCGGCGTCGCGCTGGTCGCGGACGGATTCCAATTCCACATTCCGCGCGGGTACATCTATTTTGCAATTGCGTTCTCGGCCGCCGTCGAATTCTTCAACGTGCTGGCCAAGCGCAACCGCAGGAAGATCAGCAAGCCGTCGGTTTAGGCGTTCCAGCTACATCGAGTTGACAAGGCGGGCGCGATGTCTTTCGCTGGCCTTTGAGAAGAGGAGGTCAGGTGATGACCAAAGCGGTCCGTGTGCACAAGGTCGGAGGCCCCGAAGCCCTGGTCTATGAGAGCGTCGATGTGCCGGCGCCCGGGCCCGGCGAGGTGCGCATCCGCCAGCATGCGGTCGGCCTGAACTTCATCGACGTCTATTACCGCACCGGTCTCTACAAGGCGCCGGGGCTGCCCTTCATTGCCGGCAACGAGGCCTCGGGCGAGGTCGTCGCCGTCGGGCCCGGCGTGACGCATTTCCATCCCGGCGATCGCGTCGCCTACTACCACAATCTCGGAGCCTATACCGGCGAGCGCAACCTTCCCTGGGAGAAGCTGGTCAAGCTGCCCGATCACATCACCCACGAGCAGGGCGCCGTGCTGATGCTCAAGGGCCTGACGGTCTGGTATCTCCTGCACAAGACCTTCAAGGTCGAGCCGCATCATCGCGTGCTGATCCACGCCGCGGCCGGCGGCATCGGCCTCTTGGCCTGCCAATGGGCGAGGGCGCTCGGGGCCCACGTCATCGGCACGGTCGGCTCGCGCGAGAAGGCCGAGCTCGCCGAGGCCAATGGCTGCGATCACGTCATCCTCTACAACGAGGAGGACTTCGTCGCGCGCGTCAAGCAGATCAGCCGCAACGAAGGCTGCGACGTCGTCTATGACGGCGTCGGCAAGGCGACCTTCCCGGGCTCGCTGTCGTGCCTGAAGCCGCGCGGCATGTTCGTCTCCTTCGGCAACGCCTCCGGCCCGGTGCCGCCGTTCTCGATCGCCGAGCTCAACAATCACGGCTCGCTGTTTGCGACGCGGCCGAAGCTCAACGACTACGTCGGCACGCGCAAGGAGCTGCTCGAAGGCGCGGACACGCTGTTCGCCGCCGTCATCAACGGCAAGCTGCACGTGCCGATCAACCACGCCTACGCGCTGAAGGACGCCGCGAAGGCGCATATCGATCTCGAGAGCCGCAAGACCACGGGCGCGTCGATCTTGAAGCCGTAGTTTCTCGTGTCCCGGACCAGCCGCAACGCCTGAAGCGTTGCGGCGCAGAGCCGGGACCCAGATGCAACACGCACTGCGGAGAGATGGGCCCCGGCTCAGCAGCGCACCGTCGAAGAGACGCTGCGCTGCGTCCGGGGCACGAGACGGTGCTACGCCACCCGCCGTGCTGCGCCGGCCTTGGTCAAGATCCCGTCGAGACAATCGATCATCTCGGCGATCTCTGCCCTCGCGACGTTCAGCGCCGGCATGAAGCGCAGCGTGTCGAGCTGCGGCGCGTTGAGGAGCACGCCGGCTTCGAACGCCTGCGCGACGATGCCGGGCGCGATCGGCAGCTTGAGGTCGAGCGCGAGCAACAGGCCGCGTCCCCGCACGCCGCCGAGCCCATGCCGCGCCGAGACCTTCTGCAGCTCGCTTTCGAGCAGCAGGCCGGTCTCGGTGACCTGTTTCAGGAAGTCCGGCTTGCCGACCTCCTCGAGCACGGCGAGCCCCGCCGCGCACATGATCGGGTTGCCGTTGAACGTGCCGCCCTGGTCGCCGTGCTCGAAGCAGGAGGTATGCTCGGTGGCAAGCAGGGCGGCGAGCGGCACGCCGCCGCCGATGCCCTTGCCGAGCGTCATGATGTCGGGCGCGATCCCGGCGTGCTCGTAGTGGAAGAGTTTTCCGGTCCGGCCCATGCCGGTCTGGATCTCGTCGAAAATGAGCAGCAAGCCGTGGGCTTTGGTCAGCGCGCGCAGCTGTTGCAGGAACTGATCGGTCGCTGGCCAAACGCCTGATTCACCCTGGATCGGTTCGAGCATCACCGCGACGGTGTTGTCATTGATCAAGCTCTCGACCGAGGCGATGTCGTTGAGCTTCGCCTTCTTGAAGCCTGCGACCTTCGGCTCGAACAGCGGCTCGAACGCCTTCTTGCCCGAGGCCGACATCGTCGCCAGCGTTCGGCCGTGAAAGCCGCCTTCGAAGCTGATGATCTCGAACGCGCCGCCTTTGTGCAGGGTGCCATATTTGCGCGCGAGCTTGATCGCGCCCTCGTTGGCCTCCGCGCCGGAATTGGCGAAGAACACCTGGTCGAAGGCGCTGTTCGCGACCAGCGCTTGCGCCAGCTTCAGGCTCGGCTCGTTGTAGAAAGCCGGGCTCGGCGTCAGCAGCCGCCTGGCTTGCGCACTCAGTGCGTCGGCGATCGCAGGCGGGGAGTGGCCGAGGCAGTTCACGGCCCAGCCCTGCACGAAATCGAGATAGCGCTTACGGCCATCGTCCCAGAGGTAGGAGCCCGCGCCGCGGACGAACACGGCCTTGGGCCGTGCGGTGATGTCCATCAGCGCGTCGTACGGTTGCGTGGTCATGTCGAACTCCTCTGGAGGCGGGTGGAAAACGGGCGCAAAAAGCAGAAAGGCCGCACCTTGCGGGTGCGGCCTTTCTCGAAAACTTCAGCTGAATTCAGTGGTTCAGCGGCGTCGTCGGACATGGCGCACCCTCTCATCGTCGCGGGAGCGACGACGGAGCATTTCGGTGCGCAGGTGGGTCCGGGAATTGATCATGGGGCGGGTCCCTACAGCCGAATGGCAGGGCTTGTCAAGCGGCCGTTTTGCAAAACACCCGCCTGGCGTGCATCGATCAGGTCCATCTTCGTTGCCCAAGAGGCTTACTCGACGCCGTAATGTGCGAACTCATCGACGATCCCAGCGTTGATCGCTTTCGCTGCCGCGATGTCGCGCTCGGCGCCTTCGTTGTCGCCCTTCTTCCGCTTTGCGAGCCCACGGCCGTAGAGCGAGCTGTCGTACGCGGGCTTGGTGCTCAGTGCCGCGTCGTAGTCCGCAATCGCCGCGTCGAGATTGCCGAGCTTGAGGTAGGTGAGGGCGCGGCTGTCCAGGGTGTAGGGATCGTTCGGGGCCATCTTCAGCGACTGATCGCAATCGGCCAGCGCCTCCTGCAGACGGCCGAGGATCGCGCGCGTCATGCAGCGCGAATTGAATGCGCCGGGATAGCTCGCATTGGCCTTGATCGACCGATCGTAATCCTCCAGCGCCAGCGTATAATCGTGCGCATCGAAATACATGTTCGCGCGCGCATAGAAATCGCGGTCGTTGTTCGGGCTGAGCTGCAGCGACTTGGCGAAGTCAGCCAGCGCGCGGACCCGGTCGCCGCGATCGCGGTAGAGGCGTGCGCGGTTGCCGTAAGCCGGGCCGTAGGTCGGGTCGAACTTGATCGACAGATCGAAATCCGCAAGCCCGCGCTCGTCCTCGCCGTGGTTGCGATAAGCGGTGCCGCGGTTGAAATAGGCCAGCGCGAATTTCGGGTCGAGCTTGATGGCCTGATCGTAGTCGGCGATTGCGCGCTCGTAGTCGTTCTTGTCGATGAGGGAGTTGCCGCGGTTGTTGTAGTAGAGCGGGTCGCGGGCGTTGAGCCGGATCGCGCGTGTGTAATCGGCAATGGCGTGATCTTTCTCGCCGAGATCGTCATGGGCACTCCCCCTGTTGTACCAGAGGTCGGAATGTCCAGGATTGAGCTCGATCGCACGGTTGAAGTCCACCAGCGCACGCGCGGCGTCGCCCCTTCGCCGGAGCATTTCGCCGCGATTGGCGAGCGCATGCACATCGTTGGGATTGGCCTTGAGCACCGCCGAGCAGCCCTCGACGCGCTGCTCCTCGCGGCTCCCGTCGTCGTCCGCGTAGCACCATTGGCGCAGCTGTGCGGCTGAGGGGGATCGCGCCGCAGCGGGGGCGGATAGCGCGAGCAGGGCCATCGTGAGGCCGATGGCCGACAGCTTGAACCAAATTGCTGATGTTTCGTCGTATTCCATTTGCGTACCGCGTCGAAACCATTGCGCCTCTAGCGCGTTTGTGATCGAAGGACGCGACTTGGTTCGAACCGGACGCAACTCGGGCGAGACCAAGAGGGACGGGACCAACCAGACAGTTTTCAGCCTTGTCCGATACGCCTTATCCCATCGACCTCGACAGCATTCGCGGCGCATTTCCGCCGGGTATCGAAGCGCCGCCGCTGCTTGTCGACTTTGCCACCTGGCTCAAGGGGCGTCCCTGGGGCAGCGTCGGCTGCTTCTCGCTGCAGGGCCAGTTCTCGGATCACGCGCCGATCACCGACGGCAGTCCCCTGCGGGACAGGTTTTCGCTGTTCATGCGGCTGCCGGACGGCTCGGCCGTCGGCGGCTGGTACGGCGCCGGTCTCGACCGCGACAATCCGCCGATCGTGGGACTGGGCTCGGAGGGCGACTACGAGCTGCTGGCGCCGAGCCTCGACGGCCTGCTCGCCAAACTGACGTCGCAACAATTCGACAATGCCTGGAGCGATCTCAAGCCGCATGACGAGGTCGAGCCGCAGACGGTCGAGCTCGCGCAATGGCTGGCCGGACGGCCGCTCGGCGAGCCGGCGACGCCCGACGACAATTCGTCGGAACTGCCCGATTTCCGCGGCTTCATGGAAAAATGGAGCCGGGATCGCGAAGATTACTGGGCCAATCACCGCCTGATGGCCGAGCTCGGCTGGCGGCTGGCCGCCCATCTACCCAAGGGCAAGAAGCCCTGGGACCGGACGAGATTCGAGATCGCGATCGTCGGCAAGCAATACCAGGCGCGCGTGCTTTCGCACGGACCACAGCCGTTCGAGGAAGCCGCCTCGGTCGAATCCCTGCTGCGCGACCTGCGCGAGGAGATGCGCCGCGCCCAGCCCGAGCTTGGCCTGTGGTACGCGATGAATTTTGGGCTCTATGCCGACGGCCGCGTCATGCCGAATTTCGAGTACGATCTACGCCCGACCATTGACGGTGATCCGGCGCTGCTCTCCGAGGCGAAAGCCGATCTCGCCCGCGCACCCCGGCCTGAGCGCTGGGTGCCGAAATGGCTGACGGAAGCCTGAAGTCGCGGAATTCCGCGACGCTGCCGTGCAGTCGGCACGCCGAGACCTTCTGCTGTCGCACCATCAGTGCGTTGTAACTCTTGCTTGACCTCGCGGGGACGGGCACCTTCGATCCCTCTTGACTTAGAGCGCGCTCGAAGGGGTATCTGTACGTGCGTCAGTACGAGAACGGGCACACATGAAGATCGGCGACCTCGCAAGACGAACCGGCTTGTCGACCCACACGCTGCGCTACTATGAGCGCATCGGGCTGCTGCCATACGCTGACCGGGATCGCTCCGGTCAACGTGACTTTGACGCATCGATCCTCACATGGATCACATTCATCGGTCGGCTCAAGACCACGGGAATGCCGATCCGGGACATGTTGCGTTATGCGGCGCTTCGTGACGACGGCGACGCCACCGGGCCAGCCCGGCGGCAGATGCTGGAAATCCATCGCGAACAGGTTCGCACGCAGATTGCCGAACTCCAGGAATGCCTGCTCGTCCTTGATACCAAGATCGCCGGCTATGCCGGCGACGAACAGAGGACGAAGGAAAATGACGCACGCCCCGACACATGCCGAAAGCCGCTTCGATCGCGGCCAGCGGGCCCTGTCACGCATTGACGGCAAGGCCGGCGAAAAGGTCGTCGCCTCACTCGCCGACATCGCTCCGGATTTCGCACGCTACGTGATCGAGTTTCCCTTCGGCGACATTTACTGCCGCCCGGATCTCGGCCTGCGCGATCGAGAGATCGCGACGATCGCCGCGCTGACGGCGCTCGGAAATGCCGCGCCTCAGCTCAAAGTGCATATCGAGGCGGGGCTGAACGTCGGGCTGTCTCGCGACGAGATCGTGGAGATCATCATGCAGATGGCCGTCTATGCGGGCTTCCCGGCGGCGGTGAACGGGCTGTTCGCAGCCAAGGAGGTGTTCGCCGCGCAGGACGGACAGCAGGCGTCGGGCAACGCGACCTGACGAACGTCGGCGCGGTGTATCGTGCATCGCCGTAGTTCAGTGCGCGCAGCCTGAACGCGGGCAAGTTGAATGGCTGGGCGCGCCGGTCTCGCCCGCGAGCGCTGGGGACCGCAATGGCTGGCGGCGTCTTGGAGCCTCAGAACCCCGCGACGCTGCCGTGCAGGTCGTACTGGTCGGCGCGCTCGATCTTCGCGGTGACGATCTCGCCGACGCGCAAGGGGCGGCGGCTCGTCAGATAAACCGCGCCGTCGATCTCCGGCGCATCGGCCTTGGAGCGGCCCTTGGCGACGGTCGGGCCGACCTCGTCGATGATGATCTGCTGGCGCGTGCCGACCTTGCGCTTCAGCCTGCGCGCGGAGATCTTCTGCTGCCGGGCCATCAGCGCGTTGTAGCGCTCCTGCTTGACCTCTTCCGGCACCGGGTTCTCGATCGCGTTCGACGTCGCGCCGGCAACCGGCTCGTATTTGAAGCAGCCGAGCCGATCGATCTCGGCTTCATCCAGCCAGTCGAGCAGATAGGCGAAATCGGCATCGGTCTCGCCGGGGAAGCCGACGATGAAAGTCGAGCGCAAAGCGAGATCGGGACACTCTTCGCGCCAGCGCTTGATCCGCGCCAGCGTCTTGTCCTGCGCCGCCGGGCGCTTCATCGCCTTCAGCACCTCCGGGCTCGCATGCTGGAACGGGATGTCGAGATAGGGCAGCACCTTGCCCTCGTTCATCAGTGCGATGACCTCGTCGACATGCGGGTAGGGGTAGACATATTGCAGCCGGACCCATGCGCCGAGCTCGCCGAGCTCGCGCGCGAGGTCGAGGAATTTGGCGCGGACCTGGCGGTCCTTCCACGGGCTCTCGGCATATTTGAGATCGACGCCATAGGCCGAGGTGTCCTGCGAGATCACCAGCAATTCCTTGACGCCGGCGCCGACCAGGCGCTCGGCCTCGCGCAGCACGTCATTGGCCGGGCGCGAGACGAGGTCGCCGCGCAGCTTCGGGATGATGCAGAAGGTGCAGCGGTTGTTGCAGCCCTCGGAGATCTTCAAATAGGCGTAGTGGCGCGGCGTCAGCTTGATGCCCTGCGGCGGCACCAGGTCCACATGCGGATTGTGCGCCGGCGGCAGCGCGCGGTGCACGGCGTCGAGCACGCTCTCGTATTGCTGCGGGCCGGTGATGGAGAGCACGCCGGGATAGGCCTGCTCGATCTGCTCGGGTTCCGCGCCCATGCAGCCGGTCACGATCACCTTGCCGTTCTCGGCCATGGCCTCGCCGATCGCCGAGAGCGATTCCTGCTTGGCGCTGTCGAGGAAGCCGCAGGTGTTGACGATGACGATGTCGGCCCCGTCATGCTTGCGGGCGAGCTCGTAGCCCTCCGCGCGCAAGCGCGTGATGATGCGCTCGGAATCCACCAATGCCTTGGGACACCCGAGCGACACAAAGCTGACCTTGGGCGCAGCCGCCTGATCCATATCCAAATCTGCCTGATTAACCGGCCTGAGCTAGTCCCAATTGCCCACAATTACAACCCTTTGCAGGGCGTTCCGGCGTGCTATGGATGAATCACCTGCCGTGAGTGAGCCATGAGCGCCGAACAGTCACCCAAAATCGTGATCGTCGACGAAAGCCCGATCCGGGCTGCGATCCTGGAGGAGGGATTGCGGGAGGCCGGATTCACGCAAGTGGCCCACATCCGCGAGATGCAGAGCCTGCTCGCCCGTATTTATGCGGTGGACCCCGACATCATCCTGATCGATCTGGAGAACCCCAGCCGCGACGTGCTGGAGGCGATGTTCCAGGTCAGCCGCGCCGTGAAGCGGCCGATCGCGATGTTCGTCGACCAGAGCGATTCAGCCTCGATCCAGGCCTCGGTCGAGGCGGGGGTATCCGCCTACATCGTAGACGGGCTGAAGAAGGAGCGCATCAAGCCGATCCTCGACCTCTGCGTGTCGCGCTTCAACGCCTTCGCCAAGCTGCAGGAGGAGCTGGAGCGCACCAAGTCGCAGCTCGAGGACCGCAAGATCATCGAGCGCGCCAAGGGCATCCTGATGAAGGTGAAGGGCCTCACCGAGGACGAGGCCTACGTGCTGCTGCGCTCCACCGCGATGCGCGAGAAAAAGAAAATCGGCGAGATCGCCCAGTCGATCATCACCGCGTCGGAGATGCTGAAATGACTGCTCCCCTCCGCATCGGGTTCATCCCGCTGGTCGATGCCGCAGCCCTGATCGTCGCCGTCGACAAGGGATTTGCCGCCGCCGAAGGGCTCGAGGTCGAGCTGGTGCGCGAGGTGTCCTGGTCCAACGTCCGCGACAAGCTCAATATCGGCCTGTTCGACGCCGCGCATCTGCTCGCGCCCGTCGCGATTGCGTCCTCGCTCGGGCTCGGTCACGTCAAGGTGCCGATCGCAGCCCCCTTCAATCTCGGCATCAATGGCAATGCCATCACGGTGTCGCCGGCGCTTCATGCGGCGCTGATGGGGGAGATTGACGGCGATCGCTTTGACCCGATGGTTACGGCGAAAGCGCTGGCGAAAGTGGTGGCCAAGCGGCGCAAGGCGGGTGCCGAGCCGCTGACTTTCGGCATGACCTTCCCCTTCTCGACCCACAATTATCAGCTGCGGTTCTGGATGGCGGCGGCCGGCGTCGATCCCGACGAGGACGTGCGCCTCGTGGTGCTGCCGCCGCCCTACATGGTCGACAGCCTCAAGAGCGGCCATGTCGATGCATTCTGCGTCGGCGCGCCCTGGAATTCGGTCGCCGTCGATCTCGGCATCGGCCACATCCTGCATTTCGTCTCCGACATCCTGGTGCGCGCCGCGGAAAAGGTGCTCGCGGTTCGTCAGGTCTGGGCCGACAAGAATCCGGACGTGGTCGCTAGCCTGGTGCGCGCGGCGGTGAAGGCCGCCGCGTTCATCGAGAGCCCGGCGAACCTGGCCGAGGCGGCGCAGATCCTGGCGCGGCCCGAGCGGATCGGCGTCGATGCCGAGGTGATCCAGCGCTCGCTCATCGGCCGCCTGAAGATCTCGCCCGAGGGAGAGGTGCGCGAAAGCGGCCGCTATCTCCTGGTGGGGCGGGAAGAGGCGGGGCGGCCCGATCCGGTCCAGGCCGCCTGGCTCTATGCGCAGATGGTGCGTTGGGGGCAGACGACGCTCAGTCCGGAGGGCGTCAAGACGGCGATGGCCGTGTTCAGGCCCGACCTCTACGATGCGGCCCTCGGCCGCCGGCCGCCCGAGCAGGCTCCCGCCGCGTTCGGGGCGTTCGCCGGGCCCGTCTTCGATCCCGACGACATCCGGGGGCATCTCGAGGCCTTCGAGGTCCGGCGTTGGAAGGCCTGATTCGGAGCTGCGCCTTTTTTAGGCAAGAAGTTTCATTGCCTAAAGTTTGATCCGGCTGCCCGAATTTCGTGAGAGTGCGCCGCCCGGGGTTTCCGGGGGAGGCGTCTAATCATCTGAAATAGCGTTGTTTTCCATTTTGGCCAAGCTGGCACGCAACTTGAATGTTGCAGTGCGGCCAGCTTGTCACAGGTGCCTGCTGAGCCGAGTCCCGCAGCAACGAAGCTGATCGGACCGTTGGGTAACGAAGCCGGCTCTTAAGGGCCAGCCCAGTTCCTCACGGGTCGCGCCAATGTCCGTCGATGCCACCCAGGTGGCCGCAGGAGCTTCGTTACCGACCATGAAAATCGATACGCTCGCAGTCGACTTTACCGACGAGCAGAAACGCTATCTCGAAGGTTTTACGACCGGTTTGCAGATCAGCCGGGTCGGTCGTGGTCTCGGCGGTGGAGGCGGCGCCGGCAAGGCGAACGCCGAGCCTGTTGGCCCCGATGCCGTGCACATCAAGGCGCAGGACAAGGTGATCGCGTCGGGCAAGAAGCTCGCCGATCAGGAGAAGTTCAAGCGCGACGAGCATCCCTTCGATGCTTATCCGCGGCTTCGCCAGCAGGCGCACGACAACACGCCGCCGAGCCCGGCGGACAATTTCCGCTGGCGCTATTACGGCATCTTCTATGTCGCGCCGACGCAGGACTCCTACATGAGCCGCCTGCGGATTCCGAACGGCATCATGAAGCATTGGCAGATGTCGGGTCTTGCCGATCTCGCCGATGAGCTCTGCGGTCCCTACAGCCACGTCACGACGCGCGCCAATCTCCAGCTTCGCGAGATTCCGCCGAAGAACGCCGTGAAGCTGATCGAGGGTATCCAGGACCTCGGCCTGTGCTCGCGCGGCTCCGGCGCCGACAACATCCGCAACGTCACGGGAACGCCGACGGCCGGCATCGATCCGCAGGAAATCATCGACACGCGGCCCTATGCGCGCGAATGGCACTACCACATCCTCAACGATCGCTCGCTCTACGGCTTGCCGCGCAAGTTCAACGTCGCCTTCGACGGCGCCGGCAGGATCGCGGTGCTGGAGGAGACCAACGACATCGCCTTCACGGCGTATGAGGTGAAGGAAGGCTTCGGCGTCGAGCCCGGCATCTGGTTTCGCCTCGGCCTCGGCGGCATCACCGGCCACAAGGACTTCGCTAAATATTCCGGCATCATCGTCAAGCCGGAGCAGGCGACGGCCGTCGCCGATGCCATCGTGCGCGTGTTCATCGACCATGGCGACCGCACCAACCGCAACAAGGCGCGGCTGAAATATGTGCTCGACGCCATGAGTCATGACGGCTTTCTCAAGCTCGTCGAGGAACGATTGAAGACACCGTTCACGCGCGTGCCGGAGGAGGCGTTCCAGCCGCGCCCTGCCGCGGACCGCATGGCGCATGTCGGCGTACACAAGCAGAAACAGGACGGCCTCAACTGGATCGGCGTTTCTCTGCCGCTCGGCAAGCTTACCTGCGACCAGATGCGCGGTCTTGCCAAGGTCTCGCGCGACCTCGGCGACGGCGAGATCCGCCTGACCGTCTGGCAGAACCTTTTGATCTCGGGCGTGCGCGACGAGAATGTCGCGCTCGCCGTTGCGGCGATCAAGCAGATCGGGCTTGCGGTCGAGGTCTCGCACATCCGTGCCGGCCTGATCGCCTGCACCGGCAATGCCGGCTGCCGTTTCGCGGCGTCCAACACCAAGCGCAGCGCGGCCGAGATCGGTGATTGGTGCGAGCCGCGCGTCGCCATGGACAAGCCGGTCAACATCCACGTCACCGGCTGCCACCATTCCTGCGCGCAGCATTACATCAGCGACATCGGCCTGATCGGTGCGCGCGTGCCGGTGAACGAGGACGACACGGTCGAGGGCTACCACCTCTTCACTGGTGGAGGGTTCGGCCCCGACGCGGACGTCGGGCAGGAGGTCTATCACGACCTCAAGGCCGAGGACGCGCCGAAGACGGTCGAGGGACTGCTCAAGGCCTATATCGCCCATCGCTCGTCGCCCGACGAAACCTTCCTCTCCTTTGCGCGCCGCCATAACGGCGAGACGCTGCGCAAGCTTGCCGATGCACAGGTGTCCGCATGAACCAGATTACGCCTCCGCCGAAACTCGATATCATTCCCGCCAGCGCACCGTTCTCTGATGCGCAGCGCTCTTGGCTGAACGGCTTCTTTGCCGGGCTGCTGTCGCCTGATGTCGCCGCGCCGCTGTCGGCGGAGCAGGGCGCCGCCGTCATGCAAGGCGCAGCCGGCGACGGTGACGACGGCGAGGCGCCCTGGCACGACCAGACCATGCCGATCGCCGACCGGATGAAGCTTGCGGAGGGCCGTCCCGTCCGCCGCAAGATGATGGCGGCGATGGCGCAGCAGGATTGCGGCCAGTGCGGCTATAATTGCCACGACTATTCGGAAGCGATCGCGGGCCGCAGCGAGGCGCGGCTCAATCTCTGCGTCCCCGGCGGCAAGGAAACCGCGCGGATGCTGAAGTCGCTGTACGAGGAACTGGACAAGGCCCCGGCGGCCAAGTCCGGTGACAAGGCAGCTGACAAGACGGATGCGGTGACCGCGCCGGCCGTGACCGTGACGATCGCAGAGCCGGGCCGCTCACGCGACAACCCGGTGACCGCGACCTTCCTGTCGCGCCGTCTGCTCAACAAGGGCAAGTCGGAGAAGGAAACCTATCACGTCGAGTTCGATCTCTCCGAGAGCAAGCTCGACTACGTTGTCGGCGACAGCTTTGGCGTGTTCGCGCGCAACGAGGTCGGCCTCGTCGACCAGATCATCGCACTGCTCGGCGCCTCCCACACCACCAAGGTCAACGGCAAGACGTTGCGCGAGGTGCTGATCGACGACGTCTCGCTGTCGCCGGCACCCGACACGTTGTTCGAATTGATCTCCTTCATCACCGGCGGCGCGCAGCGCGAGAAGGCGCGGGCGCTGGCGCAGGGCGAGGATCCCGACGGCGATGCCGCCACGCTCGACGTGATGGCGGCGCTGCAGAAGTTCTCGGGCACGCGGCCGCATCCGGAGGCTTTCGTCGAGGCGCTCGAGCCGCTGCAGCCACGGCTCTATTCGATCTCGTCCTCGCACAATGCGACGCCCGGAAAGCTGTCGCTGACGGTCGATTCCGTGCGCTACGTCGTCGGCAAGCGCAAGCGCCTCGGCGTCGCCTCGACCTTCCTCGGCGAGCGCATCGGTGAAGGCGAGAATCTCAAGGTCTATGTGCAGAAGGCGCACGGTTTCGGCCTGCCGCAGGACCCGAAGACGCCCGTGATCATGATCGGTCCCGGCACCGGCATTGCGCCGTTCCGCGCTTTCCTGCTCGACCGCAAGGCGACCGGCGCGCCCGGCAAGAACTGGCTGTTCTTCGGCCATCAGCGCAGCGATTGCGACTTCTTCTACCAGGAGGAGCTCAATGCGATGAAGACCTCGGGTCTGCTGACGCGCATGTCGCTGGCCTGGTCGCGCGACGGCGAGAAGAAGTTCTATGTGCAGGACCGCATGCGCGAGGTCGGCCGCGAGGTGTGGACGTGGCTCGCCGAAGGCGCGCATCTCTACATCTGCGGCGATGCCAAGCGCATGGCCAAAGACGTCGAGCGCGCGCTGGTCGACATCGTCGCCCAGTTCGGGGCGCGCTCGACCGACGAAGCCGTCAGTTTTGTCGCCGAACTCAAGAAGACTGGCCGCTTCCAGGCCGACGTCTACTAAAGCGATCGTCAGGCTGCCGTCATCCGGGCCGGTTCCAAACGGCTCGGATTTGAACGAATAAGATTCTCGGAACCTGCGCCTGGAGAGAATTTACGTCTGCAATGCGGCCGCTTCGGAGGAGGCGCATCGCTATTTCCTCCGGCATCTTGCCTCCCGCCCTGGTTGATCCCTCATAATCCCGCAAATGGGGCGTTGGAGATCGACCATGCGCGAACTATCGGCGGAAGCCAGGCTGCACTTCTACGCGCGCTCGCTCTCGCGGCGGACCCGGGCGAGCATGCATCATTTCGCGCTCTACAGTGCGTTTGCCGTGATCGCGGCGATCGTGTTCGGCACGTTGTCGGTACATCCGTTCTAAAGCTCTCGTAGGGTGGGCAAAGCGAAGCGTGCCCACCAACTGCCTCAATCATGTAGACATCGTGGGCACGGCGCTATGCGCCTTTGCCCACCCTACGGCACCTGTCTTGCTTCACCCGCGCTTGAACGGCGCGACCTCGATCCCCGCATCCTTCAAGGCCTGACGCAAGGTCCGCGCGATCTCGACGGCGCCGTGCGTGTCGCCGTGGATGCACACCGTGTCCGTGCGCATCTTGATCACCTTGCCCGTCACCGAAACCACCGCGCCGTCCTGCACCATGCGCACCACGCGGTCGGCGATGGCCTTGGCATCATGGAGCACCGCGCCGGGCTTTTTGCGCGAGACGAGGTTGCCGTCGTCCTCATAGGCGCGGTCGGCGAACACCTCGTGCACCATCGGCAGATTGGCGTCCTCGCCGGCCTTCACCAGCTTCGAATTGGCGAGCACGACGAAGATCAGGCTGGGATCGACCGCCCTGATGCCGGCGGCGATCGCCTTCGCCGTCATGTCGTCCTCGCAGGCGACATTGGAGAGCGCGCCATGGGCCTTCACATGCGTGACCTTGTGGCCGGCAGCGGTCGCAATCGCCTGCAATGCGCCGATCTGGTAGGCGACGAGGTTCTCGATCTCGGACGCCTTCAGGCCCGCGATCGGATGGCGGCCAAAACCGTGCAGGTCGCGATATCCGGGATGGGCGCCGACCGAGACGCCGCGCGCCTTCGCCAATTCCACCGTCCGGCGCATGATGTCGGGGTCGCCGGCATGGAAGCCGCAGGCGACGTTGACCGAGCTTGCCAGCTCGATCATCGCGGGGTCGTTGCCCATCTCCCACGCGCCAAAACCTTCGCCGAGGTCGCAATTGAGATCGATCGTCTTCATGGGTGCTCTCCGCCTCTGGTCGTCGTGTCGTTTATGGCTCCGCCGTCACCTGCCAGGTTCCGGCATCCATGGCGCTCACAGCATAGCCCGCGACGTTGGCATCGCTGAGCGCCTCGATGTTGAGCGCGACACTGTCAGCAGAGCGCAGACGGTCGGGCAGGTTGCGGATCAGTTGCGCAAACTTCCTCACCTCGTCCTGCGCCTCGGCCATGCTGACCGCCCTGAAGCGGAACGCGGTTCCCGCCGAGGTCTGGGCGAGGCGGCCGACATCGGCCGTGATCACGGTTGCGATCTTCGGATAGCCGCCGGAGGTGCCGCGGTCCATCATCAGCGCGATCGGCGAGCCGTTGCCGGGCACCTGGATGCTGCCGTTGACGGTGCCGTCGGAGACGATGTTGTGGCCGTGCAGATGCTTGATGGCGGGGCCCTCGAGCCGGTAGCCCATGCGGTCGGAGGTCGCCGAGATCTTCCACTCGCTGCCCAGGAACAGCGCCTTGTTGGCGTCGTCGAACTCGTCGTCCTGCGGACCCAGCACGACGCGGATCGGACCGCTAATGGGCTTGGGCACTTCGATGCGCAATTCGCCCGCACCGCTTGCAGCATCGACCGAAAATTCGTCACCGGCCTGGAGCGGGCGCGGGTAGGGGCTGCCGAGGCCGGCGCGGGCATTCACCGCGAGACTGCCGAACACCATCTCGCCTTTGATGGCGCCTTCGATGGCGAGATACGTAAATGCGCCGCCGCGGGCAAAGCCCAGCGTCAGCGTCTCGCCGTCCTTCAGCGTCACCGATGTGTCCATCGCGACCGGGTTGCCGGCGACGTCCGCATTGCGCGGCGCGCCTGAAATCGCCACGCGCACGGCGCCATCGCGCGCGGTGAACGTGGCGCCGAACGGACCGATCTCGACGCTGGCCGCGAACGGCTCGTTGCCGACCAGCGTATTCGCCGCCGCCAGCGACAGCCGATCCATCGCACCACTCACCGTCAAGCCATAGCGCTGCGCGCCGTGGCGTCCGCCGTCCTGAACGGAGCTTGCCGGGCCGATGCTGGCGACGACGAGCCGGCTCATGCGTCCACCTGCTCGGCGACGATCTCTCCGGCTTCCGCAGCGCGGTCCAACTCCTCGAACGTCTTGTGGTCGATGGGGAAGAACGTCACGCGGTCACCGGGTTCGGTGAGGAAGGTTGGATCGCGGTGGAGTTGATAGGTTCTGACAGGCGTGCGGCCGAGCAGATGCCAGCCGCTGGGGGCGGCGAGGCACTGGATCCCGGCCTGGACGCCGCCGATCGAGATCGTGCCGGCGGGCGTGAGCAGCCGCGGATTTTGTCGGCGCGACATGTGCAGGGATTTGTCGAGGCCGCTGAGATAGGACCAGCCCGGCGTGAAGCCGATCATGGCGACCTTGTAGTCGCCGCCCGCGTGCCGTGCGACGATGTCATCAGGCGTGGTGTTCAGCGCCCTGGCGACATCCTCGAGGTCGATGCCGTGCTCGCCGCCATAGGCGACGGGAACGCGCCAGCGCCGCGCCTTGGTCACCGGCGGCGGCGGCTGAATGGCGACCGGCAGCAGCTTTTCGCCGAGCGCGTCGAAACCGATCTTGCCCGGATCGTAATGCACCAGCAGCGAGCGATAGGTCGGCACCGTCTCGGTGATGCCATCGATGGGGCTTGCTGCGAGCGCCTTGTCCAGCGCCAGCACGCGCTGGTTGGCATCGTCGTCGATGGTGCGGCTGAACTCGACCGTGACGGCGCTGTCGCCACTGGGCAGAAGGCGGGGCGGGGGGAGCGTCGCGGCCATTGAGCTGTCGAAGAGCTGTCGAAATCGGGCTTTTGCGGGAGCGGGCTCGAAGTTCCGCTCACCCCTGCTTCGCGTAAATGCGCCCGCAAGTCCAATAAATTAATGCAGGAGGCCACGATAAGGCTTTGTTATCGCGTCGCATAACAGCCCACCGGCCCTGCATTATTGATAGCCTCTTGGCCCTTGACGCAAAGCGCCCGGCTCGCAAGATGCGCCCGTTCTTTCCCGCCCATCCGGAGCTCGTCTGTTTCCATGTCGCTGTCCCCCGAAGCCCGCAAGATCCTCGCCGGCATCACCACTGCCACCATCACCACGGTCCTGCTGAAAAAGGGCTTGCGCAATGTGTGGATGCGGGGCGCGCGGCCGCTGCGCCCGGGCCTGCCGCGTCTGGTGGGGCCGGCCTTCACGCTGCGCTTCGTGCCGGCGCGCGAGGATCTGGCGACGCCGGAATCCTGGTCCTCGCCGATTTCGACCCGCACCGCGATCGAGGCGATGCCGGAAGGCTGCATCGCCGTGGTCGACGCCATGGGCATCACCGATGCCGGCATCTTCGGTGACATCCTCTGCGCCCGCATGATGAAGCGCGGCGTCACCGCGCTCGTCACTGACGGCGTCGTGCGTGACGTCGAGGGCGTGCTCGGCACCAATCTTCCGGTGTGGTGCGACGGCTATGCCGCGCCGCCCTCAGTGGCTGGCCTGACCTTCGTCGGCTGGGGCGAGCCGATCGGCTGCGGCGGGGTTGCCGTTTTTCCGAACGACATCGTGGTCGCCGACCAGGACGGCTGCGTGCTGATCCCGCAGGCGATGCTCGACCACGTCCTCAACGAGGGCGTCGAGCAGGAGCGGATGGAGGCCTGGATCGTCAACGAGGTGAACAACGGCGCCGTGCTGCCGGGTCTCTATCCCATGAACGCCGAGACCAAGGCGCGCTACGCCGCCAGCAAGAAGTAACGGAAGCGAGGTCATCCCCATGGAAATCACTGTTGCCGGCACGCGGCCGACCCGCCGCGCGCCCAAGGAAAACTTCACCGGCACCGTGTGGCAGGATCCCGTGATCATGGCGCCCGCGCCGGCACGGCTGAACTGCTCGCGCGTCGCGTTCGAGCCGGGGGCGCGCACCAATTGGCATCACCATCCGCTCGGACAGACGCTCTACGTCATTTCCGGCGTCGGCCGCGTCCAGACCAAGGGCGGTCCGGTCAGGGAAATCCGCCCCGGCGACACCGTCTGGATCCCGCCGGGTGAGCTGCACTGGCATGGGGCCTCGCCGACCAACGGCATGTGCCACATCGCCATGCAGGAAGCACTCGACGGCGTCTACTCGACCTGGCTGGAGCCGGTGACGGACGCGGAGTACGGCGCGGCGCTGGGCTGAGGCGCACATGTCCCGGATCGGCGGCCAGCGCTACAACGCTGCACCGCGTCCGGGACACCGCAACCTACATCCGTTCCGCCGTCCACGTGCCCCTGCACAGCGCACCGCGCCAGGTGCCGGAGCCCGAGGTGCCGCTGAGCCGGCCGAAGCCGACGGCGCGCTTGATGCCGGTGCTCAAGGTGACGTTGATGCTGCCGGCGTCCGCCACACGGCCCGATGCCGTCACCGCGGCGCTGGTCGATGCGATCTGCCCATTGTTGATACCGATCGCGACGGTGGCGCCGTTGCCGCAGGTCTCGCTCGAGGACGAGATCCGCACGTTCCAGGCGCCGTCGAAGCTGGTCGATGCTGCATTTGCCTGTCCGCAGAGCAGGGCGATGGCCGAGATCGCGGCAAAGATACCCTTGCAAGGAAGTCGCATGACACGCCCCATTGGCTGAACCTGGGGGAAATCGTGTCACGACGCGGGGCGGACCGATGTGAGGGGTGTCACGGATGCGGTCGAACGGCGCCGACGCGATCGTGTCCTAGCGTCAGCCGGGCAGAGGCGTGAAAGCAGGCGTTCGCGCCATCACCTTGCTTTCGCGGTGCGATTGAGCACGCGCGCCAGCGAGACGGCGGAGCTTGTATCGACCAGAGGGGCCTTGCCGACAGTCTTTCGCAATGCGAACGCCTCGGACGCAAAAAGCTTGTCCGGATCGTCCGGGGCGTCCTTGATGCCGGTGAGCAGGCGGATTTGCATGCCCTTCAGGAGCTCTGTCACGGCCGGTTTGACGATTGTCTTGTCGTTGGGGTCGGCCAGGAGTGCCTCTTCCCAGCCGCGGTGAGCATTTTTCGGTGTCACGCGCTCCACGAGCTTGTCGTAGCTGGTCTGGTAGGCGCCGATGGCCACGAGACGATCGTTTTCGGCGAGCTCAGGCGAAGTGATCACCTCGGAGCGCAGCGTCAGCATCTGTTCGTCCGCATGCTCCAACTCCCGCTTCATGATGCTGCTTGCAACACCCTGCCAGTGTCGATGAAATCCGAGCTGCGTGAGCGGGTTGATCGTATCCGGCCCCTCGGGCAGCAGGCTGGCTGTGAACTCAATGGCCAGGAGGCAATAGTCCAGGCCAGACACACGCTGACCGTCCAGCAGCAATCTGTCGTCGGTCACCACCAGCCGCTTGGCAACCGCTTCGTCGAGATCGGAGCCGGCAACCAGGAGATAGCCGCTGCGGCCGAGCGCATTGCCGTCGGCGTAGGAGAACAAGGGCGTGACGATGTTGAGTCCGAACAGGCCCGCGACCCGGTCGTAGATCTTTTCAGCCACGCGCAACCCGTCGGAAACACCCGGCGCGAGCCCGGTCTGTGTGGTCAGGTCGGCGGCCAATTGCAGGACCTGTTGCGCGACGTCGTGAAACGGAAGGCGGAACAGCCCGACGAACAGAGACAAATTGTCCTGCTTCATGGGCGCGCGCCTGACGGCATAGATGTTCTTGAAGTCGACGTAACCTGGAGCGGCACCGGCCGCCTTCAGCTGAGCGGCGATCTCGTCGTTGCTCAGGATCGTGGGCCGGCGCTGACGCCCGCCGCCGAAGCTGAACTCGGTGAGCACGACGCCGAGCGGAAGGAACGAGCTGAAAAACTTGCCGCCCTCTCGCAAGCCCATTTCGACCATGCGCACGCCGAAATAGCTCGCTTCGGGCAGGAAGGTCTGTCCCGCTGTCATCGCGTTGCCACCGCTCGATGCGACGTAACCGACGTATGGGCGCCGCAACTCGCGGCTCGCCCAGTGCTCCACGACGTTCTTGAGTGTGGCCCAGACTGTCATGACATCCTTCCACTCCAAGCTGCCCAGTGGTTGCTCACTGGCAGCGTGCTGCCCAATCGGTCGACTGCGCCAGCAAGATCGGCGAGAGCCAGATCGGGCTCTCTTCGTCGTAGTTCAGGCTTTCCCACGATGCGCGGCAGGCTTTGCGGAACGCGACGCAAACGGACCGCGTCTTGTAGAGCTCGTCATAGAACTCCCTGGCGAACTGCGGCGCGCGCTCGTCCTCGACATTCCAGCGGAAGCCCAAGGCGTAGGGGATCCCGTTCATCACCAGTTGCTGAACGCAGCCCTTCGAGATGCCACGGCAGGCCGAGAGGTAGACCAGAGTCGTCGTTGAAAGCCCGTCGGATGCCGCCACCCTGTCGAGCTTCAGGCCGACCGCTTGCTGCGGTTGCAGTCCGGGAAGGACGAGGGTCGCGGTCTGCTGGCCATCGCTCCAGGCGTGACCGGCGTAGTGGAGAATGGTCGGCCGGAATGCGTCGAGCTGCTTCAGCAGATAGGGGGCGGCCTCGCCCGGAGGGGCGTCCGACAAGTTGACGATCTTCAAATCGAAACAGCCCGCGGCACCCAGCTGTTTCACATGCTCCAGTTCGGTATCGATATTGCCAAGCTTGTCGAATTTCTTGCCATCGCAGATCGCACTGTCGAGCTTCAGATCGGGATGTTCACCGATCTGAGAACGAACGAACATCAGTTTTGCGCCCTGTTTGATCCGCGCTCGCTCGCTGGCCCTTCCGCGGACAAAGGACGGGATGCGCCGGACAATCGGCGCGTATAGAAGTACGAATGGCCCATTTTCCTCCGAGAGATAACGTACACTCGCCTCGAAGGGCACCGGATAAAAGCCTGCGTCGCTGATGACGAACCGGAACGACAGTCCCACCAATCCGCCCGCGGACTTCTCGATCTGCGAGAACAGATGTTCGCCGATCGCTTTGACAACGAAGCTCTTGAACAAGCGTGTTCCGATGTCCCGCGTTTGGCCGAGCCAGTTGTTCAGCGGCATCTCATCGCGCGCATAAGTCTGAGCGGCAGATTTGAGGTCATCGAGATCGCTGATGGTGTTCCAGCGAAGCATAGGAGAGCCGTCTTCACCCGTTCCGAGCCGGCATTCCACCTTGGCGCTATGGATTTCGATCTCGATCACGCGGAACGCGCCCGGAATCGCATTCGTCTCGTCGGGATGCCCGGTGAGAATCGCAATGAACGGGCGCAAGATCCGATGCCGGTGCAGCTGCAGCGCGTCCATCGGCAGGATTAGGGCGTTGCCTGCTGCTCTGCACTCTTCCTCCAGGTCCGCGCAGGTTCCGAACGAAGGCGCGATGACCAGCACGGAGGTGTGGGGGTCCTGGGCCAGGACGACGGTGTTGAGCACGTGCTTCGCGCCGAGTGTCGTACGTGTGTCGTAAACGGCGCTGGGATCAGTCGGCAACCGGGCGTCGAGCACGAGCAATTCAGTCTCATTCGCGATGAGCCACTCGCTGGTCTGGTCCGGGGTCATCAAAGGCTTGTCGTACAAGTCCTCCAGGGCCACTCCTGCCGCGAGCAGATGTCCCCGTAGCGTTTCGAACATGTTTGGTTCGGCGGTGGCTATGGCAATCTTTGCTGTCATACCGGTGCCTCCTGCACGCACAATGGCAGGTTGAACTCGAATCCCGCGCCGTCCAGCTCGATCAGATCGCCGTCGTGCTGCTCGGCAGCCTTGCGAATAGCCTCGACCGCGACGCTGGCCATCTGCCGTGCCCGGTGCTGGCTCTGCTCGATCGGGTCCGTCGCCGACGGTGTCAGAGCGTCGGCAATTGTCGCGGGTAAGCGCATGGACACCGAGAGACGATGCGGCGGCCGTTCCGCGATCGTCACGGTCAACCTGTCGTTCGGCGTGATGCGCAACAACAGGAGGGAGCTGAGCGCAGAGCGAAACGCAAAGCTCAACCTCTTCGTCCATCCCTTGACAAGCACCGGACGACGCATCGCAATCTCGTCGACGACGTGGATTGCGTCACGATCCTCGACGGGAAGGCCTTCGACCTCGTGATAGAGCACTTCCAATACGTCGAATTGCTCGGGGGCTTCCTGCGGCGTCTGCTGAACGGTCAGACGATCGGACAGACGTTCGAAAGTCAGGTCGGCCCTCAGCAGGTGGTTGGCGGCCTGCTCGAGCAACTCGGCGCAATTTCTCATGAGCTCTGGTTTGCTCAGGAGCGATGCGGCGCCGCGCAGCAGGCCATCGGCCATCAACAGTGGGGCGCGGGTCTCGCGTGCGACGGCGGTGACGGTCTCTTCCAGATAACCCCAGTCGCTCTCCCGGCTTTGGTCGGCAAGGCTGGTGAACAGCCAGAGTTGATGACCATAGTCGTCATTCAACGGCTCGCGATTTGCGAGAGTCGTCAGCTCGGTGCGCGGTGCGTCGCCGATCGTCAGGTGGATGTGAAGGCGGTGCTGGATCCCGCATTCCGACAGTTGCATGGAATCTTCGTTCCGGGCGCCAAATGACGAGAGCTTCTTGTCACGCGCCCGGCCGAAGATGTTCTCCGCTGCACCATTCATGTGGCAGATCGTGCCGACGGCGTCCACGATGACGGCCGCCTGCTCGATTCTATCCATGAGCGCGTGCTCGATCGCTTCGTGCCAGCGAGCCGCAAAGATCTGTTCGCAGTCAGCGGCGAGGCCACTTGCCGCGTCCTGATCAGGCCCACGGAACGCGTTGAGCTCCGATGACTCCATGTCCAGAATCAGTTCGATCTTGCCATTCACGAACAGGGGAACTGTCATGGCGGATCGCTGATCGGGTGCGGTTTTGATGAAGCCGTAGTTCTGCTCGGGGTCGCTGATGTCAGGAACAACCAGAATGCTCCGCTCGGCCAGGCAGCTGCCGAGCATGCCGCTGGACAGCTCCTGGGTATATTCGGCCTTGCGGTCAGCTGCTTTCACGAGCAGGTTCCGGTCGTTCTTGACGTGCTCGGCGACCAGCACGAACTTGCTGCGGCGGCGATCGACCCGGAATACGCCGACATACTCCCAGCCCAGACATTTCGTGGTGCCTGTGGCGAGCAGTTCAGCGATGGCGCGTGCGCTCGCAGCCTTGTTCAAATCGTCCTTGAGTTTGCGCAAGGCGCGTGCCTGGGCATGTTCCATGGCGGCGTCTGCGGCCTGCAATATCTCCTCGACGCCGAGATTTTGCAGCGTGCGCAGATCCGAGGCGGAGTATTTGTGCTTGCGGGACAGCAGAGCCAGTGAGCTTCCAAACCGGCCTCCGGCTTTGCGGATCGGCAATACGAGCATCGACTCGAATTCGTCGGCGATGATGGCCTTGCTCACCGGGTTGTCCATTTCCTCCGGATTGAGGCGCTCGACGAACGCGGCCAAATTGTTGTCCCACGTCTTGCCCTGCTCGAGCCAATCGATCACGCCGGGCGGCACCTTGAACCAACGCGTGCTCCACTCCCAGCCAGGTCTTGGAAAGACAGTGACCGCTCGCCAGTAATCGCTGAGATCGTTGTAGACCCCGAACGTGCTCATTTCGAATGGGATGACTTTGCCGATGACCTGAAGCGTTGCCTCGATGATCTTCTGCGGATCAGCGTGCTCGGCCAAAATCGTCTTGAGCTCGCGACGGGCGCGATCTTCGGCAAGAGGGGCGAACAGCACCAATAACCCGGCCGAGCTGTTCGGTGCTTCCATGTAGGGCGTTCCGCTGACCCTTGCCAGGACAGAACGACCGTCTTTTGGGCGGAGCCTGACGAAACTCGAGAAGCCCGTCTCCTTGGTGATCCATTCGGCGAACGGATTCGTCGTTCCCTCGTCCTCGGGTCCGAATACGAGGGAGAGCGACATCTCCTTGAGCTCTGATTCCGAGAAGCCCAGAACCTGCACCGCGCGCTCGTTTGCGAACCGGATCTTGCCTGTCAGGTCGGTGCGGAGCACGCCATCCTGCAAGGCATCGAGGCGGCTCTGTTCAGCGCTCTGGTCGAGAAGAAGTGCGTAATTGCCCGGCTTTCCGTCTTCGTCGCGCAGCGGGCCGATCTCGACTCTGACCTGACGAACCGCTTCGTCGGTCTGGATGTCTGCGCGCAAACTCGTGTTGTGATTTGCCCGGAGGGCCATGCACACATCGGCTGCACGGGATCCAAACAACCCGGAGAAAGCAGCGCCGCGCCTGCCGGGAATGAGCTTGTCGAATGCCGCGTTCGAATAGACGATGCGGCCGTCGTTCGCCAGTTCGACGAAGGGAAGCTCGCTGTAATGTGCGGCTTCATCGAGCGCGTCATACCGATCCGACAATACGCTCAGCATGGCATTTTGCGATTGCAGGATCTTGCCCACGGTCTGAGCGTCGAAACCGAACTCCGAAACGAGCATCCGCATTTGCTCGTCGACCAGAGGCTGCAGCGCGGTCGTCAAGCTTGTCTGCCGACTACGGAGCGCGCCGATCACATGGCGTCGTATGCTTTCCTCCGACATCAACAAGCCGGGGCCCCAGTCACCTGAGACTAGCGATGGCGTCGCACGGAGTTCCTCCATAACAACCTCGCTCGCTTACGCAACTATCGGCGCCGAAAGAAGATCGGCAAATGGTTCTTTTCGGTCTACTCAATCTCGGCGAAACGGCGCCGACTGCGCGGTAATCAGGTCGCAAATAGTCTGGCTATCAATCCAGACTAGAAGCAACGATGGCGGGCAGAGTATGAAATGGTTCACAGTGGGGGCATTTGAATCGAGCGGTCGTACGCACGAGGTCCCGGCGGGGATAGCGACGACTATCCCGGCAGTCGGATCATCGATTGCAGGTTGTGGAGCGAAAAAGCGTCAGCCTGGCTGCGCCATGTTGGCTCACGTGCTATCAGCCGCTCAATTCACGCGCGTCCAGGTCTGGCCGCCGCAGAACATGCCGCCGAAGGCGCAGCCCTGCACGCGCAGGCGGTCGGTGCCCTTCATCGCGATCGTCGAATCGTAGGTCGAGCCGGAGTTCGGATCGAGGATGCGGCCGGACCATTTCTGGTCCTTGCTGGGCTTCATGTTGATCAGAACCTGCTCGCCATTCTGGTTCGATTTGCCGTCGACTGAATAGCCACACAGATTGGTGCCGCATTGCTCGATGCGGACCTTGCCTTCCTTCTCCTCGGTGAGCCAGACGCCGAGCGGTGAATTGAGATCGCGCGTAGGCGCGGTCGCAGGAGCTGGTGGAGCGACGGCGGCGGCCTGAACGGGGGCAGGGGCCGGTGCGGGCGGTGGAGGCGGGGCCGCAGCCGGAGGTGCGGCAGCCACGG
>NZ_LBJA01000037.1:0-345849 GCF_028128695.1 Bradyrhizobium sp. CCBAU 25360
GGCCTTGCGGCGATCGCCGAAGCCCGGAGCCTTGACGGCCGCGACCTTCAGGCCGCCGCGCAGGCGGTTCACGACCAGGGTCGCGAGGGCTTCGCCTTCGACGTCCTCGGCGACGATGACCAGCGGCTTGCCGGTCTGCACCACGGCCTCGAGCAGCGGCAGCAGCTCGTTCAGCGAGGAGAGCTTCTTCTCGTTGATGAGGATGTAGGCGTCGTCCATCTCAACGCGCATCTTGTCGGCGTTGGTGACGAAGTAGGGCGAGATGTAGCCGCGGTCGAACTGCATGCCCTCGACGACGTCGAGCTCGGTCTCGAGCGACTTGGCTTCCTCGACGGTGATGACACCCTCGTTGCCGACCTTCTTCATGGCGTCGGAGAGGAACTTGCCGATCTCCTGGTCGCCGTTGGCCGAGATGGTGCCGACCTGGGCGATCTCGTCGTTCGAGGTGACCTTCTTGGAGTTCTTCTGGAGGTCTGCAACGACGGCCTCGACCGCGAGGTCGATACCGCGCTTGAGGTCCATCGGGTTCATGCCGGCGGCAACCGACTTGGCGCCTTCGCGCACGATCGCCTGGGCCAGCACGGTGGCGGTGGTGGTGCCGTCGCCGGCCGCGTCAGCGGACTTGGAGGCGACTTCGCGCACCATCTGGGCGCCCATGTTCTCGAACTTGTCCTCGAGCTCGATCTCCTTGGCGACGGTGACGCCGTCCTTGGTGATGCGGGGAGCGCCGAACGACTTGTCGAGCACGACGTTGCGGCCCTTCGGACCGAGCGTGACCTTTACCGCGTTGGCGAGGATGTCGACGCCGCGCAGCATCTTGTCGCGCGCTTCAACCGAGAATTTGACTTCTTTGGCTGCCATCTGGAATTTTCCTTGAGGTTGACTGGAGGGAGAGAGGGGCTCTTAGGCCGCCTTCTTCTTGGAAGCGGGGACGTCGAGGACGCCCATGATGTCGCTTTCCTTCATGATCAAGAGATCGACGCCGTCGATCTTGACTTCAGTGCCGGACCACTTGCCGAACAGCACGCGGTCGCCGACCTTGAGGTCGATCGGGATCAGCTTGCCGGCTTCGTCGCGGCCACCGGGGCCGACGGCGACGACTTCGCCCTGGGAGGGCTTTTCCTTGGCAGTGTCGGGGATGATGATGCCGCCGGCGGTCTTCTCTTCTGCGTCGATGCGCTTGACCACGACGCGGTCGTGAAGCGGACGGAATTTCATGCAGCTCTCCTAAGCATTTGCACGAGTTGATGATTTTCGTCTGTTAGCAATCTGTGCCCGCGAGTGCTAGCACAGGCGAGGCTGAAATAGGACAGGAATTTTGCGGGAGCAAGGGCTTCTAGCAGAAAAATCAGCACCCGGAAGCGCGGACTGCCAGAATCTCTTTTCCATCGTTAACCGAGGCCGAGCCGTATTAGCACGGTGATCCATCTGCTGCTAACGCATTGAATTTCAACAGCTTGTTAAACTTTTGGGCTTGAGATGGGTTGTCAGTTTGCGTCACATTTCTCTCATGTGAGCGCATCAGTACCGGGTGGCTCGTAAGGCGCACACCGACCAGGCCGCCCCTTGAATGCGCTCCTGCAAAGGAGGTTGGCATGGGCGTGCGGAGTGGGGGCGTTTCCGAGGACTTTCGGAAACAGCTTTTAGGTTACGGGCTGACGACGGCACAAATCCTCTACCGGATGCCGGATCATCCCTCGCTGCTCCAGACCTACGTCTGGCAGAACTACGACATGTTTCCGAAATTCCCGGCGCTGAAGGATTTCCTGGCCTTCTGGCAGGAAAAGCTGGACGGTCCCCTCCATTCGGTCACCGTCGCGCACTCCAAGCTGATCAAGCCGGCCGAGCTGCGCGCCGTGGATGGCGTGTTCCGGCTGCATTGAGACGAATATCGGTCTCGTAGGGTGGGCCAAGGCGCTTAAGCGCCGTGCCCACCATCTCTCCATGATCGCGCGCGGAAGGTAGGCACGCTTCCGCCGTCGCTCTTCGAGCTATGGCGGACCAGTCGTTTTGCCAACCCTACCGATATCTCCCTTGCAGCTCGTCGGACGAACGCACTATTCCCGGGATCGCCTGAGGGGCGATCAGGCGCCCTCGCTGCAATAGCGTCTCCACATCGCGCGATAGGCCTCGTCGACCGCTCGCCCGTATGAGACGGGGTTGCTGGCGGCTGCGGCCCGGATCTTGTCGGGCAGCTCGCGGCGCAACCTGTCGAGCTCGCTGATCTCAGAACCTCGGCTCGTTGCGATTTCGATATACGCCTCATGGCTGTCCGTGACCCAGTCCGGCAAGCCGAGAGCGGTGAGGATGGAGCCGGCAGCACGGCTGGGCAGGCTGTTGCCGAGCTTCGCCACCACCGGCACGCCCATCTGCAAGGCTTCCCACGTGCTGACGCCGCCGTTCTGCGGGAACGGGTCGAGGCAGATATCGACGCGATTGAACGATGCCAGATGTTCGCTTCGCAAGGTGGCGCCGAGCAGATCGACGCGTTCGGCCGGCAATCCGCAAGCCTCGAACCGCGCCAGCAAATTTTCGCGGACCAGCTGGTCGTCCAGCGCAACATCCTTGATCAGCAGTCGCGAGCCCGGCACCCGCTCGAGAATCCTGGACCAGACTTGCGCCGCCTCGTCCGAAATCTTGCTGATGCGGTTGAAGACGCCGAAGGTGACGAAGCCGTTCGAGATCGCCGGCGTAGGTGCCCGCGGAATCTCGGTCGGCAGCGAGGCCAGCGTCACGAAGCACGGCAGGTCGACAACGGTCTCCGCAAACAGATGCCGAACCTCGAAGGGAATCGCGACCGGGTCCGAGAACAGATAATCGATCGTCGGCAGCCCGGTGCCAGTGCCGTGACCCCAGCCGTGCACCTGGATCGGTGCAGGCTTGCGCGCAAACACGCCGAGGCGGTTGCCTCTGGTATGGCCGGACAGATCGATCAGGATGTCGATGCCGTCGGCGCGGATCTCGGCGGTGAGGCGATCTTCGGTCCATTGCGAGGCGTCGCGCCAGCGATCGGCGATCCCCTGAAATTCACCGGTCGTCGCATCCACTTTCGACGAACAAGCGTAGCACACGACCTCGAACTGTGCCCGGTCATGGTGTTGGAGCACCGGCTTGAAAATCAACGCAGCCGAATGCGCGTTGAAATCCGACGAGACATAGCCGAGCACCAGACGGCGGTCCGGATCGCGGTTGTTGTCATGCGGGCCCGCCGCGCCTGAAGCGATTTTCGCGCCGACACGCTCCCACCACACCTGACGCGCCTGCTGATGCCGTTCAACGGTGGCGTCCCCCGCAAAATCGAGCGTGAATATCTTGTTGGAGATCGCGCTCTGCAGGTCAGGCTGGATGTCGAGGGCTCTGTCGAAACTGGCGAGGGCTTCGTCGACCCGGCCAAGTCCGGCGAGGCAAAGACCCAGCACCAGGTGAGCTTGAATGGAATCGGGATCGATCGCCAGCGCCTGCTGGCAGTCGTGGGATGCGTGGGCAATTTGCTGGATCTGGAGCAGGACACTGGCCCGCGCGAGCCACCCATTCGCGTCGTCGGGTGCCAGCGCAATTGCCTGATTGCCGTCTGCCAGCGCTTCGTCAAATCGCTGAAGTTCCCGTAAAGCCGTGGCACGGTTCGCCAGCGCCGCGGCATAGTCGGGCTTGATCGACAGCGCGCGGTTCAAGCTTGCGACGGCCTCGTCATAATTGCGTTGACGGCACAGCGCCCAACCCCGGCCGTTGTGGGCTTCGGCAAGGCTTGCGTCGAGTGCGATCGCCTTGTCGTAGCTGTGAAGCGCCTCCTCGTGAAGATCGAGGGCCACGCTCGCGTTACCGAGATTGGAGAGGGTTGCGGCGTGGTTGGGCCGCAAGGCGAGGGCCTTTCGATAGCTCGCGCAGGCCTCGTCGTGACGCCGCAGCCCGTTGAGCGCGACGCCCAGCCTCATATGAGCATCGGCAGATTGCGGATCCACGGCGACCGCCCGGCTCAGCAGGATTTCGGCTTGCTGAAAATTCTTGGCGTCGGACTCCAAAGCACCGAGCATGTGCAGCGCCATGAATTGGTTGGGCGCGAGCTGCAGGAGTTGCCGATAGGCAGCCTGGGCCTCGGCGAGAAGCCCGATCTTGTGTAGCTGGAGCGCATGCCCGAGCAACGGCAGCACTTCGGCCTTTTGCCGTTTCTGAAGCCGGGCATTTTGAAATGCACGCTGACCTACGCTGTTGCCCATGGCTTCAATCCCCCAGAATCTCTCTTCGAGATTAATTCAGCGGGAGGACGAATACGAGACGACGGCCGTTCGCCACGACAGCTTGGGACAAGCTACGACCGATCGGGTCATCGAGCCGCTAGCCTTGCGCCCGGCAATTGCCGCCTCATCCAAGACTGGATAATCTGTGCTCGGGTTGTACCCGTCCGGCGGGCGCGCTCAGATCAGGGAGGCAGACAATGGTCAAGCAAAAGGCATCAAGACCCGCAACGAAGACCGCAGTGAAGAAGCGGAGCGGCGCCAAAGCGGCGGCGCGATCCTCGGCACGCAAGGCGGTGAAGGCAAAGGCTCGCACTGCCGTACCGAAGAAGCCCGCACGTCCCAGGCAGCGCATCGCGATCAGCCATCACCGCAAGGAAGACTTCAAGGCCGATGGCCTGCGCGCTTACGCGAAATACCGCGACCTCGGCATCGCCGACGCTAGCCATGGCCTCGCGCAAGCGCACGTGATCCGGCTGCAAGGTCCTTGCGATCCGGCTGAGGTGTCAAAGCTGCATTTTCACGACGTCGACTTCCAGATGGTCTACGTGCTCAAGGGCTGGGTGAAGACTTATATGGACGGGCAGGGCGAGACGTTGATGAAAGAAGGCAGCGCCTGGACCCAGCCGCCGAAGATCAAGCACATGATCCTGGATTATTCGGATGACGTCGAACTGCTGGAGGTGATCCTGCCGGCGGAGTTCAGGACGGTGGAATTGAAGGCGTAGGCCGATCTCTCTCCTACGTCATTGCTGTGATGGGTACGTAGCCCGGATTGCGCTGCATTCCATCCGGGCTGCAGGACCGTCGCGACTCCAGCCCCCACACCGCCATCAAGCACGTCGTCAGCGTTCCCGTCACGATCGCTAAAAAGCACGCGATCTGGGAAACCGGGCAATTACCAGTCGGATGGTTTCAGCTGACCTGCAGGGCGGGCGCTAACCAATCGAAAATACCTCTCGCGGCAACTCAAGGATGTGAAAACGCGGGAGTGCTTTCATGGCGACCAACACTTTTGGCCGACGCGGCGTTACGGCGCCGCCGTCAAGAGCGTCGTTTCAACCCGTCGCCGCGCCGACCGTGCGGGAGATCGTGCGCGACCCCGCTCGGCCCTTGCCCAGCGAAGGGACGCTTTTTGGCGATAACAGGCTTCTGGCCGATATCCCTTTCCTCACCATTGGCCTGATTTTCGGTCTGCTTTTGATCTTCGCTCTGCAACGCAGTCTGGCCATCGACGTTGCGCGGGATGGTGACCTCGACGTCCGCTCGCTGATCGCCCAGGGCGCGTCGGGCTACGATCTCGTTGTCGGACGAGGAGAGTGGTGGAGGATTGGCCTTGCGCCGCTGCTGCACGGCAGCGGGTGGCACCTCGTCAGCAACTGCATTGGGTTGTTCATCGTCGGCGTCAGGCTGGAGTCTCTGATCGGCCGTGGCTGGTTTGCGCTGATCTTCGTCGCCAGTGCAGTGGCGGGCGAGGTCGGCTCTCTGCTGGGCAATGGCCCCGGCACGGTGGGCGTGGGCGCGTCCGGCGCCATCACCGGGCTCATCGCCGCGCTGTTCGTCGCGAGCTTCGAGCCCGAAGCGGACGCCGATCAAACCATATCGAGACTGAAGACGTCGCTCTTCTTCGGTGTTCCCGCACTGCTGCCGCTGGCCTTCGGCGCCTCGGGCAATGTCAACTATTATGCCCATGCAGGCGGTGCGGTGGCCGGTGCCGCGCTTGCGATCACGCCGTGGCTCGCCTTCTGGTCCTATGACAGCCTGCCGCGGAGCGCCGGCATGACGTTGCTTGCAGCATCCCTCGGATCTCTGATTTGCGCCGGCTTCGCCGCCGTTCATTATTCGTCCTACATGGCCGATGCCGTGCACTATATCCGCACGTCGGAAGTGCCGACGAAGGCTGACGAGATGGTCAGCCGGTCGTTCGATCTCGTCACCCGCTACCCAAAAGACGCGCGGGCCCACGTGTTCCGTGCGGTCTTCTTCCTGGAACAAGCCAACCTCAGTGCCGCCGAGACGGAAGCGCGAACCGCCCTGTCGCTCGCCGCTTCAGATGTGGCGGGTGGGCCGGTGCGCTCCGGGGCGCAGGGCTTGATGGCGGTGTTGCTGTGGGCGCAGGGACGAACGAGCGAGGCGAAGGCCATGGCGGTCGAGCCCTGCCGTGCCAAGCTGGCCGAGGTGCGCCGCATCTTGCAGAAGTCGAAATTGTGCAGTTGACCAGGCTACGGCATCACCACGGGTCACGTGATGACCCCCACCACCGCCCCCATCAAGCACGTCGTCAGCGTTCCTGATACGATCGACTTCAATCCCAGCGCGTTGATCTCCTCGCGCCGCTCCGGCGCCATCACGCCCAAGCCGCCGATCATGATGCCGAGGCTGGCGAAATTGGCGAAGCCGCACATCGCGTAGAGCATGATCAGTCGCGAGCGCGGGTCGAGCGCATCGCCCGGCAGCTTCGCAAAGTCGACATAGGCGATCAATTCGTTGAGCACGGTCTTGGTGCCCATCAGGCTGCCGGCCGTCACCGCCTGATCCCATGGCAGCCCCATCAGCCAGCACACCGGCGCCATCACGAGACCGAGCAGGCGCTGCAACGAGATCGCGGCGCCGCCAACATTCGGCAGCAGGCCGAGCATGGCGTTGACGAGATAGACCAGCGCCACCAGCACCAGCAGCATGGCGACGATATTGATCAGCAGCTCGATCCCCGCGCTGGTGCCTTTCACGATCGCATCCATCGTGCTGGAGACTTCCATCTCCGGATCTTCGAGCGTGCCGCCGGTACGCGTGTTGGAGGTTTCAGGCACCATGATCAGGCTGACGAGGATCGCGGCCGGCGCGCCCAGCACGGAGGCGATGACGAAGTGCGCGGCCGCGTCGGGAATGAGAGGAGCAAGGAGCGTCGCATAGAGCACCAGCACGGTGCCGGCGATGCCGGCCATGCCGCCGGTCATCACCAGGAACAATTCGCTGCGGGTCATCTGCTTCAGATACGGCCGCACGAACAGCGGCGCCTCGACCATGCCGAGAAAGATATTGGCGGCGGTCGAGAGGCCCACCGCGCCGCCGACGCCGAGCGTCCGCTCCAGCAGCCAGGCCATGCCGCGCACGATCGGCGGCAGCACGCGCCAATAGAACAGCAGCGTCGTCAGCACGCTCATGACCAGCACGATCGGCAGCGCCTGGAACGCCAGGATGAAATCGGCGCCAGGCACCTTGAGGTCGAAGGGCAGGGCGCCGCCGCCGACATAGCCGAACACGAAGGCGGAGCCGGCGCGCGAGGCCGCGGAGATCGCGCCGACCGCATCGTTGATGGCGCCGAAGGCGTGCGCGACGACCGGCAGCTTCAGGAGCACGATCGCGGTGACGAACGTGGCGACGAGGCCGATCGCCGCCTGCCGCAGCGACACGGCGCGCCGATTCTCCGCCAATGCGAAGGCGATCAACAGCAATGCGAAAATGCCGAGTGCCGATTGCAAACGCAGCATGATGTCCCCAAACCCTCAATGATTATGGCCGGGCCGGCGCTGCAAAGGCAATGCCGGCAGCCGCCAGAAGCGGCCCACTGTTGACAAGCGGGGCCACCTCGGCCACGCGGGGGCCTTCGACAGTGAGGGGGAGAGCGGTCCGAGGGTGACCCAAAAGGCGATGCCAGAGCAGCTAAATTCCGGACATCCGCCGGTCAGCGCCCGCGCGCTCCTCGCCCATCGCGCGTTCCTGTTCTTCCTGCTCTCGCGCAGCCTGTCGCGCTTTTCCAGCCAGATCGCGGCGGTCGCGATCGGCTGGCAGATCTACGATCTCACCGGCTCGGCCTTCGACCTCGGCATGGTCGGCCTCGTGCAGTTCCTGCCCACCGCGCTCCTGGTGTTCGTCGCCGGCCACGCCGCCGACCGCTATGAGCGCAAGCGGGTGGTCCAGCTCTGCCAGCTCGTTGAAGCGGCGACCGCGCTCTATCTCGCAATCATCACCTATCTCGGCGCGGTCGGCGAAGTCCAGATCTTCATCGCGACCTTCGTGCTCGGCATTGCCGGCGCGTTCGAGAGCCCGACCACGGCGGCGCTGCTGCCGCTGATCGCGCCGCAGGGCTCGCTTCAGCGTGCCACCGCAGTCTCCAGCGGGGCGGCGCAGGTCGCGACCATCACCGGCCCGGCGCTCGGCGGCTTCGCCTATGCGGTCGCCCCGCATCTTGCCTATGCCATGATGGTGCTGTTCTGGATCTTCGGCATGATCCTGACCGGCTTCATCCGGCCGCGTCCGCAGGCGATCGCGAAGCAGGGGATGGACTCGGACAACATCTTTGCCGGCGTTCGCTTCATTCGCAGCAATCCGGCGATCCTTGGCACCATCTCGCTGGACCTGTTCGCGGTGCTGTTCGGCGGCGTCACCGCGCTGCTGCCGATCTATGCCCGCGACATCCTGCAGACCGGTCCGGTCGGGCTCGGCGTGCTCCGTGCCGCGCCGGCGGTCGGTGCGCTCCTGATGACCATGGTGCTGGCACGTCACGCCATCTCGAGGCACGTGGGCCTGCGCATGTTCCAGGCCGTGATCGTGTTCGGCCTCGCCACCATCGTATTCGCGCTGTCCTCCTGGATGTGGCTGTCGGTGCTCGCGCTCGCCGTGCTCGGTGCTGCCGACACGATCAGCGTCGTGATCCGCTTCTCGCTGGTGCAGCTGTCCACACCCGACGAGATGCGCGGCCGGGTCGGCGCGGTGAACTTCCTCTTTATCAACGCCTCGAACCAGCTCGGCCAGTTCGAAAGCGGAGTGGCCGCCGCACTGCTCGGCGCCATGCCGGCCGCCGTGCTCGGCGGCGTTGCCACCGTTGCGGTGGCGCTTTTGTGGATGAAGCTGTTTCCGAGCCTGCGGCAGGTGGAGAGCTTGGAGTAGGGGAATGTCTCGTGTCCCGGACGCGGTGCGGCACGAAGTGACGCGCCGCTGAGCCGGGACCCAGGAGGCCAAGCACGAGATCGCGGAGGCATTGGCCCCGGCTCAGCAGCGCGTCATTGCATGCCGCGCAGCGTCCGGGGCACGGGACTGGATGCCCCCCGAAAGTCTCGGACAAAGCACAGAGGAATCAAAGAGATCCCTACTGTGCATGGGGTTGTTTTCGCAATTTTAGCTTTAGCCCCGTCCAACGAACGGCATCTTGGTCGCCATGACCGTCATGGTCAGCACGTTCGCATCGAGCGGCAGGCCGGCCATGTAGGCCACGGCATCGCCGACCGCTTTCGCATCCATGCGCGGCTCGTGCTTGGTGGTGCCGTCAGGCTGCAGCACGCCGGGGCCGTTGACCATGCGATCGGTCATCGGGGTCGCGGCGTTGCCGATGTCGACCTGGCCGACGGCGATGTCGTACATGCGGCCGTCGAGATTGCTGGCCTTGGTCAGGCCGGTGATGGCGTGCTTGGTCGAGGTGTAGGCCGCCGAGAACGGCCGCGGCGCATGCGCCGAGATCGAGCCGTTGTTGATGATGCGGCCGCCGCGCGGGGTCTGGTCCTTCATGATGCGGAAGGCGTGCTGGGTACACAGGAACGGCCCGGTGAGGTTGGTGTTCACCACCGCCTGCCACTGCTCGAGGCCGAGATCCTCGAAGTTGACGGCGGGGGCGCCCATGCCGGCATTGTTGAAGAGCACGTCGAGGCGGCCGTAGGTCGCCTTCACCTTGTCGAACAGTGCCGCGATCGAATCAGGCTTGGTCATGTCGGCGGTGACGCACAGGCTTTTGCCGGCGGGGCCGAGCTTTGCCGTCTCCTCGAGCATGTCGAGCCGGCGGCCGACCAGCACCACGGTGAAGCCGGTGTTCATCAATGCCAGCGACGCGGCGCGCCCGACACCGGTGCCGGCGCCCGTCACCACTGCGATCTTCTTTGCTTCGCTCATTGTTTCCTGCCTTTTCTCATGCTGTCAGGTTTTGGGTTCTTTTTCGTTCTTGTAGGGCGGCCGCGGAATGTTCTGGTGCGCCGCGCGCAGCGCCGCCGACCAGCGCGAGCGCAGATCGTGGAAATAGGGCTCGCCCGCCTCGATGCGATGGTTGAGATCGGCCTCGCAGGCATCGGCGCGCACCACCAGCACGTCGATCGGCAGGCCGACGCCGAGATTGGAGCGCATGGTCGAATCCATCGAGATCAGGCCGGTCTTCAGCGCCTCGTACAGCTCGACGTCGTAATGCATGGCGCGGTCGAGCACGGGCTTGCCGTATTTGTGCTCGCCGATCTGCAAGTACGGCGTATCGGTGGTGCACTCGATGAAATTGCCGGCGGTGTAGATCATGAACAGGCGCATGCGCGAGCCCTTGATCTGGCCGCCGAACAGGAACGAGACGTCGAACGAGACGTCCTCGGATCTCAGCGCGGGACCTTCGGTGGCGTGCACGGCGCGGATCGCCCGGCCGATGCGCTGGGCGGCCTGGAACATGGTCGGCGCGTTCATCAGCGTCTCGACCTCACCCGTGTTGGGGTCCTCCAGGCCTTCGGTCAGCGTGGACAGCACCGACTGGCTGATGGCGAGGTTGCCGGCGCTGGCGATCGCCATGATGCGCTCGCCGGGCTTCGAGAAGATGTGCAGCTTGCGGAAGGTCGAGACGTTGTCGAGGCCGGCATTGGTGCGGGTGTCGGCGATCATCACCAGACCGTCCCGAACCAGGATTCCGCAACAATAGGTCATTTCCAGTCCCCGAACGCGTTTGCGCGGAATTACTAGCCAATTTCGGAGGCCGGTCCAACCCCCGATTCCCATGGGAAGGTCGTCATTCCGGGGAGCGGCAGCTAGCTCTGTCACTCAATCCGCCGCATCCACGAGAAACGCCTCGTCAACCGGCACGCCGAGTGCCGTGACCAGCCGGTTGGTCTCCGCGGCCATGCCGACGATGGCGAGCATCTCGGCATATTCGGCCTCCGTCATGCCCTTGGCCCGTGCAGCGGCGGTGTGCGAATGGATGCAGTAGCTGCAGCCATGCGCGATGGAAACCGCGACATAAAGCATTTCCTTGACCTTGGGATCGAGTGCGCCGGGAGCCATCACCTCCTTGATGCTCTCCCACGTCCTGCGCAGCGTCTTCGGATCATGCGCCAACGCGCGCCAGAAATTGTTGACGAAGTCCGACTTCCGCACCTTGCGGATATCGTCGAAGACGGCGCGCGCTTCGGTGGAGAGTTCATCGTCCGAAAGCAGCTTTACAGTGGCCATTGGTACCTCGCGGGGGGCAGCTTCGATCCCCGCGAGTGTAGCACGACCCATGCTTCGGACGGCTGCGCCTAGCTCTGCCGTTGGGATTGCGATTGCGACGGCCCGCCGCGGCCGGCCTGCTCGACCTTCACGGCCACGGCCAGCGTCTCAGCGCCGCCGCCATAGCGGGTGCCACGCACCGGGGCTGCGCCGAGATAGTCGAGGCCGATCGCGACGCGGACATGGGCGTCGGTGGCGCAGATGCTGTTGGCGGGATCGAATCCGACCCAGCCGAGATCGGGAACGTAGGCTTCAGCCCAGGCATGGCCGGCGTCCTGATGCACCGTGCCGTCCGAGCGCAGGAAGTGGCCGGAGACGAAGCGCGCCGGTACGCCGCCGGTGCGGGCGCAGGCAATGAAGATGTGCGCGTAGTCCTGGCAGACCCCGCGCTTGAGCGTGAACGCCTCCGCCGCCGAGGTTCCGCTGTTGGTCGGGTCCTCGTCGAAGGTCATGTGATCGCCGATCTCGGTCATCAGCGTATGCAGGAAGCCGAGCGTGTCGCTCTCGGCCTCGCTGCGCAACTGGCGCGCAACCGCCATCATCGCCGGATTGACCGAGGTGAGATCGGTGGCGCGCAAGAACATGCCGGCCGGAAAACGCTCGTCGGTCCCGCGCAGCACGCCGCCGGTGTCGTGGGTCTCGATCAGGCCTTCTGCGGTGATCTTGATGTCGCCGACAGGCCCGCAGGACAGCACATGGGTGACGTTGCCGAAGGCGTCCTCGTGGGTGTCGAGCTTGGTGTCGGTGGAGACGTCGATCTGCCATTCCGCCACATACTGCCCGTCATGGCTGCCGGGCGTCATGCGCAGGATCTGGATCACGCTGGTGGCCGCCGGCTCGTAGCGATAGGTCGTGGTGTGCAGGATTCGCAGGCGCATGGTGGACCGTGTCGTTAGTGGTTAGGCCCGACTGTCGCCGCAAAGAAGCTCGTCGTGCCCGGGCTTGTCCCGGGGATCCACTTTCTTCCTCGTCGCGCGAAAGCAAGAACGTGGATGGCCGGGACAAGCCCGGCCATGACGGTATCCCATGTCGTCAGCCGGGTGACATCAGATCAAATACTGCTTCGTGATGATTTCGCCCAGCCTGGAATTGTCGGTGATGAATTCCTGAATGAATTCATGCACGCCATGCTGGAAAATGTCGTTCATATTGCTGTGTTCCAGCCGGTTGCGGATGCCGCGGGCGTGGCGCTGGGCCGGGCCCTGGCGGCCATAGGCGACACCGATCTGGTCGAGGTTGCGCACGAGATTGCCGTAGCAGCTGGCCAGCGAGCGCGGCAGCGTGTCGTTGAGGATGAGCAGGTCCGCGATCAGCCACGGCTTCAGCGTCTCGCGATAGACCCAGTGATAGGCCGTCAGCGCCGAGACCGAGCGCAGGATCGAGCTCCACTGATAGAAATCGAGCGGGCCGCCGACATGCTCCTCCTCGGGCAGCAGCACGTGATACTTCACGTCGAGAATGCGCGCGGTGTTGTCGGCGCGCTCCAGATGCACGCCCATCCGCGAAAACCAGTAGGCGTCGTTGCGCAGCATGGTCCGGTACGCCGAGCCGTCGAAGCGCAGCGAGGTCTCCTGCACGAAGCGCAGGAATTTTGCGAGGTCCTCGCGCGTCGAGGTGCCCTTGCTCCAGACCGCCTGAAGCTCGATCCAGGCCGAGTTGATGGTGTCCCACATCTCGCTGGTCAGCGCGGTGCGGACCGAGCGCGAGTTCAGCCGCGCCGCCTCGATGCAGTTCCTGATCGAGGATGGGTTGTCCACGGAGAACGAGAGGTAGTCGACGACGTTGTGCTCGTTGGCTTCCTCGTAGGTCTGATAGAAGCTGGCAGCGACGCCGGCGGTGAGCAGCGCCGAGTCCCATTCATTGGTCTTGCCGATATAGGCGGCGGGAAGCGCGGTGACGCGCAGCGTCGCATCGATGGTGCGCGCGAGATACTCGGCCCGTTCGACGTAGCGGGCGAGCCAGTAGAGGTTTTCGGCGGTACGCGACAGCATCTGACTACTCGTCCAGGATCCAGGTGTCTTTGGTGCCGCCGCCCTGGCTCGAATTCACCACCAGGGAGCCTTCCTTCAGCGCGACGCGTGTCAGGCCGCCCGGCACGATGGTCGTGCTCTTGCTGCCGGTGAGCACGAAGGGGCGCAAATCGACGTGGCGCGGGGCGAGGCCGCTTGCGGTGCAAGTCGGGCAGGTCGAGAGCGCCAGCGTCGGCTGCGCGATGAAACCTTCGGGCTCGCGCTTGAGCTTCTCGCGGAACGCTTCGATCGTCGCCTTCGTCGCGGCGGGCCCGATCAGCATGCCGTAGCCGCCGGAGCCGTGCACCTCCTTGACGACGAGCTCGCTCAAATGATCCAGCACATAGGCGAGGTCCTTCGGCTCGCGGCAGCGCCAGGTCGGCACGTTCTTCAGGATCGGCTCCTCGCCGAGATAGAATTTCACGATGTCCGGCATGTAGGAGTAGATCGCCTTGTCGTCGGCAATCCCGGTGCCGACGGCGTTGGCGAGCGTGATGTTGCCGGCCGCATAGGCCGACATCAGCCCGGGCACGCCGAGCGCGGAATCGGGACGGAAGGTGAGGGGATCGAGGAAGTCGTCGTCGACGCGGCGATAGATCACGTCGACCCGCTTCACGCCCTCGGTCGTCCGCATGAACACTTCGTTGTTCTTGACGATGAGATCGCGGCCCTCGACCAGCTCGATGCCGAGCTTGTCGGCGAGGAAGGAGTGCTCGTAATAGGCCGAGTTGTAGACGCCGGGGGTGAGCAGGGCGACCGTCGGCTCGCCCGAGGCGCTGAGCGGCGCGACGGAGCGGAGCGCCGAGAGCAGCTCGTCCGGATAGCGCTCGACCGGCGCCACCTTGTGGCGGGCGAACAGATCCGGAAACAACCGCATCATGATCTCGCGGTTTTCCAGCATGTAGGACACGCCGGACGGCGTGCGCGCATTGTCCTCCAGCACGATGAAGTCGTTGGCATCGACCCGGACGATGTCGATGCCGGCGATGTGCACATAGACGTCGTGCGGCACCTGCTGGCCGTTCATCTCGGGCCGGAACACCGGGTTCTGGAAGATCAGATCGTCGGGCACGATCTCGGCGCGCAGGATGTCGCGGCCATGATAGATGTCGCGCAGGAACATGTTGAGCGCGCGCACGCGCTGCTTCAGGCCCTTCTCCAGCAGTGCCCATTCCTTGCCCGACATGATCCGCGGGATCACGTCGAAGGGGATCAGGCGCTCGGTGGATTCGGCCTCTCCATAGACCGCGAAGGTGATGCCGATGCGGCGGAACAGCAGCTCGGCCTCCTGGCGGCGATATTCAAGCGCCTCGGGAGGCGTCTCCTTGAGCCAGCGCGCCAGCTCCTGGTAGGCGGGGCGAAGGTCCCCGCCCGGAATATTCATTTCATCAAACGCGACTGCCATAGATGCCGACTGTTCTCCGCAAGGCGTTGCGCCAATGGACAGGTCGCCAGGCCCTGGTGAAGCCGCAACGTCCTGACCATGCGGCAAGAGTGCATGACTTTCATGTGGTAGCAAGGGCCGGGCCAGCGCGATAAGCATGGACTGGCAGCATTTGTCGGGGATGGCCGGCGGCTTGCCTGAAAAAATGGCTGAGGACTGCTTATTTCGACAGCAAAACCGCGTGACTTCAACGCGTTACCTCGGCAAAGTCGGCGCCACAGGTGAGGGACTTAAGTTATGAGCGAGATCGTCACGGCGGGCATTCTGGTCATTGGGGACGAAATCCTGTCCGGCCGGACCAAGGACAAGAATATCGGCTTCATCGCCGAATACCTGACCAATATCGGCATCGACCTGAAGGAGGTCCGGGTCGTCTCCGATGACGAGTCCGATATCATCGCTGCCTTGGATGCACTGCGGCATCGCTACACCTACGTCTTCACCACCGGTGGCATCGGGCCGACCCATGACGACATCACCGCCGACAGCGTCGCCAAGGCGTTCGGAGTCGGCATCGACCACCATCCGGAGGTGGTCGCCCGTTTCAAGGAGCGCTGGAGCGAGCAGGATCTCAACGAGGCCCGGTTGCGCATGGCCCGCATCCCCGACGGTGCCGAGCTGATCCAGAGCGCGACCATCCTCGCGCCCGGCTTCAAGATCGGCAATGTCATCGTGATGGCCGGCGTGCCCTCGATCATGCAGGCGATGATGGACATCGTCTCGCCCAAGCTGAAATCGGGCGTGCGCATGCTCTCCGAATCGGTCCGCGCCAATGCGCGGGAAGGCGACATCGGCAGCCCCTTGCGCGCGATCGCCGCCGCCCATCCCGACACCATCATCGGCAGCTACCCCTTCATGGACGAAGAGCAGAAGCCGAATACGAACCTCGTGGTGCGCTCGCGCGATGCTGACAAGCTCGCGGCAGCCATGAGCGCGGTGAAGGAAATGCTGGCAGGATTGAACATCACTCGTTAGCAGGGAATTTGCCGGCAGGCGAAGCAGGAGACGACAATGGCAGGTGAAGCACCGGAACTGAGTGCGCAGGAGCGGGCGGGCAGGGCCTTCCCGGTCTCGTGGGACCAGTTCCACCGCGACTGTCGGGCGCTGACCTGGCGGCTCAACGAGGTCGGCCCGTTCCACGCCGTGATCGCGATCACCCGCGGCGGCCTGGTGCCGGCCGCGATCGTGGCGCGCGAGCTCGGCGTGCGCATCATCGATACGGTCTGCGTCGCCAGCTACGACCACGACAAGCAGGGGGACCTCCAGGTTCTCAAGGGTATTTCGGAACAGGCCATGAAGCTTGGTGGTGGCACTGGCAAGGGGCTGTTGATCGTCGACGATCTCGTCGACACCGGCAAGACCGGCAAGCTGGTGCGCGAGATGCTGCCCGACGCGCATTTCGCCACCGTCTACGCCAAGCCGAAGGGCCGCCCGCTGGTTGACACCTTCATCACGGAGGTCTCGCAGGACACCTGGATCTTCTTCCCCTGGGACACCGCGCTGTCCTACCATCCGCCGCTGCGCGACGGCGCGGCGTGACTGCCGTCGTCATTGCGAGCGAAGCGAAGCAATCCAGAGATGTATCCGCAGAAGCAGTCTGGATTGCTTCGTCGCTTCGCTCCTCGCAATGACGGGGAGAGACGGCCATGCCCCTGCAAAACCGCGTCACACCGCTCGGCGACATCATCGCCACCCCGCATCGCGGCACGTTCACCGGCAATCGCGGCATCATCCACGATCCCGCGACGAAGACGCTCCTGAAGAAGCGCTGGTCGTCGCCGGCCTGGATCACATGCCTGTGCGAATTCCGCGGCTGGCGACGCCCGGTGATGGCGCGCAGAAGCTGGACCGAGCTGTTCTTCCTCGATGAAGCTACCGCCTTCGCCGCCGGTCACCGACCCTGCTTCTTCTGCCGGCGCGAGGATGCCAACCGCTTCCGCGCGGCGTGGGAGACGGGGAATGGCGTCAGCAAGGTGAGTGCGAAGGCGATGGACGCCCAGCTCCACCTCGAGCGTCTGGATCATGGCCGCAAGCGCCTGCACGCAGTGCCGGTGCCGCTGGCAGAATTGCCCGACGGCGCGATGGTTCAACGGGGCGAGGAGAGCTTTCTGGTGGTGCAGGGAAGGGCGCTGTTATGGTCGCCAGCCGGCTATGCCCGCGCAAGGACCGAGCTGGACAGCCCAATGCTGCTGACGCCCCCGTCCACACTGCATGCGTTGCGCGCCGGATATCAACCGGCGCTGCATCCGACCGCGCTGGACTAGCAGGGCGGCCGGCGGATCACCGCCATCACCCCAGCCTCTCGCGCGCCAGCGCGGCGCCGGCGCCGAGCGCCATCAGCTTGGCTTCGGCGATCTCGCGCCGCATCGGGGCCATGCCGCAATTGGTGGTGGCGATGATGTTGCTCTTGGGCACGAATTTCGACACCGCGTCGATCACCCTCACGACATCCTCTGCGGTCTCCACGGTGTCGCTGGCAACGTCGATCACGCCGGCCTGCACGATCTTGTTCTTGAGCAGCGCCAGCAGATCGAGCGGCACTTTCGAATTGCGGCATTCGATCGCGACCTGCTGGATCGGGCTGGCGTCGATCGCCGGAAAGATCTGCTCATACTGCCGCCATTGGCTGCCTAACGTTTCCTTCCAGTCGGTGTTGGCCTTGATGCCGTAGCCGTAGCAGATGTGCACGGCGGTGGCGCAGGTGAGGCCCTGCGCAGCGCGCTCCAGCGCCTTGATGCCCCAATCGTTGACCTCGTCCATGTAGACATTGAAGGCGGGCTCGTCGAACTGCACGAGATCGACGCCGTCGGCCTGCAGCGCCCGGGCCTCCTCGTTGAGCAACTCGGCAAAGGCAAACGCCATCTTGACGCGATCGCCATAGTAGCGATCGGCAATGGTGTCGATGATGGTCATCGGGCCGGGCAGGGTGAACTTCAGCTTCCTCTTCGTGTGCGTGCGCGCCGCGCGCGCCTCGAAGGCATGGACGCGGCCCTTGAGCCGGAGCGGGGCGACCACCTGCGGCACCATCGCCTTGTAGCGGTCCTTGCGGATGCCCATCTCGACCTTGTGCGCGAAATCGATGCCGTCGATCTTCTCCAGAAAACCGTGCACGAAATGCTGGCGGGCCTGCTCGCCCTCGGTGAGGATGTCGATTCCGGCGTCCTCCTGGATCTTCAGCCAGATCAATGTCGCGTCGCGCTTGGCGCGGAGCAACTCGTCGCCCTGCGACTTCCAGGGCGCCCAGAGCATATTGGGCTCGGCAAGCCATTCCGGCTTCGGCAAGGAGCCGGCGATCGTGGTTGGAAACAGCATGGCGGCCCTCCCGGCAGGTTGTGTTGCGCCCCTTCCTGCCATGTCCTAACGTCGAGGTACAGAACAACAAAAGTCGTTATTTTAGCTGGCGGCATCGACAGGGAAGGCCAAAGGATGCCGAGGGAAAGGTCATGATCGATCTCCATTACGCGCCGACGCCGAACGGCTGGAAAATCTCGATCATGCTGGAAGAGCTCGGACTTCCCTATAAGGTGAAGCCCGTCGACATCCGCGCCGGCGAGCAGTTCAGTCCCGAGTTTCTGGCGATCTCCCCGAACAACCGCATCCCCGCGATCGTCGATCACGCACCCGCCGACGGTGGCGGCCCGTTCTCTGTGTTCGAGACCGGCGCAATTCTGATTTATCTCGCGGAAAAGACCGGCCGCTTCCTGGCCGCCGACTTGCGCGGGCGTTCCGCCACAATTCAATGGGTGATGTGGCAGATGGCCGGCCTCGGGCCGATGCTCGGCCAGCACGGGCATTTTGCGCTCTATGCGGCGGAGAAGATCCCCTATGCGATCGAGCGCTACCGCGACGAGGCGGCCCGGCTCTACGGCGTGCTCGATCGGCAGCTGGAGAAGACCGGCGCCTATGTCGCCGGCGACTATTCCATTGCCGACATCGCCTGCTTCCCCTGGACCATGACCCACAAGGCGCAGGGCTTTACGCTCGACCACTATCCGAACGTCAAACGCTGGTATGCCGAGGTCCGCGCCAGGCCGCAGGTGCAGGCGGGGCTTGCGATCGGAAAATTCGTGAAAGAGCCGTTCGACGATGAATCACGCAAGATCATGTTCGGCCAAAGGGCTAAGGAAGTGTTGGGAAGGAAGTGACGGCCACGCCGTCATTCCGGGGCGCGACGAAGTCGCGAGCTATGGTGCGCAATTGCGCACCCGAGAATCCATCGGGCCGTAGAGCCAGGAGCGAATGGTTTCCGTGTTCGCGCCCAAGAGGGCGCGCCCCGGAATGACGAGAGCAAAGGAAACGCCATGATCGAGTTCTTCTTCGACTGCTCCAGCCCCTGGACCTATCTCGCCTTCCACAACATCCGGCCGCTCGCCAAGGAGCTGGGCGTCGAGATCGTCTGGCGGCCGATCCTGGTCGGCGGCATCTTCAACACGGTCAATCCGAGCGTCTACGCGCAGCGCGAGACGCCGGTGCCGCTGAAGGCGCGCTACATGAAGAAGGATCTTCAGGACTGGTCGCGGTCGGCTGGCCTTGCGATCAAGATGCCCCCGACGGTGTTTCCGGTGAACAGCGTCAAGGCGATGCGCGGCTGCATCTGGCTGGCCGCGGACATGGTGCCGTTCGCGACCGCCGTGTTCGAGGCCTATTGGGGCGAGGACAAAGATATCTCGCAGGACTCCGTGCTCGCCGAGATCTGCAGGAAGGTCGGCATCGACGAGCCGAAATTCTTCGCCGGCATCGCCGAGCAAGCGATCAAGGATCAGCTCAAGGCGAATACGGAAGAGGTCGTCGCGCGCGGCGGCTTCGGCTCGCCGACGATTTTCGTCAACAAGACCGACATGTATTTCGGCAATGACCGGCTGCCGCTGATCCGCGAGGCGCTCAAGCGCAGCAAGGCGAGTGCGGCCTGATGGTGCGCGCCGTCGTCTGCCACTCGCTCGGCGAGCCCGAAACCTTGCGGCTGGAAGAGTTTCCGTCGCGCGCTCTGAAGCCGGGCGAGGTGCGGGTCGCGATCCGCGCGGCCGGGCTGAATTTTCCTGATGTGCTGATGGCCGCCGGCCAATATCAGCTCAAGCCGGAGCTGCCGTTCACGCCCGGCATGGAAGCTGCCGGTGACGTGACCGAATTGGGTGCGGAGGCGAAGGGCGTTTCTGTTGGCGACAAGGTCATCGTGAAGATGCGGCACGGCGCATTCACCGACGAAGCCATCGTCGCGCCGTCGCAGCTCACCCCTAAGCCGTCGACGTTCGACTACGCCGAGGCTGCGACTTATCTTGCCGGCCATGGCACGGCCTATCATGCGCTGATCGATCGCGGGCGGATCGAGCCGGGAGAGGTGCTGCTGGTGCATGGCGCCGGCGGCGGCACGGGACTGGCGGCCGTCGAGATCGGCAAGATGCTGGGCGCGACCGTGATCGCGACGGCGTCCAGCGACGAGAAGCTCGCCATCGCCAAGGCCCGCGGCGCCGATCATCTCGTCCGCTATGACCGCGAGCCGTTTCGCGACGCCGTTAAACGCATCACCGACGGTCGCGGCGCGGACGTCGTGTTCGATCCCGTCGGCGGTCAGGTTTTTGAAGACTCGATGCGCTGCATCGCCTGGGGCGCGCGGCTGCTGGTGATCGGCTTCACCGGCGGCATCGGCTCGGCCAAGACCAACCTCCTGCTGATCAAGGGCGCCAGCGTGCTCGGCGTGCGCGCTGGCGAGGCGGTACGAAAGAACCCTGCGCTGGGAGAGGCGCGCCTGAAGGCGCTGCTGCAATGGGCGGAGGAGGGCAAGCTGCGCCCCAACGTCTCGCATCGGTTGCCGCTGGAGGAGTTTGCAAAGGCGATGCGGCTGCTGCTCGACCGCAAGGCGATCGGGCGCGTGGCGCTGGTGATGGAGTGAAAGTGCCGTAGGGTGGGCAAAGGCGCTCTTGCGCCGTGCCCACCATCTCTCTCGATGGCGAAAAGTGCGTGGGCACGCTTCGCTTTGCCCACCCTACGAGAGCGTTACTTGTACTCCCGTTCCGTCCACCACGGGAAATAGTCCGGCATATCGCTGGACACCTTGTTCTTGAACTGCGCGGGGCGCTTTTCCAGGAACGACACCACACCTTCCTTGACGTCGTCGGAGCGGCCGCGGGCGTAGATGCCGCGGCTGTCGACCTTGTGGGCTTCCATGGGATCGTCGGCGCCCATCATGCGCCACATCATCTGGCGGATCAGCGCGACCGACACCGGTGCGGTCTTCGCCGCGAATTCCTTGGCGAGCGCGCGGGCGGTCGGCAGGAGATCGTCAGGGGCGACGACCTTGCTGACGAGACGACCCGCCAGTGCCTCCTGCGCCGGGAAGACGCGGCCCGAATAGCACCATTCCAGCGCCTGCGAGATGCCGACGATACGCGGCAGGAACCAGCTCGAGGCCGCCTCCGGCACGATGCCGCGCTGGGAGAACACGAAGCCGAACCGCGCGGCATCCGAAGCGATGCGGATGTCCATCGCGAGCTGCATGGTGACGCCGATGCCGACCGCAGGACCGTTCACTGCGGCGATGACGGGCTTGAGGCACTTGAAGATGCGCAAGGTCACCTGGCCGCCGCCGTCGCGCACCTGCGGATCGCTGTAGTCCACCTTGCCGTCGGCGAAACGTTTGACGGGGCCGCGCCGCGCGTCGCGGTCGAACGTGTCGGCGCCGGACGACAGATCCGCGCCGGCGCAAAAACCGCGGCCGGCGCCGGTGACGATAATGGCGCGGACGTTGTCGTCCTTGTCGGCGGCGTCGAACGCGTCGATCAGCTCTCCTTGCATCTGCGCGTTGAAGGCGTTGAGCTTGTCGGGCCGATTCAGCGTGATGGTGAGAATCTGCTCGGCGACCTCGTATTTGATCGTCTCATACGCCATGGCGGTTTCCTTCCTTGTTTCTTTATCGGTCTCTCTACCACGTCATTCCGGGGCGCGCGAAGCGCGAGCCCGGAATCCATCTCTCGGCATCAGTAGTGCTGATGAATGGATTCCGGGCTTGCGCCAAGAGGGCGCAACCCGGAATGACGACGGTGCGATTAGTTAGCCGGCGGCTTCGGCCAGGGTCGTTGCGGCCCGCGTAGGCCCTCAAAAGCCTTGGCCATGCCGAGCACGCCGATGTCGTCGAAGCGGCGGCCGACGATCTGCACGCCGATGGGAAAACCCTTGGCGTCGAAGCCGCCGTTGATCGAGATGGCAGGGTTCTCCGACATATTCCATGGCACGGTATAGGCGATGTGCTCGAACGGTTTCATGGGGTCGTTGGTCGGCGAGGCCCAGTCCGCCGGATAGTTCACGTTCGGTGCGGTCGGGGAGATCACGTAATCGAGCTCGCAGAAAAGCTTCGACGCCGCCGCGCGGATCGCCATGGTCTGGTTGAAGCCGCGGATGACATCCACGCCCGACAGCTTTGCGCCGGATGCGCCCCATTTGAAGATATAAGGCAGCACCTTCGCCTGCTCGGCCGGCGTCAACCTGGCCAGATCATCCCACATCCGCGCGCGCCAAAAGTTGTCGAGGCCGTCGAGCATCTCGCGGGTGAGGATGCCGTCGACCTCGGTCACGACGCTGCCCGCGGATTCGAACGCTTTCGCCGCCTTCACCGCGACCTCGCGCACTGGTTTCTGCAGCGCCAGGCCGCAGCCGGGATCGAGCATCAACCCGATGCGGAGTTTGCGCGGAGACTTCTCTGCTCCCTTCCAGTTCAGCGGCTCGGCGGGCAGGCTCATGCCGTCGCGCCGGTCGGGCTTTGCGATCACGCTCATCATCAGCGCGCAATCGTCGACTGTGCGGGTCATCGGACCGGCGACGCGGCCGACATAGGTGGGGTCGATCGGCACGCGGCCGAAGCTCGGCTTCAACCCGACGAGGCCGCACCAGCCCGCGGGCAGGCGGACCGAGCCGCCGATATCGGTGCCGAGATGCAGCGGACCGTAGCCGGCCGCGGCCGCAGCGCCTGCGCCCGCGCTGGAGCCGCCGGGATTCTTCGAGAGATCCCAAGGATTGCGCGCGAGTGCGTGGAAACTGGAGAGTCCGGACGACAGCATGCCGTAATCGGGCATGGTGGTCTTGGCGAAGATGACCGCGCCGGCCTCGCGCAGGCGCGCGGCGGGCGGGGCATCCTTCTCGGCCGGCACGAGCTTGACGCTGGCAGCGCCCAGCGGCACCGGCACGCCCTTGGTCGCGATGTTGTCCTTCACCGTGACCGGCACGCCGTCGAGCGCGCCGGACGGCTCGCCGCCGGTCCAGCGCGCGGTCGAGGCCTTGGCGGCCTCGCGTGCGCCGTCGGGATCGAACGCATAGAGCGCCTTCAGATGCGGCTCCCACGCAGCGACATGCGTGAGCAAATCCTCCAGCACCTCGCTCGGCGAGAATTGCTTGGCGCGATAGCCTGCGATCAGATCGACCGCGGACAGATCGTGCAGCGAGGTGACGGCATCTTCGACGCTCTTCTTATGCATCGCTAGCCCACCGGCATGCGCGTTTCGATGATGCGGGCGAACATGCTGGCGCCGATCGGCAGGATCTTGTCGTCGAGCACAAAGCCGGGATTGTGCACGGGCACGTTGCCATCATGGCCGACCCAGAAATAGGCGCCGGGAATGGTCTCCAGCATGTCGGCGAAATCCTCGCTGCCCATCTTGGGCTGGGCGCGGGTGATCACGTTGGCGGGATCGACGATGGTGCGCGCGACGTCCTCGACCACCTTGGACTGCTCGACCTGGTTGACCAGAACGCCGAAGGTGTCGCGGATGTCGACGTCGATCACACACTGGTAGGCGCTTGCGATGCCTGCGCAGATGGTGCGGATGCGTTCGCTGACCAGGGTGCGAACTTCCTTCGAAAAGGTGCGGATGGTGCCGCAAAGATGCGCGTCGCCGGGAATGACGTTGTAGGCGGAGCCCGCGTGGATCTGGGTGATCGACACCACCGCGGCCTGCAGCGGCTCGACATTGCGGCTGACGATGGTCTGGATCGCCTGCGCCAGCGTGGTCGCGATGACCACCGCGTCCTTGGAGCGCTCGGGCATCGCGCCATGCGCGCCATAGCCGGTGATGCGCAGGTCGAAGAAGTCGGCGCTGGCCATCGCCGGGCCCGGCAGGATCGCGATCTCGCCGTGGTTGAGGTCGGGCGCGTTGTGCAGGCCGTACAGCTCGTCGCAGGGGAATTTTTCGAACAGCCCGTCCTTGATCATCGCGCGGGCGCCGCCGAGGCCTTCCTCGGCCGGCTGGAAGATCAGGTGGACGGTGCCGTCGAAGTTTTTGGTCTCGGCGAGGTAGCGCGCGGTGCCGAGCAGCATGGTGGTGTGGCCGTCATGACCGCAGCCGTGGAAGCGGCCGGGGATTTTCGAGCTCCACTTCAGATTGGTGTTCTCTTCCATCGGCAGCGCGTCCATGTCGGCGCGGAGGCCAATGCGCTTGTTGCCCGAACCCTTGCCCTTGATCACGCCGATCACGCCGGTGCCGCCGAGACCGCGATGCACCTCGATGCCCCAGCTCTTCAGCTTGTCGGCGACGATGCCGGAGGTGCGCACTTCCTCGAATCCGATCTCGGGATGGGCGTGCAGGTCGCGGCGGATGGCGGTGAGCTCGTCGGCGTAACCGTCGATGCGGTCGATCGTGGGCATGGGTTCTGTCCAGTTAGCTTGAGGGAGGCGAGAAAACGGGGCCGTTCGGCTTGATGCGAATGCCCGGCCGCAAACGCGTCCAGGGCAGGGTGGCGGTGTCGGCCGGCATCGCGCCGGGCGCGGCGCAGATCATCAGCTTTTCCGCGATCGGCTCGAAATCGGCGCGGAAGTGCACCGAGCTCTTGTTGACCAGAATCTTCTGTTCGGTCGGCTCGATGCCGACATAGCGGTACATCGCCTGGTCGGCGAGCTGCGCCTTGTGCGAGGAGACGACGACGCGGACGTCGCCGATGCGCAAGGCTGCCGAGGGACCCATCTCCATCTCGCGGCCGCCATAGTAAGGGCCCGGCGCGATGAAGCGGCCGTCGGACAGCTTTTCGACCACGAAGGTCTCGCGATAGGGCTCGTCGCCGGGGATGCCTGACTTGCCGCCGAGCGACAGCGTCACGGTGGCACCGACGCCGGCATCATGCGCGGCCTTGGCCGAGACCGGATCGTAGATCGCCCCGGTCGCGGCGCTCGCCTTGTTGCGCACCAGCGCGCGCAGCATGCCTGTCGTGTCGGAATCGCCGCCGGCACCGGGATTGTCCTGGGTGTCGGCGATGATGATCGGCTTGCTCGCGCTCTTTGAAAGTTCCATGGCCTGGCGCACGCCCTCGTCGGGCGACCAGATCTTGCCGTCGAAATCATCCTCATGGCTTTCGATCAGCTTGACGATCGCGTCGGCGGCGCGGTCGGCATCCGCTTGCGTCCTGCCATAGGCGAACACGCTGGGGCCGCAATCGCGGAAATCGGCGGCGGGAAAGCCCGGCGCAAAAGACAGCGTCGGAACCGCATCGCTCTCCAGCACGGCGAGCTTCTCGTAGATGCCTTTGGTCGGCTGGTCGTTGGTGCATTGCCAGCTGATCGGGATCAGGAACGGCAATTGCCGGAACGATTTGGCAAAGCGCTGCTTGGACTTGAGCAGCAGCGCGAGATGTCGCGCAGAGGCGCGGCCGGTCTCGGCCATGTCGACATGGGGGTAGGTGCGGTAGGCGATCAGCGCGTCGGCATGCGCGATCATTTCGGGCGTGACGTTGGCGTGCAGATCGAGGCTCGTGACCAGCGGAACGTCCTTGCCGATGACGCGGCGCACGCGCGCCAGTATCTCGCCTTCGCCGTCGTCCAGATGCTCGGTCACCATCGCGCCGTGCAGGTCGAGATAGACCGCATCGAGCGGGCCGGCAGCTTTGATGCCGTCGACCATCACCTTCACGATGCGCTCGAAGGCGTCCCTGGTGACGTGCGCCGACGGGCTCGCGCCGCAGGCGATCGTCGGAACAAGTTCCCAACCGTTGGCCTCGGCGCTGTCGACGAAGCCGGCAAGGCCGACATTGATGCGCCGCATCACCTTCAGCACGTCGGCGCCTTCAGTCATCGCCGGCCAGCCGCCGCCATGCTGGAAGTCGGCGAAGGTCGCCTTGGTGGGAGCGAAGGTGTTGGTCTCGTGCAGGAAGCCGCCGACGGCGATGCGTGTCATTCAGTTCGGTCCAATCAATCAAGAGGGCGCGACGTTAGCCTTGGCCCTGCGGCGAGAGCAAGGTGGGACGCACTCGCGCCGCGCATAGGGTCAAGCTGTTTTGGGAATGCTGCTCCGCCGTCATTCCGGGGCGCGCCCGCTTGGGCGCGAGCCCGGAATCCATCCGACGACAGACTCTGAGGCGCGATGGATTCTCAGGTGCGCAATTGCGCACCGTAGCTCATCGCTTCGCGATGCCCCGGAATGACAGCGGTGAGTGTCGCTACGCCGTGGCCGCCACGCCCTCCGACACCGGCCGGAAGTTCGCAAAATCCCAGTCGCGCCCCGGAGCGGCGTCCAGCAGAGCCCTGGTGTAGGCCTCCTTCGGATGCGTCAGCACCTCGGCAGCCGGGCCTTGCTCGACGACGCGGCCGTGCTGCATCACCACGACCTCGTCGCAGATCTGCGCTGCGACACGCAGATCGTGGGTGATGAACAGGATCGCGATGCCGAGACGTTTCTGGATCTCGTCGAAGAGTTCCAGCACCTGCGCCTGCACCGAGACGTCGAGCGCGGAGACAGCCTCATCCGCGACCAGCACGTCCGGATCGAGCGCGAGCGCGCGCGCAATGGCGATGCGCTGGCGCTGGCCGCCGGAGAACTGGTGCGGATAGCGCGATACCGCGTCAGCGGGCAGGCCGACGAGCTCGAGCAGCTCGCGGGCACGTTTCATCGCATCGGCATGCGCGACGCCGTAATTGATCGGGCCCTCCGCAATACTCTCGCCGACGGTGACGCGCGGGTTGAGCGAGCGATAGGGATCCTGGAACACGATCTGGATCTTTTGCCGGTGCGGCTGCAGCAGGCGACGCGAGATGCCGGCGATCTCGCGGCCGGCGAGGCGCACGCCGCCGGAGGTCGGATCGATCAGGCGGACGATGCAGCGCGCCACGGTCGACTTGCCGGAGCCGCTTTCGCCGACGATGCCGAGCGTGCGGCCCTTGCGCAGCGTCAGCGTCACCTTGTCGGCGGCGACGACTTCGCGGCCTTTGCCGAAGAAGGCGCGCTCTTTATAGACCTTGCTGAGATCGTTGGCCTCCAGCACCACCGGTTCGCGGCTCTCCTCGCGCGGCGGCCGCGGCACCAGGCTCGGCACCGCCGAGAGCAGATTGCGGGTGTATTCCATGGTCGGATTGCGCAGCACGGTCTCGAGCGGGCCGGTTTCGACCAGCCGGCCCTGCCGCATCACCGCGACGCGGTCGGCGATCTCGGCGACCACGCCCATGTCGTGGGTGATGAACAGAACGGCCGTGCCGTGATCGCGCTGGAGCTCGCGGATCAGGGACAGGATTTGCTTCTGCGTGGTGACGTCGAGCGCGGTCGTCGGCTCGTCCGCGATCAAGAGCTTCGGCTCCAGCACCAGCGCCATCGCGATCATGATGCGCTGGCGCTGACCGCCGGAAAGGCGGTGCGGGTAGGAGGCGAAGATGCGCTCGACCTGGGGCAGGTGGACCTGCTCCATCATGTCGAGGATGCGCTTCTTGCGGGCCCTGGCGTCGAGATTGGTATGCGCGCGCAGCACCTCGTCGATCTGGCGGCCGACCGGCACCACCGGATTGAGCGCGGTCATCGGTTCCTGGAAGATCATCGCCATCTGCGTGGCGCGGAGCTGGCGCAAGCGGCGGTCGGTCGCGGTGAGCAGCTCTTCGCCGACCAGCTTGATGCTGCCGCTGGTCGGAACCAGCGTGCCCTTCGGCAAGAGGCCCATCGTGGTCAGCGAGGTCACCGACTTGCCCGAGCCGCTTTCGCCGACGAGGCACAGCGTCTCGCGCTCGCGGACCTGGATCGAGATGCCGTCGATGATCTTTGGGCCACCCGGCTTCTTGCCGACGGAGACGACGAGGTTGTTGATGTCGAGGACGGTGTTGGTCATCAGGTCACTCCATCGTCATGGCGAGGAGCGAAGCGACGAAGCAATCCAGAAGTCCTTCCGCGGATGCAGACTGGATTGCTTGGCTTCGCTCGCAATGACGGAATAAGGGGCAGGGCCGGCGAGACAAATCACTTGCCTTCCCGCTGCTTCATGCGCGGATCGAGTGCGTCGCGGGCGGCGTCGCCGATCAGATTGATGCTGAGGATGGCGATCGAGAGCAGAAGGCCCGGCCAGAAGATCAGCGACGGCTTGATCTGGAAGTACTGGCGGCCCTCGGCCATGATGTTGCCCCAGGTCGGCGTCTCCGGCGAGATGCCGGCGCCGAGGAAGGAGAGGATCGCCTCGGTGAGGATGGCGCTGGCGCAGATATAGGTGCCCTGGACGATCAGCGGCGCCACCGTGTTCGGCATCAGATGCCGCCACATGATCTTCGGCAAGGACGAGCCGACCGAGATCGCCGCCTCGACGTAAGGCTCCTCGCGCGCCGACAGCACGACCGAGCGGACCAGGCGCGCCACGCGCGGAATCTCGGGGATCGTGATCGCGATCAGCACGGTCCAGAGGCTGGCACCGGACAGCGACACCACGGCGATCGCGAGCAGGATGCTCGGCATCGCCATCAGGCCGTCCATGACCCGCATCAGCACGGCATCGACCAGCTTGAAGAAGCCGGAGACGAGGCCGATCGCAAGGCCGATGACGATCGACAGGATCGCCGAGCCGATACCGATCAGCAGCGAGATGCGGCCGCCATAAACGACGCGCGACAACAGGTCACGACCATAGGCATCGGTGCCGAGCAGGAATTGCGCGGACGACGGCTTGAGCCGTTGCGACGGCGCGAGCTGGATCGGATCATGCGGCGCGATCAGCGGCGCCAGGATCGAGATCAGGATGATCAGTGCGAGCAAGACTGTCGCCGTGGCGATGATCGGCGTCGAGGTGAGGAAGCCGAAGCGCGGCCGTAGCGGCGACGTGATCGGAATGGAGGACTGGGGAAGGGTATCGACCGACATGTTTGTCCTTATCCTTGCCTCAGTACCGGATCCGGGGATCGAGCAGGGTGTAGGCGACGTCGATGAGAAGGTTGACGACGACATAGATCAGCGACGTCAGCAGGATCATCGCCTGGATCACCGGATAGTCGCGCGCCAGCACCGCATCCACGGTGAGGCGGCCGATGCCGGGAATGTTGAACACGCTCTCGGTGACGACGACGCCGGAGATCAGCAGCGCAAAGCCGGTGCCGATCACGGTGATGACGGGCACGGCGGCGTTGCGCAGCGCGTGCCGCATCATCACGGCGACCTCGTTGATGCCCTTGGCGCGCGCCGTGCGCACATAGTCCTCGCCGAGCACATCGAGCATCGCCGCGCGCGTCATGCGCGCGATCAGCGCGATGTAGATGAAGGAGAGCGCGCAGGTCGGCAGGATCATGCGCTCGAAAAACGGTCCGAAGCCGTTAAAGATGCTGCGGAAGCCCTGCACCGGCACCCACCGCAGTTCGATCGCGAAGATCTGGATCAGGATGTAGCCGACCACGAACACCGGCACCGAGAAGCCGAGCACGGAAAGCCCCATCACGAAGCGATCGATCCAGGTGCCGTGCTTCCACGCGGCGATCACGCCGAGGGGAACCGCCACGATCACGGCGAGGATGATGGTACACAGCGCAATCGAGATCGACGGCTCGACGCGCTGGCCGATCATCTTCATGACAGGCAGATTGGAGATCAGCGAGGTCCCGAGATCGCCGTGCAGCAGCTTGTTCACCCAGGTGATGAACTGCACGATCAAGGGCTCGTTGAGGCCGAGCGAGGTGCGGATGCGCTCGAGCCGTTCCGGCGTTGCATTGTCGCCGGCGAGGATCGCGGCGGGATCGCCGGGGGTGAGGCGGAGCAGGAGGAAGACGAACAGCGCGACGACGCCCATCACGGGCACGGCGGCGAAGATTCGGCGAAGGAGATATCCGAGCAAGTTGGATCCGTCAGATTAGAGTAAATCGGCGGCAGCGGTCATAGCCTGTTCTGCCACCAGCCTAACATTTCAGCAATTCCCGTGCCATCAGGGCCACAGTTTTTGCAGTGCGGTCAGCTGTTTTGGCGACCCCTCTTCAAGGGGGCCAGCGGAGCGTGCCCGCCAGACGAAATATCGCGGCGCGCCACGCGCGCTCATCCAATCCGGTCACTCCAACGTCGCAAGCAGCCCGGCCATCAGCCGGCCGCGCTCAACGAGACTCTCGACTTCGATATACTCCTCTAACGTGTGGCCATTGGCTCCGCGCACGCCCAGGCCGTCGAGCGTCGGGATTCCCATCGCACCGGTGAAGTTGCCGTCGGAGCCGCCGCCGGAACTCGCATGCGGCAGTTCGGCGCCAAGCGACTTGGCGATGCCGCGCGCCTTCTCATACAACGCCATGGTGCCGGCATCCGGCTCCCACACCGGACGCGTCACCCCGCGCGTGACCTTGAAGGAGACATCGTTGGCCGTGCCCGACAGCGCCAGCATCCGCTCGACGCCGCGATCGAGATCGGCCTGCCGCTTGGCCATGGAGAGCGCTTCGCCGGTGGCGGTCGTGGCAACGCAGTTGACCCATTGCCCGCCATGCACGACGCCGACCGAGAAGGTGCAGTCCTCCGTCGTCATCGCGTCGATGGCGAGAATCTGCCGCGCCATCTCGCGGATCGCCGAGCGTCCCGCCGACAGCGTCGCGCCGGCGTGGCTCGGCCGGCCCGTCGCCTCGAGATTGAAGCGCGCGATGGCGTAACGTCCGGTGGTGACGCCGTTGTCGGCACGGCCGGGCTCGGGCACCAGCACATATTTGTTGCGCGCGGCTTCCGCCTCGATGATGTCGCGCGTCGAGGGCGTGCCGACTTCCTCGTCCGGCGTGAACAGCACGGTGATCGGCAGCGGCGTGGTGAAGGATGCACGCGCCAGTTGCCGGATCGCTTCCAGCGAGAGGTAGTTGCCGCCCTTCATGTCGTAGATGCCGGGGCCGTAGCACCGGTTGCCCTCGCGCCGCCATTTCAGCTTCTCGATGGTACCGACCGGGTGGACGGTATCCATATGGCCGGCGATCAGGATGCCCGGCTCGCCCTGTTTCGGATGCGGAAAGCGCGCGCGGATCACGCCGCCGAAACCTTGCCGGCCGGCGATGCGCTCGATCGTCGCACCCATGATCGCCATATCCCGCGCTGCGATATCGAGCATGCGATTCACCGCACCGGCGTCCCAGGTCGGGCTTTCGCATTCGACCCAGCCGCGCAGACCCTGGAGCATCGCCTCGGAATCGAAAGGAAGATTGGCTGGATTCATCTCAATGTCTCTCAAGCTTCGAAAGATGGAATGCGCATTGCATTGCTGCGGGGCAGGACGAGTGGAGAGTGTTGTAGAGCCAAACCGATCCTTGTGGAGCCCGTGCCCGCGCCGCCAGGGCTTGCAGCGAAACCGGATTGACGCGCTCGGCACTGTCTGCAAGTCTCGAAAGATAAAGGCATTGCATGAGGTTAGTTCGCCCAAGGAACGAGCCGCATGCTTAACCAATAACCTGCCTTTGAACAGTTTCACGTCAGGAGAAACTTTTTATGTTCCACTTCATGCGCCGGGGGCCTCGCGCGTTTGCCTCCAAACTTGCGCTGTCTGTCGTTGCGCTTTCGACGGCGCTTGCCTCGCCAGTGCTTGCAGCCGGCAAGACCATTACGGCGGTGATGCATTCGGATCTGCGCATCATCGATCCGATCTTCACCACGGCCTACATCACGCGTGACCATGGCTACATGGTCTACGACACGCTGGTGGCTCCCGATTCGAGCTTCAAGATCCAGCCGCAGATGGCGGACTGGAAGATCTCCGACGACAAGCTCACCTACACCTTCACGCTGCGCGACGGCCTGAAGTGGCATGACGGTGCGCCGGTGACGGCGGAAGATTGCGTCGCTTCGCTGAAGCGCTGGGCCGCGGTCGACGGCATGGGCCAGAAGCTCCTGGACTTCACCGCGAGCATCGAGGCGACCGACGCCAAGACCATCACGCTGAAGCTGAAGGAGCCCTACGGCCTCGTGCTCGATTCCATCGGCAAGCCGTCCTCGCGCGTCGCCTTCATGATGCCGAAGCGCCTCGCCGAGACGCCGCCGGACAAGCAGATCCCCGAGCAGATTGGCTCGGGCCCCTTCAAGTTCGTGGCATCGGAATTCCAGCCCGGCGTGAAGGCCGTCTACGTCAAGAACACCGACTACGTGCCGCGCAAGGAGCCGGCGAGCTGGACCTCCGGCGGCAAGGTGGCGAAGGTCGACCGCGTCGAATGGATCACCATGCCGGACTCGCAGACCGCCGTGAACGCGCTGCAGTCGGGCGACATCGACTTCATGGAAAACCTGCCCTACGACATGCTGCCGGTGCTGGAGGCAAACAAGGAGATCACGATCGAGGTCTCGAACAAGTTCGGCTTTCAGACGCTCGGCCGGATGAACTTCCTCTATCCGCCGTTCGACAACGTGAAGGTGCGACGTGCCGCTCTTCTGGCGATGAACCAGAAGGACGTTCTCGACGCGCTGGTCGGCAATGCCAAGTACCAGAAGATCTGCGGTGCGTTCTTCGTTTGCGATACGCCGTTCGCGACCGAGGTCGGCGCCGAGACCCTGGTGAAGGGCAATGGCATGGCGGAGGCCAAGAAGGCGCTCGCCGAGTCAGGCTATGACGGCACCCCGGTCGTGGTGATGGCGCCCGGCGACGTCACCACGCTCAAGGCCCAGCCCATCGTCGCGGCCCAGCTGCTGCGCGAAGCCGGCTTCAAGGTCGATCTGCAAGCGACCGATTGGCAGACGGTGGTGAGCCGCCGTGCCAGTCAGAAGCCGCCGAAGGAGGGTGGCTGGAACATGTTCTTCACCAACTGGGTCGCGGCCGACGTCTCCAACCCGATCGCCAATCTCTCGATCGGCGGCCAGGGCAAGAAGGGCGGCTGGTTCGGCTGGGCGGAAAGCGCCAAGATCGAGCAGCTCAAGGACGCGTTCGTCCGCGCGCCGTCGATCGACGAGCAGAAGAAGATCGCCGCCGACATCCAGAAGGAAGCCTATGAGCAGGTGATCTACATCCCGCTGGGGCAATACCTGCTGCCGAGCGGCTGGCGCAAATCGCTGACCGGCGTGCTCGACGGCCCGGCGACGCCGCTGTTCTGGAACGTCGACAAGTCGGAGTAAGGGAGGCGAATTCACGTAGCCTTCGTCGTCTTCACCACGCGGCGCCGCTGTCATCAGCGGCGCCGTTGTCTTTTGTGGTCTTGCGCCGGCGGAAAAGGCGTTGCGGCTTTTAACCTTTCCAGTTTCCAGTCATTGCTATTTGTTTCAATCTTGAAATAGATGCGTCGTCCTTACGCATCACTTTCCCTCCTCAACCTGATTCCCGTGCCGATCGATTTTGCATTCCAGGCGATGGCCGAACGGTCCGATCGCGCGCCGGCACGTTGGCGGCGGCCTTTCCTGCATTGGCTCGATGGCGTCGAGGCGGGCTGGGCCGTTCCGCTCCTCATCGGCTGCTTCGTCGCGATCTGGACGCTCTATCTGGCGATCGCCTATGCCGGCGGCGGCCTGCACCCTGATACGCTCGAGGCCTGGATGCTGGGGCAGCATTTCGCCTGGGGCTATCACAAGCATCCGCCCTTGACCGGTTGGATTGCCGCCAGCTGGACCTCTGTCTTTCCGCTCAGCGATTGGTCGTTGCAATTGATGGCGATGGCCAATGCCGGGCTTGCGCTGATCTTCGTTGATCGGATCGCGCGGCAATTCGTGACCGGGCACAAGCGCATCCTGGTGCTTTTGCTCCTGATGCTGACGCCGGTCTATCAATTCCATGCCCAGCGCTTCAATGCCAATTCGGTGCTGCTGGCGGTCTGGCCGCTGGCGACCTGGTGCTTCCTGCGCGCATTCGAGACGCGCGCCCCGCTGTGGGCGGTCGCAATGGGATGCACGACGGCGCTGGCGATGGTCGGCAAATATTATTCGATCTTTCTCGTCACGAGCTTCGCGTTTGCCGCGCTGGCGCACCCGGCGCGGCGCGCTTATTTCACCTCCGCTTCGCCCTGGATCTCGGTCGTCGTCGGGCTCGCGGCGCTGTCACCTCACGTCTATTGGCTCGCGACGACGGGCGCGTCGACCTTCACCTACGCGCTGGCGCACACCGGCGGCAACGCTGCGACCTCACTCGGCGAGGCGAGAAACTTTCTGCTGGGGCTGGCGGCGGCGATGAGCATGTCGGCCGTGTTCTGGGTGCTCGTCGCAGGAACGCGCTTGAAGCGGTTTCCCGCGGACTTCGCCGCAATGGGCCCGGGCCTGCGGCTCTTGTTCTACGTCACGATGGGCACGATCGTGCTGCCGGTGGTGACGTCGCTCGTGATGGGCACCGATCTGCCGTCGCTATGGGCGCTGCAGGGACTGTTCCTCTTCACCGTTCTCGTGGTCTGCGGGACGAGCTACCCGATCGAGCGCTTCTACACGGTCAACCTCACCGTGATCGTGGCCGGCGTCGCGCTCGCGGCCGTCCTGATCGCCGCGCCGATCCATGCCGTCTATCGCAATGATCACGGGTATGAGGAGGGCCGGAATCTTTACGCCCAGGCGGCTAGTGAATTGACGCGCGAGTGGCGGGAGCAGACCGGCGTGCCGCTGAGCGCGGTGAGTGGTGATGGTTCGCTGGCCTTCGCCTCCGCGTTCTACAGCCCCGACCATCCACGTCATGCGGCGCCCTTCGAGTACGAACAGACCTTGGGCTTGCCGCGCAAGACGTCGCTCGACCGCGGCTGGGCCGCGCTGTGTTTCCGCGACCAGGAATCTTGCACGCGGTGGATGGCGTGGGCGTCCTCGCAGACCGGGCACTTCGTCAGGCGCGAGTTCACCGTGCGGGCCACCCTGTGGGGGCGGCCCGGTCTCTCGCGGGAGGTGGTCGCTCTGATCGTGCGGCCCCGGGGAATGCGGATGATACCCAAGAGCGCTGCGGATGATTTCAGCGCCAGCAGGCGCGGTTCGGAATAGGCTCCGCGCTCAGCAATGACTGTCGCGGATCTGCTCGAGGCCCTCGCTCGCCAAAGGCGTCGTCAACGTGGCCTGCTCTGCGCTCGGCTCCGAACGTTCCGTCTTCCGCCGTTCGACGACGTGGTGGTCGTCCCGGTGTTCCGGTTCCATTGAATGTGACCTCTCGAATTGCTGCAGGACAACATCGAGGCGATCGGGAAGTTCCTTAAGCGACGGGACGATGATGCGGCTTGAACAGCCGGCCCTTTTCCACCACCAGCACGATCGCGAGCGCAGCGAGCGTCGACAGGAAGAAGCCGATCGAGAACGGCAATAGCGTTCCGTCGAAGCTCTGTCCGATCGCCATGCCGACCACGATTCCGATCAGCGTCGTGATCGAGCCGTAGAGCGAGGAGGCGGTCCCGGCGATGTGGCCCTGCGGCTCCATCGCGAGCGCCGTGAAGTTGGCAACCATCATGCCGAACGAGAACATCATCAGAGCCGAGAGCACCATGAACAGGGCAAGCGGCAGGATGCCGAGCATTTCCGTCAGCAGCATCACGGCAGCTACGATTGTGTAGAGCGTCAGCGCGCCATGCGAGATCACGCGCATGCCGAGTCGCTCGACCAGTCTCGCATTGAGGAAGCCGGCGACGGCCGTGCCGGCTGCAATCGCGGCAAAGGCGAGTGGGAAGTAATGGCCGAGGTGATAGATGCCGGTGAAGACCTGCTGGGCGCAGAAGACAAAGGCAAAGAGCGCGCCGATGACGCTGCCGGCGGCCGTGGCATAGCCGATGGTCTGGCGATTGGTCAGGGTCTGCCGGAATGCCGAGAGCACATCGGCGGGCGCCAGCGATCTACGTCCGGACTCGGGGAGGGTTTCCGGCAGCCGCAGCACGCACCAGGCGAGTGCGAGCAGGCCGTACAGCATCAGTACGACGAAGATGCCGCGCCACGCCGTCACCAGCAGTACCGCCTGTCCGAACGAGGGGGCGATCACGGGCACCGCGATGAACACCATCATGGCAAGCGACATCACGCTCGCCATGCGGCGGCCGACATAGCAGTCGCGCACGATCGAGGTCGCGATCACGCGCGTGGCCGAGGTGCCGAGCCCCTGCAGCGCGCGCGCCAGCAGCAGCGTCTCGAATGAGGGTGCCGCGACCGCCAGCACGCTCGCCACCGCATAGACCGCCATGCCGCCGAGCAGCACCGGCCGGCGGCCGAAGCGGTCCGACAGGGGACCCATGACGAACTGGCCGGCGCCGAAACCGATCAGGAAGGTCGACAGCACCAGCTGGAGATGGTTGGCGACGGGAATGTTGAAGGCTGCCCCGATATTGGGCAGTGCAGGCAGCATCATGTCCATCGCAAGCGGATTCAGCGCCATGATCGACGCGATCACGATGACGAATTCTGGAAATCCCATCGGGCGGTGTCCCGCGGACACCCAATCGTCGGCATTGACGTCAGACAAGAAGCTCACCTCTGAAATTGAGCGACTTTATCCATCGCTCATGCTGCGTTGCACAACCCATGTTTCGGGATGGCTGGCAGGCGGAGGAGGGGCGGACAAGAATTGGTGAGGGGAAGCCCCCCGCGCGAGCCGACCGCGGGTCCTGCTATGGCCCGGAAACCAGTGATTCACCATCCCTCCCTAAAGATCGGCGCCGAGCGGGGCAGGTCGGGTCCGGCGGGATGAAACGGAAACGCCTCCTGTCCACTGTGGCGGCCGATCGATGAGGCGCCGCGCCGGCGCCGAGAGAAACCAGGCCAAACAAGGTATCCGATTGTGTCTGATGTCAGCGGTACAGCACGTTGGTTGGAGCCCTCGGCCGACATGGCTTCGAGGCGTAACCTCTGGCTTGCCTGCCTGATCGCACTGACCGCGCTTCTGGTGATCGGCAATCTCGCCAGCGACGTCGGGCTCGATGTGAAATATGGCTGGGACACTCGCGTCAATTGCGCGGCGGTGGATGCCTATGCCGGCGGACTCGATCCCTACTTCGTCAAGAACCTGAAGGGCACCAAGCTCTCTTACCCCTATCTGCCGGTGACGCTGGAGGCCTTCCGTCCCTTTTGCGCGGATGGCATTCTGGTCGCTCATTACAAAACTATCTTTCCCGTGCTGGCCGTGCTCTGCGGCCTTCTCTTGCCAGGTCTTGGCTTGCCCGGTCTTGGCGTGCCCGGTCTTGGCCGAGCGCGCCCGAGCGCTCGCGACGTTGGGCTCAGGGTGCTCTGCGCGCTCGGCGCATTCGTCGGTTTCGAATGGGTCCAGGCGTCGGGCAACTTCGCGATCCTGAGCGGCGTGCTGACCGCGATCGCGCTGAGGCTTCTGCTTTCTCCGCCCGCATCCGGAGCGGCAGAGGACCGCAGCTTTCCGTCGCGCCTCGCCGGCGCCGCGCTGCTCGGCCTCGTGATGTCGTTCAAGCTGGTGTTCTTTCCCGTGCTGGCCGCGCTGTACTTCCTGCCGCTGCCGCGCCGCCGCAAGCTGATGCTGATCGCGATGGCTGTGTTCAGCTTCGCCTTGCCGATCCTGATATCGCGGCTGGCATACCCCGATCTGTTCGCGAGCTGGCAACTTGCGGTGGCCGGAAAGATTCCGGACCAGCACCTCGTCGAGCTGTTCGAGAGCAATCCGTCCCTGCTGCTGCTGGCGCGGGATCTGATGGGGCATGTGGGCCTGATCGATAGCAAACCGGCGATCTTCGCAACCTATGCCTTCGCCGTGACCGCACTGGTGCTCGTGCCGTTCGCCCTGTCCATCCTGCGCTTGATCGGGAGCCGCCCGGCGCACGAGGGAGATTCGCTTCCTGCGCGAGTGGATCGCTGGCTGATGGATCACCCCCGTGCAGCCATGCGCATCACGGTGCTGGCGATGTTTGCGCTCTATCTCAGCTCGCCGCGCCTCAAGGAATATGCCTTCTTCGAGCTCGCGCTCTATGCCGCGATCCTGCTGGTCGATCTTCCAGCCAGGGCACTGGCCGCCGCGCTCACCGTCGGTCTCCTGATGCCCTCATTGATCTTCGTGACGGGGAGTTCCCCCGAGGACAATTCCATCCAGCTCTTCAGCGCGCTGATGTTCTTCTGGGTCCTGCTGCTCGACGCCCGTCATGCGGGCCGGGTGCCGGACACGGTCCAGCTATAGCCGTGGCGGTGGTAGAGCCGAACATCCCCGAATCCGCCATCCGACAGCAGTGCCTCCGCTTCGGCGCGCGTGTAGTATTTCGCGTAGGCGGGATTGAGCTGATCGTAGATGGTCAAGCGGCGAACGCTGCGCGGAAACTTCGCCAGCACCGAACGCATGTAGGACCGCATCGGTAGCGGCAATATCCGGCACAGCCCGATATAGGCTGTCAGCGCCCATTCCAGACCATGCGACAGCACCACCAGCAGCCGGTGCGGCAGCAGCACGGTGAGCTTGCGCAGCGGGATCGCGAGCGACAGATAGGTCTCGTTGCCTTCGTAGCCGTAGAGCCAGACGATGCAGCGTCCGCCGGGGCGCAACGCATCATAGGCCGCGTGAACCACCGGCGCCGGCTCGGGGATGTGATGCAGCACCCCCATCGAAACCACATAGTCGAGCCCGAGATCGGGCGGCAAGCGGTCGCCGGGCGCCTGCAAATAGTCGATGCGCTCCGCGCGGGCCGCCGTGTTGTCCTTCAGGACCAGCATGGCATCGGAGGGTTCGACCGCGACGACACGATCCGCCCCGGCATCGAGCAGCATGTTGACGATGCGTCCCGTGCCGCTCCCGATATCGGCGATCCGCTTGCCCTTGACCTCGTCGAGGGAAAGCAACGGACCGAACAGATCGGCAAGCAGGTCCGCCGAGCCGTAATAGGCGGGGTTTTCGCGGAACGCGGTCCATTGCTCGCCGAAATCGTTGATCGTCTGGTCCTTCAGGTCCGGCATGTGCCCGCTCCCTACGCTCGGCGCGGCGAGGGGGTCGCAAGCCCCGTCAACCAGATGCCCAGCGTCAGGATCGGCCACAGCGCGAACGCATTGTCGCTCCTGGCCTCGCGATGCGCAGTCCACAGCAGCCGGATCGCCTCCGGTTTCAGGAAGGGCGCAAAAACGTCGGCCTCCCTGTCGAGCACCCGGTCGCAGATCGGCCGCAGCCCACCGCGTCGCATCAGTTGCGCGATCGGCACGTTGAAGCCACGCTTGCGCGACCATGCGGCCTCTCCCGGCATGCCCAGGCGCTCGGCGAGTTTGCGCAACACATATTTCGGTGCGCCCTTGGGCCAGGGATTGAGCAGCGAGACATCGAGGCTGCCGGCGAGGTCCATGACCCGTCGATCGAGGATCGGCACGCGCACTTCGAGACCATGCGCCATGCTCATGGCATCGACCTTGGTGAGGACGCTTTGCAGATGGAAGCGCTGGTCGGCGATCAGCGCCCGATCCAGCACGTTGTCATGCGGCTCCGAATAATATTCGGCGTATTCCGCGAACGGGTCAGTCGATGCAAGATCGGCCATCCCGCGGTCATAGATCTTCTCGGCGAGAAAGCGGGGAACGAGCCGCCGCCATTGCAGATGCGGGCTGTTGCCGGCTTCGCCCAATCCGAGTGCGAAGCGGGCGAGTTGCGCCGCTGCCGGAAGCCGCTTCTCGTTGCCGCGCACCGACGCATAGGCTAGGCGTCCGGTCAGGCCGGCAAGGCCGCGCGGAACGACGTGGCGCGCGCGCTCCGCCATCATGGTCGCGGCATAGGTCTCATATCCGGCGAAGAATTCGTCGCCGCCATCGCCGGACAGAACCACCGTGGAATGCCGGCGGACCGCACCAGCCAGATGATAGAAGCCGAGCGCGCCCGTGTCGGCGCATTGGCCGTCGAAATGATAGACCACCGCCCGCAGCGACGCCTCGGCATCCTCGCCCGCTTCCCCGTCGATGACGTTGAGCGACAGGCCGGCGGCGGTGGCGATCTGCTGCGCCACCGCGGTTTCATCATGGCTTTTCTCGGTGAAGCCGGCCGTGAACAGCGGCGGCTTCAAGCCGAGCCGGCCGAGCGTCAGGCTGATCAGCGAACTGTCGATGCCGCCGCTCTGCAGCACGGCGAGCGGCACGTCGCTCACCATCTGGCTCTTGACCACGGTCTCGATCGTCGATTGCAGCCGGACAACGGCTTCGTCGAGGTCGCGGATCGCAGGCGCACGCACCGGCCGCCAGAAGCGTCGCTCGGTTCGCTCGCGCTCGGTGAATCCGATCATCGTGCCGGGCGGGAGCTGCTTGATGTCCTGGTACAGGCTCGTTTGCGTCCCTGGATGGCCTGCGGCGAGATAGGTATGCAGGGCCACGGGATCGATCCGCGCGGTGAGGTCTCCGCCCGCCGTAAGTCCCTTGATCTCGCTTGCGAACAGAATGCGGCTGCCGTTCTCGGAATAATACAGCGGCTTGATCCCGATGCCGTCGCGCGCCAGGATCAGGCGGCGCTCCTGCCGATCCCACAGGCCGATCGCGAAAAATCCCTCCAGGCGTTCGAACATCGCCTCACCCCAGGCGAGATACGCGTAAGGGAGGATCTCGGTGTCGCAGGTGCTGCGAAAGCGGACGCCGAACGATCGCTCGAGCTCGCTGCGCAACTCGTGATCGTTGTAGATCTCTCCATTGTAGGTGACGACGATGCGTTCCGAGGCATCGAGCATCGGCTGGCGCCCGGCGTCGGAGAGATCGCGGATGGCGAGCCGGCGGTGGGCGAGGCCGACGGGGCCGTCCAGCCAGGTGCTCTCGCCGTCCGGCCCGCGATGGACCAGCGCTGCCGACATCGCCGCAACCGCACGGCCGTCGGCGGGCCGACCGTCACGATGAAAGATGCCCGCTATGCCGCACATCGCGTTCCCTTGCCGCGGGAGGTCATGGTCGCTGATTCATGATCTGCTTCAGCAGCACCGCGAGCAGTCCCATGGCGACGACGAGAATGCTGAGCAGGATCGCGCCGACGCCCAGCACGAAGGCGCTGACGACCTGCAGGATGATCCCGCCGATCAGCGAGACCAGCGCGAGCGCCATGCACATCATCGCCAGCAGCACGAAGATCTTCAGCGGATTGTAGTAGGTGCAGGCCTCCAGGACGTATTGCAGCGTCCGAATGGAGTCGCGGAACAGGTTCACCTTGGAGCGGCCGATGCGCTCCTTGTAGTCGATGTCGATGTAGTCGACGAACTTCGCGTTCATCATGTAGGCGAGCGTCAGCGACGTCGTGAAGCTGAAAAGGTCGCTGACATGCTCGAAATAGGAGATCGCGACCTGCCGGCCGAACACGCGCAGGCCGGAATTGATGTCGGGGATCTCGCGGTTGGCGGTGAATTCGACGATCGCCTTGAGGATCGCGCGCAATGGCGATTTCAGCCTCGACTCGCGGTAGTTGGGCCCGGTCCGGGCGCCGACGACCATGTCGAACCCCTGGTTGAAGCGCGCGACCAGCGCCGGGATCGTCTCCATCGGGTAGGAGCCATCCGCGTCGCTGATGACGATCGTGTCGTAGGACGCAGCGCGAATTCCATCCTTCAGCGAGCGGCCATAGCCGATGTTGTGGGGATGCCTCAGCACCTTTGCACCGGCCTGTTCGGCAAGCTCGCCGGTGCCGTCGGCCGAACCATCGTCGACAATGATGATCTCATAGGGAGTGAGCTGAGCGCCGTCGAGGGCCGCCTTGGCTCGATCAATGGTTTCAACGATGCCGTTGCGCTCGTTGAGCGCAGGAATGACGACTGAAATCATAAGCGGCGTGCAATGCAGGTGACGGATTGCCCAAAGAAGCTTCGCGAGAGCGGATCGAGCGCCCGCGACAGCGGCACGGCATATTTGTCGAACAGGGCGATCTGCCCGTTGACGGCGGCATCGTTCAGCGACTGATGCCGCTTCAGACGATTGGCAAGCCATCCCAGCCCGCCGATCGGATTGAAGTAATTCAGCCGGACCAGCTCGACCGGTTGATCGGCGAGCAGCTTGGCGAGGCGCGCGGTGGTGTAGCGGCGGCAGTGTCCCGCCAGGCGATCGAGATCGTTGTAGAGCAGCATCAGGGCGGGAACGCTGATCAGGAGATGGCCGCCGGGCTTGAGCACCTGGACCAAATTGGCAACCGCCGTGGCGTCATCCTCGATGTGCTCGAGCACATTGATGGTGAAGACCGCATCGACGCCTTGGGGAAACAGGGAACTCAGCTGATCGCGGACCAGAATGTCGCAGACGGCGAACTTGCGATCGGGCATCGCCTTGGCGGCACGTTCGACGCTTTCGCGGTCGTGGTCCACGCCGCAATAATCGCCCAGCTCGCCCAGCACTCTGCTGTAGAGCCCATGCCCGAACCCGACCTCGAGGATCGCACCCTTCAGGTAGGGACGGAACTGGTCGATAACCCAGTTCATGTAGTTCTGCGCGTCGGCGATTGCGCTCGAATAGGTATCGGCCCCGACTTTCAGGCCTTCCGTCGTGGACTGGGCGGGAAAGGAGGTTTGAGCCATGGAGCCTGCGCCTTGTTCTCGCTCGGGTTAGCAGCGAGCGCCACATTTCTCAAGGACATGTGCAGCACAATCGCCTTAAAGTTGACGGCTCGTGCGACAGGAACATGATGTGCTCCGACGCGCGCTCGATGCGCTGAAATCCCGCCTCGATCATCGATCCGTCGCCTGCTTTCGGTGAAGCGGCTGCTTGGACTCGGGCGAGGGCGATCTTCAGATGCTGAAGCCGTGCAACAGAGCTGTTGGGCAGATCGAGACGTCACCGGAGGCGTGTTCGATGATCGCTCAGCTGAAGCGGAGGGTAGACCGCCTTCATCGCGGAGCATCAAATCTCGTGGTGCGGGCAGCCGGGGTCGAACCGGCACAGCGCTTGCGCACCGAGGGATTTTAAGTCCCTTGCGTCTACCAATTCCGCCATGCCCGCTTGATCCAACGAGATCAAACACTTAAGTCCATCCTGGCCGTCTGGAATTGGCGCGTTGCGAGCCCGGAGGGACGGTTCTTCCTTAAGCGAGCCGGGCGCACAAGGCAAAGCCTCAATCCGGACATCTGTTGTTGCTTTAGGCATTCTCAATCCACGGGGACTATTCATCCGGCATGGCTGCTTCGTTTTCCACTTCGCCGCGCGGCTTCGGCGCGCTCCTCGCGCTGCTTGCGGCCGGCGCCGCGCTGTCCGGCTGCGCCGGCATGAGCGAGACGGTCGCGCCGGCCTTTGCCGATCCCGCCAAATACGAATTGTACGACTGCAAGCAGCTGGAGACCGAGCGCAAGTCGCTCGCCAAGCGCACTGACGATTTGCGGGGGTTGATGGAGAAGGCGGAGACCGGGACGGGTGGCGCCGTGGTGTCCGAGCTCGCCTATCGCAACGACTATGTTGCCGTGCGCGGGTCGGCGCAAATGGCCGAGGACGCCTGGCGCCGCAACAAGTGCCGGGAAACGCCGCCGGAGGCGACCCCGCCTGCCACGCAATTGTCGCCCGCGGCGGCTGGCAAGCCCGCTTCGAAATCCGGGAAAATGTCCCGCTGAGGCGCCGCGCTGGCGGCGCTTCGCATCAGGGCCGCCAGCCGTAGATCCAGTCCTGCCGCGCCAGCATGCGGTCCGGGCCGAGCGCGCGGATCGCAAGATCGCGTGCGGCCGCAAGCGGCCCGCCGAGATGATAGATGCGGCCCTGCTGCCGCGCGGTCCGCTGCACCCGCCGCACCCGCGCCTGACGGGCACGGCCGTATTGCGTCAGCGCAGCACTGATGCCTGCCGTGCTCTCGGCGGCTTCAAAGCTCAGATGCCGGGCGAGCACCGCGGCATCCTCGATCGCCATGCCGGCGCCCTGGGCCGCAAAAGGCAGCATCGCATGCACGGCATCGCCGAGCAGCGCCACCGGACCTCTGCTCCAGGGGCAGCCGTCGGGCACGCCGAACAGCGCCCATTTCCGCCAGCTGTCGACCGTGGCCAGCATCATCCGCGCCGAGGCCGGCCAGCGCGGCGCGGCGAAGGCGTCCATCACTTCCAGCGGATCGCCGGGCGTGCTCCAGCCCGGCCTGTTCCAGGTGCCCGGCAGCACAGCGACCACGTTGATCTGGCGTCCGCCCGCGATCGGATAGGCGACGAGATGGGCATTCGGCCCCATCCACAGCTGCACCCGGCGCGCGGTGTAGTCCTTTGGCAGTTGCGTGGCATCCAGCGTGCCGCGCCAGGCGATCAGCCCGGAGAAGCGCGGCTGCACCTCGGGAAACAGATGCTGGCGGACCGTCGACCAGATGCCGTCGGCGCCGATCAGCGCGCTGGCGAGATCGCTGCGGCGGATCGTGCCGCTGCGATGGACCACCGTCAGCCCCTTGGCATGAGGCGCGACATCTTCGAAGGTCGCGCCCAGCTTGAGGTCGATGTCGGGATGATCGGCGACAGCACCGGCCAGCGCGGATTGCAGGTCGGCGCGGTGCACCACCCAATAGGGAGCGCCGGCCCGCAGCGAAGCTGCCTCGCCGAGCGGCATGCGCAAAAGCTCGCCGCCGGCCCGCGCGCTCATGATCGAGACCGCCTCCGGGATGACGGCGCGCAGCCTGAGGCGCTCGGTGAGGCCGAGCTCGACCAGCACGCGGCTGGCATTGGGGGAGAGTTGCAGGCCGGCGCCGACTTCCTCGAGCCGCTCGGCCTTTTCCAGCACAACGATGCGGAAGCCGCGGGCTGCCAGCGCCAGCGCGGCCGTCAGTCCACCGATGCCGGCACCGGCGATGACAATCGTGCGGGAGAGCGCCACCCCTGACCGATGGAAACGGTCAGGCCACTTTGTCCTTCAGGACGCATTCCGGCGGGCGGGCTTCGCCCGCCTTCAGATCGGCCGCGAAGCGGTACAGCGTCGAGCAGTAGGGGCAGATGATCTCGTTGTCGTTGCCGAGGTCGAGGAAGACGTGCGGATGGTCGAACGGAGGGTTGGCGCCAACGCACATGAACTCTTGCGAGCCGATCTCGATGACGGGGACACCGGCATCGTTATGGAAGTGCGGGACGACATGGTCGGACATCGTAACTCATCCTGGAGTGGCAATGGCGGCAGACACAATCACGAACTGACGCGGCATCTTTAAGGCGCCGCGGACCATACTGGTGGGTGTGGATGATTGCTAGTCCAGCGGAACCGAAAGGTTCGCAATTGCCCCATGCTCATTTGCTCATGCAAATTCGACACAATCTTAAGGCCTGAGAGAAGCCCTTCTTTCGTCGGGGACGTTGTGTCGCAATTTTGGCATACTATGTCTGTGGACGAGCAAATTTGCGCCGAATGACGAATCGACCGGCGCAAGGGATCCCAGGGACTTCCGGGCTTTTCCACATGAAGTGGCTGCGAATCACCACAGCGTTGACCGGTATCGCCGCGTGCGGCTTCATGCTCGCGCAGGTAGCACCGCACGCGCGCGAGGCCGGCGCGATCCTCGCCGCCCAGGATGATCCGGCCGTGCTCTCCGAGCTGAAGCTCGATGCATTGCTGCGGCAGAACGACCATCTGGTTCAGGACAACATCGAGGCCGCACTCGCCGCCGGCGATGCGGATCTCGCCGACAGTTTTGTCGCGCTCGCGCGCGACCGCAACATCGCGCTGCCCGACGACCTCCTGGGCCGCGTCAATGACGCGGTCAAAGCCGAAAGCTCCACCTCGCATTTCGCCAAACGTTTCGCCACCGGCCTCGTCACCGGCAATGCCGACGATGTCGCGAGCCTCTCGGGGACGGTGGCGGGCGATCTCTTCGTGATCGGCGACATCAGGGACGTGGTGCGCGAGGGCAAGCATCTTGCCATGGGCGAGGACACCGACCGGCTCGTGCTCGGGCTTGCGGCGGCCGGCCTTGCGGTGACGGCGGCAACCTACGTGTCCGTCGGTGGTGCCGCGCCGGTGCGCGCCGGACTGACGCTGGTGAAGGATGCACGCAAAGTCGGGCGGCTCGGCGAGGGGCTGGCGGTCTGGGCCGGCCGTTCCGCGCGCGAGGTCGTCGACACGCCGGCGCTGCGGAATGCGGTGGTATCAGGCTCGGTGCTGCGGCCGGGCGAGACCGTCAGCGCGATCAAGGCGGCGTTCCGGGCCGAGAAGGCCGGTGCGCTGGTCCGGCTCGGCAAGGATGTCACGCGCGTCGCCGAGAAGACCGGCACGCGCGGGGCGATGGACACGCTGCGCATCGCCGAAGGTCCCAAGGATGTCGCGCGCGCGGCGCGGCTTGCCGAAGCGCAAGGCGGCAAGACGCGCGCGATCATGAAGCTTTTGGGTCGGGGCGCCCTGCTGCTGATCGGCGGCGCGTTCAATCTGGCGCTCTGGCTGCTCAGCGCGGCACTGACGCTGTTCGGCCTTCTCTCCTCCATCAAGGCGACCACCGAGCGCCTGACCCAGGCCTGGTGCGATCGCAAACGGGCGCGGCGGCTTCGCCGTGCCCGGATCGCCGCGGAAGCTGCTCTGGCCAACGCGGCCGTCACGGCGTGAGGCGCGCGGCGCTCCAGGCTATTGTTTGAGCATGATGTTGCCGGAAAACCGCTGCACGCTTTGCCGGATCGTGCTCTAAGATCAATCACTCCCCACAACACCACGGAACTGCTGATGCCGAGCTTTCACAACGGCGCCGTTGAAATTGCCTATCTCGATGAAGGCGAGGGCGATCCGATCATCCTGGTGCACGGCTTTGCCTCGAGCAAGAACGTGAACTGGGTCTATCCGACCTGGGTCTCGGAGCTGCGCAAGAACGGCCGCCGCGTGATTGCGCTCGACAATCGCGGCCATGGCGAAAGCGCAAAGCTCTACGAGCCCGCGCAGTATTCGATCCCGACCATGGCCGGCGACGTGCTTGCGCTGATGGATCATCTCGCCATCCCGCAGGCCGACATCATGGGTTATTCGATGGGCGGACGGATGGCGGCGTGGCTCTCCCTCAACGAGCCGCAGCGCCTGCGCTCGGCAATCCTCGGCGGCATCGGCATCGGCGGCCTGATCGAGGGCACGGGCCCCGGCGAGAACGTCGCCAAGGCGCTGGAAGCGCCAGATCTCGACGACGTCACCGATCCCGTCGGCCGCACCTTTCGCGCGTTCGCCGATCAGACCCGCTCCGACCGCCGTGCGCTGGCCGCCTGCCTGCGCGGCACACGCGACCTCATGACGAGGGACGAAGCTGCGCGTATCGACGTGCCCGTGCTGATCGCGGTCGGCACCACCGACGACGTCGCAGGAAGTGCCAGCGCGCTCGGTGCGATCATCCCCGGCTCCGAAGTGCTCGACATTCCGAACCGCGACCACATGCGCGCGGTCGGCGACAAGGTCTACAAGACCGGCGTGCTGGATTTCCTCTCGCGCCGCGGCTGAGGCATGGTGTCTGAGGCCAGGAGGTTGTTGCCCCGCTATCCTGAAATGTCCCATCACAAGGGGCTGTCCGCTCCCTTCAGGTCCGCGCGAACCCGGGGCGCTTGCACGTAAGATGCCCCCCGCGTGAGGCGGCTATTTTGGGAGGCGACTGTAATCTATGCCCAGCCCGGGCGCGTCGCTCCGCCTCTTCGACTCGAAGGCGGAGATCTTCCAGTTCTGAGAGTCGGGAAGAGAGGTCGTTCAGCCGTTGGGCGAAGAGGATCGCGCAAGACTCCTTCATCAACGCCTCCCGCTCCAAGCTCGGGCCGACTGCGTTGCCCTAGGGGATGGGCGGCGGGAAAACAGGATACCCGTCCAACCGTTCCACTTGCCGTTGAGGCTATGACTTTCGGCATATGGTCCTAACCTGGCGAGGGCACCAAAACTCTCGAAAGAGAGACTTGGCTGGTACGCCGGCCAAATCTCGATTTTTGGCATCGAGGTGCTTGTATGTCCTTTGACGCGATGGCCGCGGCGGTCGATTGGTTAGATGCCTACCGCGCCGGCGATGTTGACACGATCTTGCGGATGTACGCTGAAGACGCGGTCATCGTCTGCGGTTGCGGTTGCACGAAGACCATTACAGGGCCCGAAGGTCATCGCGCGTATTGGGTCGATCGGATGATCCAATATCCTGCGTCGAAGCTCGACAACTTACAGCAGGCGGAGGAGGGAGCGCTGATCTCTTACGTCGTGCGTGAAGGCCTGGTCAGCGCGGTCTTGAAGTTCAACGCCGCTGGCCAGGTAGCGGTGCACACCTGCGGACCTTCAAACTGACGTGCGATAGGAAAGCCGCCATCGCGGGCAACGGGATGCGAGCTGGTGCCTCTCCCGGGAACACGGTCCTTCCGCTCGATCGGGAAACACGTGGTAACCCATTTGTGGTTCCGGCAGCCGCGATCCTCGCTTTCCCGAGGCCCTTTTCGCCTGTGCGTTCAGGATTGGGCTCGGAGGAGCACCGCTATGAGCGCGGCAGCCAAGATCACTAGCCATATCAACGAGACGATCGTGGAGGCGAAGTGCCAATCTACGTCGCGGCGCCTGGGGTGCATTGTGTCTCCTTCCGGAGGCCGCGCGTCGGCTCAGCGGCCTCTATCGTCCTTCCCGTTGGGGCTGCCATCGCGGCCGCCATTGCCCCAGCCATTGTTGCCATGGTGCTGATGGTCGTGGTGAACCGCCCTCGCGCCAGACTGTGCAATCGCGTTGGACGTGAGGGACGTTGATAGCAAAAGGGTGATGGTCGGCGGCGTCACGGCGGCGAACTTTCCGCAGGTCTTCAAGAATTCCCGTCGGTCGTCGTCTTGGTCTGGCATTGCAGTGTCTCCAGAGGGGTAAAAGCGATTAAATCATATTAAATAAATTAAATAAATTAAATTTTGTTCCTGGGAACGGGCGGGAATTCCGGCGCCGGGCGCTGACCTTTCGGCATCCTGGAGTCCGCTAAGGGTTATCGGACCTCAGCTCGAGGCGGGTTGGAACGTCGGCAAAGGGGCCCACGAGCGGACGTGCAAGCGGGTCGCTCGAGAGTGATTGGAGTCCGCCCAGGGGCTGCTATCGGACTCTGGTTCTTTGCCGACGCGGATAGGCTGTTGAACGCCAAGTCAGTTCCGGGTGTTGCTTTCGATGAAAGCGTTCGCTGCTCGGACGAAACCAAGCGCGATGACTCTTCATTCCAATCTCATGGCGCTTTGACGTCGTCGCCAAACCGCCGCGCCAGCGCCGCCAGCACCACGAAGGTGGCGACCCATACCATCCGCGCGCCATAGCGGTCGTGCGGGCCTGAGATGACGGCACAGATGAAGGCGTTGCCGAGCAGGGCCAGCGTCACGGTCGCCGCCAGCAGCGTCAGGTCGTCGAGCCGGCGGTTTGCCAGCGCGTTGCCGAGCAGCGCGACCAGGGCCAGCATCGAGGCCAGCGCCACCGGCACGTGCAGCCAGTTGATCGCGGTGAAGTCGAGCTGCCAATTCTGCTGTCGCGCGGAGCGCATCGGCGCGGCCTGCGCGGGGATGTAGCGCTCGATGATGCCACGGGTGTGCGGGATCCAGCCATTGGTGCCTTCGCCGGTCGCGACATGCAGCAATTGCTGGCCCATCGCCCGCAACGCCGCGCCGGCCTGCCAGGCCGGATAATCCCTGAGCGACTGCACGACGATGTAACCCATCTCCTCGTTCATGCCTTCGAAGCGGCCAAGCGTGTTGAACATGCTCTTGCCCCACAGGAACTCATCTGCCGTCGCCGGCAGCTCATTGCGATAGGGACAGAGCTTGTAGCGTTCGCGCGGGCAATGGTCGTCGAGGTAACGCGCGACGATGCCGTCCTGCATCATGCGGCCGAAGGCGACGCCGTAACCGCCGGGCGTCCAGGCCAGCTTGCCGGACAGCGCATAATTCGCCGAGACCAGCATCAGGCCGCCCGCAACGATGCTGAGGCTGGCCTGCGCCAATCCCGCCAGCGGTAGGCGCTCCTTGAGAAACGGCCGGGCGATCCAGCCCGCGACGCAAAGACCGAGCAGCACGCCGAGCGTGGCGCTGTGGGTGGCGGCGGCAAAGGCGGTGAAGACGAACAGCGAGATCTTCTCGAGCGCCGAGGTGCGGCTTGCGCCGACGACCAGGAGAAACAGCGACAGCACCGAGAGGCCGGCAAAGATGTCGGTGAGCAGCATGCTCGCAAGCCAGGGCAGCGCGGTCGACAGGATCAGGCCAAGGCTGATCGCGACGAAGCGAAAGGTCTGCATCATCGAGAGCACGCGCAGGGTGAGCTGCAACAGCCATAGCGTTGCCAGCGACTGGACCGCGAGGTTGATCCAGAAGCCAAAACTTTCGCCATAGTGCAGATAGAGGCCGAACACCGTGGAGCGGCTCGGGACGAGATAGCCCTCGTACCAGCGCGCCAGATAGCCGCCGGTATCCCATTGCAACAGCGGGTAGCCGTTCCAGAACGCCGGCGCGATCATCAGGAGGGGCAGGGCCACCGCCGCCAGACGCAGCCAAAGCGTATCCGCGGCGCGCCCGCGCAATTGATCGGTGGTGATGCTCAAATCTGCTCCCCGTCCTCGCCCCGAACCATGCTCGCAATAACGGTCGGGAGAGAATTCACCAATAGTTTGACGCCGCCCGACTTGAATTTGGCAAAACTCTGACCACTTTGAGCCAACCTTGCCGCTTGGGGGCTTCGAAAAAAATCTTTTGTTTCAACGTCTTGGCATGCTTTCGCGGGGCAAGGCGCTGTTCACTCCCAGGCAAGCCGGTCAGGACTTCGTCGCCTAAACTATGCTATAGAGCGGGCAAAACGAGCCCACTCGAAAGAGCAAATCCCAAAGAGCAAATCCATGGCAGTGCATCAGGTCAATCCGGGAGGAAAGCTCGCATCGCTCGATCCGATCTGGGATCGGATCCGGGGCGAAGCGGAGGACATCGTCCGTCGCGAGCCGGAGCTTGCGACTTTCATCTATTCGTCCGTGCTGCATCACAGCCGGCTGGAAGATTCGGTGATCCACCGCGTCGCCGAGCGGCTCGATCACTCCGCATTGTCGGGCGACTTGGTGCGCCAGGCCTATATGGACGCGCTGCGCGACGATCCCGATCTTGGCAACGCCTTCCGCGCCGATCTCGTGGCCGTCTACGACCGTGATCCCGCGACCTCGCGCTTCATCGATCCCTTGCTCTACTTCAAGGGCTTTCACGCGATCCAGACCCATCGCCTTGCGCACTGGCTCTATCTGAGAGGCCGCAAGGATTTCTCGTATTATCTCCAGAGCCGCGCCTCCGCGGTGTTCCAGACCGACATCAATCCCGCCGCGCGCATCGGCCGCGGCATCTTCCTCGACCACGCCACCGGCTTCGTCTGCGGTGAGACGGCGGTGATCGAGGACGACGTCTCGATCCTGCATGGCGTCACGCTCGGCGGCACCGGCAAGGAGAATGAGGATCGTCATCCGAAGATCCGGCACGGCGTCCTGATCGGCGCCGGCGCAAAGATCCTCGGCAACATCGAGATCGGCCATTGCGCGCGCATCGCGGCCGGCTCGGTCGTGGTCAAGCCCGTGCCGCACAACGTCACCGTCGCGGGCGTGCCTGCCAAGGTCGTCGGCGAGGCCGGCTGCGCCGAACCGTCGCGCACGATGGATCAGATGATCAACGCGATGGGGCTTTAAGACCTGGCTTTGAAGGCGAAAAGGGCCGGATTTCCGGCCCTTTCGGTCCCCAAATTCTTTGGCAATTCATGCTGGCGGTTCGTCGCGTCTCGTCCTAAAACCCGCCGACCATTTTCGATCGGAGACTTGCCGTGGACGTCAAAGAAGTCAGAAAGTTAGATGCGTATTTGAAGCGCGTATTCGGCAATCCCAAGATCCGCGTCGTGCCGCGGCCGAAGAAGGACGATTCCGCCGAAGTCTATATCGGCGAGGAGTTCATCGGCGTGCTCTTCGTCGACGACGAGGACGACGATCGCTCGTTCCAGTTCCAGATGGCGATCCTCGAGGACGATCTCGTCGATCAGGAGTAGATGCGAGCGTGGTCCGGAAAAGTGCGCAGCGGTTTTCCGAAAAGATCATGCTTGAACAACAACCTAAAGCGCGATGACGATTCATCCTGATCGCATCGCGCTTTAGCGCGGTCCGGTGGCGCGATCGGTTCCGGGGTTACGCGCCCACCGCTGCGAGCATGTCGGGGATTGTGACGAATTTTTCCCGCGGCTTGCCGAGCAGGGCTCCCCTGGATTTCTCGGCAGTATCGATCACCATCCAGTCCGGATAGCTCACGACGCGGGTGACGCGGCCGACGACGCGTGCCAGCAGCGCATCCGGCGTGTCCGGGCGCGCTCGCCGATGCGCAAGATCTGCCAGCACGGCCTCTGCCGTGGCGATGCCGCAGCCGCGATTGGTGCCGATCGTGCCGTTCGGACCGCGCTTGCTCCATCCGCAGGCATAGAGGCCCTCGATCACGCAATGCCCGTTCGTGACACGTCCATTGGCATTGGCATGAACGCCGCGATGTGTGTCGTAGGGTACGCCGGTGACGGGCGCCGTCCTGCGGCCGACGCTGCCGAACACGAGGCCGCCGGCGATGTCCTCGACGGCGCCGGACCGGTGCGTCACCGAGAGGGTCTCCACCCGGTCTCGTCCGTGGATCGCGAAGGGCGAGAAGCCAAACCGAAAGACACAGTGGCGCGGCCTGGTCGCGGTCTGCTGCGAAAATCCGCGCAGCAGCGACAGCTTCTCGACCAGCTCCGGATCTGCGGGATGCTGCGGTTCGAAGTCCTTCGGCGTGACATCGCGGTCGTCGACGAGCGTGTCGCATGACCTCAATTCGAGGAAATCGCGCAATTCCTTGGCGCTGAATTTGGCCTGCACCGGTGCGCCGCGGCCGACGATGGAGATCTGGCGAATCCGGCTCGCCGCCAGCACCTCGAGCGCGTGGCGCGCGATGTCGGTCTGTCGCAGCTCGTCGGCGGTCTTGGCGAGAATGCGTGCGACGTCGAGTGCGACATTGCCGTGACCGATGATGATTGCCGCCTGATGGTCGAGATTGAAGCTGAGATCGGCGAAATCGGGGTGTCCGTTGTACCACGCGACGAAATCGCCGGCGCTGTGGCTCCCCGGCAGAGCCTCGCCCGGAATGCCCAGCGGCCGGCTCAGTTCGGCGCCCGTTGCCAACACGACGGCGTTATAGGCCTCACGCAGCTCGTCGACCGTGACATCGTCTCCGACCGTGACACCGCCGAAGAAGCGAAAGCCGGGCATGGCGGCGATGCGGTCGAACGCTGCCGTCACCTGCTTGAGCTTCGGGTGGTCGGGCGCCACGCCGAACCGCACCAGCCCGTACGGCACCGGGAGCCGTTCGAACATGTCGACCGTCACAGATGCACCCGAACGCAAGAGGGCCTCGGCCGTGTAGAAGCCGCTCGGTCCGCTGCCGACGATGGCGACGCGGACTTCGCTTGCAGCGAGGCCTGTCATCGGCCCAGCGCCTGCCGGCGTTCGTCCGCTCCGGGCAGCGCCGGCAGGCGGCCACTGATGACGGGAGTTTCGGCAGCGCGCTTGCGGTTGACGTCGATCCAGAATTTTTTGTCGGCTGCGAGGCGATAGTCGGGCTCGATCGCACCGACCGGGCAGGCCGGCGCGCAGCCGCCGCAGTCGATGCAGTTTTCCGGATCGATATAGGTCATGGACTCATCGAGGTGAAAACACTCGACGGGACACACCGTGACGCATTCGGTGTATCGGCACCCCCGGCAATTGTCGGTGACCACATAAGTCATCGTCAGGCCCCGCTGACTTGGACGAGGATGTCGGAGAAGGTCGGGGCTCGGCCGAGGTCGGCGAACGCCGGCGGCGTCAGCACGTGGACCGTCGCGCCCTTGCGATTGGACCGCTGCCAGTAACCGGACGGCGCCACCACGACTCCAGGCATGATATCGGACGAAACGGTCGCAAAGGCTTCGAATGAGCCCCGATCGTTGAACACGCGAATGGGCGCGCCGGCGACGATCCCGCGCTGTGCGGCATCATCGGGATTGAGAAGCACCGCCTGTTCTTCGCCGGCCTGGGCGGTTTGCGCGGGAAGATTGCCGTAATTCGAGTTCAGGAAGGCGTGGCTCTTCGGCGAGATCAGGCTGAGCGGGTAGCGCGTGGCGAGCACCGGCGCCGTGCGCGGGTTCTCGTTCGGCGGGATGTAGTGGGGCAGGGGATCGACGGGCGTGGCATCCTGGTCGCCATTGTAGCCCTGGCGGAACAGCGGCACCACGAAGTTGCCGCCGCCCGCGATCGTCGATTTGAATTCGCACTTGCCGGAGGCGGTCGGGAAATTGCCCTCGCGATGCGGCGCCCAGTCGGCGGGCGCCGGCATGTTGAGGCGCGCATAGCCCTTGGTCTTGACGCCGTCGAGCGTGATGCCTTCGAGAACCGGATTGCTCCAGTCGAGCGAAGCTTCGATGATTTCGTCGTCGGTCCGGAAGAAAGTGGGGTCGGTGATGCCCATTGCGCGCGCCAGGCGGCGGAACAGCTCGGTGTTGGAGACGGCTTCGCCAAGCGGCGCGATCGCCTGGTTGTTGTAGGAGAGGTAAAGGTGCCCCCAGGAGAACATGATGTCCTTCTGCTCGAGCTGCGTGGTTGCGGGCAAAACGATGTCGGCATATCTGGCGGTGTCGCTCAGGAAGTGCTCGCTGACGACGGTGAAGAGATCCTCGCGTCCGAGCCCATTTTCGAGCTTGGCCTGTTCGCTCACCATCGCCATCGGGTTGGCGTTGTAGACGAACAGCGCCTTGATCGGCGGATCGAAGCCGAGTTCGCCGGTCAACGCCGGGCCGAGGCGCCAGGAGTTCAGCACGCGCATCTTCTCGGGCTGGAGGTCGGGCCGCATCAAGACGTCCCATCTGACCGGGAAGGCCCAGATCGGCAGCTGGAGCAGGCCGCCACCGACATGCTTCCAGGCGCCGATCAGCCCCGGAAGGCAGGCGATCGCACGCACGGTCTGGCCGCCGCCGGCATGCCGCTCGACCGCGACGCCGATGCGTATGACGGCCGGCGGTGTGGTCGCAAATTCTCTGGCCAGCTTGAGGATGTCGTCGACGGGAATGCCAGTTTCCTGCGACGCAAATTCCGGGGTGTAGCTCGCCGCGCGGTCCACCAGCTCGTCGTAGCCGATGGTGTATTTGTCGACGTAATCGCGATCGACCAGCTTCTCCTTGATGATGACGTGGATCATCGCCAGCGCGAGCGCGGCGTCAGTGCCGGGCCGGATCGGAATGTGCCAGTCGGCGAGGCGCGCGGTGCGGGTGCGGACGGGATCGATCACGATGAGCTTGGCGCCGGCCTTTTTTGCCTGCTCGATGAACGGCCAGTGATGCGAGTTCGTGCTCAGCGTGTTGCAGGCCCACAGGATGATGTATTTCGAGTGCACGAAGCTTTCGGGGTCGACGCCGGGCGTGTGCCCGATCGTCATCATGTACGCCGTGCAAGAGGCAGAGTCGCAGAAGGTGCGCTCCAGAACCGTCGCCCCTAACTTGTTGAAGAGGGGATCTCCGACATTCAACCCGTTGATGATGCCCTGCGTGCCCAGATAGCTGTAGGGCAGGATCGCCTGCGCGCCGTGCTCGGCGATCACTGATTTCCAGCGCGATGCGATGGTGTCGATGGCTTCGTCCCAGGAGATCCGCTGGAATTGCCGGGAGCCCTTCGGGCCGACCCGCTTCAGCGGAAAGAGGACGCGCTTGTCGCTGTAGACGCGCTCCTCGTAATTGTTGACCTTGACGCAGAGGCGTCCGCGCGTGAACGGGTGATCAGGATTGCCGCGGACGGCAATCGCCTTGCCGTCCTCGACCGTGGTCAGGATGGAGCAGGTGTCGGGGCAGTCGTGGGGGCATGCGCCTATGACCGTGGACCTCGCCATGGATCTCTCCGCTTCCTGATTCAAGACGGTCCGAAGGATGCGGCGGCCGGGCGCGCCCTGGCTTTTCAAAACGTGCGGTGTTGTTGTCCCGGACTGCTCTCGGCCGGTGGACGCCCTGCCGGTTCTCTGGCATGCTAATTGCCTGAACCGGCAATACCTCTCTACCCATACATCGCGTGATCTGGCGGAGATTTCCGATGGGTATGCTTGGCAACTCTGTCGATAAATATGTGACCGGCAGAATGCTCCAGACGTCCAACGACCGGCGGTGGGGGCATCTCCTGGCCGAACGATGGAGTCATGAGCCGGGCGACCTCCCTCCGCAATTGCCGCGCGACACCGAGATCGCGATATTGCTCCGCGGCAGCTCGGTCGTCGACCGCGAAGGCGCCGGCATGCGGCAGCGCACCTTCGGCAGGAGAGGCACCGTCTGGCTCTGCCCGGCCGGCATCCGCGAAGACTTCATCCGCGTCGAGGACCAGATGCAGGAATGCCTGCATCTCTTTCTTCCGGGCAAGCCGTTCGACGACACCATGCTCAGGGATCTCGACATCGATCCCTCGGGCATGTCGATCCGCTACGAGAGCATCGACCGGGACATGTTCATCGAGCACGTCGCGGACCGCATTCTCGCGGAGCTCGCGCAGGAGACCTCCACAGGCCGCCTTTTGATCGAAAGCCTGGGGCGGGCCTTGTCCGCCCATCTGGTGCACAGCTACGCCGCCAGTTCAGTCCGGCTGAAGCAATCCTATGCCGTGCAGAAACCGCTCGATGCGAGGCGCCTGTCGCGCGTCACGGAATTCATCGAAGCATCCGTCGAGCGCGAGTTCACCGTGAAGGACCTTGCATCTGTGGCCTGCATGAGCCCGGCGCATTTCTCCCGCAGCTTCAAGGCGGCGACCGGAACTGCACCGCACGAATATGTCAGCCGTCAGCGCCTCGATCTCGCCAAGCGGCTCCTGTCGACCAGCGATCGCCCGCTGGTCGATATCGCGTTTGCCGCGGGATTTTCCTCGCAGGCCAATTTCAACCGCGCCTTCCGCAAGGCGGTCGGCACGACGCCGAGCCATTATCGGGCGCGGAAGGGGCAGGATTGAGCCTGCCCGCATCAAGTCTGGATGATGTGGCCTTGAGATCCCCACGGGTTTTGCCCGATGGGTCAAGCTCTAATTCGGAAATAATGAATATTTAAAAATACGAAGTGCGGCCGTGACTTGGCTACTGTGCATGGGGTTGTTTTCGAGATTTTGTTCGGCGAGGGGTTGAGCCCGGCCTGCAAGCCGATCTCGCGGCCGCGCTTACCCCTTCGGTCCGCGCAACTGCGCCGTCAGCCTGTCCATCGCCTCCGCCGCATCGCGCCACTGTGACAGCCAGCTGCGCGGAAAGCGGAAGGTGAGGTCGGCGCCGCCGACGCGGCGCTCGGACAGGCACATGCCGGGCGTTGACGCATCGCGGGTGCAGCGCGCGGTCAGCGCGGGGCTTGCAGCCGAATAAAAATCTTCGCTGCCGTAGGGCGTGTCAGCCCGGAACATCCGCATCGTCAGGCCGTCCGCGGGCATCGCTGCTGCCTGGTCGAGATAGCGCGGATAGATCGTCGCAGTTCGCTGCTCGGGCGAGAGCGCATCGTGGTGGGCTGTGATCGACAGGAAGATGCGGTCGATCGATTGCACCGCCGCTTCCACCGTGTCGGCGGTGACGTGCTTTGGCGTGCCGGGCGGCTCCAGAGAGGGATAGAGGAAGTCGAGGTCGATACGCTCCTGCGGTCCGGAGTGCCGCTGGATCTTCATGCGGATCGCGGTCACCGGCAGGTTGAACAGCGTGCCGCCGACGCTCACCGGCAGCTTGTCCGGGGCGTTCGCGCCGCGGGTGCCCCAGGTCGGCCACAACAGATAGGCGACGAGCGCGACCGCGCACACCGCAGCAATGCCGCCGAGCACGATCGGGACGGCATGCGCCCAGGTGCGCGTGCGGGGGGACCTATGGGGAACTGCCGAAAACACCGTCATGAGCTTGCGCGAGGTCGAGCCGGAAGTCGGCCGGTGGCCGACGAATCAGCGGCGAATATGCCATGCGGCGCCGATTTCGCGCAGCGATCCCGGCTGCGGGGGGCGGGGACGGCCCTGCGTGGACGGGACGGCGGCGTTAACCTTCCCTTAAGGATAATGTAGCGTTAACCCGCACCATTTGTCACAGGAATGCTCCGGCGTTGCGTAAGGGCGGACCGTTCCGATGACACCTGAAGCTTTCAACACCTTCTTCTCGATCTGCATTGGCTTCGCGCTCGCGGGCGCGCTCGTGAACGGATACCAGGCGCTGGCGCGGCGGCCCGCCGGCTTCGGCCTGTTGCAGGACGGCGTGGCGCCGAAGACCTTCGCTGCGGTGCCGTTCCTGGTGTTCGCCGCGCCCTTCATCATCATGCGCAACACGCTGCGCGGCATGCGCGTGGAAAGCCGCCGTGCCGAGTTCGTGATGATGGCGACCCTCATCGCCGGCTTCTGGAGCATGATGAGCGGCACCTTCTTCCTGATGACGTTGCGCGCGGCCGGCGTTCTGGGCTGACGCCCGCGCATTGAGCGCTGCCGACGCGGGGCCTTTGCGTCGCGGCTGCCGTTTGGCTATGCCAGTGGTCAACGCGACAGGAGACCTCCATGGCGATCTACGAACTCGACGGGCAGGCGCCCGACCTTCCCGCCGACGGCAATTATTTCATCGCCGAGACCGCCACCGTGATCGGCCGCGTGCGCCTGAAGCCGGGTGCGAGCGTCTGGTTCGGCGCGGTGCTGCGCGGCGACAATGAATGGATCGAGATCGGCGAGGGCGCCAATGTGCAGGACGGCTCGACCTGCCACACCGATCTCGGCTTTCCGCTTCACATCGGCCGGAACTGCACGGTTGGCCACAATGTCATCCTTCATGGCTGCACCATCGAGGAGGGCGCGCTGATCGGCATGGGCTCGATCGTAATGAACGGGGCGAAGATCGGCCGCAACAGCATCGTCGGAGCCGGTTCCGTCATCACCGAGGGCAAGGAGTTTGCCGAACGTTCCCTGATCATCGGCTCACCGGCGCGCGTGATCCGCACGCTCGACGACGCCCAGGTGCAGCGAATGGGAGGCGCGGCCAGGTTCTACGTCGCCAATGGTCCGCGCTTCAAAAAGGGCTTGAAGCGGATCGGTTGAGAAAGTCTGCGCGGCCGGTCCGCCCAGTGGCACGGTTCCGTACCGTACAAATACAGGCCGGTACTTTAATCCTCCGCTAGCGCGATCACGCTTATTGTTGAGCGTTTTCAACCAGGAGGAGCGGCGCCATGGATGCGACGGCGCTGGGATCCGGCTTCGGTGCCGGAACCAATCTATTGAAGAAGTTCGTAAGACTCGCGCGCGGCGCCGACACGCTGACGGTCGCCGAGAAGGTCTACAGCATTGCCGCCTTCCTTGCGATTGTCACCACCTTCCTCCTGGTGATGTCGGTCCAGTCCGTACGCTTGCAGACGACGTATCGCCACATGCATGTCACCGCCGCCGAGGCGGCGATCGGCGTCGGGCGCATCAATGCGCTGATCTATGCCATCGTGATGGAATCACGCGGCATCTACATGTCGGCCGATCGTCGTGCGATGAAGCCGTTCGCGGACGGGCTGGTGCGGCGCAACCACGAGCTCGCCGAGGCCGTGAAGAGCATGGAGAAGAACGTCGGCAACGACGACGCCGAGCTGTTCGCGAGCTTCCGCCAGCGCATCATGCAATTCATCGACTTCCGTCAGGAACTGGTGCGGCGCGGGATCGAGATCAGCCCGGCCGCGGGGCGCGAATGGGGCGACAACGACGCCAACCGCATCGTGCGCAGCAAGCTCAACAGCGATATCGAGGCGCTCGAGCGCATCTACCAGCAGCGCGCCCGCGAGGCGGACGAGCTTGCCAATGAGAACCGCTATGCGGCTGCCTATCTGTTCGCACTCGGACTCGCCGCCTTGATGCTGGCGGCGCTCAACGTCGTCGTCATGCGCAGTTCGGTCGTCGGCGCCCTGGCCGATATCACGCAGGCGACCGACCGGATCGCGCAGGGCGACGTCAAGAGCGAGGTGCCGCATCTCGGCCGTCACGACGAGATCGGACGTCTTGCGCGCGCCGTGCAGAACTTCCGCGACGCCGTCGCGCGCATCTTCGAGCTCGAGGAGCTCGAGCTCGGCACCGCCCAGGCGCGCGACGCCGCGAGGACCGAGCGCGACCAATTCAACGACAAGTACCAGGCCAAGAAGTGGCAGCTCTCGGCCGCTATCAACAGCATGCCGCAGGGACTGATCATGCTCGACGGCAAGGCGGTCGTGGTCGCGATGAACTCGAACTACCGGCAGATCTACAATCTGCCCGAGACGATCCAGGCTGGATCGACCCTCGAGGATATCCTCCAGCACCGGGTCAAGAGCGGGCTGTTCAGCGGCGACGTCGCGAAATATGTCGCGGCCGTTCTCGACCGGATCGCCAGGCGCGAGCCGGCGGCCTACGAGATCGCCTTGAACGACGGCCGCATCATCAAGATCTACGAGCGTCCGATGGACGGCGGCGGCTGGGTTTCCGTGCAGGAGGACGTCACCGAACAGCGTCAGCGCGAGCGCATTCTCGAGCGGATGGAGCGCTTCCTCGCCACCATCATCGAGAACGTGGCCGAGGGCATCATCGCCAAGGATGCGCGCAATCTGCGCTACGTCTTCGTCAACAAGGCGGCCGAGAAGATGATCGGCATGTCGCGCGGCGAGATCATCGGCAAGACCGCGCGGGAATTGTTCTCCCCGGAGGCGGCCGAGCTGATCGAGCGGCGCGACAAGCAGCTGCTCGCGCAGAAGCAGCAGCTCGCGCCGATCATCGACACCATCGACAATCCCGCGCGCGGGCGTCGCGTGATCTCCGCACGGCGGGTTCAGATCGGCGGCGCCAGCGAAGAGTCCCACATGTTCGTGACCATGGTCGAGGACCGGACCGAGAATATGGTGGCGGCCGCATAGCGATCGGCGCTCGATCCGGAGCGGGACGTCAGCTTCCCTCGGATTCGCGCGCTTCGGTCGCGCCTGCGACCTTCTCGTGGCCGGCGGCCCACAGCGCATGCTCGTCGCTGCCGCCGAGGTAGGGATTGGCCTCGGCCGGAATGTTGTCGCGCGCGGCGCGTTCGCCTTCTGCAAAAGGATCGCGATCGGTCATCGTGATTGAGCCTCCTCGCTTTCAAGCTGATGTGACGGCATTTGTTCCGGAACCTGCCTTCGCCGCAGCGGTTGACCGGCAAAGGAGAATTCTCATGGCTGCATCGCCTGCAACCGTCTCGATCAAGACCATGATGGTGATCTTCGCCCTCGCAGCGATGCCGGCCGTCGCGTTCGCGCAGGCGAGCGGCGGTTCGGCCGGATCGACCAGAGGCGCCGCGGGATCGACTGGAGGCTCCGTTGGATCGAGCGGTGGCGTCGCCAACTCGCCGGCTCCACCGCCCGGCACCAACAGCCTGGGTACGGCTCAGTCATCCGGCCCGGGCTCCGGCGGTACGACTGGCAGCGGCACAGGCGGCGGCGCCGATGCCGCCGTCAATGCCGAGAATCGGATGCTCGACAAGAAGCTCAAGAGCATCTGCCGCGGCTGCTGATCCTCGCGCGGAAGTGAGACAGCGTGGCTGTCCCGAATGCCCAAGTGACGTTAGCTTGATCCCGCTTTGAAGCGTGGAGCGTGTCCACGCGGAGGATCGAGTGATGTTACGCAGGATGATGATGGCGGCGCTGGCCGTCGCGGCAGTCGGGCTGTCGGCGCCGCAGGTGGTCCACGCAGGCGGATTCGGACATGGCGGGGGACATGGCGGCTGGGGGCACGGCGGGGGCGGCTGGGGCCATGGCGGCCATTGGCATGGCGGCGGGTTCTGGCCAGGTGTCGCGATCGGAGCGGGCATCGCCGGTGCCGGCTACTACGGCGGTTATTACGGCTACGGCTCCCCCTACTACGGCAATCCGTACTATTATAGTACCGGCTACGGCGACTACAACGACGGCTATGGAGGCTGCTACGTCGCGCGCAAGCGCGTCATGACGCCGGCGGGCTGGCGCATCCGCCGCGTGGACGTCTGCGAATAGCGTCCCACAAAAAAACAAGGCCGTTGACGCAGTATACCGTCAACGACCTTGCCAGCCCCGGACATTGAAATCGGCTCACGCCATCCGGTAAGCGCGACCATCGCGCGGAATCATACGGCCGAATGTGATCCAGTTCACAAGTGGCAAAAATAAAGTTCCACGGCGAGGTGGGGAGTTAGCCGCGCGAGCGCTTGCGCGCACTGGCGTGGACACGGTGCCGCGCCGGTTTCCTGCGGGTAACCGAGGGCGCTTCAACCTCGCTCGCCCGTGCGCTGGCGAACGATTGCCGCAAGCCGTCGATGGACTCGTTCAGCGAGGCGACCTGTTCGGACAGGCGCTTGGTGTCGGCCTGCTGCGCCGCCATCAGCCGCTTCATCGTCTGGAGCTGGTCCTGCACGACCTGGAGCTGGTCGATCGATTCCTGCTGGGTCGCCTCCAGCCCCTTGGTCTTCTCGACCAGCTGCTCGGAGGCCTGGGCCGTACGGGCCTGGAGCTGCCGCGATGCCACCACCCGGTCAGCTTCAGGTGCGGCGCCGGTATAGGCCCGCCAGATCGCGATCGAGGTCACCCCCGCGATCAGGAGCAGCAGCGCAGCGGCGGTCAGCGCGATGGGCTGGGCGCCAAGGCGAAGCAGGGGGTTCGACGGTGTGTCCTGGGCGAGATCGATCATCGCTGACAAAACCCAAATTGAAACTTGGTGAGTGGCGAAGACCGGCAACCAGAGGTCGCCGGGGCGTCCCGAAAGTGTTACGTTTCCGCAAGGAATGGGACCAAAAAGAGGCTAAGGGCCAAAAAACCAGGAATCAGCGGGTCTTGCGGCTTCCAAGGCTCCGCCCTGGCGCGGGAATCAAGGTTGAAACGGCGCAAACGGCCCGGAATAGGTCTTCGCGCGCGGTGCCGCGTAGGGCCCGAGGCGGGAAGTCTTCAGGCCCAGCCGCACCAGTGATTCCGCCAGCGTCACCGCAGCAGCGACGCCGTCGATCACGGGCAGGCCGTGGGTGGTGGCAAGCTCAGCGGCGAGATCGGCCATGCCGGCGCAGCCGAGCACGATGGCTTCCGCCCGGTCGTCGCGGATCGCGGCCGTGATCTCCGTGGAGATCTTTGCGAGCGCGTCCGTGTTGCGCTCCTCGAGCGCGAGCACCGGGACCTCGGCGGCGCGGACGCGGGTGCAGCGTTCGGCGAGGCCGTACTTCTTGAGATTATGCTCGATCGGGACGATGGAGACACCGAGCGTGGTCACCACGGCAAAGCGCGCGGCGACCAGGCTCGCCATGTGGAAGCCGGCCTCTCCAATGCCGATCACTGGCGCCTTCGCGATGGCGCGGGCGGCATCCAAGCCGGTGTCGTCGAAGCAGGCGATGATGTGGGCCTCCGCGCCATCGCGGTCGGCCTCGCGGATGCAGCCGAGCATGCCGGGCACGGCGAAGGCTTCGTCGTAAAATCCCTCGATCGAGACCGGGCCCATTGTCGGCTGCCGCGCATCGATCACCGTGCCGGGCAGGGCGACGCTGCGCGCTGCAGCGGCGATCTTCGCCGTCATCGTAGCAGTGGTGTTGGGATTGACGAGGTGCAGTCGCATTTCGATCAGACGAGTCCCTTCGCAGACAAGTCCCTTCTCAGACAAGGCCTTTGCCGGCGTCCGAACCCTTGGCCGCCTGCCGCTTGTTGAGCATGTGGATGGTGCCGAGCGCAAGCGTGATCACCGTGAACGAGACAGCCGAGATCACTGTGCCGAGCGCATAGATGTCGGGATTCGTCACCGTGGTGGTCAGGCCCTGCAGATCGAGCGGCAGCGTATTCACCGCCCCGATCGCCTGGCTGGAGCGGGCGAGTTCGTCCCAGGATAGCGTGAAGCCGAACAGGCCGATGCCAATCACGGAAGGCAGGATGATCGGCAGCACGACATGGCGGAACGTCTGCCACGGCGTCGCCCCGAGATCGCGCGCGGCTTCCTCGAGGCGGGGATCGAAGCGGTTGAAGATCGCGAACATGATCAGAAGGCCGAACGGCAACGTCCAGGTCAGGTGTGCGCCGAGACCCGATGTGAGCAGGCCCATCGAGGTCTCGAAATTCTCGTTCCAATGCGCCTTGATCAGATCGTCGATGATGCGAAATTCAAGGGAGATGCCGAGCGAGGTGATGATCGAAGGCACGATCAGGCTGGCGATCGCCGAATAGAACAGAATGCTTTGCGCCCTGAACTTCCTGCGGAAGGCCATGCCGGCGGCGACCGACAGCACGACGGTGACGATCATCACGATGATGCCGAGCAGCAGCGAGCGGCGGAAGGCCGCGCCGAGATCGACGATGCCGGTGCCCTGGAACAATTTTGCGATCCAGAAGGTCGACACACCATTCATCGGGAAGGTGAGGCCGCCCTGCGGCCCTTGGAACGACAGCACGTAGATCGCGATCATCGGCCCATAGAGAAACAGCACATAGGCCGCGAAGAAGATCGCGAGCACGTAGAAAGAGCGCGGGCGTCCTTCCTTCATGCTCTAGAGTTCCTTCTTGATGTCCACGATGCGCGACATCATGGTGATGATCAGGAAGGTGATCGCGAGCAGGATCACGGCGTTGGCCGCTGCGGCCGGGAATTGCAGCGCGTTGACCCGCGTCTCGATGATCTTGCCGGCAGCTGCGATCTGCTGGCCGCCCATCACGCCGATGGTGATGAAGTCGCCCATCACGATGGTGATGACGAAGATCGAGCCGATGACGATGCCCGGCTTTGCCAGCGGGATGATGACGTTGACCAGCGTCTGGAATCCGGTCGCGCCGGCGTCATAGGCGGCCTCGATCAGCGACTTGTCGATGCGGATCATCGAATTGAAGATCGGCACCACCATGAAGAAGGTGAAGAGGTGCACCAGCGCCAGCACCACCGAGAATTCGGAGAACAGCAGCCATTCCAGCGGGTGGTTGATCAGGCCGGTCTTGACGAGGCCCGAATTGACGAGGCCGTTGCGCCCGAGCAGCGGGATCCAGGCGATCATGCGGATCACGTTGGAGGTCCAGAACGGGATCGTGCAGAGCAGCGACAATCCCATCTGCCAGGTCTTGGACTTGACGTGGAAGGCGAGGAAATAGGCGACCCAGAAGCCGATGAACAGCGTGATCGCCCAGACCAGGAAGCAGAGCTTCAGCGTCTTCACATAAGTCTTGCCGATCGTGCAGAGATCGGGCAGCTGCGCGATGCAGCCTTCGAACGTGTCGGTGTAACCGCGGCCGGAGAACGCCGGCAGCAACTGGTATTCGTTGTAGTCCCAGAACGAGACGATGACGACGAAGACCAGCGGAATGAGAAAGAAGGCGAGAAACACCAGCATCATCGGCCCGGCCTGGAGCCAGGAGATGAAGGACGGCGACAACCGCGCGGCCTTTGCGGCGCGCGCGGTGTCGGGTCCCCGGACGAGGTCCGGGGATGCCTGTTGCAGGATGTCCTCTGACGTGTCCATCAAATCACGCTGCGATGAACTCGTTCCACTTGCGGACCATGTAGTCGTTCTCGTCCATCACCGCGTTCCAGCAGGCGACGCCGCCCATGCGGTCCTCATAGGAGCCGCCGTCACGCACGGCGCCCGCCTTTTCGAGCAGCGAGCCGTCGGGTGCCTTGATGTCCTTCTCGGCCGGCTTGCCTTCCATCCAGTACGCCCACTCGTAGGGCTCCATATGCGCCTTCGCGGTGGAGAGCACGGCGGAGTAGTAGCCCTGGCGATTGAGATAGGCGCCGGCATAGCCTGACAGAAACCAGTTCACGAACTCATAGGCCCATTCGAGCTTCGCGCCCGAGACGCCCTTGGAGACGCAGAAGCCCGAGGCCCAGGAGCGATAGCCTTCCTTCAGCGGCTGGAAGGTGCAGGCAATGCCCATCGAGCGGACCTTGGTGACTGCCGGCGACCACATCGACTGGATCACGGTTTCGCCTGATGCCATCAGGTTGACGCTCTCGTTGAAGTCTTTCCAGAACGCGCGGAACTGGCCGGCCTTCTTGGCCTCGGTCATCACCTTCATGGTGAGATCGATCTCTTCCTTGGTCATGTTGCCCTTGTCGGCATATTTGTACTTGCCGGTGGCTTCCACGACCATTGCGGCGTCCATGATGCCGATCGAGGGGATGTTGAGGATCGAGGCCTTGCCCTTGAATTCGGGGTTGAGCAGCTCGGACCAGGAGCTGATCGGACGCTTGATCAGATCGGGGCGGATGCCCAGCGTGTCGGCGTTGTAGACCGTTGGAATCAGCGTGACGAATTCAGTCGCCGACGTCGCGAACTTCTTGGAGTCCTTGCCTTCGAGATAGAGGACCTTCCAGGGCGCGGTGCCCTGGCCGCCGATCTTCTTGCCACCGGGCGTCTCGCCCTTGGTGAAGACAGGCGTGATGTTGTCGAACTGTTTGATCTTCCTGGCGTCGAGCGCAAGGATGTTGCCCGACGGCACGATCTTCTTCAGCGAGAAATATTCGGTGTCCAGCACGTCGAAGGAGTTCGGCTGGGTCATCACGCGCTTGGTGACGTCGTCGGTGGTCGCGGTGATGTATTCGATCTTGATGCCGGTGTCTTTCAGGCACTGCTTGGAGATGTCGTCGCCCTCGTTCACGGCGGTGCCGAGATAGCGCAGCACCTTGGTCTCGGCCGACTTCACATAGGGAAAGCCGGTGATGGCGCCGGAGCCGGCGGCAAGGCCGGCCAGACTGGCGGTGCCCTTGAGCAGCGTGCGGCGGCTGACGCCCTTTGTCCTGGTGGTCTCGCTCATGTCAGTCACTCCTCTGTTGCGCATTCCAGTGATCGATCGGCGCTATTGCAGGCGTTGCGCCTTGGCGGGATCCCAGGTGGCCAGCACGCGATCGCCCGGACGGAACGGGTGGACGTCGAAAGTGGCTTCGGGAACGTGGGAGAACAGGGCGGTGCCGTCGTCGAGCGTGAGCGAGACGGCGATGTAGGAGCCCTGGTACTCGGTCTGGATCAGCCGCGCCGGCGCGCCGAACGCACCGTCGATGAACGGCGCGATGCCGAGCTGATCGGCCCGCACGGCGATCAGATTGCCGGCGTCGCTGAGCACGTTGTGGCCGCCGATGAAGCGCGCCACGAATTCGGTGCGGGGATGGTGGAAGATGTCGCGCGCGGTGCCCTGCTGCTCGATCCGGCCGTGGTTCATCACCACGATGTGGTCGGCGAGCGCCATCGCCTCTTCCTGGCCGTGGGTGACCTGGATGAAGCTGATGCCGAGCTCGCGCTGCAGCCGCTTCAATTCACCGCGCATCTTCACCCGCAGGAACGGATCGAGCGCGGAGAGGGGCTCGTCGAGCAGGAGGATCTGCGGCTCGGTGATCAGCGCGCGGGCGAGTGCGACTCGCTGCTGCTGGCCGCCGGAGAGCTGTGCCGGGAGACGGCCCGCATATTGGCTCATCGCGACCAGCTCGAGCAGTTCGCCGGCGCGCTTGTGACGCGTCGGCTTGTCGACGCCGCGCATCTTCAGGGCGAAGGCGACGTTGTCGATCACGCTGAGATGCGGAAACAGCGCGTAGGACTGGAACATCATCGCGGTGCCGCGTTCGGCCGGCGGCAGGTCGGTGACGTTCTGCGCGCCGAGGATGATGTCGCCCCCGCTGACCGCCTCGTGGCCCGCGATCATCCGCAGGGTCGAGGTCTTGCCGCAGCCGGACGGGCCGAGCAGGCAGCAATAGGTGCCGGCCGGGATCTTCAAATTGACGGTGTCGACCGCCAGCGTCGTGTCGTAGCGCTTGGTGACGGCGACCAGTTCGAGAGCGGCGGGAGTGGCCATGGCGTGTCCGGGGGGGGGCGGTGCTTCCGGCCTCTCTCCGCAAGGTCCGTGCCAACCAGCTTCGGTCCGCCGATTTCTCAAAACTGTGCAGCGGAGTCAGATCGTTAGATCGAATCCGGTGCATCCGGGCTGCCCGCCGCCTGCACGGTCATTTGCACACAAAATAGGCGAAGATTGTATAAAGTTTCGCCTGTGATTGGATACAGGTCGTCGACTAACATTCGAAAGCGAACGTCGTCGACCGAGCCCTCAAGCCCAACTCTCGAACCAATGGCCGCCAAGACCCGCCCCAAATCCGACGCGCCAGACGCGAGCGATCGCGTCAGCCGCATCCGGGAGGGCGTGACCGCCGCGATCCTCGAGCATCGCCTGCTGCCGGGCACGAAGCTCGGCGAGGACGAGATTGGCGAGATCTACGGCGCGAGCCGCACCCTGGTCCGCACCGCGCTGCAGCAACTTGCACATGAGGGCATCGTCAACATCGAGAAGAACCGCGGCGCGTTCGTCGCGCGCCCCACGCCCGCCGATGCCCGCGAGGTGTTCGAGGCGCGGCGCCTGATCGAGCCCACCATCGTCGATCATGCCATCGACGCGATGTCGCCGGCCTGGCTCGATCGTCTCCAGCAACATCTCACCGAGGAGCGCGAGGCCGAGCTGCGCGGCGACGCGCGCGCCTCGGTTCGGCTTTCCGGTGAGTTTCACAAGCTCGTCGCCGAGATGAGCGGCCACAGCATCTATATCGGCTTCCTCAAGGAGATGATCGCGCGCTCCTCGCTCATCATCCTGCTGTACCGCCGCCACGACACGCCCGCCTGCGGCACCGATCATCACGCCGGCATCGTCGCCGCGATCCGCAATCGCGACAAGCAGGCTGCGCGCGCGCAGATGCTCTCGCATCTGACCGAGATCGAGGACGAGCTGTTCCTCAAGGACCCCGCCGCCGACGAGCTGCGGCTCGCGGACGTGCTGGGCGTCTGATCCGCATCGATCGCAAGCGCCGGGAATCGCCGCCGAGAGCTGCGATCCCGCGTCAGTGGCTGAGTTCGCGTTCTGCGGCGAGCTGCCCGTCGGGGGTGATCTCGTAGTCGCCGCCTCGCTTTGTCATCCATCCTGACCTGACCATCTCCCGTGCAAGCTGCACCGAGCAGATGGGATGGTTACCTCCCGGGTAATACAGCCTGTCATTTCGGACGAGCAAGTGACCGTACAGTTGGGCATGACGTAATGCCCTGCGCATCCCGGGTGATGGATCTTTCATGCCGGTTCAAGCGCGAGCGCGACGAAGGTTCCTAATCAGCGCCGGGACTTTCGATGGCGTTTGCGCTGCGCAGGGTGGGCAGGAACCCACATTCTGCCGCATCGTTGTTCTTTTCGAAGGAGCAGCGTCATGAACGTACGGGACGAGTACACGCGATCGCTCTGGATGGATGTTTCGGTCGCGGATGCCCCCGCGCTGTCGCGCACCGTGGCCGTGGACGTCGTTATCATCGGCTCTGGAATAGCCGGGCTGTCCGTGGCTTATGAACTGGCCTGCCATGGACGCTCCGTCGCGGTGCTCGATCGCGGCGGCATTGGTAGCGGGATGACGGCGCGCACCACGGCGCATCTGGCGACGGCGCTCGACGATGGCTACGGCGAATTGGTCAGGGTCCGCGGCCCAGATTGTGCGCGGCACTATTATCAGAGCGTCGAAGCCGCAATCGCCCGCGCCGAGGCCATTCAGCGCGATGAGCACATCGATTGTGATTTTCGGCGTGTCGACGGCTACTGGGTGCAGGCGCCCGAAACCCCTGCATCCGAGCTGGATACAGAATTGGATTGCTGTCGCAAGCTCGGGATTCCCGTCGAAAATTGCGCCGAGCCGACCGTATTCCATTCTGGAGGTCTGGTGCGCTCGTTGCGCTTTGCCCGCCAGGCGCGCCTGCACCCGACCAGATATCTTGCCGGACTGGCCGGCGCACTTCAGCGCCGCGGGGCGCAGCTCTACGCCGACACCTGCGTTGAAAGCATCCGTCAAGCGCGTGGCGACATGATCGTGACGACCGGCTCGGGCTACGAGGTCCGCGCCGCCGACGTGGTCGTCGCGACGAACTCGCCGGTCAATGTGCAGGTCGCGATCCATACCAAGCAGGCACCTTACCGCACTTATGCGCTCGCCGCCAAAATCCCGGCCGGCGCGCTCAAGGATGCGCTGTATTGGGACACGCTCGATCCCTATCACTATGTCAGGCTTCAGCCGCTCTCTGCGGAGGAGGATCTCGTCATCATCGGCGGCGAAGATCACAAATCCGGTGAAGCGGACGACGGCGCACAGCGCCTTGCCGCGCTCGAGCGCTGGGCGCGCGAGCGATTGCCGGCGCTGCGCGGGGTCACTCACCGATGGTCAGGTCAGGTGCTGGAGCCGAGCGATTTCGTCGGCTTCATTGGCCGTAGCCCCGGCGAGGAGCATCTCTTCATCGTCAGTGGTGACTCCGGACAGGGCATCACGAACGGGCTGGTGGCGGGCATGCTGATTGCAGATCTCGTCATGACCGGGGCGAGCCCGTGGGAGGAAGTCTACGCCCCGGCACGCAAGATTCAGAAAAACATCGGCGAGTTCATCAGCGAGAACATCACGCCGCTGAAGAATTTCGCGGAGTATCTGACGGCGAGCGAGATCGCGGGCGTCGAACGTCTGCGCCCCGGGGAGGGGCGCCTCGTCCGGAGCGGCCTGAAGAAGATCGCGGCATGCCGGGACCGGAACGGACATTTGCATCTGCATTCGGCAAGCTGCACCCATCTCGGCTGCGTCGTGCACTGGAATGCGCTCGAGCAATGTTGGGATTGCCCGTGTCACGGCTCGCAATTCGCTCCTGATGGCACCGCGCTGAACGGCCCTGCGGTGTCTCCGCTCGGCGACATCGACAAACCCGCCAATCTTGAAGCCGCAGAGTGAGGCGTGCAGTCCTTGCGGACGCGCTGGGCGCGGTCCCTGATTTCGCACACGGCAATATCTGTTTGATTCAAATTGGAGCCGATCGCGGCGACCTCTCATCAATGTAGATGGCAGGACTGCATATTTGCCACTGTGGTGGCCAGTTGACGGAGGCCAGACGTCGGCGTCAACTGGCGCCGAGACGTTGCGTGCCTGCCATCACCCCTCGCGTAGCCCTGCACCTAGCGGAGGCCGGCCATGTCGGGTTTGAGGATGCCGGCCAGAGTGTCCGGAATCGCCACGCTGCTTGCGGCCGTTGTAACGATCCTCGGCAGCGCCTCCTCGGCGAAGGCCCAGCAGGACTCCGTCGTCCTGTTTCGCAACGTCCGGATATTCGACGGCAAGAGCGCCGCGCTGTCAGCCGCGTCCAACGTCCTCGTCAGAAATGGGAAGATCGAGAAGATCTCGACCGCGGACATCGCGGCCGCCGGCCAGGTGATCGACGGCGGCGGCCGCGTGCTGATGCCGGGACTGATCGATGCGCATTGGCACGTGATGCTGGTGCGCCCGACGCCGATGGCCGCGCTTGCGGGCGATATCGGCTACAACAACCTGCTTGCCGCCAGCGAGGCGACGGCCACGCTGATGCGCGGCTTCACCACCGTGCGCGACATGGGCGGGCCGAGCTTCGGCCTGAAGCAGGCCATCGACGAGGACCTCGTCGCAGGTCCCCGCATCTATCCCTCCGGCGCCATAATCACCGTTACCAGCGGTCACGGCGACTTCCGCCAGCTCTCCGATCTGCCGCGAACGATCGGCGGCATGCTGAGCCGCATGGAGCGGATCGGCGGCAGCATGGTGGCCGACAGTCCGGACGAGGTGCGTGTGCGCGCGCGCGAGCAGCTCATGCAGGGGGCCTCGCAGGTCAAGCTCACCGCAGGCGGCGGCGTTGCATCGCCCTTCAGCCCGCTCGACGTCTCCACCTTCACCGAGCCCGAGCTGCGCGCGGCGGTCGAAGCCGCCGACAATTGGGGCACCTATGTTGCTACGCACGCCTATACATCGGTCGCGATCCAGCGCTCGGTCGCGGCCGGCGTCAGATGCATCGAGCACGGTCATCTCATGGACGAGGCGAGCGCCAAGCTGATTGCGGAGAAGGGGATCTGGTTGAGCACGCAACCGTTCCTGGATATCTCCGGTGCCGCCGCGCTCGGACCCGCCGAGCAGGACAAGATGAAACAGGTGGTTGCCGGAACCGACCGCGTCTATGCGCTCGCGAAGAAGTACGGCATCAAGACCGCGTGGGGCACCGACGTCCTGTTCTCGCAGGCGCTGGCGGATCGACAGGGCGCCATGCTGGCCGCACTCACGCGCTGGTACACATCGGCCGAAGCGTTGGCGATGGCGACGTCGGCCAATGCCGAATTGCTGAGCCTGTCGGGTCCGCGAAATCCCTATCCGGGCAAGCTCGGCGTGGTCGAGGAGGGCGCGTTCGCCGATCTCCTTCTGGTCGACGGCAATCCGCTCGACAACATCAAGCTCGTCGAAGATCCCGCGAAGAATTTTGTGGTGATCATGAAGGGCGGCAAGGTCTACAAGAACATCCTCGCACGCTGACAAGCGCGCGCGTCGATCACATCTTGCGCGCCTGCCAGACATGAGGTGGCGGGATCGCTCCTAGGGGCGATCCTCCGCAACCGGCCTGTTGCGCCGCGAACCGGCCGCGATCTCCGGAACCGCGGCAGGCCGGCCAGGGCTTGTCACAATTGCAGGCCTGTCATCGGGGGCATGGCTTCTCAGCGTCTCCAGAACCAGGAAGAATTTCTCGGCTAGCATGGGTCAAACTCGCTGGCGCGTTCATTTCGGTTTCGAGAGCAGCGAATTTCGCTCGTCGAATTGATCATTTGCTGCGCTCAGGGCAGTTTAGCTCGTATTGGCACGCCGGATTGTGACAAGCGTTGCCGGATTCCTGCGTCTGGCACGTCGTGTCGATGATCACGCACTGCTGCATAACGTGACTATTCCTCGCGGGCCGCTCCCGCTATATGCTGTCGCTCTGTCATTGAACTGTCATGTCACCGTAAATGCTGAAATCAGACGCAACCCCGGCTCGCAAAACCCCGAGTGCGCCGGACGGGAATCCTGTCCCGAAGGACAACAACAGGACGCAAGTCGTCGCCGGCTTCCTCAGGCAGATTGAACCGGCCGAGCCCGGCGCGGAACCTGCGATCGTCGAGGGCGCTGTGAGTGATCAGACGCCATCGCAAGATGCCCCGCCTGCTCCGGAACCAACTCGGTCGAGCCTTGCCGCGCACCCCGGCGAGATCGAGCTCAAGCTGCTCGTCGATGCCGATCGCATGGCGCATTTCAACGCCGCGCCGGTCATTGCGGCGAATGCGCGCAACAAGGGCTCGCGAAAACACCTCAAATCCGTCTACTATGATACGCCCGATCGGATGCTTCGGCGCAACGGCCTGAGCCTGCGCGTTCGCCAGAGCGGCGCGCGCTTCGTGCAGACCGTGAAGACCGACGTGGCGGACGATCCGCTGCGCCGCGGCGAGTGGGAGGCGAGCGTGGCCTCGCTTGCGCCCGATCTCGCTCTGGCGATGCCGTTCATTCCAGAGAAGCTTCGCAGCCATCTCGAAGCGCAGCCGCTCGAAGCTATCTTCACCGCCGATGTCCATCGCCACGCGCGGATGATCGACCTGCCGTCCGGCACGGTCGAGATCGCCTTCGACCAGGGCGTGCTCACGGCGAGTGATCGATCGCTGCCGGTAAGCGAGATCGAGCTGGAGCTCAAGAGCGGCAACGCGAGCACGATCTACGAGGTCGCGTTGCGGCTTGCGGAGCACGGCGCGGTGAAGCCGTCCATCCGCAGCAAGTCGGCGCGCGGCTTCGACCTTGCCGCAGGCGTGCCGCCCTCGGCACGACGCCCGCGAAAACTTCGCCTCGATCCGTCGGTGACGCTCGACGAAGCCTTCGCGACGATCCTGCGCTCGTGCTTCCTCCATCTGCTTCAGTCGCTGCCGGCGGCCGAGGACGGGCGCAATCCGGAAGGCGTGCATCAGCTGCGTGTCTCGCTGCGCCGGATTCGATCGGCGCTCGACCTGATGCGCTCGGTCGGCGCGCTCAGCAATCTCGACGCATTGAGGTCGGAAGCGCGCTGGCTGGCGCAAGACCTGTCCGCCGCACGCGACTGGGATGTGTTCCAGCTCGAGACCCTGCCGACGATCGCGAAGGCTTGCCCTTCGATCGCCGGCTTCGATGCGCTCGGCCGGGCTGCGGCCGAGCGCCAGTCCGACGCCTATCGCAAGGCGCATCAGGCGCTCGACGATCGCCGCTGCGCCATGTTCCTGATCGGCCTCGGCAACTGGATCGAGACACGGGGCTGGCGCAACGACGTCGCCGCCGAAGATCTCGGCCGGCTCGCCGAGCCCGCCGTCAACTTCGCCCAGCGCATTCTGTCGGAGCAATACGCCAAGGTGCTCAAGCGCGGCCGCCGCTTCAAGTCGCTCACGATGGACGAGCTGCACCGGGTGCGGCTCGCGACCAAACGGCTGCGTTATCTCAGCGAGTTCCTGTTGCCGCTGTTTGCGGATCGCAAGTCCGCGAGGAAATTTGCCCGCAGGCTGGCCGGTTTGCAGGAGGAGCTCGGCGCCTACAACGACATGGCGGTCACGGCTTCGCTGCTCGACGGGCTCGGAGCCGATCCCGACAGCGCCATCGCCGCCGCTGCGATCGCCGGCTGGCAGGCGCGTGCATCGATCGGCATCAAGCCGGCCTTGCAAGGCACCTGGCGCGATTTCACCGCCGCGCGCGTGCCTTGGTCCTCACAGGACTGATCACGCATCCCCCCAAAAGTTGCGGCCAGCCATTGGGGGATGGCTGGCCGCGCGCGAACCGGTCTGGGACGGGGAGGGGTGGGGATGTGACCGGGCCGCGTAACTCCTTGTCTCGTTCTCAATCTCTGGCGCTGGCGGTGGAGACCGCCGGCTTGGTATCGCCGAGCGAAACCCAGACGTTGGGATCGCTCTGCGACTGGCGCTTGACGAAGCGGTAACCGGTCTCCGTCCAGGCAACGACGTTCTCGTTCTGATTGTCGAGAACGAACTCGCCCTTGTCGGTCTTCACCGTCAGCACCGCGTGTCCTTCGCCCTTCTTGTCGCGCACGACGGTGATCAGCAGGGCCTGGCGCGGCCATCCGGCATCGATCAGCATCTTGCGCTTCAACAACACGTAGTCTTCGCAGTCGCCGTAACCGTCGGTCGGCAGCGACCATTTCTCGATCACGCCCCAGTGCTCCTGGTCGGTCAAAGGCTTGACGGTCTCGTTGACCCAGCGATTGACCTTGACGAGGTCACGCCATGCGGCCTGCGACATCACGATGTCGCGCGGCTGTGCCGGCGTGCCCTGGCACTGGGCGGTATTGTCCGCGCAGAACTCGACCCAGCCGATCGGCGCACGCGTGGTGTCACCGAGGCTTGCGTAAAGCAGACGGCTCTCGCCGGCCTGCGCTGCCGCGCTGATCCCGAAGAGCATGGCAGCCAGCGCCAGCCCTTTCCCCTGTCCCTTGAAGTCAAACATTGCGGCCCCCGTTTCTTGTTGGGACCACATTTCGCACGGAGCTTTTGAGTTGCCGCTAAGTCAACCAAGTCAAGTCGAGACGAATACAAGTAAAAGGCGCGGCGAATTCGATCTATACTTGAATCTAAGTCTCATAAAATTTGAAACAACTGCAATTGATTCAAATTTTATCGATTAACGCGGAAACGCTGGCGGAACGGCCGTTTCCACTCCAAACGGGCCGCGCGTTAACCGGCGCGAGGTCGGCCATCACGCATGAAAAAGGCGGCGTCCGCATTGCGGAGGCCGCCTTCAGGGCTGAAAATACAGGGGTTTTGGCGTCCTTGCGCTTTACCGCGCGGTAACGCTCTCTTCGAGTGTCTCGATCGGCTGCGCGTGGACGAACTCCAGCGCGAAGCCGTCTTCGAGGTTTCGGACCACGCGGCCCTGGACCCGGCCGAGCATGACGGTCGATTTCAGCGGCGGCCGGTTCTCCGCGGCAATGGCGGCACCGGACAAGGAAAGGTCGATGATGCGGCAGGTCATCTTGGTGCCGTCCTCGAGCGTCAGCACCGCGATCGGGTTGCGCGGCACGATACGGTCGTGGCGGCGGTCCTCCGGCAGATTGAGGATGTCGCGGTTGGCGAGCCAGGTCAGCTGCGCGGCGAGCTTGTCGCGCTTTCGGGGCGTCGCCCCGATCGTCATGGCGAAGCCATTGTCGATGATGCGGGTGATCTTGCCCTCGACGCGGCCGATATGGTCGAGATAGGCGACGACGCGGTCGCCGACATTGCCGATGCCGGGGGCGAGCAGCGCGAGGCCGCCCGGCGACATGTTGATCACCTGGCAGGGGAATTCGCGGCGGTCCGGCAGCATGTAGCGGCCGAGCAGGTGCACCTTCACCCGCTGGAAACGCCGACGCTCTTCGGCGGCCGGAAGAAATTTTTTGTTCGCCAACGCCATTTTCAACACCCGACCCCCCGCCCGGGCGGAGTCCGGGACGACCCTAAGGTGCATAGGGTTAATGCCGCGTTAGGATTGGGTGCGGCGGTAACGGACTGACACAATGCGTTCGAAAAGCCACACCCGGAGGGATGCTCAAGCCGGCCTCATCGCCCGCCGCTGCAGCAGGACCAGCAGCGCCAGCAGCACCGCGGCGGACAGCCCGAGCGACCAGTGAATGCCGATCGCAGCGCCCGACAGCCCGACGGTGATGCCGCTGAACGCCCGCATCCCGAGCCCCGCCATATTATAAAGACCGACGACGCGGCCGCGAATGTCGTGCGGGGCATTCACCTGCACCAGGGCCTGCGCCATGGTATTGAACGATAGCTCGAAGAAGCCGGCGCAGAACAGCAGCACGATCGCAACCGGATAGATCCGCACTGTGGCGAAGCCGAGCAGCGCCGCGCTCCAGAGCATCGCGAGCATGATCGCGGTGCGCGGCGTGCCCTTGAGCCGTCCCCAGGATTCCAGCGCGATAGCGGCGAGCACCGCGCCGGCCGCATCCGCCGCGAGCAGCACGCTGTAGGAGACGCCGGGATCGCCATGACCGAGATCGCCGGCATAGCCCGGCATCTGGGCGTGGTAGGCATTGCCGATCATGAAGGAGGTGAGGCCGGCAAGCCAGGTCATCGCCGTCAGGGTCGGCTGGGTGCCGATGGCGCGGATGGTCAGCACGATGTCGGCAAGGCCGCGCACGGCAAAGCGCCGCACCGCCACGCTGTTGTCGCGCACAGGCGCCCAGAACAGCCAGAGCAGCATCGGCAGATAGAACAGCGTGTTGAAGATGATGCCGTGCGAGGTGCCGAGCGTCAGCATGATGATTCCGCCGACGGCAGGCCCGACCAGGATGCCGAGATAGCGCGCCATCGCGTTCAGCCGCACCGCGCTCGGCAGGTCGGCGGGGCCGACGAGGTCGTAGAGCAGCAACTGGTTCGGCGTCTGCCACAGCACGCCGGCGCAGCCGTGGATCACCAGCAGCAGCATCGCGTGCCACATCTGGATCGTGTCGGTGATGAAGAAGAAACCCCATCCGCTCGATGCCACGATGAACAGCAGCATGCCGCACTGGATGATGCGGCGCGGATCGAACCGGTCGGCAAGCCCGCCGACGGCGACCGAGAACAGCAGGAACGGCAGCCAGTGCGACAGCACGGCAAAACCCGCCAGCGCCGGCGAATGGAATTTCTGGAACACCACCCAATAGCTGATCACATGCTCGATGTTGTCGGCCATCATCGCCAGCACATAGGCGGTGAACTGCAGCCGGTACGGCACCGACTTCATCGCCGCGAACGAGCCGGACGCAGCGACGGGATTTTGGGGGAGGGGGTTCAAGGGGGCACCTGGGTGGGGTTCAATTCGTCCCTACACGGTCGCAGGTATGCGCTCAAGACTTGGACGCTCACGAAGATCAGCCATGCACTGTCGCAGCACACTCAATCATCATCCCTGCGCAACCGCGAAGCGGTTGTCGCTGGAGGTGCGCGCTGTTGCGCGCCTCGAAGGATGAGCCGCAAGCTCCCGGAGCCATCCTTCGAAGGCTCCCCGCGGGGCGCTACGCGCCGCACGTCTCGCACCTCAGGATGACGGCTGAGGTTGTAGCAGCCCCGTAGCCCGCATGAGCGCAGCGATATCCGGGGCCGCTGATCCCGCATGTCGCTTCCGCCTTCGCTCTCCGAGCTACGGCGGACAAGTCGCTCATGAGGGCCACGAATTCCTGCATCTTGGCACGCGCGTACATCTCACATACGCTTCGCCTCAGCCCGCGCCAATCAATCATAACAGACGGGCATCGAGGAAATAGCCATGGAATCCATTCGCGTCTGCACCCATGCAGGGCCGGGCTCAGAGCCCGTCATTCGCACCGTGCCGTGGCCGAAGGTCGGCCGCAAGGCCGCGCTGATCAAGGTCGGCGCCTGCGGGGTCTGCGGCACTGATCTGCATATCCTCAAGGGACATTGGCCGAAGCCGCTGCCCTGGCCGTTTACGCTCGGCCACGAGCTCGGCGGTGTCATCGTCGAATGCGGCGAGGAGTTCACCGAGGACTTCATGAGCAAGCCGCTCAAGGTCGGATCAAAAGTGATGATCCCGCCGCTCATGCCCTGCGGCCATTGCTATTACTGCATCCATTATCCGCAAACGGCCAACAAGTGCCTGACGCCGGTCTATTACGGCCGCTATCTCGGCTTCGACAAGGCGCCGCACATGTGGGGCGGCTGGGCCGAATATGTCTATGTCGATCTCGAGATGCTGCCGGGCACCAAGATCTACAAATTGCCCGACGACATGTCGCTGCGCCTCGGTGCTCTCTCCGAGCCGCTGACCTCCTGCATCCGCGCCTTCAACCGCGCCAGCCGCGCCGGTGGTTTTTCCTGGGGCGACACGGTGGTGATCCAGGGATCGGGCCCGATCGGCATTCTGGCGGTCGCGGCTGCGAAGGAGATGGGGGCAGGGCGCGTGATCTGCGTCGGTGCGCCCGAGGAGCCGCGGCTCAAGCTGGCGCGTGAGTTCGGCGCGGAGGCGACCGTGAACATCGAGGAGATCAGATCGCCGCAGGAGCGCATCGCGCGTGTGCGCGAGATCGTCGGCGGCTTCGGGGCTGATCTGGTGATGGACTGCTCGGGGCACCCCACCGCCGGCCCCGAAGGCATCGAGATGCTGCGCGACGGCGGTACCTATGTCGAGATGGGCCAGTTCACCGATGCCGGCTCGATCGACACCTCGTGGCACCGCATCTGCACCAAGGACCTCAACGTGCTCGGGTCCTGGGGCTTCACCGGCAATGACCTGCCGCTCGGCGTCGACATGCTCTATCGCACGGCGGGCAAATATCCCTGGCTGAAGATGCAGACGATCTATCCGTTCACGGAGGAAGGCGTCGCGCAGGCGGTGAAGGACGCCATGGCGATGAAGACGGTGAAGTCGACCATCGTGCCGTGGCCCGAATTGGTGGAATAGAAGATGCCGTCGATCCCGCACGATCTCGCGGCGTTCCTGGTCGAGGCCAAGCGGCGCACCTATGCCGGCCTCGACGACGACGCGACGGTGGCCGCGCCGCTGCTCGCCGGCTCAAAACAGCTCGAGCATCGCGCGCCGCCTTACGCTTATCGCGATATCTATTTCGGGATGGGATTTTTCGTCGGGCAGGAGACCGTCTCCCGGGACGACCGCGTCATCTGGTCGATGAGTTACAGCGGTGGCGCCCGTGCCGAGATCACGGACCGGGACACTTTCCTCGCGATCTACAAATTCCTGCGTCACGCGCTGCTGGCTGTGAGCGTCGAGCAGCCATACCGCGGACCGCGCCGGTTCGAACAGGCGGGGATGCTCTACCGCAACGAGGTCGAAGGCGCGCTCGATCGTTTTCATGGGGTCGAGACGATTGCGCGGCAGGATGGCACGCAGTTGTATGAGCTGCGCTTCAGTGGCGGCTTGCTGCGATAGACGATCCCGTAGCCCGGACGAGCGAAGCGACATCCGGGGACACCGGCCCTGCTTTCCGTTTTGCTCCATGCGGGCAACGAGACGGAATTACGGAATGAAGGACGCGATGACAAACGAACAGACACCCGACCGAACCCCACGCGCCTCCTCCCCCTTCAACGCCATCCGCGCGATCGACTACACCGTCATCTTCGTGCGCGACATGGCGGCGATGCGCCGCTTCTATGAGAACATCCTCGCCTTTCCCCTGCTGCGCGAGCTGTCGCCGAACTGGATCGAGTTTGGCTTGGGCAGCAACACGCTGGCTCTGGCGCGACCGAGCCGAACCGCCGCCGATGCGCCGACGCCGCCGGGCAGTGCTTCGCTGCAGCTGGCGTTCAAGGTCTCCGCGGCCGAGGTCGATGCATGCGCCGACGAACTCGTGCGGCAGGGCGTTGCGCTGGTGTCGCCGCCGACGAACCAGTCGTTCGGGCATCGCACGCTGTTCTTCCGCGATCCCGACGGCAATCTTCTGGAGGTCTATGCCGAGATTTAGCGGTTACCGTCCCGTCGCCCGAAAAGTTCCACCGGAAATCCCCGACTTATTCACGCCGCGGTGAAACTTAGGTCCAGGTTGCGGCTTTCAGTTCCCAGGAGAGCGATCGTGAAGCGAATCCTGAAACCCGTCACTTACGTTCTGGCTGCCATCTACTTCGTGGTGGATGCTGTCTTCATGGCCGTGGCGCGGCCAATAGCGCGCTGGGTCGGACGGCATTCCGAATTCAGGCGTTTGCGCACCTGGATCAGATCGCTGTCGCCTTATGCGTCGCTCGCTCTGTTCTCCGTGCCCGTCATCGTTCTGGAGCCGGTCAAGCCGGTCGCTGCTTATCTCACCGCAACCGGTCAGTTCCTGAGCGGCGCGGTAACGTTCATTGTCGGCGAATTGCTCAAGCTGGTGCTGGTCGAGCGCTTGTTTCATCTCACACGCGACAAGCTGATGCGAATTCGCGCCTTTGCCTGGGCTTACGGAAAATACGCCGGGGCGAAGGCGTGGCTGCAGGCGACCGAAGCTTGGCGCGCCATCCGGGCGCTGGCCCGTGCGGTCAAGGACGCTGTTGCGCGCGTGAGAGCCAGGCTGGTCGGCAGCTTCAGCGGACTGGCGGCCTCCAGGGATTAGACCGCGCAGGCGCGCTGCGCGCTATGCGAGCTTGCGCTTTGCTGCGGTTGCCTTGTCCCCGGTATTCGGCGTGCCGGTCGGCTCGATGAGCAGGAGATGAACCTCCTCGCGCGCCACCGGGCGATGCTCGACGCCTTTGGGCACGACGTAGAGTTCGCCCGGACCAAGCGTCACCGTGCGATCCCGCAACTCGATGTCCAGATTGCCTTTCAGGACCAGAAAGAAATCATCGGTGTCCTCGTGCCTGTGCCAGGTGAACTCGCCCTTCACCTTCACCACCATCACGTCGCAATCGTTGAAGGTCGTGACCGTGCGCGGCGACCAATGATCCTCAAAGGTCGCGAGCTTGTCGGCGAGCGATATGCTACCTGTCATGTTTTCTCCGTTGCTCTCTCGTGAGGCACGATTTGGGATCGCGGGGCGGGTGCGACAAGACCGTCCTCGTTGACCGGTCGATCTTGCCGTACCGATGCGGTCCGAGATCTCGCCGCAGCCGGCTATTTGACGCATCCGGTCAACATGGCCTGCGCCCATTCGGGGCGGTTGTTGGCCAGCGCGCGCGCCGATGCGGCGTCCCAATCATATTCGAGGGCCAGCAGCTCGACCTGCCAGCCCCTCTTTTTCTTCGTGAGGATCGCATAGCGGGCGTGAGGCGAGCGGTGCTCCAGGTTTGCGGCAAACGGAATGTCCGCGAAGACGGGGCAACCAACGCTTCCCGGATTGAGAACCAGGCAGTCGCCCGGTCCCTGAACCGCGGCCTGGCGGTGGCTATGGCCACACAGCACCACGCGCGCCGTCGGCTCGCTTGCGAGGCGCGTCGCCAGCACCTCGCGGCGTGCCGGGACAAAGCGGCCGTCGTCGAGCGATTCTTCCAGCAGGCACGCCGTATCGTTGTCGGGCGTGCCGTGGCAGGCGAGGATCCCGTCGTCGAGACGAATTTGCGAGGGCAGGCCATGGAGCGCGCGTCGTTGCTCCGCAGTCAATGCGCGACGCGCAAACAGGCCTGCCGGCGAGAGTTTGTCGTCCGGAAACTCCTCGATCCAGCGGTCATGGTTTCCGCGCACGGTCGGCAACGCCAGCGATTGCAGGGCTTCGAAAGTCTCTTTCGGCCACAAAGGGCTGGTGACGCAATCGCCGAGGTTCACGGTGCAATCGACGCCACGCGCCTTGATGTCGGCCAGCACGGCCTCCAACGCAGCAAGGTTGCCGTGGATGTCGGAAATGACTGCCAATCGCATCGTTGCGCTCCCCCTCTAACTCGGTTCGGTCTCGGCCCATTTGCCTTGCCGCCGGACCCCGTTGCGCCGATGTTAATCAAGGTGGCCGCAAAAATCCGCTGCAACCTCTGAGGCGCGGCTCTTTTCGCGAAGCCATGCATCATTGGCATGGTGATTTCCGAACTCTTGGCGTAAAGAGCACCCAGATCAAATCCAGCGTGCGGCCGGGCCGTTTGCCGCGCACGCGAGCTCAGGCCCCTCGGCTCACCGTTTGCGCGCCTGAATTAACCAAGGTTCTCCATCCCGTGTCTTTTCCGGCCCTGACCCCGCCGCTCGCCCGCGCTTTGGCCGAGCGGAACTATGATTCACCGACCCCCGTTCAGCTCGCCGTGCTCGCGGACGAAGCCGCCGGCCGCGACCTGCTGGTTTCGGCCCAGACCGGCTCCGGCAAGACCCTCGCTTATGGCCTCGCCATGGCCAAGGATCTGCTCGGCGATGCCGAGCGGTTCGAGCGGGCGGCCGCTCCGCTCGCCCTGATCGTGGCGCCGACCCGCGAGCTCGCGATGCAGGTTCAGCGCGAACTCGCCTGGATCTACCAGCATGCGGAGACGCGCGTCGTCTCCTGCGTCGGCGGCATGGATCCGCGCCGCGAGCAGCGCGAGCTCGCCGCGGGCGCTCACATCGTCGTCGGTACGCCCGGCCGGCTCTGCGATCATTTGCGCCGCGGCCGCCTCGACATCTCGGAATTGAAAGCGGTCGTCCTCGACGAGGCCGACGAGATGCTCAATCTCGGCTTTCGCGAGGACATGGAGTTCATCCTCGAGACCACGCCGGAGACGCGCCGCACCCTGCTGTTCTCGGCGACCTTTCCGCGCGGCATCGTCGCGCTCGCCAAGCAATATCAGCAGCAGGCGTTCCGGATCGAAGTCGCCGGCGACGAAGGCGGTCATGCCGATATCGAGTACCGCGCCATCCGGATCGCGCCCGCCGATGCCGAGCATGCGGTCGTCAACGTGCTGCGCTTCTACGAGGCGCCGAGCGCGCTGGTGTTTTGCAGCACGCGCGATCACGTCAGGCATTTGCAGGCGGCGCTCCTGGAGCGCGGATTTTCCGTCGTCGCTCTGTCGGGTGAATTGACGCAGAACGAACGGACCATGGCGTTGCAGTCGCTGCGTGACGGCCGCGCGCGCGTTTGCGTCGCTACCGACGTTGCCGCCCGCGGTATCGACCTGCCGAGCCTCGACCTCGTCATTCATGCCGACCTGCCCAACGACGCCGAGGTGATGCAGCACCGCTCGGGCCGAACCGGGCGCGCCGGACGCAAGGGGACCAGCGTCCTGCTGGTGCCGCCCGCCCGCCGGCGTCGCGCAGAGCTGCTGCTCAATCTCGCAGGTGTCGATGCCGACTGGGGCACGGCGCCGCAGGCGGACGAAATCCGCAAGCTCGACCATGAGCGCATGAAGGACGTGCTGTTCACCGAGGAGACGACGGCGGACGATCTGGTGCTGGCCCAAGCGCTGCTGGCCGAGCGGTCGGCCGAGGATATCGCAGCTGCCTTGGCGCGGCTTTATCGCGCGCGGCTGCCGTCGCCCGAGGACATCCTCGATCCCGGCGAGCGCAGCGGCCGGCCGCGCGATGATCGCGGTCGGGACAATGTTCGCACGCCGCGCGACGATGGCCGCACCTCACGCGGCGACGATCGCGCCGCAGGGCCGCGATCGAAATCAGGCAAATCCTCGCCGCGTCACGGCATGGGAGAGGCCAGCGTCTGGTTCCGCGCCAACATCGGACGACGCAAGAATGCGGAAGCGCGCTGGCTGCTGCCGATGATCTGCCGTCGCGGCGGCATCGACAAGGGCGATATCGGCGCCATCAAGATCATGGACACCACGACCGAGTTCGAGATTTCCGAGCGGGTCGCGGAGTCTTTCGCGGTCAAGATCAAGCGTCCGGACAAGGAAGACAATATCCGCCTCGAGCCGATGGCGGGCGCGCCGCAGCAACAGGCGCCTGCGGAGGAGCGGTCACACCCGCCCCGGCGCGAGAGCCGCGACAGCGATCATCGGGAACGTCGCGACGATCGTCCACGCGACAAGAGTGAATTCAAGCCGCGCAGCAAGCCTCAGGGCGAGCGCGGGCCGAAATTCGACGATGCTCCGTCCTTCGGCAAGAAGAAGCACAAGAACAAGCCGGGTCACGCAGAGCCGTCGGTCACGCCGTGGCCCGCGAAGGGCGCGCCTGGAAAGAAGCCGAAGAAGAAAAAGCATCGCGGCTGAACCGGCACCGTTCAGCGCAGACGACAATGATGCCGCCGGGTTGCACCGGCGACATCATCTGAAAAGTCGGGTGTGAGCTCAGCGACCACCGCCGCCACCACCACCACCACCGCCGCCGCCACCGCCGCCGGCATCGCGCATCGACGAGCTGTAGCGCGGGTCGGTCTGCTTCATGTAGGTCGGCGAGGTATCGCGGACGGGAATGACGCTGCTGCGGGAGCGGCCGGGGTTCGGCTGCTCGAAGACGATGCCACAGCCTTCGAAAAAGGCGAACTGGCAGCCATCGGTTCGGTGGGGCGCCGCGTTGGCGCTGGTCGCGGCGAACGCGCTCGTCGCAACGCATGCAATCAAGGCAATCTTCGACAACGTGAGCTTCATGGATATTCTCCAGCCTCGGTTCGGCGAGACCGGAACGGCTCGCACACACCTTCGACGGAGCGCCACCTGACCCGGTTCGAGGGCGCGGCTTCACGCCCGCGTGAGCCGGCCGGCCGGCGAGGGACATTACACCGCGGTAAGGTCGCGCAGCATGTACGTCGAGCCTTCGCCATAGGATGCCAGCTTTGCGCGCAGTGCCGCGTCCGCCGTGACGGGCCGAAAGCCGAGACGTTGCCACAGCGGCCGCGTGGCATAGACCGAGACCAGCGCGAGCGTTGCGATGCCTGACGCACGCGCCAGCTGTTCGACATCAGCAACATAGGGGCGCACGACGCCGCCGCGAAAATCGGGCAGGACCGCGACGTCATGCACGTAGAGGCAATCCGCATCGTCAGGCAGTCGTGCGAGCAAGCCGTCGAGCGGCGGGATCCGGTGTTGCTTCCAGGGATGCGCGAGACCGTAGCCGGCGATCTCGTCGCCCGCGACCAGCACGCGGCATCCGTCGGGATAGAGCCGCATCTTCTCCGCGAGCACTTCGGGGCTCTCAGGAAGAGCAGGATGAATTTGCGCCGCGATCGCGCTGATCGCGGGCAGGTCGGATGCGTGCGCGGGACGCCAATGCGGCTTGCTCATGTCTTTCCGTCTCGGTTGACCCAGTTTATTCCGCCGCGTCGGCGCGCGCAGCGAAAAATATCTTTGCCGCCATCTCAGGAATACGACGCCGCGTGCGGCGTCCTACCCATGCAAGCCAATTGCATGACAGGAGATATCATGACGTCCTCGATCCGCCTCGCGCTCACGCTCGCACTCTCGCTCGCGATCGTTCCCGCCGCCTTCGCCGAACCGCCGGCCAAGACCGGCAAGACCGACAAGGGCAACGTGCTCACCGATGCCAAGGGCATGACGCTCTACATCTTCGACAAGGACGCGGACGGCAAGTCCGCCTGCAACGGTCCATGCGCGACGAACTGGCCGGTGCTGAAGGCCGAGGCGAGCGATGCGGCCGGTGACGGCTACACCATCATCACCCGCGACGACGGCTCGAAACAGTGGGCCTACAAGGGCAAGCCGCTCTACACCTTCGCCAAGGACCAGAAGCCCGGCGACGTCACCGGCGACGGCTTCTTGAACGGCGCCTGGCATCTGGCGATGCCGTAACGGCGCATCTATCTCGGATATTCGAGCTGCATCGCGACGAAGTCGGCCGTGCGCGAGCCGTAGCGCGCGTCGATGGCGGATAGCGTCTGGTCCAGCGCTCGCGCCGGCGGCAAACCGGCGGCGGCCGGCGGCGTCAGCTTTGCCGGCCAGTCGGCCGCGATCTTGTCCGGCAGGATGCGGAGACCGCCGCGGCTCGTCTGCGGCTCTGCCGTGGCAGCGAAGGTGAGGGCACGCGAGCGATAGGTGCGCGACCACGCATCGGCGATTAGCGCAAGCGAGACCTCGTCGATGCCTGGCGTCAGCGCGATTCCGAGTTGCTCGCGGTTCCAGAATGCGAGCGTGTTGGCGATCGCCGTCAGCGCGAACGGGCGTGTGAACTGGAACGCCGCGCTGCGATGGCGCGCGTTCCACTCCGCAAGACCGATGTCGCCGGCGACCGCTTCGGCCCTGGCGCGGCCGGCGATGGCCTCGACCAGGGTCAGGGCCATCGGCATGGACGCGGTGATGCCGGTCGTCGTCGCGACGCCGCGCTCGACCACCAGCCTGCGGTCCGCGACATAGCGGATCGCGGAATGCTTCTGCAGATCGCGCACCGAATACCAGTGCGTGGTGGCCTGCCGGCCGTCGAGCAGCCCGGTGTTGGCAACGACCTTGGCGCCGACGCAGACGCCGACGATGATCGCGCCCTTGCCGGCCTGGCTTCTGATCCATTGCAGGGCGACCGCATCGTCTTCGCGGCTCATCGCGGGCACGATCACGTAGTCGGCGCCGTCGGGATGCGCAGCGTCGAACTCGGCGATGGTCGCATGCGGCTGCACTTTCAGCGCGGGATAGAGCGTGACGGGTCCGGGCTGCGTCGCCAATGTGAGGACGTCGGCGACATCGGCGCGCGCGAGGATGCCGTAGGGCATCAGATAGTCTGTCGTCTCGGTCATGTCGTTGATGCCGACGATGGCGATCAGCGGGCGTTCGCGCTTCGGCGGCTTCAGCGCCGCAAGCGTCGCCTCGGTCTCGTCCCTGGAAATTGCGGGCGCGGCTCCCCGAGCCGGAGTGCCTGGCAGCAGGAACAGCCAGGTTCCGCCGATCGCCGCCAGCAGCGCCACGCAGCCGAGGCCGCTCAACGCCAGAACGCGCCATGTCATGATGATGTCACCCGAACCTCGTTGCTTCACGCGAGGCGGAAGCTAACCCTTGGCAACGACATCAGGAATGACGCAGATCCGGCAAAAACGGCCATCCGCGTGCGCGAGACTATCTCAGCCCCTCATACACCATCAGCCCGCGTGCGATCTGCAATTTGCGGATCGCGCGCGGCAGCAGCTTCTCCGGCTGGTGCAGATAGCGCCAGGAGGTGAGGGTGAAGGTTGAAAGCGCGCCGCATTCGTCGTCGAACGGCGCGAGCACGCCTGTCACGCTCACCGGCGTGTGCGGGCGGGCGTTGAAGGGCAGCAGCAACAGCTCGAGATAGGCCTTGCTGCCGTCCTCGCGCGCGGCCGTGATGCCGGCGATCGCACCTAACGCCTCGTCGGCGACGATGGTCGTGATCTCCTCGATCTCGCCGCGGCTCGCGGCCGTGAACAGCGCCGCAAAGCTCTGGTCCTTGAGGTCACACCCCGCGAGCGCACAGACGCGCGTGCCCGCGACGCGGAAGGGAAAGCCGAGATTGGGCTCGCAGGAGAGGACAAAAATGTCGCCGAGCAGGCCGCGGACCGCGGCCGGATCGATGTCGGCCCTATCAGGGGCCCGTGCGGCGCCGCGCTTCTTGTCCCAATACGCGAAGAACGCGCGGCTCGACGGATGTTTCATGTCTGAACGCTTATCCCGGGGTGCAACCTCGAAGGGACAAAGCTGTCCCGCTTCAGTGCACCCGCGATCCCTTGTGATGTTGTGCAGGAGGGGATTTGCAGCGTCCATGCCGGGAGGGCGTTTTCGCCCTCGTTAAGGCAGTCTTTGCGTCGTTAACGTTAAATTAACTATGGCCTTTGCGCCTCACGCGTCGCTGCTATGGTGATCGCAGTCGCAAGCCTCGCCGCTTTCATCCAGGTTCTCGGCGGGGTCTGTACACAGGGCGTCAAACAGCTTGGTCACGGGCCGCGGGGAGGGGTGGGGATACACCTTCATTCCTCCGGCACCGGAAGGCCGACACGGACAGGCAGGGCTTCCCAGGGCCCTGCCTTTTCCTTTTCAGCCGCCGGCTTTCGTGCCCCGGAGCCGGGGCCCATGTCGCGGGCTCAACCGACGAAGAGCTGGGTCCCGGCTCTGCGGCGCGTCACTTCGTGCCGCGCCTGGTCCGGGACACTAGCGTTCCGTGTCCCGGACGCGCTGCAGCGCATAGCGCTGCTGCGCAGAGCCGGGACCCAGTCAGTTTGCCAGCGAGTTCAGGTCTTCCGTCAGGTCGCGCCAGTCCGGATTGAGGTCTTCGATCAGCTTGAGCTTCCAGGCGCGCCGCCATCGCTTCAGCGAATGCTCGCGCGCTCTCGCTTCGAGGATGGACTCGTAGCTCTCGAAATAGACCAGCAACGTGACCCCGTATTGCTTCGTAAACCCGGGGACGCGCTTCGCCTTGTGTGCGGCCATCCGGCGCGCGAGGTCGTTGGTGACGCCGACGTACAATGTGCCGTTTCGCTGGCTTGCGAGGATGTAGACGAAGAATGCGGTTGGCATCGGCGTGAACCAGAAAGTAGAAACTACCTAGAATTGCATGGTTCGAGCTTGCCGCCAATCTGGGTCCCGGCTCTGCGGCGCGTCACTTCGTGCCGCGCCTGGTCCGGGACACGGGCTGGGCTGGTTTCATGCCCCGGACGCAGTGCGGCGCTTCTTCAGCGCTGCACTGCTGAGCCGGGGCCCAGCGTCGCGTCCGACATCGAAATGAGACGCCGTTTTACGATTTCCTTTTGTGCACTTGCGCAAGGCCGGCAAAGGCGACTATCTCCAAACGGATCGTTCCGATCGCGCCTGAAAGCGAAGCTGCCTTGGATTCCCCGCACGATTCTCCGCCGCAGGATTCTCAGCCCGGCCTGCCGGCCGCCCATGAGGAGGCTCCGCGCGAGCCGGTCCTGACGCTGCCTGTGGCGCTGACCGCCTATATCGTCCTGCTGGCGGTGATCCATCTGCGGGTGCTGCTGCCGGCGGAGCTCGAGAACTGGACCATCGACGTCTTCGGCTTCATCCCGAAGCGATACGATTCCTCGCTGCTCAATCTGCAGATCCCGGGCGGGTCGGGCGCCAAGGTCTGGACGTTCGTCACCTATTCGCTGCTGCACGCCAATCTGACCCATCTCGGCTTCAACGTGCTCTGGCTCTTGCCGTTCGGCAGCGCGCTGGCGCGGCGGTTCGGCGCGGTCAGGTTCTTTCTGTTTCTGGCGGTGACGGCGGCGGCCGGCGCGCTCGCCCATCTCGTCACCCATGAGCACGCGGTGGCGCCGATGATCGGCGCCTCCGCCTCGGTGTCGGGCGCGATGGCAGCCGCGATCCGCTTCGCCTTCGTGCGCGGCAGCTTCCTGTCGTTCAACCGGTCGGACGCCGATACCGCAGCAAAGGTTCCGGCGCTGCCGCTATCGCGTGCGCTGCGCGACGGGCGGGTGGTCGGCTTCCTCGCCGTGTGGTTCGGCGTCAACATCATCTTCGGCGTCGGTGCGATCGGCATCGATTCCGAAACCACGAGCGTGGCCTGGCAGGCGCATATCGGCGGCTTCTTCGCCGGCCTGCTGCTGTTCGCCCTGTTCGATCCCGTGCCGCGCGTGCGAAACGATGCTGCGGATGCGTCATCACAGGACGTTTCAGACCGTATTTGAAGCGGCGCTTGCGGCGCGGCCCGAATTCATCCATCATTTGCAGGAAGAATGTTCCGAAGCTGCAAGCCGCTAGCGGCGATGCTTCGCAAAGCGCCTGAGCCTGCAACCGGCGCCTAAACTGTTAGTTGAAGACTCGAAGAACAAGTCCGGACCGCCAAGAGGCGGACGGGTCCGATTCAGGGAGGCAACAATGACGGTACGTTCCATTCTCAACACCAAGGGCCACCAGATCATGAGCGTCGAGCCCGACGCGAAGCTGGCTGCCGCGGTCAAGTTGCTCGGTGAGAAGAAGATCGGCGCGGTGCTGGTGATGAACCAGAGCCGGCTCGAGGGCATCCTGTCGGAGCGCGACATCGTCCGCGTGCTCGGCGAGCGCGGCGCCGGCGCGCTGGAGGAGCCGGTCGCTCAGGTCATGACCCGCAAGGTGGTGACCTGCAAGGAGACCGACACGGTCGCCGAGCTCATGGAGATGATGACGTCGGGCAAGTTCCGCCATCTGCCCGTGATCGACAACGGCAAGGTGGTCGGCCTGATCTCGATCGGCGACATCGTCAAGCGCCGGGTCCAGGAATACGAGTCCGAGCAGGAAGCCCTGCGCGACTACATCAAGACGGCCTGATCAGGTCTGCTCGCCCGCTTTCGGAGCGGTGCCTTCGGGCGCCGGCGCCAGCACATGGATCGCCTCCTGGATCGACTCCAGCGCGCGCTCCGCGGCGCGGGTGCCATGAGCGATCAGGTCTTCGGAGCGGTGGAAGTCGAACCAGCCGAACTGGCCGACCCGCGGCGTGATCAACAGATCCGGCGGATCGCCGGCAAGGCGGGCGCGGGTGATGCGGTCCTGCATGATGTTGAAGGCATCCACCATCACCGAGGAGATGCCGGGCCGGCCATTGCCGCCAAAGAACTCGCGCTTCATCGTCCTCTCGGGCGAGAACAGGCGCGGGAAGCGCCGCTTGGCCGTCGGCTCCTCGGCCCCCGGAGCGACCGGCGTGGGCGGTGCGCCGTGCGAATAGATCGTCGTGGAATGGGTGAAGATGTCGCTGGAAAGATTTGCGGCGATGACGATTTCGGCGCCGAGCGCGCGGGCGGCCGAGACCGGCACCGGGTTCACCAGCGCGCCGTCGACCAGCCAGCGGTCGCCGATCAGGACGGGCGAGAAGATGCCGGGCAGCGCGTAGGAAGCGCGCATCGCATCGACGACGCGGCCGCGAGTCAGCCAGATTTCGTGGCCGGTGCGGACCTCGGTCGCGACGCTTGCGAACTTGATGGGCAGGTCCTCGATCAGGGTCTGTCCGACCGCGTTCTCGAGGCGGGTCGCCAGCTTCTCGCCGCCGAGCAGGCCGGAGCCGTTGAGGCGGATGTCGAGATAGCCGAGGATGTTGCGCATCCCTTGCAGGCTGCGCCCCCACTCTTCGAACGTCTCGAGTCGGCCGGCCGCATGGAGGCCGCCGACCACGGCGCCGATGGAGGTGCCGACCACGACGTCGGGCACGATGCCGTTGGCGATCAAGGTCCTGAGGATTCCGATATGGGCAAAGCCGCGCGCCGCGCCGCCGCCGAGGGCAAGGCCGATGATCGGCCGACGGGTGGGGCCAAGGCCAATCTTCTCACCGTTCGAGCCGTTCCCACCACGACCCTTCAAGATATCAAGCACCGAAACTCTCCTACCCGGGCCAGCCCTCGACACCAGAGTAGGCACCGGACTTCCGCCGCACCAGAGCGAGGGCCAAGCATGGTTTATACCGTTCGGGAAGCAGGGGGCAGCAGTGTGGCGAGAGCTGGCTGCCGCTGGACTAATCACGCAGGCGTCAACCGGGTTCCATCAATCGGACCGGGCCCGTATTTCCTGGGGTTTCAGAGGCTTGAATTTGCCGCGTTTTCGGTGAAAAGCAGGGGGCATGACACGCGGGGGTGACGGCATCATCGGATGGCGGCGCAGCGGCAGGCTGCTGCCGGCGCTGATCCTTGCCGCGTGCCTCGTTACCTCAGGCCAAAACGCTGCGCAGGCGCAGCTATTCTCCGATCGTCCGCCGCCGGTCCCGCCGGCTTCGGTGCCCGACCCCGGCGGCGCCGTCAGCCTGGCGCCGCCCTCCGGCCCTGGCGCCGGCCCCCCGAGCCTGCCGCCGACCCTGATGCAGCCGACGACCCCCAGCATGCCGCCGCCCGCGGTCACGACCGTGCCGCCGGCCGCCCCGCTCAATGCGGCCGTGCCCGGACAGGGCGTGCTGTCGCTGACCGCGAAATACGGCAAGGATTCTCCGGCGATCACCAGCGGCCTGGTCTGGCGCGTGTTTGCCGACCGTCCCGATGAGAACGGCACCTTCAAGCTGATCCGCGAGGACCGCAGCGCCACGCCCAATATCGTGCTGCCGCCCGGCAATTACGTCGTGCACGTCGCCTTCGGCCTCGTCAGCGCGGTGCGCACCGTCAGCCTGAAGGCCGAGACCGACCGCGAGTCCTTCGTGCTCCCGGCCGGGGGCCTGCGGATCGAGGGCCGGGTCGGCACCAGCCGCATTCCGCAGAACCAGATCTCGTTCGCGATCTACAAGGGCAGCCAGTTCGAATCCGGCGAGCGTGCCTCCTTGGTGCCGAACGTCGCCGCCGGCGACGTCGTGCTGCTGCCGGAGGGCACCTACTACATCATCTCCAACTATGGCGACGCCAATTCGGTGGTGCGCTCCGACATCCGCGTCCAGGCCAGCAAGCTCACCGACGTCACCATCACCCACCGCGCAGCCGTGATCACGCTCAAGCTGGTCAGCGACAGGGGCGGCGAGGCGCTCGCCAACACCGCCTGGTCGGTGCTGACCCCGGGCGGCGACGTCATCAAGGAATCGATCGGCGCCTTCCCGCGCGTCGTGCTCTCCGAAGGCGAATACCGCGCCATCGCCAAGAACGAGGGCAAGGTCTACGAGCGCGGATTCAACGTCGTCAACGGCGTCGACGGCGAGGTGGAAGTCGTCGCGCGCTAAGGCCGTCGCGCGCTAAGGTCTCGCGCGCTAAGGTCCTGGCGGCGGTGCCGCCCGCAACCTGACACCGACCTGACGTCCGGCACGGCAATTCTCATCGAGCGCACGAACGTGCATCTCCTGTTACCGTCGCATGCGTCGTGGGGACTGGTAAGCAAAATGCTCATCCCCATCACCCCCTGTGTTCTGCTTTGAATACTGCAAGCGCCAGCAGATTGCCTCCTGGGGCCGAGGCAAACACCGCTGGCGAAAGCTTATTCCCGCACCCCCGCCGTCCTCATCACAGCGGTGCAAGAGACGAATTTCCGATCATCAATTTTATTCTCTTTCCACTCCGCTGGGTTATATGTCGGGCATCCGTCTAATGGGGGAGGCCGGAGCAGGGGCTTGGATGCCTTTGCCAGACCGGCAAGGAGCAGGGGACCAAGCTCGTCGGCATGTTCGAAGTGATCCTCACCAGGCGCAAGCGGTTTGGCTGGCGATGGCAGGTGTGCGACCAGTCTGGCAAGATCTTTGCCGACGGTTTCGAGCGCACCCGGCCCTCCGCCAAATATCATGGCGAGCGCGCGTTGTTCTTCCTGTTGTCGCAGGCCTATTTGCGCAACCGCTCCGCCGCGTCCAGCGAAGACTAGCGGCGCGCACAGCTCCATCCGGCTACAAGCTCCACCTCAGATATCGACGACCAGCTTGCCCTTGGCGGCGTGATCCCTGATCAGGGCATAGGCGTCGTCGACGTTCTCCAGCGTAAAGCGCCTGGCGTCGAGCAGCGGCACGAGCTTGCCGGCCTCGGCGAGGCGCGTGGCCTCCGCCATGATCTCTCCATGATGCGCGCGGCCTTCGCCCGACAGCAGCGGCAGCAGCGTGAACACGCCTGAATAGGTGGCTGCCCGGAATGACAGCGGCGCAAGCGCATGCGTGCCCCAGCCGAGCGCGCTCACCACATGGCCGAAGCGGCGCACCGCTTCGAAGGAAGCGTCGAGCACCTTGCCGCCGACGATGTCGTAGACGATGTCGAAGCCGCGGCCGCCGGTGTGCTGCGCCACGCAGGCTTCGACCGAACTGTCGCGGTCGATGAATACGGCGCCGAAACCTTCGATGGTGGCGCGCTGCGACGGCGAACCGGTTGCGAACACCTCCGCTCCGAAGGCGCGCGCGATCTGGATCGCGACATGACCGACGCCGCCCGCACCGCCATGAATCAATACCTTCTGGCCCGCCTTCAACGCCGCCCGATCAATCAGGCCTTCCCAGGCCGTGATGACGATCAGCGGCAGCGCGGCAGCTTCCCGCATGCCGAGATTGGCAGGCTTCAATGCGAGGAGATCGGCATCGACCGCGGCGAATTCGGCGAGCGATCCCTGTACGCCGCCGACGCCACCGGTCATCCCGTAGACCTCGTCGCCCGGCTTGAACCGCGAGACCTCGCGCCCGGCCAGCTCGACCACGCCGGCGAGATCGATGCCGAGAATTGCCGGCAGCGGGTGGCGCGCATGCGCCGCGGCGCCGGCCTGGATCTTGGTGTCGAGCGGATTGACCGCGCTTGCGCGCACCCGCACCAGCACGTCGTGCGGGCCGATCTCGGGCGTGGAGATGGTTGAGAGGCGCAAGGGAGCGTTGTGGGTCTCCAGGACATTTGCGCGCATCGTCGATTGTCTCGTCATGATCGTCTTGCTCCGTGATCGGCTCAATATGCCCATGAAATTTTGCATGAGAAGGAACAAGGTTGTACAATCGTCATACATTTCTGTATGGCAGGAATCCTGATGGACTGGAGTGATCTGCGCATCTTCCTGGCAATTGCGCGCGAAGGCACGCTCGGCGCTGCCGCTCGAAAAATCGGCCAGACCCAGCCGACGATGGGCCGGCGGCTTCGCGCGCTCGAGACGTCGCTGGGACAGACGCTGTTCCAGCGCACGGCGGATGGCCTGGTGCTGACCGACGAGGGCGCCGCCGTGCTCCGCCATGCCGAGCGGATCGAGGACGAGGCGCTCGCGCTGGAGCGCCATGTGTCCGGTGCGGAGACGCAACTCGACGGCCTGCTCCGCCTGTCATCGTCGGACTGGTTCGGGACGGTGATGCTGTCGCCGGTGATCGCCGCATTCGGCAAGCGTCACCCCAAGGTGACGGTGGAGCTCCTGACCGATGCGCGGCTCTACAGTCTGCCGCGGCGTGAAGCCGATCTCGTCTTTCGCATCAAGCCGTTCAGGGAGCCCGAGGTGATCTCCAGAAAGCTGCTGCACATTCCCTACGCGCTCTATGGCAAGAGGGGCAGCAAGCCGCCGCGCGCCGGCGACGGCAGCGCTGTCCGCGTCGTGACGATGAATGCCGAGTTCGCCGACATGCCGGACGCCGTCTGGCTGAAGCGCGCGCTGCCGAATGCAGCCGTCGCCTCGCGCAGCAACAACAGGCAGGTGCAGGCCGAGCTTTGCGCGAGCGGCGGCGGCTTTGCCGTGCTGCCGCGTCCGCTCGGCGACCGCGACCGCCGTCTGGTCGCGCTCGACATCGGAACGGCGCCGCCCGGCCGCGACACCTATGTCGGTTATCATCGCGATCTCAGGCGGCTCGCCCGTCTGCGCGCGCTGCTCGATATCGTGATCGAACGTCTCGCCGGCGCGGCTCCGTAGCCCGGAGAGCGAAGGCGGAAGCGTGCCCACGATTGGCCCGAGTGGAGAGAGATGGTGGGCACGGCGCTTTGCGCCTTTGCCCACCCTACGAACGCGTTCCCACGAGCCCTTGCGTTGCCCGACGGGCAAAACACCCGAGCCGTGGGTCAATCCGTGTCATCAAAAATATCCCACTTTACCGAAATTCTCAAACGGCGTATGTGTCGCCTCAACCCGGCCCAAGGAAGAGGGGCGTATCGCGATCGTCACGAACGCGGGCCGGGCGGCGGTGGACGCTAGTTGCATCGGCGCGAAGTGCTTTCGCAGGGCGGAGAGCCGTGAGCGAAAGTATCGCGCACACGACCGGTGTGATCGGCGTACGGCAAAATCGTGTGGTCCTGGCGCCCGGGGTCTGTGCGCCAAGTCTTGTGGTGATGGGTGTCGTCCAACCGGGCGCGCCCGTCAGCCATCCGCAAGGCGACGGGGGCAATAGTGCAACGCTCCCCGGGGAGATCACGACATAAGCCGTAAAGCCACTGCGCAGGGAAGGCCGGGATGCTCCGGTTGCCCTGTGGTCTTTCCGCCTGTGCCTTTCTGCACACGCAGATCTTGCGCACAGGCGGCCATGGGAGCCAACCGGCTCCCGGCCTTCCCTGCGCCCTCTTTCAAATGGGGGTGAAGCGATCAAGCAAAGCTCGGGCGAAATGCGCCGCGAGGCTGCGAAGGTGTGTCTATTGAATAGGTCTCGTGCCTCGGACGCAGCGCAGCGCTTCTTCAGCGGTGCGCTGCAGAGCCGGGGCCCATGTTGCAGCACGTGCTGTGGCTTGCTGGGTCCCCGCCGCAACGCGAAGGGCGTTGCAGCGCGTCCGGGACACGAGAGAGCCGGAAGCTGCTACTTCACACGCCGTTATTGCGAGGAGCTCTTGCGATGAAGCAATCCAGACTGTCTCCGCGGCGGCAGCCTGGATTGCTTCGCTGCGCTCGCAATGACGACTCTCGTGCCCCGGACGCAGCGCAGCGCCTCTTCGGCGGTGCGCTGCAGAGCCGGGGCCCATGTTGCAGCACGTGCTGCGGCCAGCTAGGTCCCGGCTCTGCGCCGCAACGCGAAGGGCGTTGCAGCGCGTCCGGGACACGAGAGACGCGCGCCCAAACTTCGAACGCACACCCGGACGTAGCCCCTTCGCACGACCGTCATAGTCTCTAACGCCCACTAACCAACACCCGACTTAAAACTGTCATAATCGCCGAATGGAACCCGCGCCTGCGGCCTTTTTACATGTCGTTAAGCGCAGCTGCATTGGATGCGCCGGGAAAGTGCGTTGGGGACTGCCATGAATGCCGCGAAGAAAGTGTCGGGAAAACCGGCCGCCGAAATGTTCGACGACATCCCGGTGCTTCAGCGCAAATGGCGTGCCGCACTGAAGCCGGGCGATCGGCTGCCGCGCTATGAGGACGTGATGCTCGGCAGTCTCGGACGGCTCGCCGATCACATCGCGCTGCTGAGGAACGACGGCACGCTCGAGCTGTCGCGCAGCGGACGCTACGTGCAGAAATGGCTCGGCGAGGAGCGCTGGGACATTCCCGTCGCCGAATTGTCGCCGGATTGCGCCACCGCACTGTCGGAAGCGGCGACGAGCGCGCTTGCCAATGGACGACCTTACCACGCCAGCGCGCATTGCGTGCGCGACGGCATGGTCCGGACCTACGATGTGCTGGCGCTGCCGACGGCCTCGCGCTGGGGCGCTACGCTGGTCGGCGCCTACATCAACGAGCGCGGCACGCAGTACAATCTGCTGGATGCGATTTTCGCCTCGACCGACGATGCGGTGATCTCGCTGGCGACGTTGCGCGACGCCGGCGGCAAGCCGTCCGATCTCCAGGTCGTGCACCACAACAACAGCGCAAGCGCGCTGCTGAAGGTCGCGAGCGGAGGTCTGTTGTGGCGGCGGATCGGCGAGGGCAACACGCTGCTGGCCTCGTCCGAGATCATGGGCTTCCTGCTCAAGGCCGTCGCGGGCGGCCGCGGCGAGCAGCTCGAGATCGAGAGCGACGGACGCTACCTCCGCCTCAGCGCCACGGCCTTCGCCGACGTGGTCTCGCTGACGATCTCCGATGTCACCGCGTTGAAGCGGCGCGACGCCTCGTTCCGCCTGCTGTTCGACAGCAACCCGATGCCGATGTGGGTGTTCGACGCGCAGACCAAGGAGTTCCTTGGCGTCAACGACGCCGCGGTCCAGCATTACGGCTACAGCCGCGCCACCTTCCTGCGCATGAAGCTGCACGAGATCTGGCCGGAGGACGAGTGGGACAGCCACGCCGAGGCGCTGGAGCGCGTTGGCGAAGCCTATCACTCCTCGCGCAACTGGCGGCATCTGCGCGCCGACGGCAGCGAGATCGAGGTGCTCACCTTCGGCCGCCGTGTCGCCTTCGACGATCGCGACGGCTATCTGGTCGCAGTGGTCGACATCACCGAACGCCGCAAGGCCGAGGCGCGCATCGCGCACATGGCCCACCATGACGGGCTCACCGACCTGCCGAACCGCGAATATTTCCGGGAGCGCCTGAAGCAGGCGCTGGAGCAGGCAGCGGGGAAACGGGTCGGCGTGCTCTACATCGATCTCGACCTGTTCAAGAACATCAACGATTCCTTCGGTCATCCCGTCGGCGATCGCCTGCTCAAGGACGTCGCCGAACGCCTGACCCTTGCCGTCCGCGGCGGCAATCTGGCGGCCCGGCTCGGCGGCGACGAATTCGCGGTGATCCTTGCCGCCGACGTCTCGCCGAACGAGGCCAGCGCCTGCGCTGGCCTGCTGATCGACATGCTGAAGGCACCCTACGATCTCGACGGTCAGGAGATGGTGATCGGCGCCAGCATCGGCATCGCGCTGTCGCCCGGCGACGGCACGACGCCGGAAGAGCTGATGCGCAATGCCGACATGGCGCTGTACCGGGCGAAGTCCGACGGCGGCGGCGTGCACCATTTCTTCGAGCGCGAGATGGACCTGCAGGCGCAGAAGCGCCGCGACATGGAGCTCGATCTGCGCCATGCGTTCGCCAATGGCGAGTTCGAGCTGCACTATCAGCCGCTGGTGTCGATCGCCTCCGACCGCATCTCGGGCTTCGAGTCGCTGCTGCGCTGGCGCCATCCGGACAAGGGCATGATCTCGCCGGCGGAGTTCATCCCGGTTGCCGAGGACATCGGCCTCATCACGCAGTTAGGGGAGTGGGTCTTGCGCGAAGCCTGCGCCGAGGCCGTCAAATGGCCTGCCGACGTCAAGGTCGCGGTCAATCTGTCGCCGGCGCAATTCCGCAGCCGCAACCTGGTTCAAATCGTGATCTCGGCGCTGGCGCAGTCCGGCCTGTCGCCGCGGCGGCTCGAGCTCGAAATCACGGAGTCGGTCTTTCTGGCGGAGACTGATGCCAACCTTGCCATCCTGCACCAGCTCCGCGAGCTCGGCGTCGGCATCTCCATGGATGATTTCGGCACCGGCTATTCCAGCCTGAGCTATCTCAGGAGCTTTCCGTTCGACAAGATCAAGATCGACCGCTCCTTCGTCAAGGATCTGGCGCAGCGGCCCGATTGCAGCGCGATCGTGCGCGCGATCTCCGGGCTCGGCCGCAGCCTCAACATCACCACGACCGCGGAGGGCGTCGAGACCGAGGATCAGCTCGACTGGCTCCGCGCCGAAGGCTGCAACGAAGTGCAGGGCTTTCTGTTCAGCGCGGCGCGGCCTGCGGCCGAGATCGCAAAGCTGCTCGCCGATTTCGGTCAGCGCGCCTCACGGGCGGCGTAGCCCCTCGGGGTAGCAGTCGTAGACCAGCGCCTTGAAGGCGGGCGTGATGCGGCTGCGCTCGTTCTGGGTCTGCTGCATCATGAGGTAGACCATGTCGAGCTTGGGATCGACGCCGAAATAGGTGCCGCTCCCTGAGTCCCATTTCAGCTCGCCGAGCGAGCCCGGCGGCGGCGGTTTGGCGTTGCCCGGATCGGTCCGCACCGCAAGGCCATAGCCATAACCGAAGCCGTCGCCCGGAAAATAGAAATAGTCGCGTCCGACGCCGGAGCCGGGCCCGATATGATCGGTCGTCATGGCCTTGAACGCGGCAGGGCTCAGGTAACGCTTGCCCTCGAACTCGCCGCCGTTGAGCAGCATCTGCGAGAAGCGCTGATAGTCGGTGATGGTCGAGAGCAGGCCGCCGCCGCCGGACTGCCATTCGGGATGATCGAGGCGGTCACGCTCGGCGGCGAGCAGGATGAAATCGCTCGGCAGCGGCCGCGCCATCCGGGCGAGCTCGTCCTCGGTCGCCAGCGCGAATTTGGTGCTGCTCATGCCGAGCGGATCGAAGATGCGCTGCTTCAGGAACTGATACAGCGTCTGGCCCGAGATGATCTCGATGACGCTGCCGAGCACGTCGGTGGAATGGCCGTAGCGCCACAGCGTTCCCGGCTGCCGCGCCAGCGGCAGCTTGGCGATGCGGTCGGCGAATTCGCGGTTGTTGAACTGGCCCTCGAAGATGTTGGCGGCCTTGTAGGCCTGCTCGACCCATTTGCCGCCGATATAATCGTAGCTGATGCCCGAGGTGTGCCGCAGCAAATCCTCGATGTTGACGGGGCGGACCGGCGGCACGAGATCGAGCTCCAGCTTGCCGTCGGGCAGGGTGACTTCGAGGCCGACCTTGGTGTCGGCAAACAGGGGAACGTATTTCGACACGGGGTCGGTGAGGGCGAGCTTGCCCTCGTCGATCAGCATCATCGCACCAAGGCAGGTGATCGGCTTGGTCATCGAGTGGATCGCGAAGATCGTGTCCGGCGTCATCGCAAGACTGGTCCTGACGTCGCGCACGCCAAACGTCTTCTGATAGACCGGCTTGCCGTGCTGCTGCACCAGGATCACGGCGCCCGGCAACCGGCCGCTTCCCACCTCGTTGTCGAAATACGAAGTGATGCGATCCAGCCCCTCGGACGACGGGGCGGGGATGTCGGCGGCGCGGCTTCGTGCCATCGTGCCGGCGAGCAGCGCGGCCCCGACCAGAAAATCACGACGCTTCATACCGGCTTCCTCCCTGGCCGGGATGAAAGCCGCAAGACGCCAGAGGCGTCAACAAGCGTTCGATTAAAAACGCGTCACGATTTCCGAAAGGAACGGTCGCGGACGGTCTTCGCTCGGCTTGGTCGGCTTGCCCACGTGAATGAAGCCGGCGAGCTTTTCGTCCGGCTTGAGACCGAGACCGTCGAGCACGTCGCGATCGAACGAGAACCAGCCGGTCAGCCAGCAGGCGCCGTAGCCGAGCGCGGTTGCGGCCGTGACGATGTTCATGGCGCTGGCGCCGGCGGACAATTCCTGCTCGAACGCCGGCACCTTCGGATGCGGCCTGGTGAAACTGACGATGCCGATCACCAGCGGCGCGTCGGTGAGGCGCTTGCGCTCGATCTCGACGTCGGCGGCGGGCGCACCGGGATTCTTCCGGGCGAACACCTTGGCAATCACCTCTCCGGCGCGCTGGCGGGCGTCGCCCTCGAAGATGATGAAGCGCCAGGGCGCGAGCTTGCCATGGTCGGGCACGCGGGCGCCGATGGTGAGGATGGTCTCGAGCTCGGCCGCCGAGGGGCCAGGCCCGGTCATTTCGCGCGGCTTGACCGAGCGGCGGGTCTTCAGGAGTTCGATGGCGTCGGGCACGGGGCGTCCTTATGGCTTTGTTCTCGCCGGGAGATAGGCCCGGCAGGGGACGAATGGAAGGGATTTTAGAGCGATTATGAGTTCGACAGCTGCGCCCGTCCAGAAAGTTATGGTCCCAAGATGGGACTATGCTAAGATGAGTTGAATGAGGATCATCGCGCTCAGCACGATCAAGGCTTTTCTAGATCGGGCCGGCGAGGCGGCCTCCGATGCGCGCGATCCCCTGATGGCCTGGTTTCGGCAGGTAAAGCAGGCCGATTGGGCGAAGCCCGCGGACGTCAAGAGAGATATCCGAACCGCCAGTATCCTCAGGGATGGCCGCGTCACGTTCAACGTCGCCGGCAACAAATATCGCGTGGTGGTCTGGATCAACTATCCATACCGCGTGGTCTATATCCGTTTTGTTGGAACACACCGGCAGTACGACGCAATCGACGCGCAAACCATTTAGAAGGTCGATGATGGAAATCGCGCCAATCAAGTCTAACCGAGACTATCGTCGCGTGCTCAAGGAGATCGAGACGTTGATGAGTGCGCGCCGGAACTCGCCTGAGGGCGATCGGCTTGACGTGCTTGTGACGCTCGTGGAGGCGTGGGAGCGGAAGCACTACCGACTGGACCTTCCGGACCCGGTCGAAGCCATCAAGTATCATATGGAACAGGGCGGTCTGCAGCCGAGGGACCTGATTCCCTTTATTGGCAGCCGCAACCGGGTCCACGAAGTGCTCAACCGGCGGCGCGAATTGACACTCAGCATGATCCGACGGCTGCATGAGGGCCTCGGCATTCCGGCCGAGTCCCTCATCAAAGTCGGGCAAGATAGAGCCGCTTGAACGCCGTCAGACCGCGCCCCGCGCCCGCTTGACGTCCGGCGGGGTCGCCTCGTCGACCAGGGCGGCGATCGCCTCCTCGGTCGTCAGCACCTTCTGGCCGTCGCTGCCGAGGCGGCGGACCGACACCGAATGCGTCTCGGCCTCCTTCTTGCCGACCACGAGCAGCGCCGGGATCTTGGCCAGCGAATGCTCGCGGACCTTGTAGTTGATTTTTTCGTTGCGCAGGTCGATCTCGACCCGAAGCCCGGCGCGCCGTGCCTGCTCCATCACCACCTTGGCGTATTCGTCGCCTTCCGAGGTGATGGTCGTGACCACCGCCTGCACCGGCGACAGCCAGAGCGGGAAGTTGCCGGCATAGTGCTCGATCAGGATGCCGATATAGCGCTCCATCGAGCCGCAGATCGCCCGGTGCACCATGACAGGCGGTTTCTTGCCGCCGTCATGGTCGATGTAGAACGCGCCGAACCGCTCCGGCAGGTTGAAGTCGACCTGCGTGGTGCCGCACTGCCAGTCGCGGCCGATGGCGTCCCGCAGCACATATTCGAACTTCGGCCCGTAGAAGGCGCCTTCGCCCGGATTGATCTCGGTCTTGATGTGATTGTTCTGCGACTGGATCTCGCGCAAAACCGTCGCCATCACGCGTTCGGCGTGATCCCACATCTCGTCGGTGCCGACGCGCTTGTCCGGCCGCGTCGACAGCTTCACCGTGAGATCGCCGGTGAAGCCAAAGTCCGCATAGGTCGACAGGATGAGTTCGTTGATCTTCAGGCACTCTTCGGCGAGTTGGTCCTCGGTGCAGAAGATGTGCGCGTCGTCCTGGGTGAAGCCGCGCACGCGCATCAGGCCGTGCATGGCGCCGGAGGGCTCATAGCGATGCACCACGCCGAACTCGGCGAGGCGCAAGGGCAGGTCGCGGTAGCTCTTCAGGCCGTGCTTGAAGATCTGCACGTGACCCGGGCAGTTCATCGGCTTGAGCGCAAACCAGCGCTTGTCCTCGGCCTCGTCGCCGGCCGACTGCGCCGCGAACATGTTCTCGCGATACCAGCCCCAATGGCCCGAGGTCTCCCACAGCACCTTGTCGAGGATCTGCGGCGCGTTGACCTCGCTGTAATCGCCGGTCAGGCGCCGGCGCATATAGGCGATCAGCTGCTGGAAGATGGTCCAGCCCTTCGGGTGCCAGAACACGACGCCCGGACCTTCCTCCTGGAAGTGGAAGAGGTCGAGCTCGCGCCCGAGCTTGCGATGGTCGCGCTTCTCGGCTTCCTCGATCTGCTTCAGGTAGGCGTCGAGGTCCTCCTGCTTGGCGAAGGCGGTGCCGTAGATGCGGGTCAGCATCGGATTGTTGCTGTCGCCGCGCCAATAGGCGCCGGCCACCTTCATCAGCTTGAAGGCGTTACCGACCTTGCCGGTCGAGGTCATGTGCGGGCCGCGGCACAGGTCGAACCAGTCGCCCTGGTAGTAGATCTTGATCGGCTCGGTGCCGGGAATGGCGTCGACCAGCTCGACCTTGAAGGCCTCGCCCTTGTCGCGGAACACCTGCTTGGTCTTCTCGCGATCCCAGACTTCCTTGGTGAAAGGTTTGTCGCGCGCGATGATCTCGCGCATCTTCTTCTCGATCGCGGCAAAGTCTTCCGGCGTGAACGGCTCGTTGCGGAAGAAGTCGTAATAGAAGCCGTTCTCGATCACGGGACCGATGGTGACCTGCGTGCCCGGCCACAGCGTCTGCACGGCCTCAGCGAGCACGTGGGCGCAATCGTGGCGGATCAGTTCGAGCGCGCGCGGATCGTCGCGGCTGATCAGCTCGAGCTTGGCGTCGGCCTCGATGGGATCGTTGAGGTCGGCGACCACGCCGTCGAGCGCCATCGCGACCGTGCGCTTGGCCAGCGACGGCGAGATGCCCTTGGCGATATCGAGGCCGGTGATGCTCTGGTCGTATTGGCGCTGGGCGCCGTCCGGGAAGGTGAGGGTAACTTTGGCGGCGGGGGTCACGGGCTTCAGATTGCTGAGGGAATATTGGAAGCCGGATTCGGACTTCGGCTGGTCCTTGGACTGGTCGGTCATTGCTTTTCTCCTGAGGCTCACTCCTGCGAACGAGCGCAGGTAAGCGGGAACGAGCGATATATCAGGCGATTCGGCCTGCGCAATCCGGCAATTCCAAGAAAATCGGCGCATAAAACGGGCGTGCGCACGAACTATTTCGCACCGGCCCTTTAACTGGCCCGGCGGCTGCTCTACATGCACTTGCATGGAAAATGCACGCGCCCCGCGTTTCGCGCCAACCGCCTTGATGCTCGGCAATCTCGTCACCGGCTGCTCGGTGCTGGCGCCGGCGGGCATGCTGCCGGAGTTGGCGACGGGGCTCGACGTCAGCATTCATGCAGCCGGGCTCCTCATCACCTTCGGCGCGATCACGCTGTGCATCGGCTCGCCGCTGATGGCCTGGCTGACGAGCCGCATCGAACGGCGGACGCTGCTCACGACGACGCTGGCGGTGCTCGCCTTCGGCAATCTCGCCTCGGCCTTTGCACCCGATTACACCAGCCTCCTCGCCATCCGTCTCGTGATGCTCGCGGTCGGTGCGCTCTACACGCCGCAGGCCGCCGGCACGGCGGCGTTGATCGTGCCGGTGGAGCGGCGGGGCAGCACCATCGCCTATATCTTCCTCGGCTGGTCGCTGGCTGCCGCCGTCGGCCTTCCGCTGATCACCTTCATTGCCAGCCGCTACGGCTGGCGCGCGGCCTATGGCGAGATCGGCGTGCTCGGTTGCATCAGCTTCCTCTTGTTGCTGCTGCGGCTGCCGGCAGGCCTGAAGGGCGCGCCGGTGGACCTGAAGACCTGGCGCGAGGTCGGCCGTAACAGGACGATCCGGCTGCTGCTGGCGATCACCATGCTGCAGATGTCGGGGCAGTTCGTGGTGTTCACCTTCATGGGCCCGCTGCTCAAGAAGCTCACTGGCGCCGGTCCCGATGCGATCGGCATGGTGTTCGCGCTTTACGGCGTCTGCGGCTTCCTCGGCGTCGTCATCGCCACCCGCATCGTCGACACCTCGGGCCCCTATCGGACCTCGCTGCTGTTCACCTGCCTGCTGCTCGCGGGCATCACGGGCTGGGCGCTCGGCGCGGGCACGCTTGCCTTCATGACGGTCGGAGTCGCGATCTGGGGCCTCGGCTTTGCCTCGACCAATTCGATGCAGCAGGTGCGGCTGGTCGCGGCCGCGCCGCCGCTGGCATCGGCAACCGTCGCGCTCAATACGTCCGTTCTCTATATCGGCCAGGCGGTCGGCTCCGCCGTCGGCGGGCTGCTGTTCGCCCGCGAACTCCTGCATGCGCTCGGCTTCGTCGCGGTCGGTTTCGTCGTGCTGGCGCTGATCCTGGTGGTCCTGACCCGGCCCCGGCCTGCGGCTGCAACGGCCTGAATCCCGCGGCTTCGTGTACGCAATGTGCTTGGCAAACCGCGCGCGGGAGCGCTAGAACGCCGGTCATGGGGACCAAAGAGAGTTGACTGAAATGAGGATGATTCTGGCGGTTGCCGCGGTGCTCTATTCAGCCTCCGCGTTTGCGCAAGCCGACAAGCCACCGATGGTGGGGGACAAGCCCTTGGTGCAGGTCAAGCCCAAAGGGACCAAAGAGGCGGCGGCCAAGCCGGCCGCAGCGCCGAAGGGCAAGCCGCAGTCGATCGCGGCCAGGCTCCAGGCCTGCCTCGAACTCGACGACGGCACCAAGGACCGCCTCAACTGCTACGACGCGGTGATCGCGCCAGCGCCGAAGCCGAAGCCGGCGAAGGCCAAGGGCTACGCCGATTGCCGCTTCTTCAAGGAAGAGGACGAGCGGCTGGCCTGCTTCAACGGCTTTGCCGAGAGCATTCCGAAGCTGCCCAAGAGCTAATACTGACAAGAGCTAATCTCGAATGAGCTGATGCTCAGTTGCTGATCCGGCTCAGCACGGCCCGGAAGGCAACGCCCGGCGCCTGCAGCGCGTTGCCTTCGAATTCCGCGTTGTCGCCGTCCTCCCGGCCGGCGAGCGCCAGCGTGATCCGGTCGGTGCCGAACAGAGCCTTGAAGGAGGGGTCGTCGTTGTAGCGCTGGGTCGAGATCTTGACCTTGATGCTGTCGCCTTCGCCCGTATAGGTGCCGATGAAGGCGAAAGCGGAATTGCCGCCGCGCATCTTGCCATCCATCACGTAGACGACGCCGCAGCCCGTTCCATGAACGGTGTGGAAGTCGACCTTGTACAATCCCTGACGCACTGCCTGTCCCCGCGAAATTCCAATCACAAACTGGCCGGCAAAGTATGAGCCTTGCTGGCGGAAGCAATCCGGTGGCTTCCGGGGATTTCGACCATCAACATTACATTTTGATCAGAGCCTGAGGGAATTGCAGGCAATGCAGCCGGACACCGGCTGCACCAATATCCAAACCTATCGGCTCGATGCGGCGGAACTGGTGGCCGCCACGCGGGTCAGCGCCAGCGCCGGCGTCGCCGACATCTTCACCAGCACGTCCTTGAGTGGATCCCGCGTCCAGGCGCGGGTGACGTAGTCGCGATGGGTGATGCCGTCGCCGGTCTCCACGAACACCACGCTGCCGGGACGCAAGGGGCCGTCCATGTCCTCGGCGACACCGATGCCCTTCTGCCGGAGCATGCTCATCAGCTCGCGGTCGCGCCGCGCGGTGTGGCGGGTGTAGGCGCTGACGAAGAAGCCGGAACGGTGGCTCTCGATCCAGGACGCGAACTTGTCCATTTCGCCATAGACGGCGTCGAGCAGCACGACGCCGCGGACGCGGTCGCTGATGCCGCCGACCTCCAGGCTCCAGGCCGTCGGCAGGAAGCCGCCGCTATAGCCGACGATCACGATCGGCATGTTGGCGAAGGCGCGGGCGCTGTTGGGATCGCCGGTAACGCGGGCGAGGTGGTCGGCCGATTCCGCCATGAAGCGCTTGAAGCCGCCCGGTTGCCAGAACTTGCCGGCGCTGGAATCGGCGGCATCGACCGCCATCTGTGGGGCAAGCAGCACGGCATTGGCGCCGGAATCGGTGACCTGCTTCGGCACCAGCTGGCGATCACGCACGTCGCGTTCGAGCGTCGCGCCATTGCCATGGAAGAACACCACGATCACGCCCGGCTTGCGGACGTCGAAATGCTCGGGCACGTGCATCAGCACGCGGCTGTCATTGTAGGTCTCGTCCTGCCAGAACACGCGACCGGAATAGCTGCGATGGCCGCGGCGGTCGCCCTTGGCGATGTTGAGGAACGGCGCGTCGGAGGCGGGGTTGTTGCCGAAATAGGGAAAGGCCGACGATTTCATGCTGACGAGCGTCGTCAGGTCGTCGCGGGGCGAACGCTTGTAGGGGACCTGCGGCTCGAGCGAAGCGACCCTGTAGGGAGCCTGCTCCGGCGACGGTTGCTGCACGGCGCGCTTCGGCGAGAAGTCCGACATCTGCCGCTGCAGAAAACTCTCGCTCGCCGAGGGAAAGCGCTCCCCGAATTGCGGGGCCGGGAAGCGATCCTCGAACGTGTCGCCGCTCGCGACTTGCTGATTTGTCTTCGCAACGACCTGAACATTGGCCTGCGAGTTCGCGGCGAGCGCCGCCGGATTGGGCGCCTTGCCGCATTGAACCAGTGTCAGGGAGAGCGGCACCAAGGCTGAGATCAGGCCGATCCGGAGCGCATGACCGCGCGCACCGGACGTCGTCCGGTCGGCACGCATGTCAGCTCTCAATTTCGGAACGGCCCCGACCATCCACCCATGACCCCAAAGTCACGTCCATCGGCATCTCAAGACAATTGCGCCGCTGGCGTTTAGGTGACGTTAAGTGTCCGGAGAAACTTCCCCACATCCGGAACGCTCAAAAGGACCATGCAATCGTGTCCTGATTGTGGGGAGGAGGAACGGGATTTGCCGGGGCGGGCGCCGCTTTATCGCTCGGGGGCGGAATAAGCGGTGCTCAATTACCCGCTTCCGTCGCCTCATTTAGCCCTTGTTAACCCTGCTTGAATTGACTGGGCCAACCTGCACGATGCGCCCATGAGGCACGACGCCTGAGGTTAAGGACCCCGATGACGGCATCAAATGCGGGAACCGCGCCCTGGACTGGCCGGCTGACCGGAAGCGGGACCGGGGTCTCAGTTCTGGTCGCAACCGCCATCGTCGTGGCCGACATGATCGGGGTCGGCGTCTTCACCAGCCTCGGCTTCCAGGTCAAGGACATCCCGTCCGGCTTTTCGATCCTGCTGCTGTGGACCGTCGGCGGCATCGTCGCGCTGTGTGGCGTGTTCGCCTATAGCGAGCTCGGGGCGATGTTTCCGCGCTCGAGCGGCGAGTACAATTTCCTCGGTCGCGCCTATCATCCCGCCTTCGGCTTTCTCGCCGGCTGGGTGTCGGCGACGGTGGGCTTTGCCGCGCCCGTTGCGCTCGCCGCGATGGCGTTCGGCGAATACGCCAAATCTGTCGTGCCCGATCTGCCCCCGATCCCGCTCGCCATCGCCGTGGTGTGGCTGGTCTCGCTCGTGCAACTGACCGGCGTCAGGCACTCCTCGACCTTCCAGCTGATCGCGACGATCATCAAGGTCGCGCTGATCGTCGCCTTCCTGGTCGCCGGCTTCGTCATCGCTGCCCCGCAACCGATCACGTTTACGCCGCAGCCGGGCGATCTCGCCCACATCGTCAGCGCGCCGTTCGCGATCGGGCTCGTCTTCGTGATGTATTCGTTCTCGGGCTGGAACGCCGCCACCTACATCATCGGCGAGATGAACATGCCGCAGCGGAATCTGCCGCGCGCGCTGCTGGCGGGGACGCTGATCGTGCTCGTGCTGTACGTCGCGCTGAACGCGGTGTTTCTCCATTCGACGCCGGTCGGTGCGCTTGCCGGTCAGCTCGATGTCGCCAGCGTCGCCGGCAGCGCCATCTTCGGCAGCCTCGGTGGCCGGATCGTCGGCGCGATGATCTGCGTTGGCCTGATCTCCTCGATCAGCGCCATGATGTGGATCGGCCCGCGCGTGATGATGACGATGGGGGAGGACATTCCCGCCTTGCGCGTGTTCTCGAAGCGATCGGCGAGCGGCGCGCCGGCCTATGCGATCCTGTTCCAGCTCGCCGTCGCCAATCTGCTGCTGTTCACGCGCAGCTTCGAGGCGGTGCTCGACTTCATCCAGTTCGCACTGTTGTTCTGCTCGTTCTTCACGGTCGCCGGCGTCATCAAGCTGCGCATCACCGATCCCGATCTGCCCCGACCCTATCGCGCCTGGGGATACCCGTTCACGCCGCTGGTTTTCCTGCTCGTGACCGCGTTCATGATGTACTACCTGCTGACCGAGCGGCCGCTGCAGTCGCTCGCGGGGATGCTCGTCATGCTCTCGGGCCTGTTGATTTATGCTGTTTTCCGCAGGCGGCCGGTCGCCGCTGGCAATTCACACGATCGCGCATAGACATGTTTCGTCCCCTCAGAATTGCGGCCACAGCTCTTGCCCTGCTGGCTGCGGCCGTCTCGTCCGCGCACGCCGCCGAGGTGAGCTTCGACGACACCGCGCGCTTCCTCGCGGGCATGCAGCCTTCGGCGGACTCGCCGCTGGTGCCGCTCACGAAGGATCCGGGCTGGCAGCGCCATGCAAAATTCTTCGACGGCGCCTTCGCCCAGCTCGAACAGCGCCAGCTCTCCAAGATCCGCGATTGGGCCGACGTCAATCTCGCCGCGCCCCGGCCGACCATGTTCTACATGTTCAGCGGCCCCGATTTCCTCTACGCCAACGCTTTCCATTCCAAGGCCAGCACCTACGTGCTCGGCGCGCTGGAGCCGGTCGGCGCCGTGCCCGATTTGACGCGGCTGCCGCGCGGCGCGGTCGGCGCGGCGCTCTACAATGTCGAGCGCTCGCTCGGCTCGATCCTGAGCTTTTCCTTCTTCATCACCAAGCAGATGAAGGTCGACCTGCACGCCAACCAGGTCAACGGCACCTTGCCGATCCTCTATGTCTTCCTCGCGCGCTCCGGCAAGACCATCCGCAACGTCGAGATGATCGCGCTCGACGACAAGGGGGGCTTGCATGTCGGCGACGACAATCCGGGGCGTAACGCGACGCGCGGCGTTCGCATCGCCTTCGCCGGCAGCGATGGGGAAACACGCACGCTGTATTATTTCTCGACCGATCTTTCCAATTCCGGCGCGCGCAACACGGGGTTCCTGAAATTTTGCGAGACGCTCGGGCCCGGCAACAGCCTGCTCAAGAGTGCGTCCTATCTCATGCACTCCGGAAACTTCACCGTCGTTCGCGACTGGCTGCTCGCCAACAGCGCCACCATCATCCAGGACGATTCCGGTATTCCGCTTGCGAACTACGGCGCGCGGCAATGGCGGTTCTTCCCGTTCGGCCGCTATCTCGGGCCGATCGACGAATTCCCCGGCCGCTACCAGGAGCGCTATTCCGAGTTGTTCACGCGGGCCCAGCCGATCGATTTCGGCGTCGGCTACCGCTGGCGGATGCACGAGTCCAATTTGTTGCTGGCGGTGAGGGTGCCGGGTACCGAAACGGCGCCGGGCGGGGAGGCCACCTCGTCGGCCGATCCGGCGCCGAAGCCGCCGCGTCCGAAACGGCTGCGGCCGCCCGAGCCGATCCCGCCGCCGCCCGGGCGCTTTTACTGGTTCCGCTAATTACCAGTGCACGCTCTGGCTTGGCACGATGAACGCCGTCGTGCTCGGCGCGGTGGCTAAGCTCGTCGCCAGATACCAGCCGGAGCCAAGCACGAGCGCGAGCAAGGCGACGATCGCGAGCAGATCCAGGGTTCTGGGGTCGTGGTGCCGCCTGGAGCCGGGGGTGGGCCCAGGCCTGAAGTGAGAAAGCCTGAAGTGAAAAGGCCTGAAGTGAAGATGAGGGCTGATTTTCCAGCGCATTGTTGTTTCCTCCCGGGGGAGCATCGAAACAACGCGGGAAGAAAGCTTGCGGTTCCCCTCAGGCCACCGATGCGCAAAGCATCACAGCAATCTCAGGATGCATTGACGCCGCGCCAGCGGCCGTAGCGCCATGGCAGATACCAGTGCGCGCCTGGCGGTGCCGTGAGCGGTACATTGTCGATGCCCGACGTGCCGAACGGATTGCAGCGCAGCAGGCGCGCAAGCGTCATCCAGCCGCCGGCCCAGAGCCCGAACCGTTCGATCGCCTCGTCGCCATAGACGGAGCAAGTCGGCAGATGCCGGCAATTGTAACCGACCAGGGGCGACAGCGTGTGCCGGTAAAGCCAAATCAACGCACGGCCGAATCTGCGCGGGAGCCGAAACGCCCCTTCGACGGAACTGGAACAATGCCCGCAGGCTGAATGCTTCATGTGCGATGTGCTGCGAGGTTAGGCGAGGTGTTGCACGGTTCCGGCGCAGGGAACTGTAAGCTGTTGTTTGCGCGCCATATTTTGCGTGCTTTTTGGGAGCAGTGCAGCAAGTACCTGTGGACGATCTGTATTCCCACGGATACCATTTTTGTGACGTCCATGTGTAGAAACATACGCCTGTATGATGGACTCAGAGGGCGCTACCAAGGATTGTTAGGGACCTTAGGGGCTTGGGGAAGGAACCAGATTGAGACTTCTGAACTCCCTTAATCTTCGCGGCTGGTTGCTGGTGGGAACCGCCGTCTGTGGAGTCGTGCTGGCTGGCGCCGTCGCGACACTCGGGTCATCGGCCCGCGCGGGTGTTGCTCTCGAAGAGCGCAAGCTGCCGATGAAGTTCAACTGGATTGCCTGCGAGCCGAACTGCCGCGGCTGGGTCAGCGCGGTCGGCATCATCACCGCTGACACACCGAAGGATTTCGAGGAGTTTTCCCGCGGACGGCAGCTCGGCGGCGCCACCGTGGTGCTCGATTCCAGCGGCGGTTCCGTCAACGACGCGATCACCCTCGGCCGACGCTTCCGCAATCTCGGACTCCTGACCACGGTCGGCGTAAGTCTCCGCGGCGGGCAGTCCGCCCGCCCGGCGGTTGCGCCAGAGGCCTATTGCGAATCCATGTGTGTGTTCCTGCTGCTGGCCGGCAAGAAGCGCTACGTGCCCGAAGCTGCCCATGTCCGCGTCCACCAGATCTGGATGGGCGACCGCGCCGACGATGCGAAGGCGGCGAGCTACAGCGCGCAGGACCTGATGATCGTGGAACGCGACATCGGCCGGCTTGCCAAATACACCTTCGACATGGGCGGAGCCGGTGACCTGCTGTCGCTCGCGCTCAGCGTGCCGCCCTGGGAAGACCTGCATGAGCTGGACGCCGGCGAGCTGAAGCTCACCAATCTCGTGACGACCGACCTCGTCGCCGACGTGCTGCCGCATGTGGACATCTCTGCGCCGGCAATGGCGGAGCTTGCGCCGAAGACTCAGGCGAGGTTCGGCGCGGAACCGGAGCAGTCGCAGCCTGCCAAGTCGACCAAGACGGCCGAAGCCTTGGTGCCGACCGGTGGCGTGGCCGCGCCGGCTCCGGCGACGCAGAAGTAAGCTCTGAAATCTTGATAGTGATTCCGGGTTCGTCGCTTTGCGACGCCCCGTGTCGTTCCGGGGAGTTCAGCCCTGCGCCGCAGCCGGCTGCTTGGCCTTGGCTTCGATCTGGCCAATGGCGTCGACCACCGCATCGAAGGTCAGGAGCGTCGAGGCGTGCCGCGCCTTGTAGTCGCGGACCGGCTCGAGGAACTTGATCTCCTCCCATTTGCCTTCAGGAGGCGCACCGTTCTCCTTCAGCATCTTGCGAACAGTTTCGCGTAACTCACGGAGTTCGCTCGCAGTCGAGCCGACGATGCGACTTGCCATGATGGATGAGGAGGCTTGTCCGAGCGCGCAGGCCTTCACGTCATGGGCGAAGTCGGTGACCCTGTCGCCCTCCATCTTGAGATCGATCTTCACGGTCGAGCCGCACAGTTTGGAGTGGGCGGTGGCGGAGGCATCGGGGTCCGGCAGCCGTCCGAGGCGCGGAATATTCCCGGCCAACTCGATGATCCGCTTGTTGTAGATGTCGTTCAGCATGTGATGGAGTCCAGCACTTCCGCATCGGATCGGCCTTGGCGGGCGCCGTCCACGGTCCTATATAGGGTCGGAACTGGCGGAAAAACAGTCCAGCGGCGGTGGCGATAGGCCATGCGGCCGACGGGAGAGATGAGGACCATTTCGCCGGGTTCAACTTGTTCTCTTCAGGCGTCCGGCGGCATGCCGCCCCGTCTGCCGGTGACACTCCGGCCGCAAGGCCGTCGAACGGAGTAGACATGGACGCGACCATCAAATCCATCCGCCCCAACATGCCCTCCGACCGGCAGCCCGAGAGCCGACCGGCCGAGCTTGATCCCGCCGAATTCCTCGCGGCCGCCGTCCGCGCCGATCAGCCGCGCCCGGCGCGCGCCGAGGCCGAACAGGCGGTGAAGACGCTGCTCGCCTATATCGGCGAGAATACCGAGCGCGAGGGCCTGCTCGACACGCCGCGCCGCGTGGTCGAGGCTTTCGACGAGCTCTATCAGGGCTATCACCAATGCCCGGCCGAGGTGCTCGACCGCACCTTTGGCGAGACCGCGGGCTATGACGATTTCGTCCTGGTGCGCGACATCGAGTTCACCTCGCAATGCGAGCATCACATGATGCCGTTCTACGGCAGGGCGCACATCGCCTATACGCCGGTGGAACGCGTCGTCGGCCTGTCCAAGCTCGCCCGCCTCACCGACATCTTCGCCCGCAGGCTCCAGACCCAGGAGCATCTGACGGCGCAGATCGCGGCTGCGATCGACGAGGTCCTCAAGCCGCGCGGCGTCGCGGTGCTGATCGAGGCCGAGCATACCTGCATGTCGGTGCGCGGCGTCGCCAAGCATGGCGCCTCCACCTTCACCAGCCGCTTCACCGGCATGTTCCGCGACAACCCTGCGGAGCAGGCCCGTTTCCTGTCCCTGGTGCGAGGCCTGCAGCGCTGACCTCGCAAGTTAACGGCGAGGGTCGCTATGTCCGCTCACTCCCATGAGATCGAGGAAGGGTTGTCCTTCCTCCCGCGCTTCGACGCGAGCGGCCTCGTGACTTGCGTCGCGACCGACGTCGCCACCGGTGATGTGCTCATGGTCGCGCACATGAACGAGGAGGCGCTGCGCAAGACGATCGCGACCGGCGAGGCCTGGTACTTCAGCCGCTCACGCAATGCCTTGTGGCGAAAAGGTGAGACCTCGGGTCAGACCCAGCGCGTGATCGAGATGCGGACCGATTGCGACCAGGACGCGGTCTGGATCCGTGTCGAGCAGATCGGCGCGGCCTGCCACACCGGGCGGCGATCCTGCTTCTATCGCAAGGTCGAGGCCGAAGGTGGCGGGGCGAAGCTGGTCTTCGCCGATGCGGAGCGGCTGTTCGACCCGAACGCGGTCTACAAGAAGTAGCTCGCTGTCATTCCGGGGCGCACCGCAGGTGCGAGCCCGGAATCCCTTCAGCTACGCGCAATGCCTTATGGATTCCGGGCTCGCGCTACGCGCGCCCCGGCACGACAGCGAGGGCCAATTTAACCCCGCATTAACCATACCTGTCCCACGGTGAGACGACAGGCGCCGAATTGCCGGCGCTGCTCAACGCCGCGCGGGGCGGGCACTTCATCATGTCGGTCGACAATTCCAGTGCCACGCAGACGGCGGTTCTCGATCCGTCGCGGGCGCGCGTCGCCGGTGCGATCAAGCAGGCCTCGAATGTCTCCGGCGTCAGCTTCCAGTACATGCTGACCACCGCCAAGATGGAATCGGATTTCGATCCGACGGCGGGTGCAACGACGTCATCCGCGCACGGGCTCTACCAGTTCATCGACCAGACCTGGCTCGGCACGGTGAAGGAGGCGGGCCCCCAGCTCGGCTATGGCAATTATGCCAACGCGATCTCCAGGACCACGTCGGGCGGCTACGCCGTCGACGATCCCGCGATGAAGCGGTCGATCATGAAGCTGCGCGACGATCCCGAGGCCGCCTCCAGCATGGCGGCGGCGCTGACGCAGTCGAACAGTTTCAAGTTGACGGGCCTGCTCGGGCGCAGGCCGAGCGACAGCGAACTCTACATGGCACATTTCATGGGCGTCGGCGGGGCCGCGAAACTGATTGCCAATGCCGAGGACAATCCGCAAGCGGTCGGCGCGCGGCTGTTTCCCAATGCGGCATCCGCCAACCGTTCGATTTTTTATGCCAGGGACGGCCGCGCCCGCAGCGTCTCCGAAGTCTATTCGGTGCTGGACTCGCGCTATGCCAGCGCGGCCAATTCGAAAACGACCCGCAGCGCGATGGCGATGTATGGCGGCACGCCGTCGACCACGGAGGTTGCGAGCGCGAGCGGCGTGCAGCCGACCGCACCTGTCATCGACAACGCCGCCTATCTCCAGACCTTCCCGAACACACGCGCGGTGACGCCCGTCAGTGCGACATCGCCGACGACGGTCGCGGACAATGCCCCGACCACGCCGGTGTTTCGTTCGATCTATCAGCCCGGCGATGCCACGCAGCCGGTTTCGACCACGGTGCAGAAGCTGTGGGGCAACAACGCCTCGCTCACGTCAGTCGCATCCGCGACGCCGGATGTGCGGCCGCCGCAGCCGCTCGATCTGTTCAGCGATCGCAGCGGCACGTTCTCGAGCTAATCGAGGTCTCGTGTCCCGGACGCGCCGCAGCGTGAAACGCTGCTGCGCAGAGCCGGGACCCATGCCGCAGCAAATCATCCTGTCGGACATGGACTCCGGCTCAGCTCGCATCACTTCGTGCTGCGCTGCGTCCGGGGCACGCAAGCCGAGCGCCTTTGTTCCCTTAACAAAACGTCAATAAAACCAGCCAGTTATGGTGAACGCTTTGTTAAGCGTCGTGGTTTATTTTGTGTTGCAGGTGACGAGCCGTCACCAATTTCGTTTGTTGTGTAAGCCGGAAGCAGCATGATTGTTCGGCAGTTCATCAATTGGATCAGGACGGCGCCCGCCGGCGAGCGGGCCGAGGCCACACGGGCGTTGGCCCGGGCCTGGCTGATCTCAGACCTTTCGACAGACGACCGCATCGCCGCCGAAGGCGCGCTTCTGATGCAGCTCGACGATCCCTCGCCGCTGGTGCGGCAGGCGATGGCCGAGGCCTTTGCGCGCAGCACGGATGCGCCGGCCTCGATCGTGCGGGCGCTGTCGGCGGACCAGCCGACCGTCGCGCTGCCCGTGCTCGAACATTCCCCGCTGCTGATCGACGCCGATCTCGTCGACCTCGTCGCGACCGGCAATCACGAGGTGCAATGCGCGGTCGCACGCCGCATCGCGCTGCCGGTCTCGGTCTGCGCCGCCATCGCCGAAGTCGGCTGCGCGGCGGCCGCGCTGGAGCTGATCGAAAATCCCAACGCCGAGCTTGCGCCGTTCTCCTGGGATCGCATCGTCGAGCGCCACGGCCATCTCGCCGCGATCCGCGAGGCGATGCTGGTGCTGGACGATCTGCCGTCCGCAACCCGCGCCGCGCTGGTCGCGAAACTCTCCGAGACGCTGGCGCAGTTCGTCGTGGCGCGGAACTGGCTCAGCGCCGACCGCGCCGAACGCATCGCGCTCGAGGCGCGCGACCGCTCCACCATGAATATCGCATCGCGCTCGCGCGGCGAGGATATGCAGGGCCTGGTGCGACACCTGCGCATCACCGGCCAGCTCACGGCGGGTCTCATCTTGCGCGCGCTGTTGTCGAGCAATCTCGACCTCTTCGACGCGGCGCTGGCCGAGCTTGCCGACCTGCCGCTGGCGCGCGTCACCGCGCTGCTGCACGACCGCGGCGGCAACAGCCTGCACGCGCTGCTGCGCCGCGCCGGGCTACCCGAGGCGACGTTCGCGGCGTTCCAGGTCGCGCTCGATGCCTGCCACGAGCAGGGCTTCGTCGACAGCGACGACGGCGCGGTGCGGTTGCGCCGGCGCATGGTCGAGCGCGTGCTCACCCATTGCGAGACCGACCGCGGCGTCACCGAGCCGCTGATGGTCCTGCTGCGCCGCTTCGCCACCGAATCCGCGCGGGAGGAGGCAAGGCTGTTCTGCGACGAGCTGGTCGCGGACGATGCGATCGATCCTGTGTATGGCGATCTGATCGCGGCGTAGCGAGCTGCCGTAGGGTGGGTTAGCCCTGCGGCTGCGCGAAGCGCAGCTCGCAGGCGTAACCCACCTCTTTGCTTTCCACGCAAACAGAGAAGTGGTGGGTTACGCTACGCTAACCCACCCTACGATTCTGATCGTGGTGATAGAGCCGAACCCTTACTCCGTCGGCGCGATGCTCGGCGCCAGGATCACTTCGAGATGCTCGGGGCGGTCGCGGTTGACGTGGGCGAGATAGTCGTCGGCGACCTTGCGCAGGCGGCGGCTGAGCTCGGCGGAGACGCTGATGCTGTCGAGCCTGGTGTTCTCGTGCACGATGGCGAGGATGGCGTTGATGTGGTGCGTGAACAGTTCGGCCGGCACCTTTTCCAGATCAGGCGCGTGCTCGATGACGCGGCACAGGCTCTCGGCGATTCCGGCCGCGGCCGGATAGCCGAAGGTCGCGGCGTCGCCCTTGATGTCGTGCGCGGCGCGGAACAGCTCGTCGCGCCGCTCCTTGGTGAAGCCGTCATTGCGGATGGCGACATAGGCGGCCGACAGACGATTGACCTCGGTCGTCATCCAATCCTTGAACTCGCCGGACAGGCCCGCCAGCGCCTGCTCGGCGCGGCCGATCGGATCGTCCATGTCCTTGTCTTCGACCCGGCGCAGAACTTTCCGCAGCGGGTTGGGCTGCGTGATGAGTTGATGCGTGGCGAAGGCCGTGACCTCGATGTCCTTTGCGCTGTTCTTCGCCATGATGCCTGCCTCGTCTGAAGACGTTGCGCTAGATGGATGAGCGGGCCTTGTCGAGCAGCGAGGGCTGCTGCAGCACCTCGTGCTTTTCGCCGACGCGGCGCTCGGGGCCCATATAGGCGGAGTTGGTGTTGCGGCGCCGGTCCGGCCCGAAATAGGTCTTGGTCTTGATGAAGGGGCGGGGATTGGCGACCACGTTGAGGATGCGCTGATAGAGCCCCTTGGCCGAGATCGGCTTGGCCAGGAATTCGGTGACGCCGGCATCGCGCGCCACGGTGACGCGGCGCTTCTCGGAATGGCCGGTCAGCATGATGATCGGCGCGTAGGGGTTGCCCTTGGATTCCGGCTGCCGGATCATCTGCGCGAGCTCGAGCCCGTCGAAGATCGGCATGGCCCAGTCGGTGATGACGATGTCAGGCACGTAGTGGCTGTACATTTCCAGCGCGGTGGCGCCGTCCTCGGCCTCATAGACCTCGCGCGCGCCGAACGAATGCAGCAGCGTGCGCAGGATGCGGCGCATGTGCGGATTGTCGTCACAGACGAGGAAGCGCAGCTTGTTGAAGTCGATACGGAACATGACGCCCGGGCCAAAGCGGTCAACCTTCGTTAACCATATCATGGCGAGGGTTAACGAAGGGTTGCGACCGGGCTCCCGCAGCGCGCGGGGGGGCGGGGGCTCAGTAGCCGAACTGCTCGCGCAAAATGCGTTCTTCCAGGCTGTGGCCGGGGTCGAACAGCATGCGCATCGAGATGCTCTTGTCGGACAGGACCTCGACGCGCCGGACCCTGCGGACCTCTTCATGGTCGGCGACGGCCGCGACCGGACGCTTGTCGTCCTCCAGCACCTCGATCACGACATAGGCGGTGTTGGGCAGCAGCGCCCCGCGCCAGCGGCGCGGGCGGAAGGCGCTGATCGGGGTCAGTGCCAGAAGGGCGGCGTTGATCGGCAGGATCGGTCCCTGCGCCGACAGATTGTAGGCCGTCGAGCCGGCCGGCGTCGCCACGATGATGCCGTCGGCGATCAGCTCGGGCATGCGCTCGCGCTCGTCGATCAGGATCCGCAGGCGCGCCGCCTGCGAGGTCTGCCGGAACAGGTAGACCTCGTTGATGGCGTGGTGCAGGTGGACGCGGTCGTTGGCGTCGGTTGCGCGCATCAGGAGCGGATTGATCTCGGATTCATGCGCCGTCTCGAGCCGCGCCCGCAGATCGTGCGTCGCGTATTCGTTCATCAGGAAGCCGACGGTGCCGCGATGCATGCCGTAGATCGGCTTTCCCGTGCGCATGTTCTGGTGCAGCGTCTGCAGCATCAGCCCGTCGCCCCCCAGCGCAACCACGACGTCGGCCTCCCTGGGGTCGCAATTGCCATAGTCCCTGGTGAGCTGGCTGAAGGCGGCCTGCGCCTCGCTGCTCGGGCTGGCGACGAAGGCGATGCGGTCGTATCGCTGGGGCTTGGTCATGGCTTGTCGGGCAGGCCGCTTGCTGGAGGAAGTTCCGCCGGGCTCGTCTATACGACCTGGGGCTCCATTGTCGAGGATGACCGCCTCTCAAGGCAAACGGGCGATTGTCGATCCAGAGAACAAAACGGGTTGATTTGAGCCAGCCCGCGCGCCTTACTTGCCCATCGGACCGGTGATCCCGCAAAGCGTCGCAATTCCGCGCTAGTTCGAAGCGCGCCGGCTGTGACAACCGGGCAGGGAGAACGATCATGTTCACGATCTTGCCGACTCTGCGACGAACCGGGCTCGTGCTGGCCGTGTCCGCGGCCGCGCTCGCGAGTGTCGCGCGCGCGGATGATCCGCCGCAGCCGCGCTCCGAGGCGGCATCGCCAGCGGCACAGAAGGGTGGGCGCGCCGCCAATCCGCAAAGCGCGACGCAGGCCTCGCCGTCCGCGGCCGAGCCGCATCGTCTCCCCCCGGATTCCACCACGAAGCAGACGCTGGATCTGCCCGGCCGCACCCTCAATTTCGCCGCGACCGCCGGCTCCATCCGGGTGTTCGACGGCAAGGGCGAGCCGCTGGCCGACATCGCCTATACGTCCTACCAGCTCGACGGCGCCGACCGTGCCACGCGCCCGGTCACGTTCCTGTTCAATGGCGGGCCCGGCGCGTCCTCGGCGTGGCTCCAGTTCGGCGCGGCCGGTCCATGGCGGCTGCCGCTCGACGGCGAAGGGCTGTCGCCGTCAGCCTCGCCCGAGGTGAAGCCGAACGCGGAGACCTGGCTCGATTTCACCGATCTCGTCTTCATCGATCCCGTCAGCACGGGCTACAGCCGCTTCATTGCGAGCGGCGAGGACGCACGAAAATCGTTCTACTCCGTCGACGGCGACGTCAACGCGATCGCGCTGGTGATCCGCCGCTGGCTCGAGAAGCACGACCGGCTGACCTCGCCGAAATACGTCGCGGGCGAGAGCTATGGCGGCATTCGCGGGCCGAAGGTGGTGCGCCAGTTGCAGCTCCAGCACGGCGTCGGCGTCAAGGGCCTGATCCTGGTGTCGCCGCTCTTGGATTTCCGCGAGTTCACCGGCACCAGCCTCCTGCAATATGTCGCGACCTTGCCGAGCTATGTGGCGGTGGCGCGCGAGGCCAAAGGGCCGGTCAAGCGCGCCGATCTCGCAGACGTCGAGGCCTACGCGCGCGGCGAATTCCTGGCCGACCTCGTCAAGGGCGAGGCGGACAAGGAGGCCACCAATCGTCTTGCCGACAAGGTCGCCGCGCTCACCGGCATCGACCAGGCGGTGAGCCGCCGGCTCGCCGGCCGTTTCGACGTCGGTGAATTCCGCCGCGAATTCGACCGCAAGAACGGCAAGGTGACGGGACGTTACGATGCCTCGGTGCGCGGCTTCGATCCCTATCCGGATTCGAGCAGCTCGCGGTTCGGCGACCCCTCGGGCGACGCGCTCCAGGCGCCGCTGACGAGCGCCGCGGTCGACGTGCTCACGCGCAAGCTCAACTGGCGGCCCGACGGCTCCTATGAAGTCCTGAACGGCACCGTGGAAGGTCACTGGGATTTCGGCCGTGGCATCAACCCGCCGCAATCGGTGTCCGAGCTGCGCCAGATCCTCGCCACTGATGCCAAGCTTAACGTGCTGGTCGCGCACGGCCTGTTCGACCTTGCCACGCCCTATTTCGGAACGAAGCGGGTGCTCGATCAGATGCCGGCCTTCGCAAGGCAGCGCGTGAAGTTCGTCGTCTACCCCGGCGGCCACATGTTCTATTCGCAAGGAGGCTCGCGGCAGGCGTTTCGCAGCGAGGTCGAGGCGCTGATCAGGGAGTAGAGCATGATCCGGAAAAGTGTATAGCGGTTTTCCGATAGGATCATGCTCCGATTAAAGAGGCCGCCGTTTGCGCGGCTTATATCGACGGGCGATCTCCTTCGCCACGACGCGCGCAGGCTTGACGTTGGCGCCGGCGATCCAGACCTCGCTGATCCTGCCGCGCTTGTCGCGGATACGGCGCACCGGCTCGCCATGGCTGGAATAGCCCGCAGCCCAGGCGAGCTTGCCGGTGTCGCGGCCGGTGACCTCGATCTCGGCGGCATCCATGAACGGATTGTTGAACTGCGGATTGGCGACGAGCACGCGATTGCCCATCGGCACGAGGTCGCTCGCACCCCAGATCGTCCACCAGCGGCCGGTCCAGTCGCGCAGGCGTCGGTCGGCCCTGCCGCGCGTCTTGAACACGCGCAAGATCTGCATCGCGCCGTCCATCCAGAACGGCGCCCCGCCGTCGATGGAGTTGCTGAGGATGCTGATCGTGAGCTCGCAAGCGGGAATGGCGCAGGTGCGGGAGATGTAGCCCTGAAAGCCGCCGCCATGGCCGAACCAGTCCCAGCCGTCGGTCTTGCCGGCATTGACGCCGAGCCCGTAATAGCCCTCGAAGCCCTGCGGGATACGCCAATGGTGTCGCGTCATCTCGCGGCGGCTTGCGACCGAGAGCACGCTCTTCTTCGCATTGGGCGCAAGCTGCGCGAAGAAGCGTGCGGTGTCGCCGGCCGTCGCAACGAAGCCTGCAGCGGACGCCATCGCGTGCGCGGGATTGTCGCCGGGGATCACGCATCGTTCGCCGAACGGCAGCTTTCGCGTATGGCCGCGCGCGAACGATGCGCCTTTGGGAAGGGGCGCGTCCGGCTCGCTCTCGCGCAGGCCCGCGGGCTCGATGATCTCGCGCTTGATCCAGGCGGAGTAGGGCTGCTTGGTCACCGCTTCGATGACGAGACCGAGCAGGCCAAAGCCGTGATTGGAATATTTGAAGCGGGTGCCGGGCTCGATCGCGGTCGGCAGCTTCAATTCCGCGCGCAACTCTTTCGCGTCGAGATAGGAACGGCGGTCGATGAACTGGCCGGAATCGGCGCCGTCGCGCGTCAGTCCGGCGCTGTGCGATAGCACCTGCGCGATCGTGGTCTCGGCGACGCGCGGATTGAGGCCACCGACATATTGGCCGACCGGATCGTCGAGCCGGAGCTTGCGCTGTTCGCGCAGCTTCATGATGCCGGCCGAGGTGAAGCTCTTGGAGTGGGAGGCGATGCGGAAGCGGTGGCGCGGGGTGAGCTTCTCGCCGGTGTCGAGATTGGCGAGGCCAAACGCATGCTCGGCGACGATCTCGCCGCGATGGGCGAATGCGACGATGACGCCTGGCTGCTGGATGGTCGTCAGTTGGAATTCGATCCAGGAGCCGATGTAGTCGATCGCGGATCGCAGCCACGGGTCCATTGCACACCAATTTGCTGGGAAAATCGATGCGAGAGGCTAGCCGAGAAAGCCGAACGGGCACAACCGAAAGGTTGTGCCCGTTCGCGAGGTCGAAGATGCGATTGTCTCAGTAGACGAGCGTCGCGCCGGTCGGCTTGTCGAGCGCCGTGGCAAGCGAGCGATACTCGGAGCTGTCGGTGCCGGCGAGCGAGGCGATCTTGTTCAGATGATACTGCGCCTGTTCGCGGTTGCCCTGCTCAAGCTGCCAGAGGCCGTAATACTGCCAGGTGCGGACGTGGTTCGGATCGTCCTTCAGCGCCAGCTCGTAATAGACCTTCGACGACTGGTAGTCGCCGAGCTTGCGATAGGAGTAGCCGATCAGATTGGCGACGTCGGCGACGTCGTCGCGCTTGAGCGACTTCAGCTGATCGATCGCGCCGGTGTAGTCGTGGTTGTCGTAGATCGCCGTGTAGGCGGTGCGATAGGCGGCGAGGAATTTGGGATCGCTGACGGAAGAGCTCTTCTTCTTGCCCTTCTTGGACGAGGAGTCCGACTTCGGCGGCGGCGAGGGCTCGTCACTGCCGGCGGCATAGGCGCTGGACAGCACCGGCGCGGCCGCCAGCGACATGGCGACCAATCCCGGCACGACAAGCATTGAGAGTTTGCGCATCTAAATTCTCCCGTATGGAACGTGGCGATCCTACACGATTGCCCGAAGACCGGAACACCCGTCTGGCGAAAACATTCCCGCTTCGCACGATCTATTCGCCCGGGCGCAGATGACAAACTTTTGTCATCGAGATGAACGGAAGCCTGCAGGGGGCTTCAGACAGGGTTCAGCGCGCTGCCCCTAGGCTCCCACCCACGATCGAAGGGGAGGCGAGAGGGCGCCGCCTCAAGATCCTTCCAAGAGGAGACCACCATGTTGAAGACCATTTCCGCAGCCTTGCTCGCCGCTTCCGTGATCGCAGCCCCGGCCTTCGCTGCCGAGGCCGGCAAGACCAACACGGCCCCGGTGATCAAGGCGGACCAGAGCCAGACCAAGGCCTCGACCACCGCCGCAAAACCGGACACCGGCATCAAGGCCGATGCCAAGACCGACGCGAAGGCCGGCGACGTGAAGCCCGCCGACGTCAAGGCGGACGCCAAGGTGGATACCAAGTCGAAGGCGCTGAATGCCAACGCAGCGGTCACGCCCGACGAGCACAAGACCGTGCGGACGCATCGCCATCACCACAAGCATCTGTCGGCGAAGAAGTCGCTGAAGGCGCAGCCGGACCTCACCAAGCCGGCAACCACCGAGAAGCGCAGCTAACGACTGATCCTGCGCGGCGGCATCCCAAGCATTGCCCCGCCGCCGCGTCAGGACTTCAGACCCGGCCCGTCGTCTCGGCGCCTTGCGCGAAAGCGCGAGACGCCGGCGGCGGGACGGTGCGTGCGTCGCAAAGCCCCGGGGACGCGAATTCCCTTTGCACGACCTTGCGGCTAGAACGTCCCCTTAGTCTGTTCGAGCGGGAGCGGGATCTGTGGGGCGATTGGCGAAACGTGCGGCGAGCTTGGCATCGGTCCTGCTATTGGCGTTGGCGCTCGCGGCGTGTTTCGGCAGCGACGGTGATCGTCCGACCATCATCGGGGGGACCCAGGCCGGAGGGCCGCAGCCGTTTCCCGACAATTTCCGCGGCGACATCCTGGCGCTGATGCGCACCTATCTGAACAACCCGGTCGGCGTGCGCGAGGCCAGCATGGCCGAGCCGGTCCAGCGCGAGGTCGGCGGCCGGCAGTTCTATGTGAGCTGTCTGCATTTCACCCCGCGCGAGACCGATGGCAGCTACAAGGCCATGCGGGAACGCGCTGTGATCTTCGTCAACGGACGGGCGGACCGCGTCGTCGACCGCACGAGCGAGCTCTGCGCCGGCGCGGTTTACGTACCCTTTCCGGAACTGGAAAAGATGACGCGGTAGCGCAAAGCCCGCCTTCATCGCCGGGTGTTAGAACGATGACTGCCGGAGCCGCCGGATCACATTTCGGCGAGCTTTGAACGGGGTGGTTCGACCTCGCGACAAATTGTTACGGTAGGCCCTGCGCAGACGACAAAAAATAGTCGGTGCAGGACGACGTGACGGAACAAAATCGCGTTGTTGCCCCACCGTCACAGTCACGAACGATCAACGTTCCGGCATCGCCGCGAAGCAACCCAATTCACGCCACGTTGTTTCCTGAGTGTCGCAAATGAAAGAACGGGGATGATCATGAAATCGATTTTGCTGGGTGCAGCTGCTCTGCTTGCGCTGGCCGCGCCGGCCGCCGCCGCGGACATGCAGCCGCGCACCTACGCCAAGGCCCCGGCCTACACGCCGCCGCAGCTGATTTATAACTGGACCGGTTTCTACATCGGCGGCCATGTCGGCGGCGCGTTCGCCGGCGACAGCAGCTTCCAGTCCAGCGACGCCCGCTTCCTCGGCGGCGTGCAGGGCGGCTTCGACTACCAGTTCGCGCCCAATTGGGTGGTGGGTATCGAGGCCCAGTATTCCTGGCTGCCGACCAACAACAACGGCGTCACGTTCCCGCTGGGCACGCAGGTGACCTCCAACACCGACCAGCTCGGGTCGGTGACCGGCCGCATCGGCTACACCTGGGGTCCGGCGCTGCTCTATGCCAAGGGCGGTTACGCCTGGCGCAATGGCGGCCTGGGCGTCAATGTCGCAGGCGTGCCGCAGGGCTTCACCACCACCGGCAACAGCAAGGACGGCTACACCGTCGGCGCCGGCCTCGAATACATGTTCGCGCCCAGCTGGTCGGCCAAGGCCGAGTACCAGTACTACAATTTCGGCAGCACCACCTTCACCTCCGGTCCGGCAGACATCGTCGGCGTTCGCGGCCGGGAGGACGAGCATACCGTCAAGGTCGGTGTGAACTACCGCTTCGGCTGGGGCGGTCCGGCAGCCTCGCGCTACTGACCCTCTACCGCGACCACGCTCTGACAAAGGCCGGCTTCCCGCCGGCCTTTCGTTTGTCAGCCTCTTGCCTGTCGGCCCCATGTTTGCTTTGCGTGAACCATCTGGCGCGTCATTTGCAGGAAAACATTCCGGCGGGCGCTTTCTCACGCGCGTCATGGGACTTGGGTAAAGCAAAAATAATTTTTGCCGCTTACGGAACTCGCGCTCCGGAAAGCGTTATATGAGAATTACCGGGCTGGTGGGACGACGGACATGCGTATCTTGGTGTCGGCGGTGGTGCTCTCGTGCTTTGTCGGCCTGCCGTGCTCTGCACAGACAATCCTCAAATCCGAGCCTCTGATGCTGGCACCTTACGAGGTGGCTTTCGTCAAGGACGCGTCCTGCCCGTCGGGCAAGGTGCTCAAGGTCACCGGCGCGATCCGCGGGCTACATCGCCGCAAGGCCTGCGTGGCGCTGGCCGGTGAGCAGGCCTCGCTGGCAACCGCAACGCCCTGACCGCTTTGCGGCTTCCGCCGCCGGACCTCACGAATTCAGCTCGAGCTCCATCGTCGACTGGCGGTCGGCCTCGGCCTTGTTTTGGGCGGGGTCCTCACCTTGGGCGACCCGGCAGGGCTTAATCTCGTAGTCGTTGTCGAGCACCCGGCGTGGCCCGGGACGCTCCTCGTCGGCGCTGATGTCCACGACCAGACCGCTCCGATAAGCGAGCTTCCAGACGTCGGATTCGCTCGGATAGGCCTTGCTGATCTGGGCGTCGTTGCAGAACAAGGCGTAGGGCATTCTTCCCGCTCCCGGAAAGCGCATTAACGACCTCACGGGCCGCGGGTTCCGGGGGGGCTGGCGATCACGGGCCCGTGATCCAGGCTAAAGCATGATCCGGAAAGCGAGCAGCGGTTTTCCGAAAAGATCATGATTAAACAACAACTTAAAGCGCGATGACGATTCATCCTCATCGCATCGCGCTTTAGCCGGGCCTTGAGTCCTTAACGACTCCTGAATCGCGAAAAAAAGAATCCTTGGGACTCGTTTGGCGGAATCAGCGGATGTTTTCCGCCATGACGAGCGACCTGAAGACCTCCTGCGGGCACATGCTCCTGCCGCTGACGCTGGCGTTATTCGGCGCCTGCGCGGCCAATCTTTGGCTGGTGTGGTCCTGGCTGTAGGCCCCTCCGATGGGGGGTGGCGCGTTATTTTCTGACCGGTGGGGCCGGGGCGTCGTGGATGGCGGCGCGCAATCTGGTCAGGGTTTCGGCACAATATTCCTCGCGCTCGCGCTCGAACCGCTCCTGATGCTTGCGGAAATTGGCGATGCGGGCCTGCATCTCGGTGCGGAAATCACCGATCGCCCGCGGTGGCGGCGGAGGAGTGGGTGGGGGCGGTACCGGAGCTTGCGTCAGCTCGATCTCGACTGCAGCGACCTCCACGGCAACGATCTCGACCGCGGCTGTCGTGGCAACCGGGGTCCCTTCCGGCTGAAGGACATTATCCTTCATGCCGGTCACCGATTGGACGAAGGCCAGTGTCTGCGCGATCAGCGCGTCACGTTCCACGATCCATTTCATGATCCACCTCAGCCGGTCCCATTCCAGCAAAGCGGCTGCGGCGAATCAAGGCGGTAAACAAAGGATTGCATATTTTTCCCGGTCGCCCGAAAATAGGCAGATGGATTCCGGAAAAGAACGGTCGGACGAAGTGGAGGGCCTGAGGCTCATCCGCGCGTTCTTGTCGCTGCCGCCCGACAAGCGGGCGGAGGTGATCGCGTTCGTCGAGGAATTGGCGCGTGCGCATGGCCGGCCAGAGGAGGGCACGCAGGCGTCGCCGAGGTGAGCGCTATCGCTGGCGCGGATTGACGTTGGGCTCGAACGGTGCGCCAACCACCCGGACCGGTGTCTGAACCGGTGTCCGGGTGTCGTCGATCACGGCTGTCTCGGCGACCCGCTTTTCGGGGGCCGACCCAAGCATCGGCTCGAACAACATCAATGTCCCGGCCACGGCGACACAGCACAGCGTCACGGTCGCCAGCAGAAACATATTTCGGTTTTCTTCCCTGATCCGCATGGGCCAACAACGGCCGACGCCGAGGCTCGGTTCCCGTCTGGAATGTCGGGATCGCCCGCGCAACCGGTCGAAGCTTACGCGAAACTTACGGCGAGGGCTCAAAAGGGTTATTTTTCCGTAAGATGACGCCCTCAATTTGCATTAAATCTTAACGCCCGCCGGTTCCAATGCACGCCGGGATAGGCGCAGAAAATCATTGGGACGGCTGCGATGAGCTTTTTGAACAATCTGAAGATCGTCTGGAAGGTCGCGCTGATCGTGACCGTGATGGGCTGTGCGATGATCGCCGTCGCGGCCTTTGGCGTGCGCGAACTCTCCGCGACCGTCGACGGTTTCGGCGAGCTCTCCGCCGCGCAATCTTCCGCTCTCAACCTCACCCGCGCCCAGCGCCGCGCCGAGACCTACCACGCGGCGCTCTATGCGATCTTCACCGAGGCAACCGAAGCAGGCAACGCCAGACGCCTCAAGACCGCGACCCAGAACCGCGACGAAATTCGTCAATTCCTCGATGCGGCCGAGCAGGACGACCCATCGCGTGCCGGCGAGCTGAAGGGCATCGGCGACCAGCTGAAAGCTGCGTTCACCGGCTGCGATCCGGTGCTCCAGGCCGGCTCACAGGCCAGCAGCACGGAAGAGAACGCCAGGGCAGCCGAACGCGCGCACAAGGAGTGCGATCCCTTGCTCGATGCGGCCCTGGCACGCATCGCCAAGTTCACGACCGAGACGACCCAGGCCGTGGCCAAGCGCAAGGACACCATCAGCCGCGACGCTCACGCCGCGACCTGGACCGTGATCGGCGTCAGCGCCGGCGGTCTGATCCTGGGCATTGCGATCGCGCTGTTCATCGGCCTCAAGGCGATGTCGCAGCCGATCGCCCGGCTCAAGCTCGCCATGGAGGGGCTTGCCCGCAACGATCTCAAGACCGAGGTGCCCGAGAAGGACCGGCGCGACGAGATCGGCGACATGGCCAAGACGGTCGAAGTGTTCAAGACCAATGCATTGGAAGTCGAGCGCCTCAAGGCCGCGCAGCTCGAAGTCGAGAAGCAGGCTGCCGAGCAGCGCCGCCGCGACATGGTCAACCTCGCCGACGGCTTTGAACGCGCAGTCGGCGAGATCATCGAGACGGTCGGATCTGCCTCTACCGAGCTCGAAGCGTCGTCCTCGACGCTGGCGACCACCGCGCAGCGCGCGCAGGAGCTGACCTCGGTCGTCGCCGTCGCGTCCGGCGAAGCTACCGGCAACGTGCAGTCGGTAGCGACCGCCACGGAGGAGCTGTCCTCCTCGGTCAACGAGATCAGCCGGCAAGTGCAGGAATCCGCGCGGATGGCGGGCGAAGCCGTCACCCAGGCCCGCACCACGACGGAGCGGGTCAGCGAGCTCTCGGTTGCCGCGACGCGGATCGGCGACGTCGTGGAGCTGATCAACACGATTGCCGGCCAGACCAACCTTTTGGCGCTGAACGCCACGATCGAAGCGGCGCGTGCCGGCGAGGCCGGCCGCGGTTTCGCGGTCGTCGCGTCCGAAGTGAAGACGCTGGCCGAGCAGACCGCGAAAGCGACCGGCGAGATCAGTCTGCAGATCTCCGGCATCCAGACCGCGACCCAGGAATCCGTCAACGCGATCCGCGATATCTCCGTGACCATCGAGCGGCTGTCGGAGGTGTCTTCGACCATTGCCGCGGCCGTCGAGGAGCAGGGCGCCGCCACCCAGGAGATCTCGCGCAACGTCCAGCAGGCCGCTCACGGCACCCAGCAGGTCTCCTCGAACATCACCGACGTGCAGCGCGGCGCAGCCGAGACCGGCTCGGCCTCCTCGCAGGTGCTCTCGACCGCCAAGATGCTGGCGACCGATAGCAACCGGCTGAAGGACGAGGTCGGGAAATTCCTGCGGACGGTGCGCACGGCCTGAGTGTGCGCGGCGGCTTTCATGGCGCGCCCTCGATCACGCCAGCAGGAAACCGAGCACGAACACGAACAGCATGGCCGTCATGACGATGGCGGCCACCGCGCCAGCGACGATCTTGGCCTTCTCTCGGAGCGAGGTGGGACGCATTGCATGCGCATGCTACCTCATGTTGAATTCCGATCCAATCTGTCGTGACGGTGTGGCAGAAGCCGGATTGAGCGGCGGAGGCGCGCAGTTTTGAATGCGACGCTCCGCCTGTCGTATTGGCATGCGACTTGATTTGAGGCTTGCTGATGATCTCCAATCGTCCTCCCGTGCTCGCCCACGAACGCTTCGTCGCCGACCGCGACAATTTCTCAGGGCTAGATCTCGCCGCACGGTTCGAGCGGATCGAGCGGACGAACCTTTGGGGCGCGGCCCGTTCGGTGTCGGGCCTCGGTTCGGAGGATACGGCCACCACCGCGATCCGGGAGGCGCTTCCTTCGCTGCTGCAACGGCTCGGCGCGCGCTCGCTGCTCGATGCGCCCTGCGGCGATGCCGGCTGGATCGGCCGCGTCAAGCTCGACCTCGACTATATCGGCATCGACATCGTCCCGTCGCTGATCGAGACCAACAACGCGCGTGCGGCGCGCGGCGAATTGTCCGGCCGATTCCTGGTGGCCGATATCACGCGCGATGCACTGCCGCGTGCCGATCTGATCCTGTGCCGGGACTGCCTCGTGCATCTGAGTTTTCAGAACATCGCCCGCGTGATCGCCCGCTTTCGCGAGAGCGGCGCGCAATTCCTGCTCGTCACGACGTTTCCGGAGTGGGAGGACAACTGCGATTGCGAGGATGGCGACTGGCGCGCGCTCAACATGACGAAGGCGCCGTTCGACTGGCCGGTGCCGCGCGAATTGATCGACGAGCGCTGCGAGGAGGGCGATGGCGGCTGGCGCGACAAGAGCCTCGGGCTCTGGCGGCTGGATGAGTTGCCGGATCGCGTCCGCACGGCCACGGATGTGTGACAGCTGCGAGCAGAACGTCCATTGCGTCCGCGCTCGCCCCGGCGATAGACTTTGGGTTGTGTGGCGATCTCGCATCGCGGTGACCTGCCGGAGCCTACCATGAGAGCATGTGCTGTCCTGGCCGCGTTGTTGATCTGGTGCAGCGCGCCGGCGCTGGCACAGCAGGAGGGTGCAGCGCTCTATGCCGCGCATTGCGCGCAATGCCACGACGGCGATGTGCAGACCCGCGTGCCGGGCCGCGGCGCCATGCAGGCGATGTCGTTCGATCATGTGCTGGCGGCGTTGACCTCCGGCAGCATGGCTGCGATGGCAAAGGATCGCAGCGACGCGGAACGCCGCGCGATCGCGTCTTTCGTCACCGGCAAGATCGCGGCCGGCGGCGTTGCGGCCGACGCGGAAGGCCGTTGTACGCAGCAGGCCAGCGGTTTTCCGCAAGCCCTTGACGGTCCGCGCTGGAACGGATGGGGCGTCGACACCAACAACAGCCGATTCCAGCCCGCCGACATGGCGGGGCTGACGGCGGAACAGGTGCCGCGCCTGCGGTTGAAATGGGCCTATGCATTCCCCGGCGCCTCGGTGTCGTTTGCGCCGCCGACCATCGTGGGCGGAATGCTGTTCATCGGCGGCACCGATCGCAAGATGCACGCGCTCGACGCGCGCAGCGGCTGCACGCTGTGGACGCTGGCGATCGATGCGGCGGTGCGGGCCGCGATCAGCTTTGCACCACTTCCGGGCTCCGACCAGTTCGCGATCTTCTTCGGCGATTTGCGCGCCAACGCCTATGCCGTGAACGCGCTGACCGGCGCGCTGATCTGGAAGACGAAGGTCGAGGAGCATGCCGCCGCGCGCATCACCGGCGCGCCGACGCTGCATTCCGGCGTGCTCTACGTGCCGGTGTCCTCGCTCGAGGAAGCCGCCGGCTCGCAGGCGAGTTACGAATGCTGCACCTTCCGCGGCAGCGTGGTGGCGCTCGACGCCGCGACCGGCAAGCTGGTCTGGCAGGCCTATACGATTCCGGAAGTGCCGCATCCGACCGGCAAGAATGCCAGGGGCACGCAGCTGTTCGGTCCGTCGGGCGCTGCGATCTGGTCGGCGCCGACGATCGATGTGAAGCGCAATGCCGTCTATGTGGCGACCAGCAATTCCTACTCGAACCCGCCGGCGGCAACCGCCGATGCGATCCTCGCTTTTGAGCTTGGGACCGGGAAGCTGCTCTGGAAGCAGCAGGCCACGCCCAAGGACGCCTTCGTCGTGGCGTGCTTCACCGCGGACAAGTCCAATTGCCCGGAGGATCACGGACCCGATCACGATTTCGGCCAGTCGCCGATCCTCGTGGCCTTGCGCGATGGCAGGCGCGTGCTCGTCATCGCGCAGAAGTCCGGCGTCGTGCACGCGCTTGATCCTGACGACGGCGGCAAGATCCTGTGGCAGACCCGGATCGGGAAGGGCGGAGCGCTCGGCGGGAGCGAATGGGGCTCGGCCGCGGACGGTGAGCGGATCTATGTCGCCAACTCCGACGTGCGCTTCATGCGTGACGGCACGCGGCAACTCGATTCCACGCAAGGCGGCGGCCTGTTCGGCCTCGACCTCGTCAGCGGCAAGATTGCCATGGAAGTGCCGCCGGTCGCCTGCGGCGACCGCCCCAAATGCAGCCCCGCGCTCTCGGCAGCGGTGAGCCTGATTCCGGGCGTGGTGTTCTCCGGCGGCGTCAGCGGCTTCCTGCGCGCCTATGCCACCGACGGCAAGCTGCTCTGGGAGTTCGACACCGCGCAGGATTTCAAGGCCGTGAACGGCGTCCCCGCCCATGGCGGCGCAATCGACGGTCCCGGGCCGGTCATCGCCGGCGGCATGCTCTACACCAATTCCGGCTACGGCCAATGGAGCGGCGTCGCCGGCAACGTGCTGCTGGCGTTCGAGGTGGGGACGGAGTGAGGATCTTGCTGTGTCCCGGACGCGCCGCAACGCCTTCAGTGTTGCGGCGCTGAGCCGGGACCCAGAAAGCGGAACGAAGAAATGCGGCGCGATAGGCCCCGGCTCTGCGGCGCATCGCCGAAGAGGCGCTGCACTGCGTCCGGGGCACGGACCGCCTTTTCAATTCGCATCCGTCCAGCAGGGAGAGCAGATTCGATGATCGATGCCAGATGCCGCTGCGGTGCTCTTTCGCTGTCGCTGCCGGGACCATCGCAGTTCGTCGTCGCCTGTCATTGCCTCGACTGTCAGCGACGAACCGGCGCGCCGTTCGGCGTGGGTGCGTTCTATCCGGCGCACGCTGTCACGATCGCGGGACCGTCAAAGGAGTACGTTCGGACAGCCGCGAGCGGCGGCAAGGTCCGCAGCTATTTTTGTCCCGACTGCGGTTCGACCGTCTATTGGCAAGCCGAGAATCTGCCCGCGATGATCGGCGTTGCCGTCGGCGCGATCGCAAATCCGGATTTTCCGCCGCCGAACAGATCGGTGTTCGAGCAGTCCAAGCATGGCTGGGTGGAGATGTCAGGTGCCGAGCACTTCCAGCAAGGCAGCGCGCCGAAGCATTCGAGCTGAGACCTGTACGCCAGATGCTGGTGCCGGCTGAGGGGATTGAACCCCCGACCTTCGGTTTACAAAACCGCTGCTCTACCGCTGAGCTAAGCCGGCGACGCCTGACGACGCGGGCAGGGCCGGCATGGGCCGGGGTGTCCACCCGTTGCGCGCCGCAATACCAGACTTGATCGGAAAGTGCCAGAACCGGAAAGGCCGTCGCCGCGAACATGAATCAGGCGGCCCGGAGGCCGCCTGATCTCTCGCATCGATTTAGATCGCCTTACTGGCAGATGTGCCGGCGGCCGTCTGCGCCCTTGAACCAGGTGCCAGGCGTACAGACGAAGCCGTTACGCTGGGCGTAGGTGCGGGTGTCCCAGCCACGATTGTCCCAGCCGCGGTTGTCCCACGAATTGTCGTAGGCGTAGGAATTGTCCCAGGCGCGGAACGGCGCGCTGGCAATCGCGCCCGCGGTGCCGATCGCGGCGCCGGCTACGCCGGCTGCGACGTCGGTCGGCCAGAAGCCGGTGCGGCTCCTGTTCCAATCGTTATTCCAGTCGCCATTGGTTTGACGATAGGACGCGCGGCGATGGCGGTATCCGCTATCGGTGTAAGGATTTCCCGGGCCGAGATTCTGGCAATTGGCGTTGGGGAATTGCGCCGAGCAGCGGCCGGGATTGGTGACGACGGCCTGCGCCATGGCAGAGCCTGCCAGCATGGTCGCCGCAATCGCCGTCGCTCCAAGAAGCTTGATGTTCATGGTTGTTGGCTCCCATTTTGTTGACGGGGGCTAAACGCTTGCGGCGCCGGACGTTCCGATGAAACCGGTGGATTTTCTCGCAAGCGGTGGTCAAACCGATGTGAGCAGCCGCGGTTCCGCTTGGCCAAGCCGCGTGCCGTTAATGCTTCGCTAGTCCGCCGTGCAGCATTTGAGCGGCCCGCAATCCTTACACATTAGGCTTACCGGAATTTGGTGAGCGGGCCTTAACCCTCTCTGCGCCGCGATCGGATAGGTTGCCGCCGCATAACCGGGGTCCCCCTCATGCGCATTGTGGCGCTCGCTGCCTTTCTGATCGGACTGCCCGCGACGGCGTTTGCCGGCGAAGGCTTCGATATCGTCGTGCCCGGCCGGCCCGGCGTGCCGATCATCATCAACAACATCGACGCGTCCTATGCCGTGGTCGAGGGCACCTGGGGTCTTGGCAAGAACCAGCAGGTGCAGCCCACGATCTATGGCGGGCGCTATGTCGCCGAGCGGCAGCCTGCCGATGTCGGCCATTATTATCCGACGCTGGGCCTGCGGCCCGGCTACGGCCGGCTCGAGGTCGAGCCGCCCGCGAACCGGAAATTGCCGAAGCCCGCCGAGAGCTACCATCAGAGCTGGGGCGCGCAATCGGCGCCGCTGCCGCCGCAGATGGACGCGCCCGTCGATGCGCCGCCGGTGATCCTCGCGCCTGAAATCAACGATCGTCCGCGGCCACCGCGACCGCGGCCGCATGTCCAGGTCCCCGGCAAACCGCCGGGTTAAGAAACGTCAAAATCCAACAAACAGAAATCAACAGGAGAGAGTAATGCGTCAAATGATTTCGGGACTGGTTGCGGCGGCTGCCGTGATGTTCGTCGCCACGGCACCCGCCGCGGCGTGCGGCTTCAACCCGTGCCAGCCGGTCGCGCCGGTCTATTCCGGCTGCAACACCGGTTGCGGCGGCTACGGCTATGGTGCCGGCTACGGCTATGGTGCCTATGAGCGTCTCGCCGAGCCGGCCACGCAATATTATCACGTCAACCAGGGCCCGACCTATACCGGCCCGGGCGCCTTCGCGCCGTATCCGACCTATCGTGAAGACGCGGTCGTCGCGCCCGCCAATTACGGCTACGGCTATCGCGCCGCCGTGGCTCCCTATCACCGCCCGTACTACCGTCCGTACCGCTACGGCTACGGCCCGCGCTACGGCTATCTGCCGCGCGTGCACTACGGCCATGGTCCGCGCTACGGCTACGCCCACCGTCACGCGCCGGCGCCGTACTATGGCGGTCACCGCGTGCTGCGCCGCTATTACTGATCCCTGATCGGTTGAGCTGACGAGACGCCCGTTCGCGCGATGCGGACGGGCGTTTTGCTTTTCTGATTATGTGCGGGCGCGATCAATCAGGTCGATAGCCCGCCTACGCCTGACGGCTACGGCGTGGCAGCCTTCGCTCGCTTCGCTGAATGATGATCTGGATTGGCTTGCCAAGCCGAAGCTCGCGAAGCGAGCGAAGGCTGGTGGGGGAGGCAGGACTCGAACCTGCGAAGCCATGAGGCGGCTGATTTACAGTCAGCTCCCTTTGCCACTCGGGACACTCCCCCGCTCGACGGCAGCACAATCGGGCCGGACCTTGCCGGCGACCGAAGACGGCCATGGAACGTGAAGGCCGCGACAGCCCGGATGGGGGCGCGACCGGGCGCGGTTATGGGCGATCCGGTGGGGCAAAGTCAACCGAGGCGAACAGCTAAAATCGCCTTCGAAGCCACCCAAATTGCCATATTCCGGCACCCGTGACACAAGCGAGCCCATGAAGGACAAAAAATTCACCCCCAGGGGCCCCCGCGGCGGGGCTAAGCCCTTCAACAGACCCGGGAAATCGGCCGGCCGGCCGGCCTGGCGCGACCGCGATTCGCACGCCGACGGGCCGGTCATCCTCTATGGCTGGCACACCGTCACCATGGCGCTGGCCAACCCGGAGCGACGGATCCGCAAGCTGACGCTGACCGAGAACGCTGCGAAGCGACTTGCGGACGAGAATATCGAGACCCGCGTCACGCCCGAGATCGTCCGGCCCCAGGAGATCGACCGTCTGCTCTCGCCCGATGCCGTGCATCAGGGCCTGCTTGCGGAAGCCGATCCTCTGCCTTCGCCTGATATCGAGACCTTGAAGCAGGAAGGCATGGTGCTGGTGCTCGACCAGATCACCGACCCGCACAATGTCGGCGCGATCCTGCGCTCCGCCGCAGCGTTCGCGGTGAAGGCGATCGTCACCACTGCCCGCCACAGCCCGGAAGCCACCGGCGTGCTCGCCAAGGCCGCCTCCGGCGCGCTGGAGCTGGTGCCTGTTGTGACCGTGCAGAACCTCGCGCGCGCCCTGACCACGCTGAATGAAATCGGCTTCCAGACCGTCGGGCTGGACAGCGAAGGCAGCGCGGATCTCAGCGACGTCGCGCTGCGCGAGCCGCTCGCGCTGGTGTTAGGGGCCGAAGGCAAGGGCCTGCGGCAATTGACCCGCGAGACCTGCAGCGTCGTGGCGCGGCTCGACATGCCCGGCGAGATCAAGAGCCTCAACGTCTCCAACGCCGCCGTGCTTTCGCTCTATGTCGGCGCGAGCCGGCTCGGGCTGATGAAGTAGGCGGCCGCCTCAAGCCGCTACCCCATCATCTCCCGCACCATCGGCACCACCTTGCGCCCATAAAGCTCGATGCTCTTCATCAGCTTCTGATGCGGCAAGGGACCCGCCGAATACTTCAGCTGAAACCGCGCAATGCCGAGCGTCTTCGCCGTCCTGGCGATCTTGCGCGCCACCGTTTCCGGCGAGCCGGCATAGAGCGAGCCGTGCTCGACCTCGCTCGCGAACTCGTCGCGGCCCATCGGCGGCCAGCCGCGTTCCTTGCCGATGCGGTCGCGCATGGCCTTGTAGTCGGGCCATAGCTCCTCGCGCGCCTCTTCATCCGTCTCGGCGACATAGCCGGGCGAGTGCACGCCGATCGGCTGCGCGGGGCGGCCGAACTCCTTGGCGGCGCGGTGATGGAGATCGACGAACGGCGCAAAGCGCGCGGGATCGCCGCCGATGATCGCGAGCATCAAAGGCAGGTCGTAATGCGCAGCGCGCACCACCGATTGCGGGCTGCCGCCGACGCCGATCCAGGTTTTAAGCCGGCCGTTCTCGACCGGGGGATAGACCAGCTGATCCCGCAGCGGCGGACGCAGCTTGCCCTCCCAGCTCACCGGCTTCTGCGCCAGCAGGGCAGCAAACAGGTCCAGCTTCTCCTCGAACAGCTCTTCGTATTTGCGCAGGTCGAAACCGAACAACGGAAAGGATTCAGTGAACGAGCCGCGGCCGAGGATCACCTCGGCGCGTCCGTTGGAGAGCGCGTCCAGCGTGGCAAAGCGCTGGAAGACGCGGATGGGATCGTCCGAAGACAGCACCGTTACGGCCGAGCCGAGATGGATGCGCTTGGTCCGCGATGCGATCGCGGCGAGCACGGTCTCCGGCGAGGAGATCGCAAAATCGGCGCGGTGGTGTTCGCCGAGGCCGATGAAGTCGAGGCCGAGTTCGTCGGCCAGCACCGCTTCGTCGACGACGTTGCGGATCACCTGCGCGTGCGGAAGCATGGCGCCTGCGGCATCCCTGGTGACGTCGCCAAAAGTATCCAGTCCGAATTGAAGCGATGCGGTCATCGGTGAGGTCTCTGCGGGCGCAGCTTGCGCTTGTCGCTGTGGGAGGGAATCGTCTGCGATGGAGCTAGGCCGCGGCGGCCGGTGCAACAATGCTGCTTTGAGAAACCCACCGTTTCCTTTTTGGATCGTGCCAGGCCCGCGCCCGTACGCTCAGTCGGACCTGGTGAACATCTCGACCAGGGTCTCGCGCAGCCAGCGCTGGGCCGGCACGGTGTCGTTGCGTTGGTGCCAGAACAGGCTGACGATGCGCGGCGGCGCCTTGAGCGGCAGCGGCATGGCGTGCAGGAACGGCGCGTGCCGGGATTGCGAGCGCAGATCGCTCGGCAGCACCGCGATCAGGTCGGACTGGCGCACCACCTCGTAGGCGGCGCTGTAGTGATTGACGGTCGCGACCAGATTGCGCGACAGCCCGCGCGAAGCGAGGAAGAGGTCGTAGGACGGCAGGGTCTTGCCGGCGAGGCTGACGTCGACATGGCCTGCGCCGAGGAAGCTGCGCGTGCTGAGCCGCTTCTGGGCGGCGAGCGGATGGCCGCGCCGCATGAAGCAGGCATAGTCGACCGTCCACAGCGAGCGCGAGCGGATGGCGGCCGGCTGCTGCGCCTCGTTGACATAGACGCTGAGCACGCAATCGACGCGATTGTCTTCGAGCTGATCGGCGATCTCCAGAATGGTGTTGGGGACGGTGTGCACGCGCGCCTTGGGCGCGACCTTGCCGAAATGGCCGAGCAGATTCGGCATCACCAGCGAGGCGACGTAATCCGACATCGACAGGCTGAACTCGGTCTGCGCGCGGCGCGGATCGAACACCTGCTCGTCGAGCGCGCCGCGGACGGTTTCGAGCGCCTCGCCGATCGGCTCCCACAACACCACCGCGCGCTGGGTCGGACGGATGCCGGTGCCGGACCTGACGAACAGGGGATCGCCGAGCGCGTCGCGCAGCCGCGCCAGCGCGTTGCTGACCGCCGGCTGCGTCATCAGCAGTGCGTTGGCGGCGCGCGTCACGCTGCCCTCGGTCATCAGGGCTTCGAAGACTTTCAGCAGGTTGAGGTCGAGCGATCGAAACGACAGAACATTCACCGTAGTGATGTATGGGATCACGATTATAAATTATGACGATAATATCTCTTTGTCTATGGTTCCCCCAGGGACTTGCGGATGCCGGGCCGCCGGACAGAGGGGACTTACATGTCGATGATCTCGGCGCGCATCGAGCGCCTGCCATTCGCACGCTTCCACACGCATCTGCTGTTGATGGGCGGGCTCGGCTACATGTTCGACGCGATGGACGCCGCCGTGCTGGCGTTCATCCTGCCGGTGCTGCGCACCGCCTGGAATCTGACGAGCGTGCAGATCGGCGTGCTCGGCAGCAGCACCTATATCGGCTTCCTGTTCGGCGCGTTGCTGGCGGGCACGCTCGGCGACCTGATCGGACGCCGCGCGGTGATGATGTCGGCGCTGGCGCTCTATTGTGCCGCATCGATCGTCAGCGCCGCCGTGGACAGCTGGCCATCCTTCTTCGCCGCCCGCGTCGTCGCGGGCATGGGCACCGGCGCCGAGAGCGCGATCATCGCGCCTTATCTCGCCGAGTTCGTGGCGCGGCGCTTCCGCGGCAGCTTCACCGGCGCGCTGGCCGGGTTCTTCTCCTTCGGCTTCGTCGCGGCGGCCTTGCTCGGCTACTTCATCGTTCCCGCCTATGAGAACGGCTGGCGCATCGTGCTGGTGATCACCGCGGTGCCGGTCGTCATGCTGCTCTGGTGGCGCCGGGCGCTGCCGGAATCGCCGCGCTGGCTGGAAAGCCGGGGCAGGGCGAAGGAAGCCGAAGCGGTGCTGGACAGGATCGAAGCCGGCTTCGCGCGCCAGGGGCATGTGCTGCCGCAGCCGGTCGTCGACGCGGTCAGCCCGCCCGTCGCCGGGGGAACGTTGCTTGCCAATTTCGCGGCGCTTCTGGCGCCCCGGCAGGCGCGCATCACCGTCATGACCTGGATCATGTGGCTTGCGATCACCTTCAGCTATTATTCCTTCTTCGTCTGGATTCCCGGCCTCCTGGTCCAGAACGGCATGAGCATCACTAAGAGCTTCGCCTATTCGCTCGCGATCTATTGCGCGCAGATCCCCGGCTATTTCAGCGCCGCGTATTTCAACGAGCGCATCGGCCGGCAGGCGACCATTGCGTCATACATGGTGCTCGGCGGTATCAGCGCGCTCGGACTCGCCTTCGCGCAGAGCGACCAGCACATCATGGTCGCGGGGATCCTGCTGTCGTTCTTCATGAACGGCACCTATGCCGGCGTCTATGCCTATACGGCCGAGGTGTTCCCGACGCCGGTGCGGACCACCGGCGCCGGGCTTGCCTCGGCGATCGGCCGGATCGGCGCGATCGTCTCGCCGATCCTGGTCGGCTACCTCTATCCCAATTTCGGCTTTGCCGGCGTGTTCGGGATCACCACCAGCGTTCTGCTGATCGGTGCGCTCACCGTCGTGGTGATGGGCGTGCCGACGCGCGGCCGGTCGCTGGAAGACATTGCGGCGGGCGAAGTCGCATGAGGGCAACGACGCGCCCGCCCGATCCACTGCTCAACGCCGTGGCGGCGGCGCAGGGCAGGGCGGATCAGCCGGAGGCGCTGTTCTCGGCGCTGGACCAAGCCTTGAAATCGGCGATCGGGCACAAGCTGTTCACGATCCTGACCTATGACGACGATACGGGCGAAGCGGCGCGGATCTATTCCAATCTCCCCGAGCCTTACCCGACGGGCGGCCGCAAGCGGCTGGCGCCGGGCCCGTGGACCGAGGCCGTGCTCGACCGCGGCGAAGCCTATATCGGCCGCACTCTCGATGATCTGCGCAATGTGTTCGCCGATCACGAGCTGATCGCTTCACTCGGCTGCGAGAGCGTGCTCAACATGCCCGTGCGCTGGCGCGGGCGCACGCTCGGCTCGCTCAACCTGCTCCATGAAGCGGGCTGGTACGGTGCGGACGACGTCGCTGCGTGTCTTCCGTTCGCCCAGCTCGCATTGCCCGCGCTGCTCACACCGTCCTGACCAGACAGGAAACGACCATGCCCAGCACCCTCTTCAAGAACGCCGCTCTGCTCGATCCGCTTCAGCCGGATTTGCTGGAGGGCCATTACGTGCTGGTCGAGGACAATGTGATCAAGGAGGTCTCGGACCGGCCGCTCCAGGCTTCAGTCGACCGCACCATCGACCTCAACGGCAAGACGCTGATGCCCGGCCTGATCGACCTGCATGTCCATGCGGTGGCGGTCGAGCTCAATCTGTCGCAGCAGGTGCACATGCCGAACGTGCTGGTGACGCTGCGCTCGACGCTGCTGCTGCGCGGCATGCTTCGGCGTGGCTTCACCACCGTTCGCGACGCCGGCGGCGCCGGCCATGCGCTGAAGCAGGCGATCGAGACCGGTCTCACCGACGGCCCGCGGCTGTTCGTCTCCGGCCGCGCGCTGAGCCAGACCGGCGGGCATGGCGACATGCGGGCACGTTCGGATTACCTCGCCAGCGACGCACCGTGCCCCTGCTGCGTGCGCGTCGGCGCGCTGGCGCGCGTCGCCGACGGCGTCGACGGCGTGCGCAAGGCGGCGCGCGAGGAGCTGCAGATGGGCGCCGACCAGATCAAGATCATGGCGTCCGGCGGCGTCGCGTCACCGACCGATCCGGTTGGCGCCTTCGGCTACTCCGAGGACGAGATCCGCGCCATCGTCGAGGAGGCGCGCGGGCGCCAGACCTATGTGCTCGCCCACGCCTATACCGCTGCCGCGATCGAGCGCGCGGTTCGCTGCGGCGTGCGCACCATCGAGCACGGCAATCTGGTCGATGCCCAGACCGCGCGCCTGATGGCCGAGAAGGGCGCCTATGTGGTGCCGACGCTCGTCACCTACGAGGCGCTGGCCAATGAAGGCGCGCAATATGGCCTGCCGCCCGAGAGCGTCGCCAAGATCGCCGATGTCCGCGACGCCGGCCTGCGTTCGCTCGCGATCTATCGCGACGCCGGCGTGAAGATGGGGTTCGGCAGCGATCTGCTCGGGCCGTCGCAGCGCCTCCAGAGCGACGAATTCCGCATTCGCGCCGAGATTCTCGGTCCGCGCGCGGTGATCGCCAGCGCCACGGTGATCGGCGCCGAGGTGCTCGGCATGGAGGGCAAGCTCGGCCGCATCGTGCCCGAGTCGATCGCGGACCTGCTGGTGGTCGACGGCAATCCGCTGCGCGACGTCGCCTGCCTGCTCGGCCAGGGCGAGCATATTCCACTGGTGATGAAGGCGGGCAAGGTCCAGTTCGACAGGCTGAACACGTAGCTGCCGCCGCGTCACGGACGCCCTCGCGCCGCTCGTGCGTCCTATGTCGAGATGCGCACGACCATCTTGCCGAGCGCCCCGCGCGTTTGCATGGTCCTGAACGCTTCCCGGAAATCGCCCAGCGCGAAGACGCGACCGACCACAGGCTTCAGCTGGCCGTCGGCAAGCCAGCCCGTCAACTGCAACATCAGGCGTTTCTGCACGTCGGGCTCGCGCAACGGGATCTGTGCGAGGTCGACACCGAGCAGGGCGCCGCCCTTCAGCAGGGGCAGGTTGAACGGTAGCGCGGGGATCGCGCCGGCGGCAAAACCGACCACGAGATGACGGCCGCGCCAGGCGATGGAGCGAAAGGCCTGCACCGAGATCTCGCCGCCGACGGGGTCGAAGATCACGTCAGCGCCGTGTCCTCCCGTCAATTCCTTCAGTGTGTCGCGCCAGCCAGTCTGCGTGTAGTCGATCACAGCGTCGGCGCCGTGCGCCAGCGCGAACGCGCGCTTGTCCGGTGTCGATGCTGCTGCGATCACACGGGCGCCAAGCAGCTTGCCGATCTGGACTGCCGCAATTCCGGTGCCGCCAGCTGCGCCCAGCACCAGAAGCTGTTCCCCTGCGACCAGCATGGCGCGTGAGCTGAGCGCATAGAGGGCGGTCAGATAATTGGCGCGAAACGAGGCGGCGACTTCGGCCGCGACACCGTCGGGCAGGGGATGGAGCGCTTCGGGTCTGACGACGATCTCTTCGGCAAGCGCGCCCGCGCGCGTCATCCCCATCACGCGCATGCCGGGCTGATAGCCGCCGGGTGCGCCGGGCGCGTCCGTCACCACGCCCGCGAACTCCGTCCCGGGAATGAAGGGCAGGGGATCTTTGGTCTGATAGCGTCCCTCGATCTTCAAGCCGTCGACGAAGCCGATCCCGGCAGCTTCCACGCGGATGCGCAATTGTCCCGGTTCCATGGACGGCGGCGGGACGTCCTTCAGTTCGATCTGATCGATCGGTGCGTATTGCTCGACGACGACGGCTTTCATGTCGGACCTCTGTTGTTCCGGTTATCCTGACAGGTCCCGACACGAGCCTCTTGTGTCTACCGCCACATCCCGCGCATACGCGCGCCGATGTCGACCTTCGGCCCCTGCGCCGCGGTGCGGGCCGCGCCGCTTGCTGCCTTTGGCCAGGCGGTGCGCTCGAACAGGTAGACCAGCTGCTCCGGAATGAAGCGGGTGCGCGAGGCGTAGACGTGGCGGTCGCCCTTGGCTTGCTGGCCGTGGGTGAAGAAGCGCTGGGGCACCACGAGGTGCAGATCGTCCTTGGCGCGGGTCATCGCGACATAGAGCAGGCGTCGCTCCTCCTCGAGCTCGGCGCTGGTGCCGGCGCCGAGGTCGGACGGCATGCAGCCGTCGACGACGTTGAGCACGAACACCGACTTCCATTCCTGGCCCTTGGCGGAGTGGATGGTGGACAGGATCAGATAGTCCTCGTCGCGCAAGGGCGGGCCGGATTTGTCGCTGGTCGCGTCCGGCGGGTCGAGCGTGAGCTCGGTCAAAAATTTCTCGCGAGAGGCATAGCCGCTGGCGATCTGCTCGAGCTGCATCAGATCGGCGCGGCGCGTCTCGGAATCTTCGTGGAGGCGATCGAGATGCGGCTCGTACCAGAGCCGCACGCGTTCGAGATCGACCGGCCATTCCGAATAGCGCAAATTCCCGACGGTGCGGACGAAGTCGGTCCAGTCGGCGCCGGTGCGCGCGGGCACCGGGAGCTGGCCGAGTGCGGCGAGCGGATCGGTGCTTTCCGCCATCTGGTCGAGCACGCGCTGCGCGGTCGCGGGGCCGACGCCCGGCAACAGATGCAAAATGCGGAAACCGGCGACGCGGTCGCGCGGGTTCTCGGCAAAGCGCAGCAGCGCCAGCACGTCCTTGACGTGCGCGGCGTCGAGGAATTTCAGCCCGCCGAACTTGACGAACGGAATGTTGCGGCGGGTCAGCTCGATCTCGAGCGGGCCTGAATGCGAGGACGTTCGGAACAGCACCGCCTGGTGCTTGAGCAGCGCGCCTTGCTCGCGGTTCGCCAGCACCGCTTCGACGATGTAGCGCGCCTGGTCGGCCTCATCGTGCACGGTGACGAGCTGCGGCTTATGCGAGGCGGTGCGGTCGGTCCACAGATTTTTGGTGAAGCGCTCGCGCGCGAGCCCGATGACGCCGTTGGCCGCCGCCAGCACGGTCTGCGTCGAGCGATAGTTGCGATCGAGCGTGATCATCTCGGCGCGGGGCGAGAAGCTCTGCGGGAAATCCAGGATGTTGCGCACGGTGGCGGCGCGGAACGAATAGATCGACTGAGCGTCGTCGCCGACCACGGTGAGCCCGCGTCCGTCGGGCTTGAGCGCCAGGAGGATTGAGGATTGCAGGCGGTTGGTGTCCTGGTATTCGTCGACCAGCACGTGATCGAAGCGGCCGCCGATCTCCTCGGCGATCAGCGCATCGCTCATCATCTGCGACCAGTACAGCAACAAATCGTCGTAATCGAGCACGTGCTGGGCCTGCTTGGCCTCGACATAGGCCGCGAACAGGCCCTTCAACTCGGCGGCCCAGCCGGCGCACCAGGGATAGTGCACCCCCAGCACCTTCTCGATCTCCATCTCGGCGTTGACGCAGCGCGAGTAGATCGACAGGCACGTGCCCTTGGCGGGGAAGCGGCTCTCGGTCTTCGACAGGCCGCGCTCGTGCCGGACCAGGTTCATCAGGTCGGCGGAATCCTCGCGGTCGTGGATGGTGAAGGCGGGATCGACGCCGATCCGTTCGGCATATTCGCGGAGCAGACGCGCGCCGATGCCATGGAAGGTGCCGGCCCAGCTGAGCGCATCGCGCATGATGGCGGCGTTGTTCTCGCCCAGCACCTTGCGGGCGATGCGCTCGACCCGGCCGGCCATCTCGGCCGCCGCGCGGCGGGAGAAGGTCATCAACAGGATGCGGCGTGGATCGGCGCCGGCGACGATCAGATGCGCGACGCGATGGGCCAGCGTGTTGGTCTTGCCGGAGCCGGCGCCGGCAATCACCAGCAGGGGAGCGCCCACGGTCGCGCCATCGGCCACGCCATGCTCGACGGCGCGGCGCTGCTCCGCATTGAGCGTGTCCAGATATGTCGCCACGAATCGCCCCGGTGAAAGGGCGAGAGTCGGCGATCCCGTCGCGAATCGCAATGCGGCTGGACGGGACCGGGTTTAGGATTTAGGGGAAAGACGCCCACAGGTTCCAGTCCGAAAAGCGCACCCGGCATGACCGAGCTCAAATCCGACCAGTTCGAGATGCGGCGGCTGGAATCGCTCAGCAACACCATTTTCGGTGTCGCCATGACGCTGTTGGCCTACGACCTGCCCAAAGCTGCGGTCTTCACCAGCGTGCCCGACTGGAGCGATCTCGCCCACGTCTATTCCGGCAAGCTCGCCGGCCTTGCCCTCAGCTTCATCATCGCCGGCGTGTTCTGGATCAGCCATCACCGGCGGCTGGCGCGCCAACCGGTCGGCAGCCGCGGCGCCGTGATCCTCAACCTGTTCTTCCTGCTCTCGATCGTTCTGCTGCCTGTCACCAACGGCCTCTACACCAATTACAGCATGAGCAGTGCGGTTGCGGTGCTCTACGGGCTGCACCTGACCGCGATCGCCGGCCTCAATGCCTGGCTGTGGTGGACGATCCTCGGCGGCTGGCGCCAGGAGATCATGGCCTCGCTGTTTCCGCTCCTGGTGTTCATCCCGGGCACGATCGTGGCGGCGTTCGCTCCGCATATCGCGCCTTTCGTCTGGTTCATCGCCTTCGGCGGGCTCGCGATCCAGCGCTTCTACGGTGCGCGGACCGGGCCGGGCGCGTGAGGCCGTGCCTCACCCGGACGTCGCCCCGAACCCATCGGCCGGCACGTAAAGCTTGACCGGGCGGATTTCGTAAACCGCAGTCGGGTTGACCGCACGCAGTTTCCGCGCCGCCGCGATCGCCTCCTCCTCGCTGGCGCATTCCATCAGGTGGAAGCCCAGAAGCTGCTCCTTGGTCTCCGCAAACGGGCCGTCCAGCACCATGCCCGCGCCGGGGCCGCGCAAGGTGCGGGCCTTTCGGGTCTCATCCAGACGGGCGGCCGGCCCGAACTGCCCGCTGGCCCGCAAGGGGGCCTGAACCTCGATGACCTTGGCCACGACTGCGGCGTCCTGCTCAGGCGTCCAGGACAGGATCTCGTCTTCCACGTGGTAGGCCAGGATGGCGTACAGCATCGTCACCTCGTTGTTTTTCTGCACCGATCCCAGAGGACGTAGCACCGCAGGCGATGCCGACAATCCCCAAAATAAATTCAAGCATAAGATATTGCGTGGCCGGGCCGCGACGAAACCGTCCTGAAACCCGATTGCGGCGTTGCCGTGTGAACGCCGCCGGAAGTGGTCGCGACTGATGACCACAACAACAAGATTTCTGCTGGAGGCGGCAATGTCGGGTCACATCAAGATCATCTGCGACGCACGTCGCGCCGGACAATCTCAGACGGCCGATCTGCACGACCAAAGCGGCCATCACCGCTATTACGGCAGTTCGGCCGAGAATGGCGGCGAGCGCATCGTCGAAAGCCGGCGCGGCAAGCGGCCGCGCGCGCTCGGTGTTTGCGGCTTCTGAAGCCTCGCGCCCGATGTCCCATATGGACGTCCTGCAAATATCGATCGCGGCGATGCCGTTCCTGCTCGCACTGACGAGCCGGACGGGCAAGGTCATCGTGCCGTGCCTGCTGACGAGCATCTTCACGGTGCTGCTCGGCGGGGAGCCCCACCGCGCCGTCGTGGCCTGGTGCGTCGGCATGCTGATCGCCGCCGTCGCCTTGCGCGAGAGGCTTCGCACGGGCTGAGCCGGCGGCCCGTTACGGGGCGTTCAAGACCTGCTTGACCAGGGCCTCGCGCAGCGCCGCCAATTCGCCGCTCGCCTCCATCTGGGCGATCGCCTTGCCTACCTTCGGCACGAGATCGCGATGGCGTTCGTGCAGGTAATGGTAGATGTGGATGCGCTCGAGCGGCGGCGAGAGCGGGTGGATCCTGGCCTGCAGATTGAGTTTGCGCACCGCGGCGAGCCCGCTGAAGAGGTCGGTGACCATCACGTCGAAACGATCGGCATCGAGCATCCTGACCATGTTGTCGAGGCCAGTGGTCGCCGTGACGCGGGCCATGCCGCGCGTGCCGGCCTCCGAGGAGCCGACGCCGCGGACGATGCCGATGCTGTAGTCCCTGATCGAGTCCCAGCCGGCGACGTCGAACCGGAATTTCGTCGCAAACACCGCCGGCTCGATATAGTTGATCGCCGGCGTGACCTGGACCAGCGTCGGGTAGTCGCGCGAGAGCGATCCGATGCGCTGGATCTCGCCGTCGACCGCGCCGGCGCTCGACAGCGCGAGCGCGCGCTTGCCGGGGACGTCCTCGAACTCCAGCCTGATGTTCAGCCTGGCGTAAACGGCCCGCAACATCTCGCCGCCGACATATTGATCGGGGATGTCTGCGATGCGCGCCAGCCGGATGACCTCCTGCGCCGGCGATGGACCGCTTGCAAGCAGTGACAGGCAGGCGACGATAATCCGCCACATGACGCGCCTCCTCGTTGCCCGAAGCTACCGCTGGATTCCGATGTCCGCCGATCTACCGGAGACGGCGCCTGCGCGAGGCCATAGAGGTCACTGCCCCGCCCGAGGTGCAGGCGACGTCCGGACTTTCACCGATGTCATTCTACCACGCGAAGTGGTAGTTTGCGCGACAATCCTGCTAGCGGACGCAAGATATGACCCCGCCGACCTCAAGCCGCCCAGGGGTTGACAGGAAATCGGCCGACGGGATCGCCGCGCGCATCGCGGGAAGGGGAAGTCTCGACGATCGAAATGCTCGAGGCTGCGACCGCTCGGCCGCAGCGTGCCGCCGTTTCCGGGGATGTGGTGCATGGCCAAGGCTGGTGACGAGGACTCCAATCGCGGCCGCGCCGTTGCACCGGCGGCTGCGAAGCAGGATTTGATCGGCACCGCGCTCGCGCCTTCGATGTTCGCCGCGCTGCTGTCCCGGCTCTTCAACTGGTCGCGCAGCGGCGTCGGGCCGCGCCTGCTCGCCGCCGTGCTGCTGTTCTCTTCGGTCGTGACGCTGACGTTGACTGCGCTCCAGCTCTATCTCGATTATGATCGCGAGGTCGGCCTCATCGAGACCAGGCTCGACGAGATCGGCCGCAGCACCACCGGCAGTCTCGGCGAGAGCCTGTGGAATCTCGACCAGAACCAGCTCAAGCTCCAGCTCGACGGTATCCTGCGGCTGCCCGACATCCGCGCCGCCGAGGTGCGCGAGGTTGACGACCGTCCCAATCCGATCCGTCTCGCCATCGGCGAGCCGAGCACCCGCTCGGTCGTGACGCGCGACTATCCGCTGAACACCAATGTGCAGGGGACCGCACGCGAGATCGGCGTGCTCCATGTCGAGGCGACGCTGACCGACGTCTACCAGCATCTGCTGAACCGCGCGCTGGTGATCCTGGCAAGCCAGGCGGCCAAGACGTTCCTCGTCTCGCTGTTCATCATCTACATGTTCCATCTGCTGGTGACGCGGCATCTGGTCGCCATCGCAGACTTCGTCAGCAAATACAGCCTTGCGCGGCCGCCGCCGCCTTTGCGCCTGGAGCGCCGGCCGCCCTACGATGCCGACGAGCTGGACAAGGTCATCGACGCCTTCAACGCGATGTGCGCGAACCTCCAGCGGGCCTATGGCGAGCTGCGCGAGGCCAATGCAAATCTCGAGCGCGACCTCAAGGTCCGCCGGCGCGCCGAAGAGGACGCGCGTGCGAGTGAAGAGCGTTTCCGCGACTATGCCGAGACCGCGTCCGACTGGTTCTGGGAGACCGGACCGGACCATCGGTTCACCTACATTTCCGACCGGGCCGGTGCCTTCAGCATGGACAACAAGGCGCTGATCGGCAAGCGCCGCACCGATGCCGCGTCCGGCTGCGACGCCGAGCCCGAGAAATGGCGCGCGCACATGGCGATGCTGGACCGCCATGAGCCGTTCCGGAAGTTCGAATATCGCGGCCGCGACACCACGGGGCGGATGCATCATTTCAGCGTCAACGGCCAGCCGGTCTTCGCTGCCGACGGAAGCTTCATGGGTTATCGCGGCTCCGCGACCGATCTCACCGAGCAGCACGAGACCGAGGAGCGGCTGCGCCAATCCCAGAAGATGGATGCGATCGGCCAGCTCACCGGCGGCGTCGCGCACGACTTCAACAATGTGCTCACGGTCATCACCGGCACCATCGAGATCATCCAGGAGGGGCTTGCGGACAAGCCCGAATTCGCCGCGATCGCGCAGCTGATCGACGATGCGGCCGCGCGCGGCGCGGAGATCACCTCGCAGCTCCTGACCTTCGCGCGCCGCCAGCCGCTGGAGCCGCGCGAGATCGACGTCAACGCCCTCGTGATCGAGACCGCTAAACTGCTGAGGCCGATCCTCGGCGCCCATATCGAGATCGTGACCCGGCTCGCCGACGATGCGTGGTCCGCGATGGCCGATCCATCGCAGCTCTCCTCCGCGATCGTCAACCTCGCCGTCAACGCGCGCGACGCGATGCCGGGCGGGGGCAAGCTCACGATCGAGACCGCGAACCGCGAGCTCGACGACACCGACGCTGCGGGCGACGGCGATGCCATGCGCGGCGCCTTCGTGATGGTCGCGGTCGCCGACACCGGCCACGGCATCCCCGCCGACATCCGCGAGCACGTGTTCGAGCCGTTCTTCACCACCAAGGGCGTCGGCCGCGGCACCGGCCTCGGGCTCAGCATGGTCTACGGCTTTGCCAAGCAGACCGGCGGCACCGTCGCGGTCGAGAGCGAGGAGGGGCGCGGCACGGTGATGCGGCTGTTCCTGCCGCGGTCGAAGGGCGAGGCGCCGGCCAGGACCGCGCCGGTCCAGGCGCTCGACACGGCACGCGGGCACGAAACGATCCTCGTGGTCGAGGACGATCCGCTGGTGCAGGGCTATGTCATCGCCCGGCTCGGCAGCCTCGGCTATCGCACGCTGGTGGCAGGCGACGGCGCCTCCGCACTGGCGCTGGTCGACCAGGGCGCCAAATTCGATCTGCTGTTCACGGACATCATCATGCCCGGCGGCATGAACGGGCGGGAATTGGCCGACGCGATCCGGCTCCGGCGGCCGGGAGCAAGGGTGCTCTATACCTCCGGCTACACCGACGATGCCATCGTCCACGGAGGACATCTCGATCCCGGTGTGGCGCTGCTCAGGAAGCCCTATCGGAAGTCGGAGCTGTCGCAGAAGATACGCGAGGTGCTTGCGGGCGAGCCGCCGGACTGAGCGGCGCCGGCGGACGAAAAAGGCGCGGCGGGGAAGCCCCGTCGCGCCCGATTTCTTGCTCGCTGGTCCAGGGCTGAGAGCGCCCCGATGCCAAGCCTTGTTCAAAGCTTAGCGGGCGATCCCAGCGAGGTGACAGCGCTTGGTAAGAGACACTGGATCACCTCCTTTCGTTGGTTTCGGAAGATTTCAATATAGGCGGCATTGCCGCCGCTGTTAAGAGGCGGCGGGTCGGAAGGAACCGGGCGCGATTCGCAAGGCTCAGGACGGCCGGAAAGCGACCTCCTGAACAGTTGAGACCGCCGCCCGGCCGTGTTAGGGAGCCCGTAACGCGGGTGTAGCTCAATGGTAGAGCAGCAGCCTTCCAAGCTGAATACGAGGGTTCGATTCCCTTCACCCGCTCCAACGCCCAAGCCCTCCGCTTGAAATGAGGGCTCATTGTGGATCGCAGAAAAGTTGAAGCCTGCTTGCTGACGTCGATCGCCAGATGGCCGGAGCTTTGCGATAGGAGCTGACGGTTGCCTGCTTGTTCGTACCTTTGGACAGCGACCTGAGCCAGCCGGCTCATTCGCTCGGGCGAGCCGACGGTCAGGAAGGCAAATCCACCTGAAAGCTCAGTAGCACGCAGGCATCAAGCCAAGTCGTGGATATTGCCGATCGATTGCAGCCAGCTCGATCCGCATTTGCGCGATGATCCAATCCCGGATCTCGGCGGCAATGGGCCGCATGGGCCGGTTGCGTGGCGGCAGGAACTCGCAGAGACGGCGCGTGGTGGTGAGTGTATCGGAGGCCGGCACCAGCGCGCCTGTCAGGAGCCAATGCGAGGCGACCGTCAGCCAGCCGAGCGCGATGCCTTGGCCGAGCAGGGCGGCCTGCATCACGACGGCATAATCGGTGAAGCTGAGCCCCTTGGCCGCACCGCGACGACCGGTGAGCAGTGATGCGTAATCCGCGGCCCAGTCGCCCGGCGTCTCGGCGAGGCGGATGATGGTGTTGCCCTCGGTGGGATCGGTCGCGCCGAGATAGGTCGGGCTGCACATCGGCAGCATCACTTCCTTCATCACCAGCGTGCCGCCGGACGACGGCTCGTCGCGATCGCGGAAGCGCATGCCGAGATCGACGTTCTCCACCGGCCCGCGTAATGCGCCGGAGATCAGCTGGAAGCGCAGATCGACCTGGGGAAACTGCTTCTGGAGTTTGTCGATGCGCGGCATCAGCCAGTGCGTGGTAAAGGCAGAGGAGACCGACAGCGTCACGGTCTCGGTGCCCTTGCGGCGCCGCTCGATCTCGACGAGGCCGTTCTCGATGCTGCGAAAGCCTTCGAGCACGCGGCGATAGAGCTGCTCGCCTTCCTCGGTGAGCACCGCGCGGCCCGCCTTGCGGTCGAACAGGCGAACGCCGAGATGCTCCTCGAATTGTCCGAGCATCCGGCTTACCGCCGGCTGCGTGACGTTGAGTTCGGCGGCAGCCGCCGTGAAGCTGCCATTGCGCGCTGCTGCGTCAAAGACGAACAGGGCGTTACTTGAGGGCAGCATCCTGCGCAGCTCGGGCATAACGTCATGTTATGGGCGCAGTGAGAATTTGGCAATTGCCGAGTTTTGCCAAGTCTGGTGTCATTCGTGTCACAGCCTAAAGACAGGGCGTTCGGGAGACAGTTTTGGTGCGGCGCACGCTGTACCCGCGATTGCTCCGGGATGCTGTCTATAAAGCAGGCTTATGGCGCGCAGTGAGGCACGTCATGACAGGGAACGAGGCGAGGGCGATCGTTGGACAGACGAGCGGAAAGCGTCGAGATCCGGTCCGCGAGCAAGGCGTACGGCGCCGTTCGCGCTCTCGACGACGTCTCCCTCAATGTCGGCGCCGGCGAGTTCGTCTCGCTGCTCGGTCCCTCCGGTTCCGGCAAAACCACGCTGCTTGGCATCTTGGGCGGCTTCATCCTGCCTACGACTGGCACGATCCTGTTCGGCGGTCGCGACGTCACTTACATGCCGCCGCACAAGCGCGACATCGGCGTCGTCTTCCAGAACTATGCGCTGTTCCCGCATATGAGCGTCGGCGAGAATGTCGCCTTTCCCTTGCGTGCACGTCGCTTGCCGAAGGCAAGCTGGCCCGACAAGGTGCGCGCGGCGCTCGCGATGGTCGGCCTCGCCGGCTACGAGGAGCGCGGCATCGCGCAGCTCTCCGGCGGCCAACGCCAGCGCGTCGCGCTCGCCCGCGCCATGATCTTCGAGCCGCGGCTGATCCTGATGGACGAGCCGCTCTCCGCGCTCGACAAGCAGCTGCGCGAATCCATGCAGATCGAACTGCGCGCGCTGCACCGGCGAATCGGCGCCACCATCATCTACGTCACCCACGACCAGCGCGAGGCGCTGACCATGAGCGACCGTGTCGCGGTGATGAAGGACGGCAGGCTGATCCAGATCGACGAGCCCGCGCGGCTGCATGACCATCCCGCCGATTCCTTCGTCGCGAGCTTCATCGGTGAAGCCACGATGCTGTCGGTGCGCCGTGTCGATGCCACCAGCGTCGCGCTCGGCAACGCGCTGCTGCGTAGCGCCCGCGCCATCCCCGACGGCGATGCGCTGATGCTGGCCGTGCACAGCGAAAAGCTGCTGATCGACGATGGCGCACAGGATGCCGCCTGCAACCGGCTCACCGGCACGGTCACCGATATCGTCTATCAGGGCGAGAGCCTGCGCATCTTCCTGGCGCTCGCTGACGGCATCGCGCTCAGCTTGCGCCAGCCGAGCTATCATCAGGCCTACAGCCGCATCCCGCCGCTCGGCGGCAGCCTCACCGTCACCCTTCATCCCCAGGACACCATCGTCGTGCCGAAGATGAAGGACTGAACTCAAGCCTTGTCCAACCGAAAGAAGAAACCGATATGTCGACCCAAGCCGCGTTCAGCAATTTCAAGGTCCTCACCTTCGACGTCGTCGGCACCTTGATCGATTTCGAGGCCGGCGTGCTCGCAGCGGTGCGCAAGATCTCGGGCAAGACGCCGGCCGAGCTCAGCGACGAGCAGATATTCGAGCCCTACAAGCGCGGCCGCGACAAGCACTACGAGCGCTCCAGCGAGGCGATGTTCCACGTCTACCGCCATCTGGCCAAGGAGGTCGGACTGCCGTCCGACGACGCGTCGTGCGACACCTTCCAGCTCTCGGTGCTACGCTGGGGGCCGTTCGCGGATTCGGCCGAGGCGCTTAAGCGCCTGCGCACGAAATTCCGCCTGGTCGCAATGACCAATGCCGACCGTGTCGCGCTGTCCGCCTACGCGCACGCGCTCGGCGATCCCTTCGACGACACCGTCTGTGCCGACGACACCGGCGTGGCAAAGCCCAATCCGGAATTCTTCGCCTACAACAGGGGGCGTCAGTCGGCGTTCGGCTACAAGCAGTCCGACATTCTGCATGTCGCCCAGAGCCAGTACCACGACATCGGGATCGCGCGGAAACTCGGCTACAAGGTGTGCTGGATCGAGCGCCGCCAGGGCGTCGCTGGTTTCGGCGGCACGCCGGCGGTGGAGACGCTGACCAAGCCGGACTTCCATTTCCCGACCTTGAAGGCACTGGCCGACGCCGCCATCGGGCCGGCGGCGTAAATCCGTGAGCGCCGGCATGACACGCGACTGGAGCGCATTGCCATCGGTCAACTCGCTGTGGGAAGCCACCGCGGAGCCGGCACGCGACTTTCCCGTGCTGTCGGACGAACACAAGGCGGATGTGGTGATCATCGGCGCGGGCTACACCGGCCTGTCCGCCGCGCACCACATCGCCAAGGACAGCGCATCGCCAATCGTGCTCGAAGCCAACCGCCCCGGTTGGGGCGCCAGCGGACGCAACGGAGGCGTGATCACCGCAAAGTTTCGTCTGTCGTTCCGCGAGATCGATGCCGCGCATGGCCGCGCCATGGCGAAGCGCATGTACGAGATCGCGCATGAATCGACCGACATGGTCGAGGAGCTGGTGTCCGAATTCGGCATTACCAGTGCGAACCTGACGCGCACCGGACAGGTCAAGGCCGCGCATAACCAGACGACGCTGAAGGCCGCGATCGACGAGGCCAACTGGATGACGCGTGAGATGGGTTCTGCCGAGGTCCGCATCCTCAACAAGCGCGAAGTGCGCGAAGAGACCGGCTCCGACATCTTTGTCGGCGGCGTGCTCAATCCCGGCTCTGGCGGCATCCATCCGCTGAATTATCTGCGGGGCCTCGCCGACGGCGTGGCGCGCCGTGGTGTTCCGATCTTCCAGGAATCCCCGGTCGTCAAGCTGCGGCGCGAGAAGAACGGTATTGTCGCCGAGACGCCGCAAGGCGCCGTGCGTGCCAAACAGGCGATCATCGCCACCAACAGCTATTCCGATCTGACTGGCGCCACCGCACATATGCAGCGCACGTTGATCCCGTTCCGCAGCGCCATGGTTGCGACCGAACAGCTGCCGCGCAATCTCGCTGGAAAGCTGATGCCGACGGGGCGGACCTACACCGAGACCAAGCGCATGATGCGCTGGTTCCGCATGGTCGATAACCGCGTGATCTTCGGCGGCCGCGGCGCCTTCGGCAAGCAGGACTCGCAAGCCGCCTTCGACGCGCTGCGCAAGGCGATGGTCGGAATCTTTCCGGATTTGGCCGAGGTCCCGCTCGCATACAAATGGTCTGGCCTCGTCGCGATGACGCTGGACTCGGTGCCCCATATCGGCCGGATCGACGACCGCACGCTGGTCTCGCTGGGCTACAATGGCGCGGGCGTTGCGATGTCGAGCCTGATGGGCCGCTATCTCGCAGCCCTCGTGCGCGGCGAGAGCCCCGATGTCGGGCTGCTCGATGTCAGGGGCATGAGGCCCATTCCGTTCTATCCGCTGCGCGAGCCCGCGGTGCGCATGGTCGCCGGCTGGTATCAGTTTCTCGATGCGATCGGTCAGTGAGATTCTTTTGGAGGAGGCGAGGATGACGATGAAGCAGAAGTTTGGACTGGGCTGCGCGCTGCTCGGCGCAATCGGATTTGCCGGTGCGGCCGATGCCGCCGACCAAATCACCTTCGTCTCGCAAGGCGGCGCCTACCAGCAGGCGCAGACGGTGGCGATCCTGGATCCCACCGCCAAGAAGCTCGGCATCACCATCAACCAGGACTCGATTCCCGACGCCTGGCCCGCGATCAAAACCCAGGTCGGCAGCGGCAGGCCGATCTGGGATGTCGTCGACACGCCCACCGGCAACTGCCTGCGTGGCGGCGAGCAGGGGCTGATCGAGAAGCTCGACTTCTCGAAGATTCCCAACGGCGCGGCGATGCCGGAAGCCTATCGCAGTCCCTATTCGATCTCCTACGAGTTCTATTCCAGCGTGCTGTCCTACAGCCAGAAGACGTTCCCGAAGGACGCGCCGAACAGCTGGGCAGATTTCTGGGACGTGAAGAAATTCCCCGGCCGCCGCGCCCTGCGCAACCACCCGTTCGCCACGCTTGAGGCCGCATTGATGGCTGACGGTGTCGCGCCGGACAAGCTCTATCCGCTCGACGTCGATCGCGCCTTCAAGAAGCTCGAGGAGATCAAGCCGCACATCACGGTGTGGTGGACTTCGGGTGCGCAGTCGGCGCAACTGCTCAACGACGGCGAGGTCGACATGGAGATGGCCTGGAACGGCCGAGTCAGCGCGGTCGCCAAGGAAGGCGCCAAGGTTGCCTTCACCTACAATCAGGGCGTCCTTCAGAGCACCTCGCTCTGCATTCTCAAGGGCGCGCCGAATCTCGACACCGCGTTGAAATTCCTCAACGAGGCCGTCGATCCCGTGCACCAGGCCAATCTGCCGCTCCACATCGACTACGGCCCCGGCAATCCGAAGGCGTTTGAAACCAACGTGATCAAGTCCGAACGTGCCGCGCAATTGCCGAGCGAGCCGGCGAACGCGGCCAAGCAGGCGCTGATGTCCTACGCCTGGTGGTCATCGCCGGCCGGCGAAGCCGCCGAGAAGCGCTGGGCATCGTTCATGCAGAAGTGAGACGAGGCAGCGTTGACGATGACAGTGTCCGATCCTTCGCAAAAGCATCAGCGCCGTGAGCACGGGCTGATGCTGGCGCTGGTGTCGCCGGCGCTGCTCGTGATTTTGCTCTTGATCGTGCTGCCGGTCGGCTGGCTGGCCTGGCAGTCGATCTACCATGACGGCTTCACGCTGGAGAACTACCGGCGAGTCTTCACCGAAGACATCTACTGGCGAAGTTTCGCGCTGACCTTCGAGATCAGCCTCGCGGTCACATTGATCGCTCTGCTGCTCGGCTATCCCTTGGCCTATCTCGCCAATTCGGTGCCGAAGGCCTGGAGCATCCTGATCCTGTCGCTGGTCGTGCTGCCGTTCTGGACCAGCGTGCTGGTCCGCGCCTATGCCTGGCTGGCGCTGCTCCAGCGTAGCGGTGTGATCAACCAATTCCTGCGCTATTTCGATGTGATCTCCGAGCCACTCGCGCTGGTCCACAACAGTTTTGGTACGGTGGTGGCGACCGTGCACATCCTGCTGCCGTTCATGGTGCTGCCGCTCTATGCCACGATGCAGAAGATCCCCGGCGATCTCATGCAAGCCGGCGCCAGTCTCGGCGCGAGCCCGTCGCTGACATTCTTTCGCGTGTTCCTGCCGCTGTCGCTGCCTGGCGTGCTCGCCGGCTGCACCATGGTGTTCGTGCTCTGCCTCGGCTTCTATATCACGCCGGAGCTGCTAGGCGGCGGCCGCACCGTGATGGTATCGATGCTCGTGAGTCGCAACGTCGAGCTCTACAACCAGTTCGGTGCGGCCAGCGCCGTCGCCGTCGTGCTGCTCATGAGTGTGCTCGCGATCTTCTTCGTCGTCAGCCGCTTCATCTCGCTCGACCGCGTGCTGGGGCAGAAATGATGCGCATCTCGCCCGCACGGATTGCCCTCTACGCGATCAGCGCGCTGGTGCTGGTCTATCTGATCCTGCCCGTTCTCATCATCGCGCCGATCTCGTTCTCCAGCGCGCGCTTCCTGACCTTCCCGCCGCCGTCGTTCTCGACGCGCTGGTATCAGCAATATTTCACAAACCCGGCCTGGATGCAGGCAACGCGCGTGACGCTGACGGTTGCGCTCTTCACCGTCGTGATCGCAACGCCGTGTGGGGTGGCTGCCGCCTATGCCATCAGCCAGTCCAAGCTGCGCATCATGCGCGTCGTTCATATGGCGCTGCTGCTGCCGCTGGTGGTGCCGATTATCATCACCGCAGTCGGCATCTTCTTCGTCTACGCCAAGGTCGGCCTGGTCGCGACCATGCCCGGCCTCGTGCTCGCCAATGTCATGCTGGGCTTGCCTTATGTCGTCATATCGGTGCTGGCGGGCCTGCAGAGCTTCGATCCGGCGCAGGAGATGGTTGCGCGAAGCCTCGGCATGAACCGGCTGCGCAGCTTCTTCGCGGTGACCCTGCCGCAGATCAAGTCGAGCGTGGTCGCCGGCGGCATTTTTGCCTTCATCTCGGCAATGGACGAGACCATCGTCGCGCTGTTCATTTCCGGCGGCCAGTACCAGCCGCTGACCAAGCGCATGTTCACCGCGCTTCGAGACGAGATCGACCCGACGATTGGAGCGATATCGACGCTGATGACTGCGGCCTCGTTCCTCCTGGTATTGCTCGCAACCACGCGACAGAAGAGGAAGGTGGGATAAATCCTGCGCTGACGGCCCGGCCGCACCGGGCCTGATCCAGGTCAATGTCGCGCGCTCCGGATGGTCTATTCGTTGGTCGCAACTTCGGGACAACCATGACATGACCGACAAGCCGATCGATTGGACGCCGGATCTCACGCTGCCGACCTCCAAATCCACCGTCCAGCACTTCATCGCAAATGCCGGCGGCGACCGCCTGGAGATTGACACCACGCCCTGGGGCGAGGCCGATCTCACGGTCAACGGTCAGTCGCTTGCTCACATCGAAGCGGCACCGAGCGCCGGGGAGGCGTTTCGGGCGCTCGAGACGATCGCGGAAGATTTCGAAGCCGGCAAGGACGCGCGTCTTGATCAGGCGATCGAGGATGACGAGGTCCGCGAAAGGCTGGGTCTGACGCGTATCCAGGGCGGCCGCGGTCGGTGATATCGCCGCCGCGATGAGCGCGATCTGCGCGGGTCAAAGCGGAGCAAGGCGGATCCCCTAGGAACCATCACATCCCGCACGAGTTGGCCGGTCGGGCTGGAGGAAAGTCACACGAGGCCAAACCGTGCAAGACGACATGCGCGTGCGCACCACCGCGCAGATCGCGGGTCATCCCATTCATCCGATGCTGGTGCCGATCCCGATCGCGTGCTTCGTCGGGGCGCTGTTGACCGACATCGCCTATGTCGCCAGCGCCGAGATCATGTGGGCGAATTTTTCCGCCTGGCTTCTGCTCGTTGGCGTCGTCTTCGGCGTGCTGGCGGCGATCGCGGGCCTCACTGATTTCCTCGGCAACCGCCTGGTGCGTGTGCAGACGCCGGCCTGGCCGCATCTGATCGGCAATGCCGTGGCGCTGATCCTGGCCATCGTCAACGCGCTGATCCACACCCGCGATGCCTGGACCTCGGTGTGGCCGACGGGGCTCGTTCTGTCCGTGATCACCGTGCTGATCCTGCCCGTCACCGGCTGGCTCGGCTGGGCCATGGTCTATCGCCACGGCGTGGGAGTTGCGCGATGATATCGAAGCTCGCCCGCGCTCTGGCGTGCGCGTCGCTGCCGTTGCTGGCTGCTTGCGATGACGGCAGCGGCGACCCCAAGGCGCAGATCGGCGCCAACCCTGAGCTTCCCGACATCCAGCAATATCTGCTGCCGCCCGTCCACATCGCGCGCATCGTCGGCTGGAAGAAGGACGAGACGCCGACTGTGGCGCAAGGCCTGCAGGTCAAGGCTTTCGCGACCGGTCTGCAGCATCCGCGTTTCCTCTACGTGCTGCCCAATGGTGACGTGCTGGTGGCGGAATCCAAGGCGCCAAAGGGGGGCGCGATCAAGCGGCCCAAGGAGATCGTCATGGGCTATATCGAGTCCTGGGCGACCTCGGGCGGCAACGACACCGGGCCGGGTAATCGCATCACGCTGCTGCGTGACAGCAATGGCGACGGCGTGCCGGATACGCAAAGCGTCTTCCTCGACCATCTCAACTCGCCCTTCGGCATCGCGCTGGTGGGCAACGATCTCTACGTCGCCAATGCCGATGCGATCGTCAGATATCCCTACACCGAAGGCGACACCAGGATCACCGCGCCGGGCACGGTGCTGACGCCGCTGCCGGGCGGGCCGATCAATCATCACTGGACCAAGAGTGTCGTCGCCAGCCCCGACGGCTCGAAACTCTATGCCGGCGTCGGCTCCAACAGCAACATCACCGAGAACGGCATGGAGGCCGAGCACAATCGCGCGGCGATCCTCGAGGTCGACCGTGCCAGCGGGCGCTGGCGCGTGTTCGCAAGCGGCCTGCGCAATCCGAACGGGCTCAGCTTCGAGCCGCAGACCGGCGCGCTGTGGACGGTGGTGAACGAGCGCGACGAGCTCGGTCCCGATCTCGTCCCTGACTACATGACCTCGGTGAAGGACGGCGGCTTCTACGGCTGGCCGTACAGCTATTACGGCCAGCATGTCGATCCCCGCGTCAAGCCGCAGCGGCCGGATCTCGTCGCCAAGGCGATCGTGCCGGATTATGCCCTGAGCTCGCATGTCGCCCCGCTCGGGCTCGCCTTCAACACCGGCTCCAGCCTGCCGGCCGCCTATCGCGGTGGCGCCTTCGTCGGCGAGCATGGCAGCTGGAACAGGCAGGTGCTCAACGGCTACAAGGTCGTGTTCGTGCCGTTCACCGACGGTAAGCCGAGCGGACCGGCGCAGGACGTCGTGACGGGCTTCCTCAACAGCGACAACCAGGCGCGCGGCCGGCCGGTGGGTGTCGCCATCGACAAGACCGGGGCGTTGCTGGTCGCCGACGACAGCGGCAACACGGTGTGGCGCGTCACCGCCGCGCATCCGCAGCTGACGCAACGTTAAGCCCGCCGGCGCGTTATCGGACAGACGGTGAAAGCCAAATTCTGAAACTCAAGCCAGGAGTTGGACAATGGGCCTTGCTCAATATGCCATCGTGCCGGTGCGGAACGAATGGGGCGTGCTGCACGACGGTGACGTCAAGAACACCTACGCCACCAAGGAGGCTGCATTCGAATCGGCGGTCGCCGCCGCATCCCTCGCGCTTCGTGAGGGACATGAAGTCCAGGTCAGCGTGCCCGGCCGCGAAGCCGGAGACAACGCGCTCGGCGTCTAGAGCCGAACCACGAAGCAGCATTTGAGAAGGAGGCCGCGATGACCAAGCCGCGTGAGCCGAACGGCGTCGAGCCATCCCGTTCCGAGGACGACATCCAGCGCGAACAGCTTGGTCCCCGCGGCGTGCCCGGTGCGCCTGATCCGGCCAAGATGACGCCGCAGCGCGAGAAGAAGACGCCGAAGCATATCGATCCCGGCCACACGGCGTGAGGCGGCTCGGCGGCCTAACATGATCAGACGATCAGCCGCCCGCGCCGTGCGGCAATCCCGATCGTGACCTCGGCACCGGCGTTGAAGTCGAGGCGGTCGGCTTCAATGCCGTCGCTGAAGATGACGCCGTTCTCCGCCATCAGCGAGCGGATGCGCAATTGGTCCGCCGACGCGAGCCGGCCGCAGACGAGATGGGTCTGCGAATGGCGGCTGGGGAAGGGCTCGCGCACCGCAAAACGCAGCTCGGCTGCGTCCCAGGGCAGGGCGTCGTAACTGCTCAGCGGCGGAGGCTGCCCAAAGCTGCCGGCAATGGCCAGCGAGCCGGTCACGATGCTCTTGAACCAGGCGGTCGATCCGAGCCCGGTCGAGACGATCAGTCCGCTCGAAGATTGCCGTTCCGTCGCCCCGCCGGCCGCAATCTCGTAGATCGCGGAGACATGCGTGCGGGCGCCGATGAAGAGGTCGTTGACGGCGTGGAGCACCTGGCCGTCGTTGAGCCGTGCTTCCGCCATCGTCACGGCCTGGCTGCTGCGCTTCTCAGTGGCGACCTCCGGCAGGAGCTTGGCGAGGTCGTGCGGCGCAAAGGGCAGCAGGATGCCGTCGTGGCGCGCGGGATCCGGATTGAGCCCGATCAGCGGATGGTCGTTCAGATATTTCATCGTGTTGGCGACGACGCCGTCCTGGCCGAGCGCGACCACGATGTCATCAGGCCCGAAGAGGAAGTTCGGCAGGAAGCCGCGGTCGATGACCTGATAGCGCCCCCATTGCTCCAGCACTTGCAGCGTCGTGTGACGCTGCGCACGATAGACCTCGTGCTCGCGCTCATAGTCGGAGAAGTCGGCGCCGAGATGTTCGACGTAGAAGCGGGCCTGCGCCGCCGTCAGGTGGCGCGCGATCAGGTCCTCTAACCTGGTCTTGCGCGTCACCAGCACCACCTTGCGGTCATTGGCGGCGGGCATTGGCGGCCTCCGTCGGCTTCGGCTTCTCCATCAACTGGCTGAGCAGGTCCGGCGAGACGTTGAGCTGGCCGATCTTCTCGGCCTTCTCGGCAATGCCGGAGAAGGCTTGCGCGATCAGCTGACCCGGCTGCATGCCGGCGGCGGCAAGCGCCTGGATCACGCGGGTGTCGACGCCCTCGAAGATCTTCATCAGCGCGCCGACGCGGTAGGCCTCGGCGTCGGCCAGGGTCCTGGTATTCTCGGCATTGAGGCCGACGAAATCCTTGCGCTTGCCTTCCAGCACGATGTCCGCGGCCATGCCGGCCTCGCGCAGCTCATTGCGCTTTGCGGCAACGCTCGCCTCGGCATCCATCTGGGTCTCGCGAATTGACCGCTTCTTCTGCTCGACCGCGATCTCGGTGTCGAGTTCGCTCTCGCGAATGGCACGCTCCTGCTCGACGGCGAAGTTGCGCCGGGCGAAGATGGCTTCGTCCGCGTTCTTCAGGATCGCTTCGCGCGCTTGCGCCTCCAGCGCCTTTGCGGTGTCCGGCGTCGGCTTGATGCCGCGGATCGACACGCCGAGGATTTCGAGGCCGAGAGCGGCGATGTCCGCGCGCACCCTCAAGCCGCCCGCGATGATGTCGGCGATGCGGTCGGAAGCCTGCAACGCGTCCCTCAGCGTCAGTTCCTTCACCGCTTGCTGGGCGAGGACCTCGACCGTGCCGAGGATGCGTTCCGGCAGCTTTTCCGGATCGTCGCTCGCATAGGTCTTGCCGTCAGCCTTCAGGGTGAAGTCGAGCATTGATGCCGCCTTCTTCGGGTCGCTGACGCGATAAGTCACCTGACCCTGCACGGTCAGCGTCTGAAAGTCGCGCGCGGTCTGCTCGAAGATGAACGAGGCGTCGCGGCTGCCGATCGGCACCGCGACCAGCATGGTCACCGGCGCGTAATACAGCGCGGAAAGACCAGCACCCTCGGCGACGATGGCGCCGGCGCGATACTTCATCAGATAGGTGGTGGGCTGGGCCTTGATGAACCTGACGCCGAACATGTCCGTCTCCGATGGTCGTTATAAGTGTGCCTGAGCAACTAAGTAAGTTGGACTGTACAACTAACTATGCTACTGTCAAGTCCGAACAGGGGAGGCTGCCGATGGCGGGCGAAGGTCGGGTTGAAGGGTCTGGTAAATCGGGGCAATTGGACTTTCCACGACCCCTGACCACGGTCGATGTCGTGATCTTTACGATCCTCGACGACAGCCTTCAGGTGCTGCTGATGCAGCGCCCGGCCGGCGAGGGCGAGCCGTTTCCGCTCAGCTTGGCGCTGCCGGGCGGCTTCGTGGACGTCACGAAGGACCGCGACCTCGCGGCTTGCGCCGCCCGCAAGCTGAGGGAGAAGACCGGGGTCACCAGCCCTTATCTGGAGCAACTCGGAAGCTGGGGAAGCGCGACGCGCGATCCGCGCGGCTGGTCGGCGACGCACGCCTATTTCGCGCTGATCCCGGCGGACGCAAGCGTGCTGGCGAACGATGCGCGGTGGTTTCCGATTCGAGGCGGAAGGCTCAAGGACAAGCTCGCCTTCGATCACGGCGACATCCTGGCGACCGCGATCCAGCGCCTGCGCAACAAGGTGGAGTACACCTCGCTGCCGGCCTATCTGATGCCGGCGGAATTCACGCTGCCGGATCTGCAGCGGGTCTATGAGATCGTGCTCGACCGCCCGCTCGAGAAAAGCGCCTTCCGGACCCGGATCCTGGCGGCCGACATGATCGAGCCGGTCGCGAAGATGCGGCGCGGTCCCAACCGTCCGGCGCAACTCTACCGCCTGAAGAAGGGCGGCGAGCCCGTGTATTTCGTGCGGACGTTCAATCCGCCGGAATGAGCGTGGTCCTGCGCCGCTCTGCGGCTGGCGCCGCGGTGCCATTCGGAACCGGCATGCCCGTGGCCTCGGTCTGCAGGTAAGACATTGGTCGCCGGCGCGATCTGCGCCTGGCAGGCAGGCGAACGTTTGGAATGCGGTTCTTGAAATCTGACAGCAGGCTGACCGGCGTCCTGCTGGTTCTCGCCATCACGCAGCTGGTCGGATGGGGCACGATCGGGCTTCCTGCCATCGTCGGGCGTGATCTCGCCGCCGATCTCGGCATGAGCCTGCCGGCGGTGTTCGCCGGGACATCCGTCCTCTACGTCTCGATGGGGCTGTGCGCGCCGTGGCTTGCCAGATCGTTTGCGCGGCATGGCGCGCGGACGGTCATGATGGTCGGCACGGTCGTCACCGCGCCGGGCTTCGTGCTGCTGTCGCTGGCGCGCGAGCCGATGCTCTATTTCGCCGCCTGGATCGTCCTCGGTATCGCCGGCAGCGCCACGCTGTCGACCGGCGCCTATATCATGCTGAACGAGGTCGCGGGGCGGCAGGCCAAGAACGCGATCGGGGCCTTGATGCTGGTGACGGGCCTGTCCAGCAGCATCTTCTGGCCGACGACCTCGTTCCTCAGCGGGCACCTCGGCTGGCGGGGGACGTGCCTGGTTTACGCGGCCATGCTGACCCTCGTGTCGCTTCCGCTCTATGCATTCGTGGCGCCGCGCCGGAGACTTGCGAAGGACGATGGCGGCACGCTGGCCAGGTCTGCCGATGTGCCCGCGATTCCGAGGAGCACGTTCGGCCTCGTCGTCGCCGCGATCACGCTCAACGCCTTCGTCAATTTCGGCATCAGCGCCATCATGATCGAGCTGTTGCGGGCGGAGGGGCTCACGCCCGCGCAGGCCCTCGCGTTCGGCTCGATGCTGGGCGTGATCCAGGTCAGCGCCCGCGGGCTCGATCTCCTCGGCGGCGGGCGGTGGGACGGGATCACGACCGGGCTCGTCGCGGGCACGGCACTGCCCGTCGCGATGCTGCTGCTGATGCTGAGTGAGGGCGCGACCTGGGCGGTGGCGGTCTTCATCCTGCTCTATGGCGCCGGCAGCGGCGCCATGGCGGTGGCGCGGGCGACCATCCCGCTCGTGTTCTACGACCAGGCCGAGTTCGCCAAGGCGATGTCGATGATCGCGCTGCCGCTCAATCTGGCGTCCGCGATCTCGCCGCCGCTTCTGGTCGGCCTGCTCACCCAATTCGGCAGCCGCGGCGCGCTTGGTCTCACGCTGGTGTTCTCCTGCGCGACGGTGCTGATCCTGGTCCTGCTCGGACGGCGGCGGCCGCGGGTTGCGGCGGCAGCCGTGACCTGAGCCGATCAGGCAATATTCGCGGCGTGGAAAGTTGCGGACACGAATTCGCTTGCTGCCGGAGCCGCGGATAGCCGTATGCCGCCAGTGCAGTGCTCAAGGCGCCAAAATAGTGTATCCGCTGGGGAGCGCGGCCGCTCAAAGCCGCCGCGCCAAGATCCAGTTCCCCGGAGGAAATCGACATGTCGGCCTTGCCGCTCTCAGGCATCAAGATCCTTGACCTCACGCGCGTGCTTGCCGGGCCCTTGTCGGCCCAGATGCTGGGCGATTTGGGCGCGGAGGTGATCAAGATCGAGCGGCCGGGCACCGGCGACGACGCGCGCGCGTTCGGGCCGCCTTACCTGACCGATCCGGAAGGAAAGGCCAACAACAACAATTCCTTCTATCTCTGCGCCAACCGCAACAAGAAGTCGGTCACCGTCAACATCGCCAAGCCCGAGGGGCAGGCGATCATCCGCGAGCTCGCCAAGGACGTCGACGTCTTCATGGAGAATTACAAGGTCGGCGATCTCAAGCGCTACGGCCTCGACTACGAGACGATCAAGGCGATCAACCCCGGCATCATCTATTGTTCGGTGACCGGCTTCGGTCAGACTGGACCGTATGCGCCGCGCGCCGGCTATGACGCGATCCTGCAGGCGATGGGCGGCCTGATGAGCGTCACCGGTCATATCGACGGCGAGCCCGGCGAGGGCCCGATGAAGGTCGGCCCGTCGATCGTCGACTACATGACCGGCATGAACACCTCGATCGGGATTCTCTCGGCGCTCTATCATCGCGACGTCAACGGCGGCGAGGGGCAGCATATCGACGTCTGCCTGTTCGACACCGTCATCGCCTCGCTGTCGCACTGGCTGCAGATCTACCTCGTCAACGGCAAGACGCCGCCGCGCCGCGGCACCTGGGGCAATGGCGGCATGCCGGCCGGCGTGTTCCGCTGCACCGACGGCGAGCTGATGCTGGTGGTCGGCAATGACGGTCAGTTCCAGCGCACCTGCGCCGTGCTCGGCGCGCCGGAGCTGGCGACTGATCCGCGCTTCATCAAGAACAACGACCGCGTCGTGCACGGCAAGGAGATCATGGCGATCTTCGCCGGCCTGTTCCTGAAGCAGCCGGTGGCCTACTGGCTGGACAAGCTGGAGGAGGCCGGCGTGCCCTCGGGCCCGATCAACAATTTCGAGCAGGTGTTTTCCGATCCGCACGTCCAGTCGCGCGGCATGCGGGTGAAGACCGAGCACAAGTTCGAGCCCGAGCTCTCGCTGATCCGCAACGCGCTGACCCTGTCGGGCACCCCCATCACCGAATATCGCGCACCGCCGCTGTTAGGGGAGCACACGCAGGAGGTGCTCGGCGGCAAGCTCGGCTATGACGCCGGCAAGATCGAGACGCTGAAGCAGCAGGGGATCATCTAGGCTTGTCTTCGCCTCTCCCCGCGTGCGGGGAGAGGGGGCGCAGCTACTCTGCGGCAACGCGTTCAGCTAGACTCATTGAGTTGCGAAGCGGAGGAATTCCATGACATCAGGCAAAACCATCATCACCTGCGCCATCACGGGCAACCTCACAAAGCCCGAGCAGTCGCCGTATTTACCCATCACCCCCGAGCAGATCGCGACCTCCGCGCTGGAAGCCGCCGAGGCCGGTGCCGCCATCGTCCACATCCATGTGCGCGATCCCGCGACGGGGCGGCCCTCGATGGAGATCGATCTCTACCGCGACGTGGTGGCGCGCATCCGCGCCCGCAACACCTCGCTCGTCATCAACCTGACGACCGGCCCCGGCGGCCGCTTCGTGCCCTCGGTCGAAGACCCCCGCGTCGCCGGCCCCGGCACCACGCTGCTTGTCCCTGAGAAGCGCGTCGAGCATATCGAGCTGCTCAAGCCCGACATCTGCACGCTCGACCTCAACACCATGAATTCCGGCGGCGAGGTCGTGATCAACACGCCGCGCAATGTCCGCATCATGGCCGAACGGATGAAGGCGGCCGGCGTGCTGCCGGAGATCGAGCTGTTCGACAGCGGCGACTGCCATCTGGCGCGCGACCTGTTCGCCGACGGCACGCTGAAGGGGCCGGGCCTGTTCTCGCTGGTGCTCGGGGTGAAATACGGCTTCTCGGCGACGCCCGAGACCATGTTCTACGCCCGCAGCCTGCTGCCGCCGGGCGCGATCTGGTCCGGCTTCGGCATCGGCCGCGCCGAATTCCCGATGGTGGCGCAGGCCTATCTGCTCGGCGGCCATGTCCGGGTCGGCATGGAGGACAATCTCTATATGTCCAAGGGCGTGCTGGCGAAGACCAATGCCGAGCTGGTCGCCCATGCCGCGGGTATCTTGAAAAGCCTGGGGGCGAGCGTTGCGCGCGCGGAGGACGCGCGGGCGATGCTGGGGCTTGCCTGAGGCTTGCCCGCCATCCCCAGATAATCCCGGTCCGTAGTCGCACAGGCTTCCGCTTTGCGCCCGACTCTGATTCGATCTCTCCAGTAATGTCGGGAGGGAAATGGATGTCCTACACGATCGGGTTCCAGGCCAAGGACCAGAAGGCAATTCTGGCGACCGAGGCGGCCACCGCCAATCAGGCCGTCGCCATCATTGCCGCACTGCGCCAGAGTGCCGAGGAGATCAAGTTCATCCGCTCGCCGCAGGAAGGCGAGATGGGCATCGAGATGCTGCTGCTGCTCGCCAAGGAAGAGGCCGAGGAGATGCCGCAGCGGGCCTGAACCCGCGGCCCCAACCACACTTCGATTAGAAGCGAAGCATGCCGGCTGCAGGATAATGTAGTCAGGCGTCGGTTTCGCTCGAACCGAAGGTGGCTGCCATGAAACGCGAAGCGCTCCGCGTCGAACCGATCTCGACCTTTCTTGACCGCCGCAACGCACCGGTCTCGCCGGTGACGCGCGCCGGCAACATGATCTTTGTTGCCGGCCTGCCGCCGTTCGACCCGGAGACGGGCGAGATCGCGCAAATGCCGATCGAGCGGCAGAGCGAGATCGTCATGGAGCAGATGAAGCTGTGCCTCCAGACGGCCGGCGCCTCGCTCGACAACGTCATGAAGTGCAACGTCTACTGCACCTCGACGAAACATTTCGCCGCGTTCAACGCCATCTATGCGCGCTATTTCCCGATCGATCCGCCGGCGCGGATCTTCGTCTGCACGCCGGAATGGTTCGGTCCCTTCGACGTCGAGATCGACTGCATCGCGATGGCGTGATGGACTACCGCGCCGCCACCCTCGACGGCGCCTTTGCCTCGCTCCGTCCCGCCGTCAGCGCCATCGTCGCCACGCTGACCACGCGCGCGATCACGTCCTCGACGTCGTCGAGGTCGCATTTGCCTTCCGACAGTTTCGTCAGCCGCTCGCTTTCGCGGATGGTGTGGTGCGCCATCGCGAGCGCGAAGTTGAGGCCCCAGTAGATATCGACGTCGCTGCGGTCGGGCAAGGCGCGGCGCATCGCGCCGGCGAATTTGCGCAAATGGTCGATCTCGCGGTTCTTGATGCGGCGGATCGGCGGCACGGATTCGATCGAGGCGCGGATCATGAAGCGCGCCGCGGTGGAGCGCTGGTTCTCAGGGCCAAGGCAGCCGCGCAGCGTCGGTCCGACCAGCGCATGCAAGATCACCTCGATCGGCGCGCGGCCGCCGCCTTCTTCCTCTGCCGCCTTCAATTCGCGCAGGCGCTCGCGGTTGGTGGCGATCGAGCGGGTGACGAACAATTCCGCGATCAGCTCGTCCTTCGAGCCGAAATGATAGTTCACCGCGGCGAGGTTGACGCCCGCCTCCGCGACGATGTCGCGCAGCGTCACGTCGCCAAAGCCGCGATCGGCATAGAGCCGTTCGGCGGCGGCGAGAATGGCAGATCTCGTATGATCGCTGGCCATGACCTTCATCCCGTCATTCCGGGGCTCGCGAAGCGAGAACCCGGAATCTCGCCCCACATTTCGAGTTTCCGGGTTCAGCCCTGCGGGCCGCCCCGGAATGACGTCGTGAGCGAGGGAGTTGCAATTCAAACAGTTGTATGAAACTATCGTTTGAAGGCCGGAGATGTCAATCGCAATCGGGACTCGTTCGCAACTCGCGAAGCCGGTTCCGAAGCGCCCGCAAGCCGCGCGCTTGCGGGCCGCGCGCAGCGGGAGGACGGTCCGGCGCAAAACAGGCTCGCGAAGCAAACAGGTTCGCAAAGAGAGACGAGGAGCGTCCCATGGATTTCGATCTGTCCCCCAAGCAGAAGGAATGGCTCGACCGCGTGCGGTCTTTCATGGCCAAGCACGTGCGCCCGGCGGTGCCGATTTATGATCAGCAGGATCACGCCGGCGAGCGCTGGAAGGTGATCCCCATCCTCGAGGACCTCAAGAAGAAGGCGAAGGCCGAAGGCCTCTGGAACATGTTCATGCCGCCGAGCGAGCATGAGGATGACGAATTCCGCGGCGCGGGATTGACCAATCTCGAATACGCGCTGCTGTCGGAGGAGATGGGCCGCATCAGCTGGGCCTCGGAAGTGTTCAACTGTTCCGCGCCCGACACCGGCAACATGGAAGTGTTCATCCGCTACGGCTCGAAGGAGCAGAAGCGCAAATGGCTGCGTCCGCTGATGGACGGCGAGATCCGCTCCGCCTTCCTGATGACGGAACCTGCGGTGGCCTCGTCGGACGCCACCAACATCGAGACCCGCATCGAGCGCGACGGTGACCACTACGTCGTCAACGGCCGCAAATGGTGGTCGTCCGGCGTCGGCGATCCCCGCTGCAAGATCGCGATCCTGATGGGCAAGACCGATTTCAAGGCGGCCAAGCATCAGCAGCAGTCGCAGATCCTGGTTCCGCTCGATACCCCCGGCATCAAGGTCGAGAAGATGCTGCCGGTGTTCGGCTTCGACGACGCCCCGCACGGCCACGCCCAGGTGCTGCTCGACAACGTGCGGGTGCCGAAGGAGAACATCCTGCTCGGCGAAGGCCGCGGCTTCGAGATCGCGCAGGGCCGGCTCGGCCCCGGCCGTATCCATCACTGCATGCGCACCATCGGCAAGGCCGAGGAGGCGCTGGAGAAGATGGTGAAGCGCCTGTCCTCGCGCAGCGCCTTCGGCAAGAAGATCGTCGAGCACTCCGTGTGGGAGCAGCGCATCGGCGATGCCCGCACCAATATCGAGATGACGCGCCTGCTCTGCCTCAAGGCTGCCGACATGATGGACAAGGTCGGCAACAAGACCGCGCAGGCCGAGATCGCCATGATCAAGGTCGCAGCGCCCAACATGGCGCTGAAGATCATCGACGAGGCGATCCAGGCTTTCGGCGGCGCCGGTGTCTCGGACGAGGCGGGCCTCGCCAAGGACTACGCCCACATCCGCACGCTCCGTCTCGCCGACGGTCCGGACGAGGTGCACAATCGCGCCATTGCCAGACTTGAGGTTCGGAAGTATGCAAATTCTCCCAATCATTGAGAGCGTTTTCCAGCGAAGTGGACACCGGTTCGCGCTAAGAAAACGCGTCAAAACAAGAAACTAGGGATACCGTTCCGATTTTTCGGAACGGAATCTCTGGAGGGAGAGCCGGGAGGCGCTCCCGATCTGAAGAAACGACAGGGCATGATGCGGTGACCGCTTGACGCAAGTGCGTCAGCGGTTACCGATTAGGATCATGCTCCGACCTGAAATGGTCAGGACTGAAGAGGGAGCGTCATCGTGGCTGACGGCGTCAGGAAAGACGAAGAGTTCTCGGGCACCAAGCCGGTCGAGGAGCGTCATCGCTTCGACGAACTGCGCCTGGAAGCCTGGATGCGCGACAACGTCGAAGGCTATGAGGGACCGCTGGTCGTGCTCCAGTTCAAGGGCGGCCAGTCCAATCCGACCTACCGGCTGAACACGCCGAACCGTTCCTACGTGATGCGCCGAAAACCGTTCGGCAAATTGCTGCCCTCGGCGCATGCGGTCGATCGCGAATATCGCGTGATCGCAGCGCTCGGCAAGCAGGGTTTCCCGGTCGCGCACGCCTATGCGCTGTGCCAGGACGACAGCGTCATCGGTGCGGCCTTCTACATCATGTCGATGGAGGAGGGCCGGGTGTTCTGGGATCCGACGCTGCCGAGCCAGGATGGCGACGCGCGGCGCAAGATCTTCACCAGCAAGATCGAGACGCTGGCGAAGCTCCATATGTACGATCCTGTTGCGATCGGGCTCGGCGAGTTCGGCAAGCCCGGCAATTATTTCGCGCGGCAGATCGACCGCTGGACCAAGCAGTACCGGGCGTCCGAGACCCAGCACATTCCCGAGTTCGAGAAGGTCGCCGAATGGCTGCCCAAGACCGTGCCGGAGCAGGCGCGCGTCTCGATCGTCCACGGCGACTATCGTCTCGACAACATGATTTTCCACGCGACGGAACCGCGCGTGCAGGCCGTGCTGGACTGGGAGCTGTCGACGCTCGGCGATCCCATGGCCGACTTCACCTACCTGTTGATGCAGTGGATCATGCCGGGTCTGCAGGGCGCGGACCTCAAGGCGCTCAACATCCCGAGCGTGGAAGAAGCCGCGCAGATCTATTGCAACGTCACCAAGATGACGGTGCCTGATCTCAACTGGTACTTCGCCTACAATCTGTTCCGTCTCGCCGGCATCACGCAAGGCATCGCCGGCCGCGTCCGCGACGGCACCGCCGCCAACGCCAAGGCGCTGGAGTCCGCCAAGCGCACCGTACCGCTGTCGCAGGCCTCATGGGAATACGCGCAAAAGGCGGGCGCGGTGTAGAAATGACGAAGGCGCGGCCGATGTGGCCGCGCCTTTTTTCTTTGGGCCGCGTCGGTGTTTCCACACAGCCGCTGCCATTCCCCTCGAAGGCGGGCAAATCCAGTCTTCGTAGGGTGGGCAAAAGCGCGTAGCGCTGTGCCCACCATCCTTCAGCGTTCGCGGGCAGAGTGGTGGGCACGCTTCCGCTTTGCCCACCCTACGGCACCTACGCCGTGGCTTTCGCACAATGCGCGATCAGCCTCTCCACGAAGCCTGCGCATTTCTCCAGCTCCGCCATCTCGACGAACTCGTCCGGCGTGTGCGCCTGCGCGATCGAGCCCGGTCCGATCACCACCGAGGGGATGTCGGCCATGCTGGCAAACAAACTCGCTTCGGTGCCGAAGGCGACCTTGGCGTGGTCGTTGCGCCCGGCAAGGCTCTTGGCGAGCGTGACGATCGCGGCGTCGGCGGCGGTGTCCAGGGCGGGGTAGTCGAGGATCTCCTCGAAATCGATGCCGCACTCCGGATGCTGCTTCTTCATCGCCGGTTCGAGTTCGGCCTTGGCCCAGGCGACGATCGCATCCGTCACCTCCCTGGACTCGGTGATGCCGATGCCGCGGCATTCGAAGTCCACCGTGCAGGTGTCGGGCACGATGTTCAGCGCGGCGCCGCCGTGCACGATGCTGGTGAGCAGCGTCGAGTGGGGAACGTCGTAGAGGCTGTCGCTCGCTCGCACGGCTGCGAGCGCCACGGCGCGGCGGCGGATCTCGACGATCAACTCGGCGGCATATTCGATCGCGTTGACGCCGTCGGGCGCGATCGAGGAGTGGCGGGCGAGGCCGCGAAAGGTCGCGCGCACGCCGTGCTTGCCCTTGTGGCCGATGATGACTTTCATCTCGGTCGGCTCGCCGATAAAGGCGCCGAGCGGTATGATCCGTTTCTTCGCGACCTCGCCGAGCATCGGGCGCACGCCGACGCAGCCGATTTCCTCGTCATAGGAGATCGCGAGATGAATCGGCGTTGCGAGCCTTGCTTCCAGCATCTCCGGCACCATGGCGAGGCACACCGCGACAAAGCCCTTCATGTCGGTGGTGCCGCGGCCATAGAGCTTGCCGTCGCGCTCGATCAGCTTGAACGGATCGTGGCTCCAGTCCTGCCCCACGACGGGCACAACGTCGGTATGGCCTGACAGCACGAAACCGGGGCGATCTTCAGGGCCGATCGTGACCCACAGCGAGGCCTTTTGCCCTGTTACGTCGACGATGCGCTCGCCCTTGACGCCGAACGCGGCGAGGTAGCTCTCGATATGGGCAATCAGGGGCAGGTTGGTGCGGTCGCTGACGGTGTCGAAGCCGACGAGGTCGGCGAGGAGTTTGCGAATACGGTCGGGTCTTGGCATTGTCTCGTTCTGTCAGGGAGTATGGAGGCTGAAGTGCTTGCAGGAACCATACCAACGTGAGGCCTCGTCGGGCAAATCAACATCGCAACCGTCATTCCGGGGTGATGTGCAGCATCGAGCCCGGAATCCATCGGTCCGCATCACGCGCTGCGAAATGAATTCCGGGTTCGCGCCTTCGTCGCGCCCCGGAATGACGAGGGGAGCCACAATCCCTTGCGTTGCCTGACGGGCAAAACACCCAAGGTATCGGTCAACGCATGGCGGCGAAAAGATTCCACTTTACCGAAATTCGGAAACGGCGTATGTGTCGCCGCAACCCGGCCCAAGGAAGAGGGGCGTATCGCGATCGTCACGAATGCGGGCTGGGCGGCGGTGGACGTGGGTGACATCGGCGCGAAGGGTTTTGCAGGGCGGAGAGCCGTGAGCAAAGACACCTCGCGCACACGACCGGTGTGATCGGCGTACGGCAAAATCGTGTGGTCCTGGCGCCCGGGGTCTGTGCGCCAAGTCTTGCGGTGATGGGTGTCGTCCAACCGGACGCATACGTCAGCCATCCGCAAGGCGACGGGGGCAATAGTGCAACGCTCCCCGGGGAGAGCACGACATAAGCCGTAAAACCACTGCGCAGGGAAGGCCGGGATGTCCTGGCTACACCTGTATGCCGCTGTGCAAACTTCTTACTCCAATTTCGCACAGTGGACCTCGGGTGCCAGCGGGCTCCCGGTCTTCCCTGCGCCCTCTTTCAATTATGAGGGTGAAGAGACGAAGCAAAGCTCGGGCGAGATGAGCCGCGAGGATGACGAACTATGTCTATCGTTGAACCAAGCTCTCGTGCCCCGGACGCTGCGCAGCAACGCTTCGCGTTGCAGCGCGTCCGGGACACGCGAGAGTTAAACCGGCTTGCCCGTATACGGCATCGACGCGGTGAGGCCGCCGTCGACCGGGAACGCCTGGCCGTTCACATACGAGGCTTCGTCGCTGGCCAGGAACAGGCCCATCGCCGCGAGCTCGTGCGGTTGGCCGGGGCGCTTGAGCGGATTGAGCTGGCCGATCTTGTCCTGGGTGCCGCGCTCCTTGGCGCGGTCGAAGATCGGTTTTGTCATGCCGGTCTCGATCAGGCCCGGGCACACCGCGTTGATGCGCACGCCGGTTCCGGTGAGCGAATACGCCGTGGTCTGCACCAGGCTGATCACGCCGGCCTTGCTCGCGGCATAGGGATGCCCGCTGGCGCCGGCCTTGAGGCCTGCGACGGACGCGGTCAGCACGATCGCGCCGGACTGCTGCTTCACCATATGCGGCATCGCATGCTTCACCGCGAGGAACGGCCCGATCAGATTGACGCGCAACACCTCCTGCCAATGCTCGACGGTTTGCTCACCGAGCGGAACGAGGCCGCCGCTGACGCCGGCATTGGCCCAGATCACGTCGAGCCGGCCGTGGGTCTTCACCGCGTTGTCGATCACGGCGATGACGTCCGTCTCGGAGCCCGCGTCGGCGATCATGGCTTCCGCGATGCCACCGGCCTTCTTCACCTCGTCGACGGTCTCCTTCACCGCCTCGGTGCGATCGACCGCGATCAGCTTGGCGCCTTCCCGGGTGAACAGTAGCGCGGCGGCGCGACCGATGCCGCTGCCGGCGCCGGTGATGATGACGGATTTGCCTTGCAGGCGGCCCATGCGTTTCTCCCTGTGGTGCCTCGCGCGACGCTTGCCGCGCGACGGAATTTCAAACAAGATTTCAAACGGTAAAGTGTCTTGAGACACGTTCACACCTGACGTACAGCGACATCAAACGGGATGGAAGGGTTTCGATGGCAGGCGCAGACAAGCCCAATGTGGTCATGACACGGTGGTGGTGGGTCCGTCACGCGCCGGTGCGCAACGACGGCGGCAACATCTACGGACAAAGCGACATCGCCTGCGACACCAGCGATACCTATGTGTTCAACGCTGTTGCCAAGGTGCTGCCACGCACGGCGGTCTGGTATTCGAGCAATCTGGTGCGCACGCACCAGACCGCGGAAGCGATCTGGGCGGCCGGCTTCCCAAGGCCTGCGTCGATGAAATGGGAAGCGGACCTTGCCGAGCAAAATCTCGGCCGATGGCAGGGCATGAACCGCGCCCAGTTCATCGCCAGCCGCCCCGTGGGCACGAGCTGGTTTGCCGACATCAACGAGCCCGCGCCCGGCGGCGAGAGCTTCATGGATCTCTACAACCGCACGCGCCGCACCATAGAGCGGATCAACGCCGAGGCGGCAGGCCAGGACATCATCGCGGTCGCGCATGGCGGCACCATCAAGGCGGCGCTGGGGCTCGCGCTCGACGGCCAGCCGGAGCGGGGATTGTCGTTCGACATCGACAATTGCTCGGTGACGCGATTGGATTATTTCGCAACTCCCGAGCGCAAGGTCTGGCGGCTGCCGATGGTGAACCAGCAGCCGTGGATCGCGGATGCCGCGCATGCGGCGATGCATCAGCCCGCGGGACCGGAAGTCAAGAAGCTCGCCTGAGTAAGGCGTCATTCCGGGATGGTCCGAAGGACCAGGCCCGGAATCTCGACGTGAATACCAAGATCAATCTGGGAGAGAAACATGACCTTGTTCGACATGAAGGGGAAAGTCGCCGTCATTACCGGCTCGACGCGCGGCATCGGGCTTGCGATCGCCGAGCGCATGGCCGAGCACGGCGCCAAGGTCGTGATCTCATCGCGCAAGGCCGATGTCTGCGAGCAGGTGGCCAAGGGCATCAACGACAGGTTCGGCAAGGGCACCGCGGTCGCGGTTGCCGCCAACATCTCATCGAAAGAGAATCTGCAAAACCTCGTCGATGAGAGCAACCGCGCCTTCGGCAAAATCGACGTGCTGGTCTGCAACGCCGCCTCGAACCCGTATTATGGTCCGCTCGCCGGCATCTCCGACGATCAGTTCAGGAAGATCCTCGACAACAACATCGTCGCCAACAACTGGCTGATCTCGATGGTGGTGCCGCAGATGATCGAGCGCAAGGACGGCTCCATCATCATCGTCTCCTCGATCGGCGGGTTGAAAGGCTCGACCATCCTCGGTGCCTACGCCATCTCGAAGGCCGCCGACATGCAGCTCGCGCGCAACCTCGCCTGCGAATACGGCAAGGACAACATCCGCGTGAACTGCATCGCGCCCGGCCTGATCAAGACCGATTTTGCCAAGGCGCTGTGGGACAATCCGGAGAACCTGAAGGCCTCGACCGCGCGCTCGCCGCTCCTGCGCATCGGCATCCCCGACGAGATCGCGGGCGCCGCGGTGTTCCTGGGGTCCAGGGCCGGCGACTTCATGACCGGCCAGACCATGGTGATCGACGGCGGCGCGACGATCAGCTGAGGTCGACGACGCGCTGAGTTTCTCGTGTCCCGGACGCGGCGCAGCACGAAGTGCTGCTCCGCAGAGCCGGGCCCAGAAAGCCAAGAACGAGATCGCGGAGACGTGGGCCCCGGCTCAGCAACGCACCGCTACGCGCTGCGTTGCGTCCGGGGCACGAGAGCGGCGATTACTCCACCGCCGCGTAAACCAGATCCCGCACCAGCGTGCGCGTAAAATCGCGCTGGCCCGGGCCCTGGCTCATGAACACCGCGAACAGATCCTCCTTCGGATCGATCCAGAAGAACGTGCCGGCAATGCCGCTCCAGAAATACTGGCCGACGCTGCCGGGGAAGGGGGCGATACCGGCCTCGCGGCGCACCGCGAAGCCGAGACCAAAACCGTGGCCGGGCGAGAGCAGGGTGCCGTTGGTCTGAACCTGCGGCCCGAGGTGATCGGACGCCATCAGCTCCAGCGTCTTGCGGCCGATGATCCTGTGGCCGTCGAGCGTGCCGCCGTTGCGCAGCATCAGGCAGAAGCGGGCATAGTCCATCGTGGTCGAGACCAGGCCGCCGCCGCCGGACTCCATCACCGGTGCTTCGTGCATGTTGAACAGCGCGACCTTGTCGCCAGTCCAGGGATCGGCCGCGAAAGGCTCGGCGAGCCTGCCCGCATTGGCCTCGGAGGTCGAGAAGCCGGTCTCGGCCATCTGCAGCGGGGCGAGCACGCGTTCGGTGAGGAACGTGCCGAGCGACTTGCCGCTGACGACCTCGATGATGCGGCCGAGGATGTCGGTGGAGCGGCTGTAGTTGAATTCCGCGCCGGGCTGGCAGACCAGCGGGAAGCTCGCCACCAGGGCGGCGTGCTCGGCGTTGGTGATCTTGCGGCTGCGGACGCGGGACTCCTGGTAGAGCTTGTGCACGGGGCCGTCGCCCTGGTGCTCGTAGGTCAGGCCCGAGGTGTGGCGAAGCAGGTCCTGCACGGTCATCGGCCGCGCCGGCGGCACCAGCTCCAGCTTGCCGTCCTTGACGATGCCGACCTGCTGGCTGGCAAATTCCGGGATGAATTTTGCGACGGCGTCGCTGAGCAGGAGGTGGCCGTCCTCGACCAGCGCCATGATGGCGACCGAGACGATCGGCTTGGTCATCGAGAAGATCCGGAAGATCGAATCCCGCGCCATTGGCGCGGCGTCCGCCGGGCTCTGCCTGCCGAGCGCCTCGAACCAGCCGACCTGGCCGCGCCTCGCCACCAGCACGGTGAGGCCGGGAACGGTTCCCTTGTCAATCTCGCGCCTGAAGGCGTCCGACATGGCCTGGAGCCGCAGCCGCGACAGCCCGAGCGTCTCCGGGCGGACCTCGGGCAAGGGCGGGGTCAGCGGCGTCGAGGTGGCTTTCGTGGCGGCTTGGGCGTTCATGGAGGCTCCCGGGCTCTTGTTTTTGGTCGATCGGAAAAGTGTGGCTCAGAAGCCCCGTGAAGAACAGATGCATTCGGCGCGGTGACATCTGCAGCGGACGCTCGGCATCGGGTCTTATGCACGGCAATACAATTCGGGGTAGACAGCAGCGGGCGGAACACCCTATTTTTGGGCCGGGCTGAGATTGGGTTACGGGGACAGGGGGCGTTGTTGAGATTGCTGCTGGGACTGGCGCGGATTGTCGCGCTGGGCGGAATGCTTGCGCTTGCGGGCTGCGTAACCGCCGCCAATAATTCGCTGTCGCAGAGCGACATAGCCGGCATGAAGCTGACCGGCGTTGCGGTCAGTTTTGCACCCGACGCACGCATACAGTGGGAGGACGGTCTCCGCGCCTATGCGGACTCGAAGGCGGTCAGCCTGGAGCAGGCGGCAACAATGGCCGACGTTCCGGAGGTAAAGGCTTTCGTTCAAGGCCTGCTGACGCCGCGGATCAAGGCCGGCGTCGAGCAGGTCTTGGCCGCTCGGCTGGCGGGCACGCGGCCGGTGCGGCTCGACATCCGGGTGAAGAGCTTGCTGTTCCCGTCAGCCATCCAGCGTGTCGTGATCGGCGGCCATCGCGGCATGATCGCGGACGCCAATCTCGTCGATGCCCGAACCGGTGCGCTGATCGTCGCCTATCCCGAGCTGAACGCAGCGCTCTATACCGGGCAGGGGATCGTTGGGGCGGCGGTGCAGGCTGCTATCGACAATAACGCGACGCAAACCCCGGTGGACAAGGTGAGCGTGCGCTACGGGGAGATCTACCGCAACTGGCTGCTGAAAGATGGGGGGGCCTAGCGCGAAGTACGCGCATGGCACTCGCTTCGCTCTTGCAATCCGGCCGCTCTCTGTGCTTGAAAGCGGCCCTGATCCTGGGGCGACGCAGGGTCCGTAGGAGTGTAGCTCAATTGGTAGAGCACCGGTCTCCAAAACCGGGGGTCGCAGGTTCGAGCCCTGCCACTCCTGCCAGTCAAATCAATCACTTAAGTCAGGTGCTGGCAGGATAGGGACGAGGGCGTCCCGCGGGCGAATCGCCGCGCGCCTGCCCATCCGCTCGATTTCCCAAGCCCAAGCCCGACGAGGCCCTCGACTAGCGCGCCGGGGCCCGTTCCGCGTCGGTAGGAACCTGGCTGAGGTCGACGTGCCGGATGGGAACGCGGCGCAGCAGCGAGACGATGGTGCCGCCGAGCTCGAAATAGGTGCGCAGCCGCAGCGCACGGGAGGAGCCCTTCAGCTCCGCGTTCAGGCTCACGGGCACCTGCACATAGGTGAGGCCGAGCTGGAGCAGGGAGATCAACGCGCAGATCTGATAGCCGTAGCCGTCGGCCTTGACCGCGATCTGGCGCAGCCATTTCACGGGGTAGACGATCATGCTGTGGTAGTCGGACAGCCAGAAGCCGAACAGGCAGTTCAGGATGAACCGCAGCGAATGCGACTGCAGCGAGCGGTTGACCGAGCGGTCCGACTGGTTGTCGCGATAGGTGATGACGAGGTCGGCGGCGCCCGCCGCCTTGAACATCCGGGCAATACCCTCGTTCTGGAAGGCGTGATCGCCGGGAATGAGCGTGATGGCATCGAATTTCGCGCGCGACAGCGCGTATTCGAAGCCGGCACCGACACCTCGCGGCTCGGCGTTATGTTGCACGACGATGCGCGGCTCGCCGGCCGCGAACTCGTCCATGATCGCGCCGGTGGCGTCGGTGCTGCCGTCGTCGATCAGGAAGATCTCGAAATCGTCGAGCAGCTCGCGGGCGAGCGGCAGCACGCCGTCAATGGTGTCGGCGATCTTGTCCTGCTCGTTCAGTGCAGGGATGACGATCGTAAGTCTCTTTGCCGCCCTGGAAGGTGTCATCTTATGCCGCCTGTTGCCGGCCACTCTTTACTGGTGGAACCCCAGCGCAACTCTAGGTCATCTGCGCCGACCGAACAATAAGGGGCCCGCAGATATGCCCTGCACAACCGGCACGAAACCGGCGATGTGTGTGTTCCCGGCAACTATTCGGAAAAATCATAGAGACTGGTATCGCCGATACCGAAGGCGCGGCGCAGCTGTCCGACGCGGCCTGCCATATTTCGGCCCGCCGCCGTCGCCGCGAAGTGTGAATCCACCGGTTCGACAAGGCCGCCGTCGACCAGGTTCCTAATTCGTCCCTGGAACAGATCTGGAACCTGCCGTTCGACGATTTCGGAAAGCGGAGCCTTCCGCTCGGGCCGGTCGACGATGCCGAGCAGAATCTCCAGGGAAACCGATTTGTACACTGCGCCAAAAGCGAACACGTAACCCATGACGCAAAAACCGAAAATCGACGCGGCGTCCCAATACTGGAATTCCGGGACGACGAGGATTCCGAGCATCACGCCGAGACCGTGGGTGAGGATCGCGGCGATCGCGAGCAGGGTCACGGCTCCAACAGGCCACCCGCGAGCGCGGGCCATGAGCTGCAAGGCAGGCGACAGCAGGACGAAGCTGACGGCGGCGAGGAATCCGACAACGAAGGACATCGCGGCCTCTTACCCAAGGCCCGTCGACAGACGAACGAGTTTGACGAGACGCGCGACCGCCACCCCCTTGGCCGTCGGAGCCAGCCTGCCGTCTGCAATGGTCAACATCCCCGCGCCGACCAGGAGCTTCAGGCGGTTGTGCGTGAAGGTGCCGAGATCTCCGCCCTGCATGTAGGCTACGGCCCATTGCTCCCAGGTGAGGGGACGCCCGGCCTTAACGAGTGCCGTGAGCAGCGTCAGCGTAAAGCCCCAGGCGAGCAGGCTGAACAGGATGTAGAAAAACATCATCGCAGTCGCGAGCAGGAACAAGCCGCCAAGCACGTCGTCATAATGGCGTTGACCGGGAAGCGCGAGACAGGCGATCGCGTAAAGGGCCAAGATGCTGATGCAGCCGAGCCGGAAGCGGCGGCCGGATCCGCCGGTGGCGGCGATGCGCGCGTAGCACAGCAACAGCAGCGGCAGCGCGACACTGAGACCAATCGCAGCGGCTTGCGCCGGGCCCGGGAGCATGTTCATTGCGGAAAATCGTCCCGGACGCCTCTGAGGCCCAGCCAGAGCAAAAGTCTATAAAAGGTCGCATTTTTCCGGTCAAGGGAGCCCATCATCCCGCCTTGCGGACGTCACGTGGGCGTGCGAATCCTGCCGGCGATGCCGTTCCTCCGTCCGAGATGTCCCCATTGCTGCGTGCGATAGTCGTCCTCCTCGTCGTGCTATTGGCTGCGCATGCGCCGATGCTCGTGAACGATGGTCTCTTCATGGACGACTGGCTGGTGCTCAAGCCGCGTCCCGACTATTTCATCAACATCGATTTCCTGCTGAACGGCGCCGGTCATCCGATCTTTTACAGCTACGACACGTTCGCGAACTGGACGGGCGCCCCGGTTGTCGTGATGGTCTCGCTGGCGTTCGCCGGGATCGTCTTTGGCGCAACATCGCTCGCGCTCACCGCAACGCGTCTCGGTCTGCTCGACCGCGCCGAGGCGGTCGGTTTCGCGCTGATCGTCTGGACCTATCCCGGCTATCAGCTTTGGGCGGGCAAGGCGAACGCGGTCTACGTCTTCAGCTTCGGATTGCTGTTCGTCGGCGCATGGCTGTTGACGCTGGCCTTCAGCGCCCGCGGCCTGCGGCGCACGCAGCTTCGCGTGGCCTGTGCGCTCGTGTTCCTCCTGAGCTTCGCGCTCAACTCGACGATCGTGCTCTATGCCTTCGTGATGCTGGGTCTCTTCGTTGCGATTTGGCGGGGCGGGAAGGCGACGGACGGTTTCGTTCGCCGCACATGGCTCGCAGCCTGGCGCTGCGCCCTGGGTTATCCGGAATTGATCCTGCTTCCTCTGATCTACTGGGGCACGCTCAATATCTGGTTCAAGCGGATCGGCGTGTACGCGCAGCACTATGATGCCCATTTCCCGACGCTCGGCGAGTTGGCGAAGGGATGGTTGGCATTCTTCATCACCGGCTACAGGGACGTCCTGGCCCACGCGTTGCGCGCGGCGATTGCCGTCCCGGGGCTGTTCATTTTGGCGGCGGTGCTCGTCGGCTTCGTCTTGCTGCTGCTGCGCGCCGACCCGAAGCCGACCACGTCCGGAACCGCGATCGCCTTGCCGCTCGTGCTCGCCCTGGTCTTGTTCCTCGCATTGTCGTCGCCCTATCTGATCGCCGGCCTGCGGCCGTCGTCGACGCATTTCTACGAGAGCCGTCATCTGCTGATGTTGGGTGTGCCGTCGGCGCTGGCGTTTCTCGCAATCAAGCGGCTGGCCGAACGTTGGACCAGTCCCAGCATCGCCTTTGCAGCCATATTCGGATCGGGCCTGATCATGTCGATCGGCATGCTGTGGAGCGACTACGTCTTCATGCAGGCGAGAACGCTGAAGCAGGAGGCCCTGACGCGCAACCTTGCCGGCGGCGCCCAGCCCGCGGCGACGGTCTATGCGCTCGATGACGGCTTTTTCGACTACCCCTCACGGCACGTGCCGTTCGGCCTCGCCGAGGTCACCGGCATGCTGCGACTTGCCTGGGGCAATCAGCCGTTCTTCGGATTTGCGCTGCGCGCCGAGCGGCCCGACATCCTGCGGGGAATGGACGAGGCGCGGACCGCTCCGGGAAGTGCATTCCATCATTTCGATCCGACGGGGCCGCAGGCGACGATCTCGTTCCAGCCGGGCCCGGGAGCCGCACCGAACCAGACCTTGGTGCGGAAGTACTATGCGTGCCGGTTCCTGGCGCGCTGCGATGTTGCAGAGTTCCTGGCTCAACTTGCGCAGGTCACGATCAAGCTTGGGCCCATCGCGGGCGTCCTGCCGCTCGAGGGCGCAAGCAAGGATGCAGCGCCTAGCCGCTAGCCCGCTGTTTCCAGACGGTCTCCGCAAGCGCGATGTCGGTCACTGAATCCGCGCCGGAGGCCAAGGGTACGCCTCGCGCGGCGACGTCGGAAACGAAGGCGTCGGCCTGGCGCCGGAATGCCCAGCTCTTTTCGCCCGTCAGCCGCGTGCTCTGACCATCGTGATCGACGATGACCTCCGCCTCTTGCTCGGCGAAAGGTGGCGGCAATTCCAGGGTCACCGCACCGCGCTCGAAATCGATCGTCAGCCCTTCGCGCCAGCTGCCTTCGGAGCCGTTCACGAGATCCAGTGCGCAGGCGATGCCGTCGAAGTCGAGCGTGATGCGCCCGGCACCCGAAGCCTCGATCGCGCTTTCGGCGACCGTCGGCGACGAACCGAGCAGGTAGCGCGCCAGGTTGATGATATGGCTGAAGACGTTCAGAAAATTATCGTAGCCGGGACGCGCCGCGCGCGGCATCCAGTCGGGGCCATCCTGCCAGAGTTCAATCCCGTCCGGTCGCGCTTCGCCGGTCATCACGAAATTGTCGTGCGACCGGCCGGTGTCGCCGCCGAAGCACCAGCCCTCGGCCCGGACAATGCGTCCGAGCGACTGGTCTTCGCGCAGGCGCGTCAGCACCTGCAGCGCCCGCGCCACGCCGGCATCGTGACGCTTCATGTAGCCGATGCTGTAGACGAGGTTTTGCCGCCGCGCGGCTTCGACCAGCGAACTGGCCTGGGCCGTCGTGTAGGCCATCGGCTTTTCCGACAGCACGTGCCGTCCGCTGTTCAACGCGTCCAGGACGATCGGGCCGGTGGCACGACGCTTCGTCACGACGACGACGGCGGACACCGCACTGTCCGCGAGCAGTTCCCGGTGCGTGCTGTAAACCCGGGGGATGCCGAACTTCTGCGCCGCGGCGGCGGCGAGGTCCGGCCGGAGATCGGCGATCGCGACGACGCGGCAGGCGGAATTGGCAGCGAAATTGGCGAGGTGGCACATCTGGCCGACCATGCCCGTTCCGATGATGCCAATGCCTGGCTTCACTGACTATGATCCCTTAGCGCTTCCGGATCACGAGGAAATGCGCCGGCTGTCCCCAAATGTTGATGAAGGCCGCATCCGACTGGGTGAGGGCGGCGACCGCAGACGCATCCCGTCGCCCGATTGCGCCAAAGATGCGATGGAAGCTGTCGAGCGTCGCAATGATGGCGTCGATGTCGGCGGCATCGTCGGCCAGAATGTCGGTGGTCCGGATCGTCTCGCGCAGCGACGCAAGGCCCGCGACCACGCGCGGCAGGCTCTCGCCGAAGGGATCGTCGATCATGCCATCGACGTCGAGCACCAGCGCCTCGATCGAGGCCGAGATCGCCTGCACGGCATCGGCCTTGCCGACCAGATAGAGCTTTCGTCCGCCGAGGAAGCTCAGCCGGCTGCGGTCGAGATGGCGTCTGGCGCGATGCAGCTTCTCGTCGCCGGACAGGACTTTCTTGTGCCAGTAGATGTCGAGGCTGTCGCGGTAGGCGGGCCACGCCGAATGGACGTCGAACCCCTGTTGATGCGCCGCCGCGCACAAGGTGGCCGCGTCGAGGAAGTAGCGATGCCGGACGAAAGGATTTTCCAGCACGTCCATCAGCCAGGATTCGAAGCTGCGGGTGTGCGGAATGCTGTCCCACTTCGCCTCGAACAGCATCTTTGCCGTGTCGAGCGGAGCGCGACCGCCCAATGCCTTGCCGGCCGCATGGATCGCCTTGAGCGCGAGCTCGAAGAAGCCGCCATAGCGCTCGTAATAGGACACGACGGCATAACCGTCCGGATTGAGCAGCCGATGGAAGATGCCGAGCCATTTTTCGCTCGGCTGCACCGTGTAGATGAAGCCCTCGGCATCGATGATGTCGAAGCGGCGCTCGCTGCGGAAGCCCTCGACGTCGGCCAGTCCGAGCTCGCGGAGACGTTGGGTCAGGCCGAAATGTGCAAAGTAGGCCTGGATTTTCGGGTGTGCATGCCGGTTCGGCTCGGCGAGCGTCATGTTCGCGCCCCAACCGGCAAACACCAGTGCATTCTCGCCGGAATCGGGACCGAATTCGAGCACATCGGCATCGCGGAACAGCCGCGGCGGCAGCACCAGCTTGTCCGAGAACAGCTCGCGCCGCTGGCTGGCGTAGGCCCCGAGCTCGGTGGACGATTTGAAATTCCCGAACGTCGGCAGAACATCCTGACGTTCGTAATAGTTGAAGAGCTTGTCCTCAGCCATGCCGCGACCTTAGCGCCGCCTCGAGACGATCGAGCTCGCTCCAGATGTCGTTCGGCGCGAAGATCGCAACGATCTCGAGCGGACGCTTCACGCTCTCGCGCAGCCGGCTGCTGACCTTGGCCTCGTTCTCCTCGTTCACGGCGAGAAGACAGACGAGCGGACCCGACTTGGCGGTGAGATCCTCGGGCGAACGGATCGGAATGCCGGTGCCGGGCAGGAACAGCCCCTGGCGCTCCTTCTGGTCGTCGACCGAGAGGTCGACGAGATTCGCAAGCTCGTGGGCGTTGGTGAAGGTGCAGGCGCGGCAGCCGGCACCGTAGATGGCGATCTCGGCGCCGTTGGCGCGGGCTTTTTCGAGAATCGGGCGGAGACGCGCGCCATACTCTCTCGCACGCTGACCGAATTTCTCGCCAACGCCGGACGGCGCGGGCGGCGCCGTCACGGCGCCCTTGGCACGGCGGGCTGCGATCGCGAGGCTTCCGCCGCTGAAATTGTATTTCTTCACGGACACCGCCTCGAAGCCGTGGCGCGCCAGCAGCGCGAGCAGGGTCGGTTCGGTGAAATAGCTGACGTGCTCCTCCCAGAGGACGGAGAGGTCTCCCTCCGCTGACCCCGGGGCGAAATCAGGCACGTCGATGAACAGCAAACCGTCGTCGCTGAGCGCGATCTTGACGCAGTCGAAGAAGTTCTCGAAATCGACGATGTGCTCCAGCACCTGGCGCGATATGACGAGGTCGAACTTGCCGGACTGAGCGACAGCATCGTGGGCCATCGCCGGGCTGAGCATGTCGGCATAGACCTTGATGCCGCGCTCGCGGGCGATCTTGCCCGACACCGGATTGGGCTCGACGCCGACCATGACCTTGGTGCCGCGCTCGCGCAGCTTGTCCATGAACAGCCCGTCGTTGCATCCGATCTCGAACACGGACTGGTGCTTGGAGAATTTCGCGATGGTGTCGAGCTCGTCTGCCTGATGCGGCTCCGGCTTCCAGCTGCTGAAATTGTAGTTGAACTGCCGGTACAGAATATCTGGATCGATCGGCTTGACGATCTGGGGGAGGCCGCATTCGGCGCAGGCCATCACCTCGAACGGAAAGCGTTCGTCCTGCTCGTTTCGGCTATGCCGAAGCCGATGCGCAATCGGCATCAGTCCGAGGTCGATGACCGGACGCAGGTTGGTCGAATGGCAAAGGCGGCAATGGTCGGTCACGGCTTTAACTCTTTGCAGGAGCAGGTCTGGAATCGGCGTTCCGAGCCATTACGGCCCGCGGCTGGCAGCCATTGTACGGCTATATAGGGCCACAGCGTGCACCTCAATTGATAAGTTGAGATCCCCCACGCTGTCCGCCGGCATCTTATCCGATCGTCGGACTCGCGAAAAACAGAGCCGATTCGGCAGGATTTTGCGGTGACCATTCAGGATGGGGTCCGGCTTCGCGCGAAGACTCTTTTCCGCGCCGCGGTGGAGGCGGAAGCGCGCGGCCGCTCACTTTTCGGTAGAGTCTTGCCGCGACCGCCACGCCGCAAGCGTTGCGATACCATCCCAATAGTCTTTGCCTGGACCGGTCACGCGGCTGCGGTTCCGTAGCGCGGTGATTGCTGCAACCTGTTCGTCGCTGATTGGCGCTCCCAGGCCCTTCCAAGTCAGCAAGATGTAATCAGCTCCGACGTGGAGGACGTCCAGATTGCGCGGCATGCTGTCTGAATCAAAAAGCGGGCTTTGCCCATGCGCCCAGAAATCCAGCCGGTCGCCCTCTATGTAAAAGGCATTCACATTGTGGCGGCGTAGCGCGGCAATGCTGATTGGGGCGGGCCCAAGCAGGACGTCTCCATAATCGGGCAGAAACACCGGATGCAAGGTATCCACGACCCGGCCAGATGGCAGGAGAGGGGACTCGGCGCAGGTCGGCAGAAAACGCAAAGCGGAATTGACGGGGAGGATGTGCCAGTCAGCAGGGACGTGACTTGAAACCTCCCGACAGCGGCGTGGATCGAGGTCGTCAAAGGACGGGGAGGTGCCAACCAGGCCGATGCGACCGGTGACAAACGCCAAGGCGCCCTGCATGCGCACGCGCGTTATCTCGCCCTGCGACCTCGCAACCACAGTCGCGACAAGGGCCGCCAAACCGATCGTCACCATCGCAGAAGGCAGAGAGACGAGGCGAAGTTGCAACTGACGCCGCCGAAAGAGATCGGCGAGCGGCACGATGATTGAAATGGCAATGAGCGGAGTCGCGACCGATCGGAAGGCCAGCATGCGCTCCAGACTTCCATGTGAGGTGAGTGTGATCAGGCTGATGACAGCGAGCAGGCAGAGAGCGAGACCTACGACGAATGGGCCATTTCCTTGGGGGCGCCGTACTCTGAGCAAGGCTGCGCACGCGACAATGAAAGCCGGATATGTCCAGAAGTTCGTGCCAAAGAATAGGCTCCAGAGCACCTCCCGCAGGCGGCCGAAAGCAGCCACGATGTCGCGCATCGAGAATCCTGCATATTTGATGCCCTGCGCGTTGTTTACGTAGACCATGAGCTCCAGGCTCGAGATTTGACGAAAGCGCTCCACGTTGATGAGCGGCATGAACACGCCGATCGGATTGACCTCGGCGATGCCGAGATAGATCTGGTTGACCAGAAGGCTGAGAGCCGCTGTGCCAAGACCGATTGCGGCCACTCCGAGTGGCCGCACGATGCCGCGCGGGCCATGAGCGAACCAGCCGGCGCCCGCTCCCGCCATCAAGAAGGCCGTGGCGATGATCGCCGCCTGGGGGACCATGATGGCGATCGACATCACGGTTGGCACCAAGGCGCGGAAGATCACGCGGGCCTTGGTGGTGGCATAGAGCGGCCCTGCCCAACAGACGAACAGGAGGAAGGCGCCGGTCTCATAGTGAAAGCGCCCCGTCTCCAATCCGATGAAGCTCGACCACATTGCGATCAGGGCCGCGCATCCCGGCAATATCCAGCCGGTTGTCAGCCGCACCGCCATGCGATGGACCAGAGCCGCGATGGACAGCAAGTAGACGACCGAGAGGATTTGATGAGCCGTCGGACCACCGAAGCTCACGAGCAACATGTCGGCCCCGTGGCCGCGGCCGAGCAAGAACCAGAACAGCTTTGGCTGTTCGGAGTCGAGCCAGAGGGTGTGGCGGTTCTGCAGGTCAGCGAGGAGCGGAAGATAAAGTTGCGGGATATCACCGCGCGTCGCGTCGAGCACGACGCCCTTCACCAGCAGAAGCACGACGGCCGACAAACCGATTAGTCCAACCAGCAGCCACTCCGCAGCCGTAGATGGCATCCAACGGCCACGGGATGGACGCGCAAGGTGCCAGGCGATGATGCCCGTCAAGAATGGGATGGTGATCCACGGGAAGAGCAATCCCGCCGCACCGAGGCAAACGCCAATCAAGACGCACAGAGCAGCGCCGCCGAAGAACTGCAGCACGAGCAAATCGGCGGCGTCGAGGTCGTTGCCTTCGTCGAGCCGGTGAACGAGCAGGGCCCCCATTCCGACAAACGCAATAGCCACGTAGGGAGCGAGGACAGCGAGACACAAGCTGTTCCAGGCGACCAAGGGGCCGCCGCTGAAGAACTGGACCTCGGGAGGAACCTTGATCAGCAGGCCTAAGGCCGCGATGAGGAATGGAGCCGTCATCAAGCCGGCGCGCGCGCTTGTTCGCCAGCCTCCCCAAGACCTGCGTTTACCGGAATGCATGTAGATGTCTCCGCGGAGGATCGCTTTCCGCCGTCAAATCAGCAACCCTCAGCGGCATTTGGACAACTGATCGAGAATCGCGAGGTCTCTTGGCTTGCCGTCTGGTGGCAACTGGTGCCTCACCACCTCAAAGGGCTCGACACCGTAAGCCATTCGATAAATATCCTTCGATCTCGTCCTCAGCGTCGAGATTGCCGCTGCCGTTTCCGGAGTCAATGGCTGATCACCAGCCCGCCACGTCAATAGCCAGTAATGCGGAGTCTCGGCGCGAACCGCAAAACGTCTCGCCAGTTCTTCTTTCTGGAAGAGGTCTGAGAACCCATTCAGCCAAAAATCGCAATTCTCCCTCTGGACGTAGAAGAGATTCACCCCCAACGCGCGAAGCGTGGCTTGCGCCGTATCGGCAGTCCCCAGCGCGACCTTCTTGAAATCGCGCGCGACATCGCTCTGATAGGTATGAATGACCTTGCCTCGCGTGAGGAGCGGCGAGAAATAGCATGGCACCAACGCGCGATAGCCGTTGAGAGGCAAAATGCGCTCAGACCCCGTCGATTGCTGCAGTTCGTCACAGCGCTGCCAGTCCAGGCTGACACGGGGCAACTGGCGAAGGGGCCGCCCGGTCACAAAGGCGAGGGTCCCGTCGTCCCTGAAGCTCTGCCAGGGATAGGAAAGGGTTGTCCAGGCGCAGGTGATCAGGAGCGCCAGAAGGGCCACATGAGGCGCGTAGCGCCCGGGGGACCAGGTTGAGGCCAACCGCCGCACGACAACCAGTGCCCAACAGGCGATGGCCACGGTCGCCAGCGGGAATAGCGCGGTGACATGAACGGATAGCCTGATCAGGCTCGGAATATTCAGCGTCATATCCAGAAGCCGGACGCTGGCTACGTAGGCGATGATGATCAAGAGCCCCGCAGCATTGAACGACATTCGCGACTTCGAGGCGCCGGAGCGATCCGGAAACAGCTTCGAGTCGATGTAAGCCACGGTGCAAGTTGCCGCCGCGAGAGCAATGGCAACGAGGAGAACGGACCTGACCTGCTTGAAGAAGGCGAACAACCCCGCCTTGCTGAGGAAGTCGCTGACCTCCAGCGACTGCGCCAGCACGAAATAGTCGAGAATATCGAGGCTTCCGAATTGTGAGAAACGCTCGACCGATGCGGCGCCCCGGAACAGCGAATACGGGTTGGTGGCCGGGATTCCGAGGTAGAGATAATTGACGGAGAAGGCCAATATGCACCCGGCGATCGCTCCGACCCCGAGCAGCACGCCGGTCATGACGCCGGACAGGTCGCGCTGAAGCGCCTTGGTGAGCACTCCCAACGCCGAAATCAAAAAGACGAACGCGGCGTAGAGCGGATAGGAAGCCGCGACGGCAAAGGCGCAAATGCCGGCGGCGAGCCTGTCTCGACTTTGGGAAGAGCGGATGACGACCAGCAGGAAATAGACGAAGAATGCCGCTGTCTGAAGGTGGTACTTTCCAAACTCCATGATGTGGAGGCCGGGTGTAACGGTCGGCACCGTCCTCGGCCAAGCAAGCCCGAGAATTGCCAGGCCGAGTGCGATCGGGATCGCAGCTTCTTCGCACCGGCGTCCGAAAGCCTTGAATGGAAGAACGAGGCGGGCGAGTTCGAAAATGACAGCGCCGATCCCGACGAAATAGAGAAACGAAATGATCTGGGCGACGTGGGGCGGCAGGAACGTCGCCAGCAACAGGTGCAGCCCGTTTCCGTGACCGATCTCGAAGTCGGAGAAGATGGGATTGTCGGCCGCAAGCCAGATGCTGTGATTTCTCGCGACCTCCGCCAGATACGGGGCGTAGAGCTGTTGAACGTCGGTCGAAATGACATCGGGTATGATGGCGCGGTCGAGGAACACCGTCGCCAGAAGCCAAAGACCCAGCAGCGATGTTGCGATCAGCGGCAAGGTCACCGCGGGTTTCTGCGGCTTCCGAAAGCTGCGGCTGTCCCACAGCAGCACCGCGATCGCAAATCCGAGAACGATTTGTGGGTACAGGATGGAAAGAGCGCCGAGTCCAAATCCCGTCAAGATGAGCGTGGCCGCGCCGACAAAGAACTCGTCGACGCGCTGAGTGGGTTCGTGCCTGATGAGCGAGAATGTCAGGCGGCCGGTCGCCATGATGAACCAGCCGAGATACGGCGTCAGGACGATCCAGGCGAGGACGTAAAATCGCGTTGTCCAGCCACCGTCAAATAGCAGCGTTCGATAAGTGCCGTCGCGGTTCAGGCACCAGATGGAAAGAGCGGCCGGCGCGAAAATGAGCGCGCGCCACGACCATGTCTCGACGATGGTACGAAAACGCACCTCGGCAGATGTCATCGCATGGTCTTGTCCGGCGTTGCCCATGCTAGACCGGCGCTGCATCGGTTCGTTCGGCGATGGCCCGCGCCTCCTCAGGGCTGAAGCCGGTGCGCTCGGGCGCGATCAGCCATACCAGCCCGCCGAACAGCCCGACGATCAGGCCGCCAAGACCCAGCAGGACCGATATCGCGAGCGCCTTGTCGGATGCGATCCCGGCGAGGCCAAGCGCAGCGACCATCGCGCCTTCGCGCACGCCCCAGCCTCCGATCGAGATGGGGACCGCGGAAGACAGGATGACGAGCGGGACCAGCACGAAGGCGTCAAGTGCGGTGAGGGGCGCCTCCAGTCCGATCGCGAGGACATAGCAGGTCGCAACGGTGATCAGGTGGACGACAATGGCTGATACGATCAACATTGCCCGCCCTCCGGCCGCCAGCAACGGAGCCCTGACCAGCATCGCGAATTGCACGATCCTGGCCGGCACGGCCGCGATCAAGCGTGGCGGCCACCGGTCCAGCGTCGCCAGGGCGATTGCGCCGAGGCATGCAGCCGCCAGAACGGTCACGATCGCGAAAAGGAGTGAGTTGTCGTGGACGCGAGGCAGCAGGAACGGCATTCCCGCCAGGACGATGAGACCGAGCGCCAGCAGCGCCAGGAAGCGATCGGCCACGATGCTGCCGATCGTCTGCGACCATTGCACGCCATTCCGCCGCAGCATCCAGATCCGGACCGCGTCACCGCCCGCGGGTAGCACCTGATTGAAAAAGGTGCTGATGATCAGAATGCGCCAGCCGGCCAGCCATCTCAGGGGCACGCTCATGGCGCGGAGGATCAGGATCCAGCGGTGGCAGAGAATGAAGGTCTGGGCGAACAGCAGCAACACAGCAAGCGCCAGCATGTTCAAGTTGACGGCGAGAAGATCGGCTTTCAGGGACGACAAGTCCTGGCTGCGCAAGAGCAATACCAGGATCCCGATCGACACCGCGAACTTGACCAGGGTAACCAGTGCTTTTGCAGGCGGCTTCATCGTCTGGTTTCGTCCTCGATCATTCACGGCGGGATCGTCGAGCAGCGATAGGGGTCGAAATTTACCGTCTCGCCAGATGCTCCACGGCGAGCGCACCAATCCGCGTGACGTAGTCGTGGACCTCGGCAGCGTCGCCGCCATCCGGGGCCCAGTCGGGAAATGCCGTGCGTGAGGGATCGAACGGGCCGGCGGTGGTTTCGTGGAACACCAGCCATTCCGAGGTGATCAGGATCGAGTGGAAGACCTTTTCGGGCATCCGGTAATAGCAGCGCTTGCCCTGGCCGTAGGGCGCCATCTCGAGGACGTCGCGAATGCGGCCGTCATCCTCGAAGATCACGACCTGCGCAGTGCCCTCGATCACGTGAAACGATTCAGGTTTGCCAAAATGCTTGTGGGGCCGGACATAGGCCTCGCGATGATGCACGATCAGCATCTCGTGCAGGCTGGACGCGGGATCGGGGTGCGTGCACAGCCGGCTGCGCAGACGCGGGTTGCCGGCGGCGATGCGTTTCAGCTCCGCGATCGTGGCGTCATCCGCCGTGACGATGGCGTCGTCCGAATAATACACTTCCGGATTTTGCGCGCGTAGCGACGTCGGCCGGCGCAGGCCGGCTTCATTCGAAGAAGATGAACCCATGGTCGCCCCGATAGCCGCATTTGTCGTAGATCCACGCCCAGGTTTCCGGGCCGTGGAAGCTCAGGCAGGTGAGCTGCCAGTAGAGGAGATTCGCCTTCTCGCGCTCGTTGCGGAACGATTCCACCATCAGATATTTCGAGGTGCCGCGCCCGACGCGCTCGATCTCCGACACCGCGCGGAACACGTCCTCGAGCGGAAGGTTGTGCAGCACGCCGAGCGACACCACGAGGTCGAAGCTGTGATCGGGGTAGGGGAGCTCGACGGCGCTGCCGACCTTCAGCAGCGGCCGCACCTCCTCCTTGGCGTTGGCGATGCCGTAGTCGGAGATGTCGATGCCGGCGATCCTGAGGTCGGGGACAAGCTGGCTGAACTCGTAGAGCAAATAGCCCTTGCCGCAGCCGACGTCGAGCACGCTCATGCCGGGCTTGATGCCGTAGCGATCGATCAGGGTCTGGGCGAGCGGGCGCCAGCGTCCGTCATAACGATAGCCGCCATAGCCGTAGCGCCGGTCGCCGTCCCAGTAGTCCTGCCCCCATTGCCGCGCGACGGTGGCGGATTCTGCCTTGTCGTGCTCGACCACGCGCTGAACGTAGTTCCGCCTGGTCGATGCGTGCATCGGTTGGAGCAGGTTGATCTCGCTCATGGGGCCCAACCGGTCCGCGGCATCGTCACAGGATGGTGGCGTATTTATTGACCAGCAGGATGTCCTCGACGGCCTGGATGTCCTTCTGCGACGACAGCGTGATCTCCTCGACGGCGGCGTGGAGGTCGCAGCCCTCGCGCAGCACGCGGTCGTAGATCTCCCGTCGCCGTGCCTCGTCGGGCGGCAGCATGAAGATGCTGTAGAGGATCAGGCCATCCAGGCGGGGCAACTCGTCCAGGATGTCCTCGAGCACCATGTAGCTGCCGGGCATGATGTGCTCGACGGCGCTGAGCAGAAATTGCAGGTTCTTGCGCCGCGCGTAGTCGCGGATCACGATGTTCTGGACGTGCTGCGGGGTGCGGCTGCCGTTCAGCGGCCGCGCGCCGATATAGCCGCGATGGCCGGCTCGCTCAGCCATGGAAGCCCCCTGGGAGCTTGTATTGCATGCCGACCCGCGTCGCCGGGCGCAGCAGGATCGGTTCGAAGAACTCGCCGAAGCGCTTATCCGCGTAGGGGGACATGATGCTCTTGAAGCGGCAGTTCATGCTCCAGCGCGTGCCGGGCTCCTCGTTGACGCGATTGCCGTGCATCAGGGTCTGGTTGAACAGCATCACGTGACCGTAGGGGATCTCGATGAAGGTCGCGTGCGGCTTGATCGTCTTGTACAGCTCCTCGGCGCTGCGCAGGCTTGCCATCCGGTCCTGCATATCGCCGTTCAGCGACGGCGGCAGCAGATACATCGCCTTGGTGTGGTGGACGTCCACCAGCGGCACCCACACCACGACCTCGAACGGCGAGTCGCCCGACCAGACATCGGAATGGGTGGCGAGCAGCGAAGAATCGTCGCCGGGCATCTGGATGCTGAGATTGACGCGGCGCTGCATGCAGAGCTCGTTGCCGACGATGGTCTCGATCGTCGAACGCGCCAGGCGGAAATAAGTCGGCCGGAACCACGGCTCGGCGTTGAGGCCGTTGAAGACGTGCAGCCGCAGGCCGTTGAGATCGTCCACGCTCACCCGGGTGTGGATGCTGTCCAGCATCGCATAGGGATCGTTGCTGTGCGGCAGCTTGAGATAGTCCGCCGCGAGTTCAGCGGCGCGCCGCTGGATGCGGTCGAGGCCTGCGCGATCGTCGGCCGGCGTGGTGACGAAGCCGTTGTCGATGAAGCGCTGCGCCAGCGCCTGCTCATCGGCCTGAAGGAAGTCCGTATCCGTCATGCAAAATACTCCCGGGCGGTCGCGCAGATATAGCTGATATCGGCGGCCGACAGGAACTGGTTGATGGGAAGCGTGAGGATCTGGTCTGCCTGCCGCTCGGTCACCGGGAACGCGCCGCGGCCTTGACCCAGATGCGCCGCCGCCGGCTGCAAATGGATCGGGACCGGATAATGGATCGCGGTCTCGATGCCCTTGTCGGCCAGATATTTCTGGAAGTCGTTGCGGCGGTCGGTCTGCACCACGAAGGTGTGGAAGGTGTTGAACTCGATGTTGCGGCAGGGCGGAATGAACAGAGGAAGCCCTGCGAGCTCGGCGCGGTATTGCGCGGCGTTGCGCCGCCGACGCTCGATCACGGAGGGCAGGTGACGCAGGCGAATGCGCAGCACCTCGGCCTGCAGCGTGTCGAGCCGTGATACGATGCCCCACTCCTGGACGTCACTGCGGTTGATGAGGCCGTGATTGCGCAGCCGGCGGATTCTTGCGGCGAGCTCGGCGTCGGCAGTGACGAGGAAGCCGGCATCGCCCGCGGCGTTGAGATTCTTCAAGGGGTGGGCGGAGAAGCAACCGAACGTGCCGATGGTGCCGCTCATCCGCCCGTCATAGGTCGAGCCGACCGCCTGGGCGCTGTCCTCGATCACGGCGAGCGCGTGCTTGTCCGCGATCGCCATCAGCGGGGTCATGTCGGCCATGCGCCCGGTCAGGTGTACCGGCATGATCGCCTTGGTGCGCGGCGTGACGGCCGCCTCGACCGCGGCCGGATCGATGTTCTGGTCCGGCAGCACGTCCGCAAAGACAGGCGTGGCGCCGACCGCGATGATCGCGGCGGTCGAGGCCACGAACGAATTCGGCGGGGTGATCACCTCGTCGCCGGGACCGATGTCGAGCGCCCGCAAGGAAAGGATCAGCGCGTCGGTGCCGGAATTCAGCGTCACGACATGGGGCGAGCCGAGATAGGCGGACAATTCCTCCTCGAGCTTTCCGACCGCCGCCCCGCCGATGAAATCGCCGCGCTGGAATACGCCTTCCACCGCCTGCATGATCTCGGTGCGCTCTTCCTCGAACTGGGCGGGAAGATTGACGTAACCGATGCGCCGGCGGCCGGTGTCAGCGTCCATGGCAGAACTTCCTGACGGTCTCGATGACGCGGTCCTGCTGTGCGCGCGTCAGATGCTGGTCGACGGGGAAGCTGATGACTTCCTTGGCGTGGCGATCGGTGACCGGGAAGGTGCCGGGCGCGTAGCCGAGATGCTTGAGGCCTTCCTGCTGATACAGCGGGATCGGATAGTGGATCTTGGCCTCGATGCCGTTGTCCAGGCAGTATTGGTAGAGCTCGTCGCGGCGTTCGGCGAACACCATGTAGAGATGGTAGACGTGCTTCACGTTGGGCCGGCGCGGCGGAACGCGCAGGCCGGGCAGGCCGGCAAGGCCCGCGTCGTAATAGGCCGCGTTCTCGATTCGGCGCCGCGTGATCTCGCTGGTCTGGCCGATCAGCCAGTTGCCGACGACGGCCTGCAGGGAATCGAGCCGCGAATTGCAGCCGAGGATCGCGATCTCGTCGCGGTTCTTCATGCCGTGGTTGCGGATCAGGCGGAGCTTCTCGTTCATGCCGTCGTCATTGGTGACGACGACGCCGGCATCGCCCCAGACGTTGAGGTTCTTGAGCGGATGCAGGGAGAAGCCGGCGGCGATGCCGTGGGTGCCGGAGCGCTTTCCCGCAAACTCCGAGAGGATGCCCTGGCAGGCGTCCTCGACGACGGGAAGGTTATGGCGCTGCGCGATCGCCATCAGCTTGCCCATGTCGGTGACCTCGCCGGTCAACTGAACCGGCATGATCGCCTTGGTCTTCTTGGTGATGGCGGCTTCGACCTGGTCGACGTTCATGCAGAAGGAATCGTCGCAGTCGACCAGCACCGGGGTGGCGCCGGTTTCCGCGATCGCGCCGACGGTGGCGATGAAGGTGTTGGCGGCGGTGATGACCTCGTCGCCATGGCCGATGCCGAGCGCCTTGAGCGGCAGCTTGAGTGCGTCGGTGCCGGATCCGACGCCGATGGCGTGACGCACGCCGATCAGTTCGGCAAAGCGCTTCTCGAATTCGGCGACGGGCTTGCCAAGGGTGAAGTCACCGGTCGCGACCAGCCGGCCGATCTCGGCCAGGATCGGGGCGGGGTCGGAGAATTGCTCGAGCAGATAGGAATATCGAACGTCGTACATGTGACCCGTCAGGTGGAATGGAGTTGAGGAGCGGAGGTGCGCGACGCCGCGAGCGCGTGCTCGATCGAGGTCGCAATGGCGTTGGGCGCGAGGCCGTGCTTCTTCAGCAGCGAGTCCTGCGAGCCGTAATTGTGCATGAAGCGGTCCGGCAGCGACAGCCGCAGCATCGCGGGCAGGCCGGAGCCGAGCTTGTCGATCAGCGTCTCCGCAACCGCACTGCCGAGGCCGCCGGAGGGCACGTGCTCCTCCAGCGTTGCCACGAGCTTGATGCCGCGGATCGCTTGCAGTAGCGCTTCGGTGTCGAGCGGCTTCACCGTATGCATATGCAGGATGCCGGCGCGAATGCCTTGCGCGGCCAGCAGGTCGGCTGCGGCGATGGCGCGCTGGAGCATGATGCCGGTGGTCACCATGAGGACGTCGCCCGGCGGGCGCATCAGGATGGCCTTGCCGATCTCGAAGCCGTGCTCGGCCTTCGAGACGATGGCATCACCGCCCTTGCCGAGCCGGATGTAGATTGGTCCGGTCCAGTCGAGCGTCTTGTCCATCATGCGCGCGGCCTCGTCGGCGTCGCATGGGCAGACCACCGTCATGTTCGGCAGCGCCCTCATGATGGCGATGTCCTCGATCGCCTGGTGGGTGGGGCCGAGCGGCGCGTAGACGAGCCCGCCGCCATTGGCGATCAGCCGCACCGGCAGATTGTGCAAACAGAGATCGACGGCCACCTGCTCGTAGCAGCGGCGGGTGAGGAAGGTCGCGATGGTATTGACGTAAGGCACGAAGCCTTCCATCGCGAGGCCGGCCGACATGCCGATGATGTGCGCTTCCGAAATGCCCTCGATCAGATGGCGCTTGGGAAACTCCTTGCTCATCGCACGCAGCGTGCCGGCGCCGGGATCGGAGCCGATGTAAAGCACACGCTCGTCGCGCGCGGCGAGCTTGTGGACCATGTTCATCGCGGTGTTGCGCATGGGGAGCCGATCAAAAATCGCCGACGGCGACGCGGATGGCGTCGAGCTCACTGTCGGACAGCTTGTTCTTGTGATGCCAATCGGCGTTGGATTCTGCGGGCGGCAGACCCTTGCCCTTGACGGTATGGCAGATCACCGCGGTGGGCTTGCCCGGTACGGCCGGGACCTGCTTCAGGACGGTGCGCAGGGCGCCGACGTCGTGGCCGTTGAGCTCCTGCACGGCAAAGCCGAAGCTGCGCCATTTGTCCGCAAGCGGCTCCAGCGGCAGCACGTAGTCGGTGGGGCCGTAGCTCTGAAGCTTGTTGTAGTCGATCATCGCGACGAGGTTGTCGAGCCCGTGCTTGGCCGCGCCCATGGCGGCCTCCCACACCGATCCTTCGTTGATCTCGCCGTCGCCGAGCAGCACGAAGGTCCGGTAATTGCGCTCGCGCATGCGGGCGGCGAGCGCAAGGCCGACGCCGATCGACAGGCCGTGTCCGAGCGCGCCGGTCGACGCCTCGACACCCGGCACCATGCCGTATTCGGGATGTCCGCCCAAGATACTGTCGGAGCCGCAAAAGCCGTCGAGCTCCGACAGCGGGAAGAAGCCGCGATCGGCGAGCAGCGCGTAGAGCGCCAGGCACCCGTGCCCCTTGCTGAGGATCGCGCGGTCGCGTTCCGGATCGCGCGGGTTGTTCGGATCGATCCGCAGGATGTCGTCGTAGAGCACGCGGACCATTTCGATCAGCGACAGGGCCGGACCGACATGGCCGCGTCCTGCGGAGCGAACAGAACCAAGGACCAGGCGGCGCAAATAGAGACTGCGCTCGTCCAGCGTGCAGGTGAGGGCGGCTTCAGCGTGGGGTGAGATCTGGATCACGTTGGCAAATCGTTTGATGAAGCCGGCGTGCTTTGTCGAGCTGACCGGCAAGGCGGACCGTCAGATCGCCACCTTGCGCAGCCAAGGCGCGCCGGGAGCGGCTTTCGGGCAAATAGGCATTCAGGACAATCAGGCACCAGATCGCCCCGAACACAGGATACAGTACGTCACGGCGGATCGCAAACGCGTCATCCCTAGCCGCAAAGGCTTGCGTGAGGCGTTCGATGAGGCGATTCGCGCTTGTTGCGGGCAGATCGCTGCCGGGGTGGATCGCGGTATCGGACAGCAGTTTGACCGGATCGTCCCAGCCGAAATATTCGAAGTCGATGAAGCGCAGGCGGCCGTCTTCGCCGCGCAGCGCGTTGTGCAGTCCGAAATCGGACGGGCTCAATGCGCGATGCGCGGGCAGAAGGTCCGCTGCGGGATCCCGCCCCAGTTCCGCATAACGTTGGCGGAGCCTTTGGATGGCGACGGCCGTGCTGGGAACCAGGCTGCCGTCGATGAACGTACGCAGCTCGGGGTGATCCTGCGACTCGCGCGTCAACCCGTCGAGGCGCTGCTCGTACTGGGCGATGGCTTCCTCGGGTGAAAAGATGCTGGCTGACGCATTGCGCAAGGTCTGCGCACCTTCGGCGTCGCGCAGCTTCTGCAATTCGATCAGGAAATCGGCCAGCTGGTCGGCATCGTCGTCCCGGGGACGCAGCACCGCCGCGTCACCGTCGAACCATTGATACAGCGCGCAGAACGCATCCGCGTCCTTTGCAATCGGCCGCGGCGTCGATGTAATCCCATGGCGCGACAGAAACGTCAGCGCGTCATATTCCTGTCCCAGCCGGTCGCGCCCGTCGGACGGATAATGCTTGAGGGCGAGGGGTGGACCCTCCGCCATCTCCAGCCGAAACACCCTGTTGTTGCCGCCGGACCGCGCCGGGTGGGCGGCCGCGACCGTTGCTCCGGCAAGGCGGCTGCCGATCGACATCGCATCCGCTGCGCTGATGTCGGGCTCGCTCATGCCGCAAACACCTCGTCGCGGATGCCGGCCCATGTCGCGATCGGCGTGCAATGTTCGGGGTGCGGGGACTGCGAACGCGTGAACAGGATCGATCGCGTGTCCTTCGGGAAATGCGGCTGCTCGAAGACCTCGACGAGATCGTCGATGAAGATGTCCAGCTCCAGGCTCGCGAGCCTGTCGACCTTGGCCGCCATCGTGTCCTCGAAATAAACATCGCCACTGGCCACTGCCGCCTCCGCAGCGTCGATGAGGCCGGCGCCACGCAGCCAGCCGCGTGCGGCCTCGCGCAGGTCGGTATGGTCGGGGTCCTGATGACCGAATCGGGTCTTGTGGCTGACGATGTACACCCTGGCGCCGGCCTGTCTGCACGCCGCGAGGAATTCGCGCACGCCCGGATAAATTTCGGCGCCGCCAATGCCCTTGCCGTAGACGAAGCCTTGCAGGCCTTGCCAGGCGAGTTCGCCACCCGTGCGGGATCGCAAGAGATCCCGCACATCGTTCTTCAGCCCCTCCCAGCCCTCCGGCACCAGGTCGCGCTGACGCGCCGCGGCGGCAAAGACCTTGTCGTAGCAGATGATCGTGTTGTCGAAATCGATGCCGATCCGCACGCCGCTCACTTCAGGCTGATGTTCTGCATCATCTTGATGTTGAAATACCGGGGATCGTTGAGCGAGTTCGGCAGGCGGCCGGACCTGAAGGCGTCCACGAGGCCGGACACGGCCTGCTCGATCGTGTGCGTCGGTGCAAATCCGAGTTCGCGGCGGATCTTCTCCGAGGAGACGTGGTAGGAGCGCAGATCGTCGGTCGGCTCGACGGCGACCTCGACGTTGTTTCCGACCACCGATTTGACGATGTCGGCGATCTTCATCAGCGAGTGGTTCTCGTAGCCGATATTGTAGGTCTTGCCGTCGATCTTCGCGTCATCCTGCTGCAGCAGGAACAGATAGGCCGCCGACATGTCCTCGATGTGCAGATTGGGCCGCTTCTGCGTTCCGCCGAACACGCGGATGCGGCCGGTGTTGACCGCGAGGTTGGTCAGGATGTTGACCACGACGTCGAGCCGCTGCCGCGGTGCATAGCCGCAGACGGTGGCGGGACGAACCGTGCAGGTGACGAAGCCGGCCGCGGCCTCTTCGGCGAGGTCGGTCTCGCACATCGCCTTGAACTTGGAGTAGTCCGTGAGCGGCTCGCAGGACAGTTCCTCGGTCACCTCGGCCTCGTCCTTGATGCCGTAGACGCTCGAGGAGGAGGCGTAGATGAAGCGCTTGATGCCGGCCTTCTTCGCGGCGCGCACCATCGGACGGAAGCAGTCGTAGTTGATGGACTTGCCGAGCCCCGGATCGAGCTCGAACGAGGGATCGTTGGAGATGCAGGCGAGGTGGATCACCGCATTGTTGCCGCGCAGGGCCTCGTTGATCGCGGCCTCATCGCGGATGTCGCCCTTGATCAGGCGAAGGTTCGGATTGTTGCGAACCGCGTCGAAGACGGATTCGCCATACATGAACAGGTCGAGCACCGTGACCTTGTGGCCCGCTGCCAGCAACTGGGGAACCAGCACGCTGCCGACATAGCCGGCGCCGCCGGTGACCATCACGTTCCATTTCTGATCAATCACTGTCGTTCTCCAGATTTCCGGTTCGCGTTACTTCAACAACGCGGTGACGAATTTGACCAGCGGCGCCTTTTCGACCGAGTTGCGGTGACCGACGATGCCGACCTTGATCGCGCCTGCCGCGTTGCCGATGAAGGCGACGTCCTCGATATTGCCGCCGGCCGCCACCAGCGGCGCCGTGATCGTCAGGAAGGCATCGCCGGCGCCGACCGTGTCGACGACGGTCTTGGTGAAAGCGGGCACGCGCGCGACGCCGGTCTTCGACGAGAAGGGGTAGCAGCCGAAGGAGCCGTGCGTGATGATCATGTTGTCGCAATCGATCTTGCCGTGCAGGCGATTCTCGATCACCGACGCGATGTCGCTGAACTTGTCGGTCGCGGCCAGCCGCGCTTCCGGCGCGTCGATGCAGACGTAGTCGGCCCGCGGATATTTCGTGATCAGATTGTAGCCGTGGTTTCCGCTGTTGCTCTGGGCGTTGACCGCCAGGAACTTGGAGTTCGCGATGAGCGTGTCGATGGTGCTGGACGCGATCATGCCGTGACCGAAATCGGTGACGATCACCACGTCTCCGCCACGAACGCGCTCGGCGGTGATTCGGTCGATCTCCTTGCGCTCGGCCTCGTCGAGCGGCGTGTCGTCCATGGTGTAGACTTCGAAGAGCTTGTGCAGATAGCCCATCTCGACGTACCGCAATTTGCGGGTCGTCGGTCGGCCCTGAATGCGGATCGGCGTCAGCGTGACATTCGGGCGGACATGCGCGCGAATGAACTCCTCGGGGTAGTCGTTGCCGCCCAGCGTCGTGACGATCTCCACCGACTTGCAGAAGCTCGCCACGTGATTGGCCGCGGCAATGACGCCGCCGGCAAATTGCTCGCCATTCTTGAGCAGAGTGGCGACAATGTTCTCCTTCGAAGCCTTCCCGAGCGCCGTGACGTACTGGTATTCGTCGATGATGGTATCGCCGACCAGCACGACGTGCATGTCCTGGATCTTGTCGATCAGCTTCAGCAGGCGTTCGGCGCCGCCACCTTCGCGTACCTTCTGGAGGTAGTCGCGCAGGGGGGGATCGTAGATGTCGAAATAGCGGTTCAGCAGCGACGACGAGCTGAAGGTGACGTCGCGCGTGAAGACGATCCGTCCGCCATGACGTTCGACGGCCTCGCGCTCGGTGGCGATCTTGCCGGTGACGTCATCCTCGGGATTCTCGTAGTCCGAGCCCTTCACGTAGGTGTCGGGGCGCACGGTATCGAGGACCGGCTCGGCGCTGGAGGTCCGGTTGATGCCGACCCAGTCGACCGTGCCGAGCGCGGCCAGCATCTCGGCGCGCATGTTTTCCGGAAAGATCGGCCGTCCCGGGCCCTTGTTGACGAAACGGTCGGCGGTGATGGTCACGATGACCACGTCGGCCTCGTTGCGCGCCGCCAGGATGTGCCGGACGTGGCCGAGATGCACCAGATCGAACACGCCGTGGCAGAGCGCGACGGTCAGGCCCTTGGCCTGCGCGGCGCGAGCAATCTCGCCCAGTTCCTCGATCGTCCTGATCTTGTCGTGCGGTGCCGGATGGCCGGTCGGCTTGTCTGTCGCAGCATTACCCATGTGGATTACCCAAAGCGCCGGCAGGTCTCAGATGGCCGGCCTGAAATGATCGACTCGCAGCAACGATATCCGGCGAGCCTGTTCAAGAGCTTGCCTTCTGCGGTGAGCCGTCGTCGTCACCGAGATATTTGAACCAGTCCTTGGTGGCGTCGGCGATCTTGTCGACCGTCCACAAGGGCGCGTCCTTGTACTGATCCATCGACTTCAGCATCGTCGCGACGCCGTCCTCGAATTTCACCTTCGGCGTCCAGTTCAGGACCCGTTTGATTTTGGTGATGTCGGCGTAGGTGCAATCGGGCTCGCCCGGACGCTTGGGAATATGGACCTTGTCGCCGCCGAGAAGCTCGACCAGCCGGTTGACGCTGTAGGTGTTGTCCGAGCCGACGTTGAATATCTCGTGCGAGACATCGGAGCGCGCGGCGGTGACGAAGGCGTCCGCGACGTCGCTGACGAAGGTGAAATCGCGCGTCTGCTCGCCGTCGCCGACCACCGTGAAGGGCTTTCCGGCAAGCTTCTGCGCCATGAACACCCCGAACACGGCGCCGTAGGTGCCGGTGGTGCGATGGCGCGGCCCGTACACGTTGAACAGGCGCAGCGCGACCGCAGGCAGTTTGTAGACCTGGCACCAGTGCATGACGCACTGCTCGCCGAGATTCTTGGTAAGCGCGTAGGGATACATCGGCCGGATCTCGGCGCTCTCCGGCGTCGGATAGACGTCGGGAATGCCGTAACAGGACGACGAGGCGGCGTAGACGAAGCGCTTGGCGCCCGCGTGCCGCGCCGCTTCGAGGACGTTGACCGTGCCGTCGACATTGGCGCGATGATACGGGATCGGGGACTCGATCGAGGGAACGATGTCGGCCAGCGCCGCCAGATGGAAGACCCAGTCGATACCGTGGAAATACGGCTTGATCGACTCGAGATCGGTGACGTCGGCCCGGACGACTTTCAACTGGCTCGAACCGGCGCGTGCGGCCAGATTTTCGGGGCGACCGATCACGAAATTATCGAGCGCGATGACCTCGTGGCCGTCGTCGAGGAGACGATCGACGAGGTGACTTCCAATGAAGCCGGCGCCGCCAGTAACGATGCATTTCATGAGGAACATCCGTGACGCGAATGCCCAGCGAAACAGGCCCGCCAATGTTGAGTGAAACCCGAAAGCCGACTACCAGCCGCTCGCCGACTTTGCAAGTATTATACCTTTGCAATCCTTGGTAATAGCCGGTATCACCCGGTCATGTTGCAATCGAGCCGCCAGCCCATGCCCGCCGTGTCCGTCGATCCCGATCACAAGGCTTTCCTTGACGATTACGTGGGGCGCCTCCACCGCGCGACGGCGATCGACGACGGCGCTTTCGCCGCAATCTCCGCCACCCGCGCCACATGGTTGCGCGCGCGCGAGCAGGGCGGCCGCGTCATCTTCATCGGCAATGGCGGCTCGGCCGGCATCGCTTCGCATCTGGCGATCGATCTGGCGAAGAACGCATCGGTGCCTGCGCTCTGCTTCAGCGACGCGAGCATGATGTCGTGCCTTGCCAACGATTACGGATTCGAGGACTGGATCGCGCACGCCGTGCGGCTGAGCGCGCGTGCCGGCGACTGCCTCGTCGCGATCAGCTCCTCGGGGCGCTCGAAGAACATTCTCAACGCGGTTGCGCAGGCGCGGACGATGAAGCTCGATGTGATCACGCTGTCGGGCATGAATGCGGACAATCCGCTGCGCAATCTCGGCGACGTCAATTTCTTCGTCGATAGCCGCAGCTACAACATTGTCGAGACCACGCACCAGTTCTGGATGATGGCCGCGATCGATCTCGTGATCGGTCGCGCGGAATATCCGGCATCCTGAGGCGGGCATCCGATGCAGTCGCGGTTCAAACAGGCGGCCCTGTTTTCGGTAAAGCTGCTGCTGTCGATTGCCGTCCTGGTCTACATCGCGCGCGGTCTCGATCTGCAGCGGTTGCGCAGCCATCTCGTCTCGGTCGATCCTTTGCTGTTCGTCCTGGCGCTGGCGCTGATCTTCTTCCAGACCTTCGTGCTCAACGGCCGGTGGGAGCTGATCATGCGCGCGCTCGGCGTGTCGCTGGACTGGCTCGCGGGCTGGCGGATCCTCATGATCAGCCTCTGGTTCAATCAGGTGTTGCCGTCCTCGGTCGGCGGTGATGCGGTGCGGATGTGGCTGCTGCGCCAGCGCGGCGTGCAGTGGCCGGAGGCGGTCAAGGGCGTTGCAGCCGACCGTTTCACGGCATTGATCGGGCTGATCGCGCTGATGGTGGCCGGATTGCCGTTCCTGTTGTCGCGCGTGTCCGATCAGGCCGCGATCCTGGCCATCGGCGGGCTGACGCTGGCCGGCGTCGCTGGCACCGTGGTTCTGTTGACGCTCGACCGTCTGCCCAAGCGCCTCACCGCCCATCCGGCGATCGCAAGCTTCGTCCGGTTCGGAGCGCTGGTCAGGTTTCTCCTGCTGCAGTCCGAGCGCCGTGCTTTGCTGTTCGGGTCGGCGCTGCTCATCCATCTCGTGACCGCGGCGGCTTGCTTCGCCCTGGCGCGCGGTGTCGGAGCACAGCTTTCGGTGGTGGACGCCGGCATCCTGATTCCGCCCGTGGTGCTGTTGACGGCGGTCCCGATCTCGATCAGCGGGTGGGGTGTTCGCGAGGGGGCGATGGTCGCCTGCCTCGGTCTGGCGGGTGTCCCTTCCGAGGAGGCGCTGTCGGTTTCGCTGCTGCTGGGCGCCATCAGCGTGATCATCGGGCTCGTCGGCGGAGCGATCTGGCTGGCAAGTCCGGAGCGCGGATCGTATTCAGCGGACAAGGCCGCCAAGGCGGCGGAGGAAGCCCCCAGCTACGACGGGCTGGGCAAGGAAGTCTCGAGCCACCCATGACCCGCTTGAGTCCGTTGCTGGCGGTCTGGTCTTCACGGGGTGGGATTGCCTCACCCGATCGCGTATCTCATTTTTCGGTTCCACGATGAAAAATCTGTTCTACGTCCGCCACACCTGCCGCCTCTGTCATTCGGACAAGCAGGAGCTTGTCGTCCCGATGGCAGGCATGCCGATCGGCACGCCGAACTTCCAGGTCCCGGACGCCAGCGTCGACGATCCCGTGTTCCGCGCTGCGGTGCCGATGGCGCTGCATCTGTGCAGGGATTGCGGTCATCTCCAGATTCTCCATGTTGGTAATCCCGAGATCCAGTACCGCAACTACGTCTACACCACTTCGCTCTCGCTCGGTCTGCGCGAGCACTTCGCCGGCTACGCCAACGACGTCGTCAGCCGCTTCGGTGTCGCGCCCGGCTCGCTGGTCGTCGAACTCGGCAGCAACGATGGATCGCTGCTCGGCTTCTTCAAAGAGCGCGGCATGCGGGTGTTGGGTGTCGATCCCGCTGTGGACATCGCGAAGCGCGCGACGGAAGCGGGGATCGAGACCATCGGCGACTTCTTCACCGATGCCATTGGTCACCGCATCCTGCAGAGCCACGGTGCGGCGAGCGTCGTGATCGCCAACAACATGATCGCCAATGTCGACAATCTCGATCCGCTGGTGATCGGGGTTCGCGACGTGCTCGCGCCGGACGGATTGTTCGTCTTCGAAACGCAATACGGCGTCGACGTCACCGAGAAGAACCTGCTCGACACCGTCTATCACGAGCATCTGTCGTATTTTAACATCAAGCCGCTGATCCGCTTCTTTGCCCGGCTCGGCATGGAGCTGATCGACGTCCAGCACATCTGGACCAAGGGTGGCTCGATCCGCGTGACCGTGCAGCGTGCCGGTGGCGCCAAGAAGCCGTCGGCTGAGGTCGCGCGCTTCGTCGCCGAGGAAGAACGGCTCGGCGTCGATCAGCCGGCCTATTATGCGCCCTATGTGAAGCGGATCGCCGCGATCCGCGACGAGCTGGTCGCGATGGCTGATGCCGCCCATGCGCGCGGGCAGCTCGTTGCCGGCTACGGCGTCTCGGTCGGCACCACGACGCTGCTGCCGCAGTTCGGCCTGGAGAACAAGATCGACTTCCTGGTCGACGACGATCCCAAGAAGGGGAACGTGATGGCCGGCCCGGGTTACGACATCCCGATCCTGCCGCCTGCCGCCCTTTACGAGCGCAAGCCGGCGTTCGTCGTCGTCTTCGCCTGGCGTTATGTCGACCCGATCCGGGCCAAGCACGCCCGCTATTTCGCCGAAGGCGGAAAGTTCGTGGTGCCGCTGCCGGGCATTTCCATGGTCGAGCGGGCCGACTGACCGCGCAACGGCGCCGAGGCGGGCGCTCCGGGGGAGCGTCCGGAAGGAACCGGTCGGGCGCTGCGATTGCGCCCTGAAGGGTGGGTGGATAAGCCTTTGATCCGGCTGGGCTCTGCTCGAGCGCCCGGGAAGGTCGGCTGGTCCAGTCGGGCCCTCTATATCTTGACCTTTGGTCCTATCCGCAGTAGATACCCCGCACTCGCAGCCGGCCCGTTAGACGCGGATCTCCGGCGCGGCTTTGAAATCCCCGAACAATCGAGCCCGGTTTCCGGCTCATCCTTCGAGACAGAGGGCTGGGCCAACGGCGGCTGTTCGGATCCCTGAAATTCATTCGCGTCTGTCGACGGACGTTGGACATCAAAACGATGGCAGTCAGCCCGTTCAAGTTCTTGCAGGAAGTGCGCTCGGAGACCGCCAAGGTCACTTGGCCGACCCGCCGCGAGACCACGATCACCACCATCATGGTGTTCGTCATGGTCGCCGTGGCCTCGATCTTCTTCTTCGCCGCCGACCAGATCATCCGTGTCCTCATCACTTACCTTCTGGGCATTCACTGATGGCAACCGCAACCGCTCAACTGTCCGACAAGCGCTGGTACATCGTCCACGCCTACTCGAACTTCGAGAAGAAGGTCGCCGAATCGATCCGCGAGCAGGCCAAGCAGCGCGGGCTCGAGGAACTGTTCGAGCTGGTGCTGGTTCCGACCGAGAAGGTCACGGAAGTGCGCCGCGGCCGCAAGATCGACGCCGAGCGCAAGTTCTTCCCCGGCTATGTGCTGGTGAAGATGAAGCTGACCGACGAAGCATTTCACCTCATCAAGAACACGCCGAAGGTCACGGGCTTCCTCGGCGCTGAAAACAAGCCGATGCCGATCTCGGAATCCGAGGCCATGCGCATCCTGCACCAGGTGCAGGAAGGCGTGGAACGGCCGAAGGCGTCGGTGTCGTTCGAGATCGGCGAGAACGTGCGCGTGGCCGATGGCCCGTTCGCCTCGTTCTCGGGTGTCGTCGAGGAAATCGACGAGGCGCGCTCGCGCGTGAAGGTCGCGGTGTCGATCTTCGGCCGTGCCACGCCGGTCGAATTGGAATTCGGTCAGGTCGAGAAGGTCTGACCGGACGAGGCGTGAGACTTCGGTCTCGCGTTAGCAAGAGGCCGTGGGAGGGAGAGGGCGGTTGCCAGCCGCATCCGACCCAGACCACGAACCTGAAACCGCTGGCAGCCTGCCGGCACAACAGGAGTGATACATGGCAAAGAAAGTGACCGGATACCTGAAGCTTCAGGTCCCGGCCGGTGCGGCGAATCCTTCGCCCCCGATCGGTCCCGCGCTCGGTCAGCGCGGTCTCAACATCATGGAGTTCTGCAAGGCGTTCAACGCGCAGACCCAGAAGGAAGAGAAGAACACCCCGATTCCCGTCGTGATCACGATCTACGCCGATCGTTCGTTCACGTTCGAGATGAAGACGCCCCCGATGTCCTTCTTCCTCAAGCAGGCCGCCAAGATCCAGTCCGGCTCGAAGGCGCCGGGCCGTGACAAGGCCGGCAAGGTGACCAAGGCGCAGGTGCGCGAGATCGCCGAGAAGAAGATGAAGGATCTCAATTGCGATTCCATCGAATCGGCCATGAAGATGGTCGAGGGCTCTGCCCGTTCGATGGGCCTGGAAGTGGCGGGGTAAGCGGTCATGGCAATCGGAAAGCGTTTGAACAAAGCCCGCGAAGGTGTTGACCGCGAAAAGCTTTACCCGCTCGCGGACGCCATCAAGATGGTCAAGGAACGCGCGAAAGCGAAGTTCGACGAGACCATCGAGGTCGCGATCAATCTCGGCGTCGATCCGCGTCACGCCGACCAGATGGTCCGCGGCGTCGTGACCCTGCCGAACGGCACTGGCCGTACGCTCCGCGTCGGCGTGTTCGCCCGCGGTGCCAAGGCCGATGAGGCCAAGGCTGCTGGTGCCGACGTCGTCGGTGCCGAGGACCTGGTCGAGAAGGTGCAGAACGGCTCGATCGATTTCGACCGCTGCATCGCCACCCCCGACATGATGCCGCTGGTCGGCCGTCTCGGTAAGGTGCTCGGCCCGCGCGGCCTGATGCCGAACCCGAAGATCGGCACCGTGACCATGGACGTCACTGGTGCGGTGAAGGGTGCCAAGGGCGGCTCGGTCGAGTTCCGCGTCGAGAAGGCCGGCATCCTGCAGGCCGGCGTCGGCAAGGCCTCGTTCTCCGAGGAGAAGCTGGTCGAGAACATCAAGGCTCTGGCCGATGCTGTCTCGAAGGCGAAGCCGGCCGGTTCCAAGGGCACCTACATCCAGCGCGTTGCGGTGTCCTCGACCATGGGCCCCGGCGTGAAGGTCGAGCCGGGCACCATTCTCGGCTAAGTCTGAAAATTGCATGAGGCGAGGGGCGGAATTGGGCAACCGATTCCGCCCCTCGTCGTTTGTGGCAGGGCTCACCGGAAACAAGAGCAATGGCTGACAAGGTCCTGATCTATTCGCGCTTTCCCAAGACGATGATGGCGCGTTTCGCCGAGCGGTTCGAATTGCTCGACACCGGTGGCAAGCCCGCTAGCGAGGTGTTTTCGGCGGAGGAGCTCAGTGGCATCCGCGCACTGCTGACCGCAGGCGGCTCGCCGCTCGGCGCGGAGGCGATGGACCTGTTTCCGAAGCTCGGCGCGATCGTCTGCTACGGCACCGGCTATGACGGCGTCGATCTGAAGGCGGCAGCCAGCCGCAACATCGCGGTCGGCCACAGCCCGGGCGCCAACGCGGCCTCGGTCGCCGACATCGCGATGACCCTGATGCTGGCGACGACCCGGCGGATCCTGGTGGCCGACCAATATGTCCGCAGCGGTGACTGGGCGGCGTCGAAGCAATCGCCGATGATGCGGCCGCAGGCCGGCATGCCCGGCCGCCGCATCGGCGTCTACGGCATGGGCGAAATCGGCCGCAAGATCGCGGCGCGCTGCGCCGCCTTCGAGAGCGAGATCGGCTATTTCAGCCGCAGCAAATACGATCTGCCCTATCAATATTTCCCGACCCTGGAGGCACTGGCTGACTGGTGCAGCGTGCTGATGATCGCGGTCCGGGCAGGGGCCGAGACCCAGCACGTCGTCAATGCCGATATCCTGGGGCGCCTCGGCGCGGACGGCTACGTCGTCAACATCTCCCGCGGCTCCGTGATCGACGAGAAGGCGCTCGTGGCGGCGCTGACCGACAAGACCATCGCCGGCGCCGGCCTCGACGTCTTCGAGAAGGAACCGCACGCCCCCGACGCCCTGACCGCGCTGCCGAACGTGGTGTTCGCCCCCCATATCGGCGGCCACACCCTCGAATCGCACGTCGCCATGCAAGGCTGCGTCTTGGCCAATCTGACCGCGTCCTTCGAGGGCAGGCCGCTGCCTCATGCGGTCAAATCGGCCTGAATCGGTCCTTATCGGCCCGGATCAAGCGCCCAGGGCAACGGATTGGAACTGGTGTGAATTTTGCTCTTGGCAAGCAGGCACGGAGCGGTTAAAGAACCGCTTCCGGACGTGCCGGCCTCGGCTGGCGCGTTCGTGCACGCATTCCGAAAACCGAAGACAGGAGAAATTCCTTTTCAGGACGTCCGTGAGGATTTGCCCGAAAAGGAAGAAAGACCCGTCGGCTGGTGGAGTGCGGGCAGAGGTCGGGCGGTTCGCCGGCTGACCTTGTCCTGTCCAAGACTGCAGGCGCCTGCGGGGAATTTCGATTTCTCAAGGGCTTAATCGCATGGCCTGCATAGACGGGTGAAGACCGGATTTCACTTCGCCTTCCACCTTAAGGGTGGTTGCGAAACGGGTCTGGTTCGGACCTCGACACGCCGTGGGCTCTCACGAGCTCCCGGAGGGCAGGCTTTGAATCGTCGTCTCGCCCGGCGCGTGTCCGATGGGTTTTGACCCGGAGGTTCAGGTTTTGGGTGGGGCGATGGGTGCAACCCGGCGGTCCCGCTTTTCGCGATGACCGCCAACCGGAAAGAGCTTGCTGTGGAACGAGCGGCAAAAAAGGAAGCGGTCGAACAGCTCAACGGGGTCTTCAAGACCACGAGCGTCGCGGTCGTTGCTCAATATTCCGGCCTGACCGTCGCCCAGATGCAGAAGCTGCGCATGCAGATGAAGCAGGCTGGCGCTTCGGTGAAGGTCTCGAAGAACCGTCTCGCCAAAATTGCTCTTGAAGGCACTGACGTCGTTGCCATCGGCCCCATGCTGAAGGGACCGACCGTGATCGCCACTTCGAACGATCCGGTAGCGGCGCCAAAGGTCGCCATCGAATTCGCCAAGGCGAACGAAAAGTTCGTCATCGTCGGCGGCTCGATGGGGAAGACCGTCCTGAATGTCGACGGCGTGAAGGCGCTTGCCTCGCTGCCGTCGCTTGATGAACTGCGCGCCAAGATCGTCGGCCTGCTTGTGGCCCCGGCGACCAAGATCGCTCAGCTCGCCAATGCGCCCGCGGGCAAGCTCGCGCGCGTCATCCAGGCTCATGCCTCAAAGGGCGAAGCGGCCTGACGCCCTTCGCAAAACTCAAACCCGAACCAGACTTACACGTAAGGAAACTGAACAATGGCTGACTTGCAGAAGATCGTTGACGACCTCTCGAGCCTCACCGTGCTCGAAGCCGCTGAACTGGCGAAGCTCCTCGAAGAAAAGTGGGGCGTTTCGGCTGCCGCGGCTGTCGCCGTGGCCGGCCCGGCTGGTGGTGGCGCTGCCGCCGCTCCGGCGGAAGAGAAGACCGAGTTCACGGTCGTTCTCGCCAGCGCCGGCGACAAGAAGATCGAGGTCATCAAGGAAGTCCGCGCCATCACCGGCCTGGGCCTGAAGGAAGCAAAGGACCTCGTCGAGGGCGCGCCGAAGCCTGTCAAGGAAGGCGTGAACAAGGACGAAGCCGACAAGATCAAGGTCCAGCTCGAGAAGGCTGGCGCGAAGGTCGAGCTCAAGTAAGCACCGCTTACTGGCGAGGTCTCGGGCGAGCGTAAGCTTGGTCCGAGATCCTGCTTGCCCCTCAAAAAGGGGCGAGCCTGATGCAAAAGGCGTGCGACGGAACGTCCCGACGCAGGCCGAACACGAAAAAGTGTGGGGATTTGAGGGTTCGCCCCTCGAATCTCCACTATTGTCGCCCCATATCGGTTCGGCAGCACGAAAGCGCGGTGGGCAGGGATAGCGGATTCCCTGTAAGCCGTTGGGAGAGCAAGCTATTTCGGGCTTTTGCAGTCCGTGAAACGATCGTTGTGACGGGCGGGCGCGCACCAGCGCCCCGCGCGTCGTTTTGCGTTTTGAAGGTCTGAAGAACAGATTCAGGACATTCCGGCCTGAAGCTGAGTCTCCGGCCCCCAAAGCGGGTTCGAAAAATTCAACCCGGGGAGCGGTGGCAGCCGCGTCTCGGACGGTTCGCCCAGAGCGGGCGACGAAAATGAGAGGCCACGATGGCGCAGCAGACATTCACCGGTCGCAAACGCGTTCGCAAGTTCTTCGGACACATCAAGGAAGTCGCCGAGATGCCGAACCTCATCGAGGTTCAGAAGGCGTCCTATGACCAGTTCCTGATGGTCGATGAACCCCAGGGTGGCCGTCTCGACGAGGGTCTGCAGGCGGTGTTCCGCTCGGTGTTTCCGATCTCCGATTTCTCGGGCACCTCGATGCTGGAATTCGTCCGCTACGAGTTCGAGCAGCCGAAATACGACGTCGACGAGTGCCGCCAGCGCGGCATGACCTTCGCGGCTCCCCTCAAGGTGACGCTGCGCCTCATCGTGTTCGATATCGACGAGGAAACCGGCGCGAAGTCGGTGAAGGACATCAAGGAGCAGGACGTCTACATGGGCGATATCCCGCTCATGACGATGAACGGCACCTTCATCGTCAACGGCACCGAGCGCGTCATCGTCTCGCAGATGCACCGCTCGCCCGGCGTGTTCTTCGATCACGACAAAGGCAAGACCCATTCCTCGGGCAAGCTGCTGTTCGCCGCCCGCGTCATCCCGTATCGCGGCTCCTGGCTCGACATCGAGTTCGACGCCAAGGACATCGTCTATGCGCGTATCGACCGCCGCCGCAAGATTCCGGTGACGTCGCTGATGTTCGCCCTCGGCCTCGACGGCGAGGCGATCCTGTCGACGTTCTACAAGAAGATCCTCTACAAGCGGACCAAGGAAGGCTGGCGCGTTCCGTTCGACGCCAACCGTTTCCGCGGCTACTCGACCATCAACGACCTGATCGATGCCGACACCGGCAAGGTCGTGCTCGAGGCCGGCAAGAAGCTCACCGTCCGTGCCGCCCGCCAGCTCCAGGAGAAGGGGCTGAAGGCGCTGCGCATGGCCGATGAGGAGCTGGTCGGCAACTACATCGCCGAGGACCTCGTCAACCCGAAGACCGGTGAGATCCACGCCGAGGCCGGTGAGGAAATCACCGACAAGTCGATGAAGGTGCTCAACGAGCACGGCTACAAGGAACTGCCGCTGCTCGACATCGACCACGTCAATGTCGGCGCCTATATCCGCAACACGCTCTCGGCCGACAAGAACATGACGCGTGAAGACGCGCTGTTCGACATCTACCGCGTGATGCGCCCGGGCGAGCCGCCGACGCTGGATTCGGCGCAGGCCATGTTCCAGTCGCTGTTCTTCGACGCCGAGCGCTACGACCTCTCCGCGGTCGGCCGCGTCAAGATGAACATGCGCCTCGACCTCGATGCGCCCGACACCCAGCGTACGCTGCGCAAGGAAGACATCCTCTCCGTCATCAAGACGCTGGTGGATCTGCGCGACGGCAAGGGCGAGATCGACGACATCGACCATCTCGGCAATCGCCGCGTGCGTTCGGTCGGCGAGCTCATGGAGAACCAGTACCGCATCGGCCTGCTGCGCATGGAGCGCGCGATCAAGGAGCGCATGTCCTCGGTCGACATCGACACGGTCATGCCGCAGGACCTGATCAACGCGAAGCCGGCGGCTGCCGCCGTGCGCGAGTTCTTCGGCTCCTCGCAGCTCTCACAGTTCATGGACCAGACCAACCCGCTCAGCGAGATCACCCACAAGCGTCGTCTCTCGGCGCTTGGACCGGGCGGTCTGACCCGCGAGCGCGCCGGCTTCGAGGTGCGCGACGTGCATCCGACGCATTACGGCCGCATCTGCCCGATCGAGACGCCGGAAGGTCCGAACATCGGCCTGATCAACTCGCTCGCGACCTTCGCGCGCGTGAACAAGTACGGCTTCGTCGAGACGCCGTATCGCAAGGTCAAGGATGGCCGCGTCACCGACGAGGTCGTGTATCTCTCGGCGATGGAAGAGGGCCGCTACACGGTCGCGCAGGCCAACGTGCCGCTCGACCCGAAGGGCCGCTTCACCGAAGACCTCGTGGTCTGCCGTCATGCCGGCGAAGTCTTGCCGGTGACGCCCGACAAGGTCGACTACATGGACGTTTCGCCGAAGCAGCTCGTTTCGGTGGCCGCGGCGCTGATCCCGTTCCTCGAGAACGACGACGCCAACCGCGCGCTGATGGGCTCGAACATGCAGCGCCAGGCGGTGCCGCTGGTTCGTGCCGAGGCGCCGTTCGTCGGCACCGGCATGGAAGGCGTGGTTGCGCGTGACTCGGGCGCCGCGATCGCGGCGCGCCGTTCGGGCGTGATCGACCAGATCGACGCCACCCGCGTCGTCATCCGCGCCACGGAAGATCTCGATCCGACCAAGTCGGGCGTCGATATCTACCGTCTGATGAAGTACCAGCGCTCGAACCAGTCGACCTGCATCAACCAGCGTCCGCTGGTGAAGGTCGGCGACATCGTCAAGAAGGGCGACATCATCGCCGACGGTCCGTCGACCGATCTCGGTGAGCTCGCGCTCGGCCGCAACGTGCTCGTCGCGTTCATGCCGTGGAACGGCTACAACTTCGAAGACTCGATCCTGCTCTCCGAGCGGATCGTGAAGGAAGACGTTTTCACCTCGATTCATATTGAAGAGTTCGAGGTGATGGCCCGCGACACCAAGCTCGGACCTGAGGAAATCACCCGCGACATTCCGAACGTCTCGGAAGAAGCGCTGAAGAACCTCGACGAAGCCGGTATCGTCTACATCGGTGCGGAAGTGCGCGCCGGCGACATCCTGGTCGGCAAGATCACGCCGAAGGGCGAGAGCCCGATGACGCCGGAAGAGAAGCTCCTGCGCGCGATCTTCGGCGAGAAGGCTTCCGACGTTCGCGATACCTCGCTGCGCGTTCCTCCGGGCGTGCAGGGCACGATCGTGGAAGTGCGCGTGTTCAACCGTCACGGCGTCGACAAGGACGAGCGTGCGCTGGCGATCGAGCGGGAAGAGATCGAGCGTCTGGCCAAGGACCGCGACGACGAGCAGGCGATCCTGGACCGCAACGTCTACAACCGTCTTGCCGAGCTGCTCGAAGGGCGGCAGGGCATTGCCGGCCCGAAGGGCTTCAAGAAGGACACCAAGATCACCCGTGCGGTGCTCGAGGAGTACCCGAAGTCGCAGTGGTGGCTGTTCGCCTCGCCGAACGACAAGCTGATGGCCGAGATCGAGGCCATGCGGAAGCAGTACGACGAGTCGAAGAAGGGGCTGGAACAGCGCTTCCTCGACAAGGTCGAGAAGCTTCAGCGCGGTGACGAATTGCCGCCCGGCGTGATGAAGATGGTCAAGGTCTTCGTCGCGGTGAAGCGCAAGATCCAGCCCGGCGACAAGATGGCCGGCCGCCACGGCAACAAGGGCGTGGTGTCGAAGATCGTGCCGATCGAGGACATGCCGTTCCTCGAAGACGGTACGCACGCCGACATCGTGCTCAACCCGCTCGGCGTGCCTTCGCGCATGAACGTCGGACAGATCCTCGAGACCCATCTCGGCTGGGCCTGCGCCGGCCTCGGCAAGCGTATCGGCCAGACCGTCGATGCGTACCTGTCGAAGCAGGACATCAAGCCGCTGAAGGAGACCTTGAAGAAGGTCTACGGCGAGGACGAGACGATCAAGACGCTCAACGACAACGAGTTGATCGAGCTCGGCCATAACCTCAGCCGCGGTGTGCCGATCGCGACGCCGGTGTTCGACGGCGCCAAGGAAGCCGACATCGAGGAGATGCTGAAGCTTGCCGGTCTCGACGCTTCGGGTCAGTCGACCGTCTATGACGGCCGTACCGGCGATGCGTTCGATCGCAAGGTGACAGTGGGCTACATCTACATGCTCAAGCTGCACCATCTCGTGGACGACAAGATCCACGCGCGTTCGATCGGTCCGTACTCGCTCGTCACCCAGCAGCCGCTGGGCGGCAAGGCGCAGTTCGGTGGCCAGCGCTTCGGCGAAATGGAGGTGTGGGCGCTCGAGGCTTACGGCGCGGCGTACACGCTCCAGGAAATGCTGACGGTGAAGTCGGACGACGTCGCCGGCCGTACCAAGGTGTACGAGGCGATCGTGCGCGGCGACGACACGTTCGAGGCCGGTATTCCGGAATCGTTCAACGTGCTGGTCAAGGAAATGCGCTCGCTCGGCCTCAACGTCGACCTGCACAACTCCAAGGTTGGACCGGCGCCGACGTCGGAAGCGGCCGAGTAACACGACCTTTCATGCCCGGCCTTCACGGCCGGGCATTGGCGCCCCTCCCGATGCCTTGAGGGCAGGGCGCCCTGCTTGAGTGATTTTCGAATTTGCGGCCGGAGGCGACCGGCACGCGAGGAGAAGACGATGAACCAAGAAATTATGAATCTCTTCAACCCGACGACGCCGGCTCAGGTCTTCGACCAGATCCGGATCTCGATCGCGTCTCCAGAGAAGATTCTGTCCTGGTCCTACGGCGAGATCAAGAAGCCGGAGACCATCAACTACCGCACCTTCAAGCCCGAGCGCGACGGCCTGTTCTGCGCCCGCATCTTCGGGCCGATCAAGGATTACGAGTGCTTGTGCGGCAAGTACAAGCGCATGAAGTACAAGGGCATCATCTGCGAGAAGTGCTCGGTTGAGGTCACGCTGTCGCGCGTCCGGCGCGAGCGCATGGGCCATATCGAGCTCGCAGCCCCCGTCGCCCACATCTGGTTCCTGAAGTCGCTGCCCTCGCGCATCGGCCTGCTGCTCGACATGACGCTGAAGGATCTCGAGCGGATCCTCTACTTCGAATACTACGTCGTGCTCGAGCCGGGCCTCACCGCGCTGAAGGACCGCCAGCTGCTGTCGGAAGACGAGTATCTGAAGGCGCAGGACGAGTACGGCCAGGACAGCTTCACCGCCATGATCGGCGCGGAAGCGATCCGCGAGCTGCTCAAGGGCATGGACCTCGAGAAGCTCGAGGCGACCTTGCGCCTGGAGATGCAGGAGACCGACTCCGACATCAAGCACAAGAAGCTCGCCAAGCGCCTGAAGATCGTGGAAGCGTTCCGCCACTCCGGCAACAAGCCGGAATGGATGATCATGACCGTGGTCCCGGTGATTCCGCCGGATTTGCGTCCGCTGGTGCCGCTGGACGGCGGCCGCTTCGCGACGTCGGATCTGAACGACCTCTACCGCCGCGTCATCAACCGCAACAACCGCTTGAAGCGGCTGATGGAGCTCCGCGCGCCCGACATCATCATCCGCAACGAGAAGCGCATGCTTCAGGAAGCGGTCGATGCGCTGTTCGACAACGGCCGCCGCGGCCGCGTCATCACGGGCGCCAACAAGCGCCCGCTGAAGTCGCTCGCCGACATGCTCAAGGGCAAGCAGGGCCGCTTCCGTCAGAACCTTCTGGGCAAGCGTGTCGACTATTCGGGCCGTTCGGTGATCGTGGTCGGTCCCGAGCTGCGCCTGCATCAGTGCGGCCTGCCGAAGAAGATGGCGCTCGAGCTGTTCAAGCCGTTCATCTATTCGCGGCTCGACGCCAAGGGCCTGTCCACCACGGTGAAGCAGGCCAAGAAGCTGGTCGAGAAGGAGCGGCCCGAGGTCTGGGACATCCTGGATGAGGTCATCCGCGAGCATCCGGTGCTGCTCAACCGCGCACCGACGCTGCATCGTCTCGGCATCCAGGCGTTCGAGCCCGTGCTGATCGAGGGCAAGGCGATCCAGCTTCACCCGCTGGTCTGCTCCGCGTTCAATGCCGACTTCGACGGCGACCAGATGGCCGTGCACGTCCCGCTGTCGCTCGAAGCGCAGCTGGAAGCGCGCGTCCTGATGATGTCGACCAACAACATCCTGCACCCGGCGAACGGACAGCCGATCATCGTGCCGTCGCAGGACATCGTGCTCGGTCTCTACTACGTCTCGATCATGCGCGAAGGCCTGCCCGGCGAGGGCAAGGTGTTCGGCGAGATGGCCGAACTCGAGCACGCGCTGCACGCGAAGGTCATCCACCTCCACACCAAGATCAAGTACCGGTGGGAAGGCATCGACGAGACCGGCAAGATCTCGAAGCGCTGGATCGAGACCACCGCTGGCCGCGTCATGCTCGGCAATCTGCTGCCGAAGAACCCGCGCGTCCCGTACGAGATCATCAACAAGCTGATGACCAAGCGCGAGATCTCGGGCGTCATCGACCAGGTCTACCGCCACTGCGGCCAGAAGGAGACGGTGATCTTCTGCGACCGCATCATGGCGCTCGGCTTCTACAACGCGTTCAAGGCCGGCATCTCGTTCGGCAAGGACGACATGGTCGTGCCGCACTCCAAGTGGAAGATCGTCGACACCACCCGTACGCTGGCGAAGGATTTCGAGCAGCAGTACAACGACGGCCTGATCACCCATGGCGAGAAGTACAACAAGGTCGTCGACGCCTGGTCGAAGGCCACGGAAGAAATCGCCAAGGCGATGATGAAGGAGATCTCCTCCACCAAGAAGACGGCGAGTGGAGCGGATGCCGACATCAACTCGATCTACATGATGGCTCACTCCGGCGCCCGCGGTTCGCCGGCCCAGATGCGCCAGCTCGCCGGCATGCGCGGCCTGATGGCCAAGCCGTCGGGCGAGATCATCGAGACGCCGATCATCTCGAACTTCAAGGAAGGCCTTTCGGTTCTCGAGTACTTCAACTCGACCCACGGCGCCCGCAAGGGCCTCGCGGACACCGCGTTGAAGACCGCGAACTCGGGCTACCTGACCCGTCGTCTCGTCGACGTCGCGCAGGACTGCATCATCACGCAGAGCGACTGCGGCACCAAGCTCGGCATCAAGATGCGCGCCATCGTCGATGCCGGCACCGTGGTGGCTTCGCTCGGCTCGCGCATCCTCGGACGCACGGCCTGCGAAGATATCCGTGACAGCTCCGGCAAGGTGATCATCAAGCGCGATACGCTGATGGAAGAAAGCCATCTGGACGCGATCCAGCAGGGTGGTGTGCAGGAGGTGAAGATCCGCTCGGCGCTGACCTGCGAACTCGTCAACGGCATCTGCGGCAAGTGCTATGGCCGCGACCTCGCCCGCGGCACGCCGGTCAACCACGGCGAAGCGGTCGGCGTCATCGCGGCGCAGTCGATCGGCGAGCCGGGCACCCAGCTCACCATGCGCACCTTCCATATCGGTGGTGCGGCGCAGCTCAACGAGCAGTCGTTCGTCGAAGCCAACTTCGACGGCAAGATCGTGATCCGGAACAAGGCCATCGCCCGCAACAGCGAAGGCCACCTGGTCGCGATGGTGCGCAACATGGTGGTGGCGATCGTCGATGCCGACGGCACCGAGCGTGCGACGCACCGCGTTCAGTACGGTTCGCGCCTGCACGTCGACGAAGGCGACATGGTCAAGCGTGGCCAGCGCATCGTCGAGTGGGATCCCTACACCCGTCCGCTCCTCACCGAGGTCGAAGGTACCATCGGCTTCGAGGATCTGGTCGAGGGGCAGTCGATCTCGGAAACGCTCGACGAAGCCACCGGTATCGCCAAGCGCGTGGTCATCGACTGGCGCTCGACCCGCGGCGGCGCGGACCTGCGTCCGGCCATCGTGGTCAAGGGCAAGGACGGCAAGGTGCTCAAGCTCGCCCGTGGCGGCGATGCCCGCTACATGCTGTCGGTCGACGCCATTCTCTCGGTCGACGTCGGCGCCAAGGTCAATCCGGGCGATATCCTCGCCCGTGTCTCGACCGAAAGCGCCAAGACGCGTGACATCACCGGCGGTCTGCCGCGGGTGGCGGAACTGTTCGAGGCACGGCGTCCGAAGGATGCGGCGATCATTGCCGAAATCTCGGGCACCATCCGGTTCGGACGCGACTACAAGAACAAGCGTCGCATCTCGATCGAGCCGATGGACAAGACCGACGAGCCGCGCGAGTACCTGATCCCGAAGGGCAAGCACATCCACCTTCAGGACGGCGACGTTGTCGAAAAGGGCGACTTCATCGTGGAAGGCAACCCGGCGCCGCACGACATCCTGGCGGTCAAGGGCATCGAGGAACTCGCGGCCTACCTAGTCAACGAGATCCAGGAGGTCTACCGGCTCCAGGGCGTGCTCATCAACGACAAGCACATCGAGGTGATTGTCCGTCAGATGCTCCAGAAGGTGGAAGTCACCGACCAGGGCGACACGGACATGATCTCCGGCGAGCAGGTCGACAAGATCGAGTTCGACGCGCTGAACGAGAAGGCGAAGGAAGAGGGCAGGAAGATCGCTACGGGGACGCCGGTTCTGCTCGGCATCACCAAGGCGAGCCTCCAGACCCGCTCCTTCTTCTCGGCGGCCTCGTTCCAGGAGACCACCCGCGTCCTCACGGAAGCGGCGGTCAACGGCAAGGTCGATCCGCTCGAAGGCCTCAAGGAGAACGTCATCGTCGGCCGGCTGATTCCGGCAGGCACCGGCGCCTCCATGGCCAAGATTCGCGAAGTCGCCATGAAGCGCGACAAGCTGATCCTGGACGAGCGCGAGAAGCAGGCGGCGGTCGTGTCGCCCGCGCCGGAAGCGGAGCTTCCTGCGCTGCCGCCCGCGGAATGATCGTTCATCCGTAGGACTACCGAGGACAATGAAAAGGCCGGCGAAAGCCGGCCTTTTTGTTGCTTTGCTTGTCTGTTGCGATGCGAGATCAACCTTTGTTCATCTTTCCTTCAGCCGCAAAAGCGCTTCTGCTAGGAGAGTTTAGACCGGTGGTCCCGTGAAGGGGGCGGGCCGGAGACCACGGAACTCACATGCTTGATCTTGCAATCGTAGGCGGCGGCCCCGGCGGGCTGATGAGCGCTTGGTATCTGAAGCGCAAGCTCGGCGACCTCTGTCGCGTCACCATCTACGAGGCCTCCGATCGGCTCGGCGGCAAGATCGTCACCCGCAAATTCGATTCCGCGCCCGCGATGTACGAGGCCGGCGTTGCCGAGATCTACGACTACTCGATGACCGGGCCGGATCCGCTGCGCGAGCTGATCCAGCATTTCGGGCTGCAGACGATTCCGATGGATGCCGAGCAGGTGCAGTTCGGCGGCGAGCTTCTCGACGACGTGCCGGGCATGCGCCGCAAGTATGGCGCCAAGACCGCCGCGGCGATCGAGGCGTTCCGCAAGCGTTGTGCTGAGGCGATGTCACCGATCGAATATTACGAGGGCGTCGGCGCGCACGACAATGAGAATCCCTGGGCCTACAAGACCGCCGAGCAGGTGCTCGACGAGGAGGTCGAGGACGAAACCGCAAAGCGGTTCTTCAAGGTGATGGCACGCTCCGACATCGCCACCGAGAGCCACAACACCAACGGCCTCAACGCGCTCAAGAACTATCTGATGGATGTCGACGGCTATATCGGCCTCTATTCCATCCAGAACGGCAACGAGCAGTTGATCGAATGCCTGCAGTCGGAGGTCAACGCCGACATCCAGCTCAATCACCGCGTGCTAACCGTCGGCAAGGCGCCGACCGGCCGCTACCAGCTCAAGATGATGAACGGCAAGGGACCGGAGACGCGCGACTTCGATCTCGTGCTGGTCTGCTTGCCGCATTCCTGGCTCGCCACCATGGGGTGGGAAGGCGAACAGCTCCGCAAGTCGATGGTCAAGCACGTTTCTTACTTCGACCGTCCCGCGCACTATTTGCGCGTCTCGATCCTGTTCGACACGCCGTTCTGGGGCGAGAAGATTCCAGGCGCCTGGTTCATGTCGGAAGCCTTCGGCGGCTGCTGCGTCTACAACGAGGGTGCGCGCCACGACGTCGGCAAGCACGGCGTGTTGAACTGGCTGATTCCCGGCTCCGACGCGCTGGCCTTCGCCAATCTGTCCGACCAGGAGCTGATCGATGCCGCGCTGAAATCGCTGCCGGCCTCGCTCGGCGATGCGCGCCTGCATTTCATGGAAGGCAAGATCCATCGCTGGTTGTCGTCGGTGAACGCGATTCCGGGCGGCCTGCCGGTGCGCGATGTCATGACCAATCACCGGCCCGAGCCGAAGGAGCATCCCGGCATCGTGGTGGTCGGCGACTATCTGTTCGACTCGACGCTGAACGGCCTGCTCGACTCCTCGGATGCGGCAACCGACATCATCCTGACCGAGATGATGCGCCTGCGCCGCGAGCGCGCGCAGGACGACAAGCCGCTCTCCGACAAGATCGATCGGGACTATTTCGAGAACTATCGCGGCCTCGGCCCCTATCACGAGGCATGGCGCCACTTCACCGATCCCGATTACCTCACCCGGCTGCTCGGCATCGTCTGGGGCAAGACCAAGGGCGCCAGGCTGCTCGTCGCGGGCTCGGCCAGCGGCGAATTGGTCGGCGCGCTGCGCGAGCGCGGCATCGATGCCTTCGGCATCGAGAGCAACCGCGCCATCCACGCCAGGACGCCGAAGGCGCTGAAGAAGTACAACAAGCTCGGCTCGATCACCGACATGCCGTTCAAGGACGGCGCGTTCGACTTCGTGTTCGAAACCAGCCTTTGCCACGTTTCCCCGAAGCAGGTGGTCCGCGCAATCAAGGAACTGAACCGCGTGGTCAAGACCGGCCTCGTGTTCGGCTCGATTACCTCGGACATGGCGCCCGCGCTGATCGACCGCTACGACCTCCTGCGCGGGGTCAAGAAACTCGGCACGTGGTGGGAATGGTCCGAACTGTTCTTCGGCAACGGTTTCGACCTCTCGATGCACCGCAAGGATTGCACCGATGCGCTCTGGGAGGCGACGCTCGCCGCCAACAAGGGGCCGGGGCAGTGGTACGCCGACGCCGATAGCCTGCGCTATTCCTTCTTCGACAAGGTCGAGGACGAGGACGAGGATTAGCCGCGGGGCGCGTGTCGAATTCGCCAATTGTTTTGCCGAATTCATCCTGATCGCATAGAATCGGTGCAATAGCGGCTTTCCGCTATGTCCTGCTTTCTCTGCGGTCATGCCGGCCGTCAGCATCGGTTGGTTTCATGGCATCCAAGCCTTTCTCGCCCGACAAACAGAAGCTCGCCGCCGAAGAGGCGGCCGAGCTCGACGACAAGCTCGCGTCGACTGCCAAGCCGGACCTCGAAGACGACGAGGATGGCGAAGACGAGGCGGATGACGAGCTGGAGCTCGACGACGATGATGAGGACGAGGACCTCGTCGTCTTTACCGCGCGCGAGGCCGCGGGCGCGCTCGCGACCATCGTCGGGTTCGTCAAGCCGTTCCTGGCGAACTACAAGCGGATGCTGTCCTTCGTGGCGTTTGGCGTCTGCGTCGAGACGCTGTTCAACGTCATCATGCCGCTCAGCCTCAAGTTCCTGATCGACGACGCGCTCGGGGAGGAGGACTTCCAGGCGCTGTACAAGATCCTCGGCGTGCTCGCCGTCGCCGGCATCTTCACCTCGATCGTCGCGGTCTGGTACGAGCGCTGGGACGCGCGGCTGGCCGCCTGCATCATCTCCGACGTCCGCAAGCGCCTGTTCGAGCACGTTCAGGACCTGCCGGCGGCCTATTTCGGCCGCACCAAGCGCGGTGAGATCCTGTCGCGCTTCTCCGTCGACCTGTCGGCCTTCGAAGGCTCGGTCAAGACGTTTGCCAACAGTGCCGCGCTGCCGTTTCTGGAGCTGATCGCCGGCATCATCCTGATGGTGTTCCTGAACTGGCAGCTCGCGGCGGTCGCGCTGCTTGTGTTCCCGATCACACTGATCGGCCCGCGGATCCTGACGCCCAAGGCGGTGCAGGCCAATTACGAGCAGAAGCTCAACGAGAGCGCGCTGCTCGGCATGGTGCAGGAGAACGTGGCGGCGCAGGCCGTGATCAAGGCGTTCAGCCTGCAGCGCAAGATGTTCGGCTTCTTCACCTTCCGCAACCACGAGGCGCGCGACAAGATCGCCTCAGCCGCGTTCCTGTCGACCATGGTGGAGCGGACGGTCACCATCTCGGTGCTGATGCTGCACCTCGTGGTGCTCGCGATCGGCGCTTATCTTGCCACCAAGGGCCAGATCACCATCGGCACCTTCGTCACCTTCGAGAGCGCCTTCTGGGAGGTCTCCTACAACATCGCCCATGTGATGCATTTCATCCCGGTGTCGATCTCCTCGGCGGCGGCGATCCGGCACATGCAGGAGCTGCTGGACGAGCCGACCCGCGCTGCCGACCGCCCCGGCGCGCCCGATTTGCCGCGCATCACCAACGACATCACGTTCGATCACGTCACCTTCCAGTACGAGGGCAGTCAGACCCCGGTGCTGGACAATCTCAGTCTCAAGCTCAACGCGGGCAAGCGCATCGCGATCGTGGGCCCCAGCGGCTCCGGCAAGAGCACGTTGCTCAATTTGATCCTGCGGCTCTACGTGCCCGACGAGGGGCGGGTCACCATCGACGGCGTCGACGTCCGCAAAGTGACGCTGGATTCGCTGCGCCGGAGCATGGCGGTGGTGTTCCAGGAGAACATGCTGTTCAACATGTCGATCCGCGAGAACATCCGGCTCGGCAAGGAGGGCGCGACCGACGAGGAGGTGGAGGAGGCCGCCAAGAAGGCCGAGATCCACCGCTATATCATGAGCCTGCCGCAGCGATACGACACGCCGGTCGGCGAGCGCGGCGACACCCTGTCGGGCGGTCAGCGCCAGCGCATCGCGATCGCGCGCGCGGTCATCCGCAACCCCTCGGTGCTGCTGCTGGACGAAGCCACCTCGGCGCTGGACCAGACCACGGAAGCCGCAATCAACCGCACGCTGCTCAAGGTCGCCAAGGGCCGCACCATGATCTGGTCGACCCACCGCCTGACCTCGGTGGTGGAGATGGACGAGATCATCGTGATCTCAGGGGGCAGGGCGATCGAGCGCGGCTCGCATGCCCAGCTGCTCGCCAAGAACGGGACCTATCGCAAGCTGTGGAACGACCAGATCCATCAGCCGCACGGCGCGGCGGCTCACGCCGACGACGGCAGGGACGATGAGGACGAAGACGACCTCGAGGATGCCGAGGACGAGGACGACGAGGAGGAATGACCGAGCAAGTTCGGCTCCAGCTCGAAGGCGCCTCCAAGCGGCCGCAGCAGGCCTTGAGCCGACCAGGCGATGAAGCGGGCCCAGCGCTGCGCCGTCCAGTAGGGGCTCGTACCGATCGAGACTGAGCGGAAGTCGAACGCCTTCGCCGCCGACCATTCGTCACAGGCCCGCTTGACCGGATCTGCGTAGAAGGCAGCGATCTTGGCCGCACTCATCCCGTCGCAGGCGAGCCAGGCCGGGATGTGGACGTTGCAGAGCCGCTCGACGTCGGTGAAGACCTTGTCGCAGCCGGTGCCGGCGACCGGGCAGGAGGTCGCGAAGGCATCGGCCACCAGCACGAGGCCGGGCTGGCCGCGGCAATCGTTCACGTAGAGATCGACCGGGCGGATCTTGATCTCGCCCGGGATCTCGAACGGGCCGGTGACGGCCTCGAGCCGGGGCAGGGCCGCATCCAGCGTCTCGGTCGGGGCGCGGCGCAGCTCGCGCAGCCAGGGGTCGTCGCAGGCGCGATAGACGAACAGATTGGCGCGCATCCGCGTGCCGACCGGAAACAGCGTGATGTACGGGATGCGGTCGCTCGGACGTTCGGAGAAGTAGGTCAGAGCCGGGAAGGCGAATGCTGAGCGCCCGACCGGGACGATGTCGAACCCGATCGAGATCGAATGGCAGGCGCTGATGACTTTTCGGGCGATGCCGAGCTGGTGGCGCAGGCCGACATTCAGGCCATTGGCGAGCACCACCAGGCGGGCCGAGATCGTCTCGTCATTGGAGAGCACGACCCGCTGCCGCTCCTCGCTCGTCTCGACGGCGATGGCCTTGGCGCAGATGCGCTCGACGGAAGCGGGGATTTCGTCGCGGACCGCGTTGACCAGGGAATCGTAGAGGATGTTGAACTGCCGGCTCGGTGCCTTGTCGAGCAGGCGGCCGAAGCGGGCGATCCAGTTCTCGCCGGTAAAGGTCGCGCGGCGCAGCACTGATTCTGCGATTCCGGTCTTCAGGAATCGCCCAACCTGCTCCTGACCACTGAGTTTCTCGACGCGAAAGTCCGTCGGATAGCTCTCATGCGGATCGATCAGGACGGTCGAAATGCCGGCCCGGCCGAGCATCGCGGCGGCGGTCGAGCCCGCCAATCCGCCGCCGATAATGGCAATGTCGGTGTACCGCATGGCGCCCATTTCCTGCCGAAGGGCCCAGATTGACGCATCAACAGGAAAAAAAGCCTTAGCCCTGGTTATAAAAGTACTTTTCGCCCGGGTATAATAATTCTCAAGCTGGCGGAACCGAGAGTCCGTTCCCATATCGGAGTGGTGCGGCGAGGGCGGCAAACCGCGATTTTGACAGGCTCCTGAAGCGCTTCGTGGCTGTCGTTTCGCCTTGACTTGATCGATTCTCACGCATAGAAAGCGCCTCACTTAACGACAGGCGGTGAGCATCGCCAGCGTCGGAACGGGCCACCCGTTAGATCCCCAAGGACTAAAGCCACCAGGGATCGCTAAAAGGCGGGCACCAACCTCGACGAATGCCGCTCAAACGCTGTCGATCATAGCTAGGCAATGCCAGTGCGATTCTAGTTCTCTTGAGCTTATTCTCTTGAGATCGAATTCGGATGCATGACCTCAGTGCGCGGGCCGCGGCTTTATGCTGAGCGGCCTCAATACTGCGGTCCTCTGTGGCGTCGAAGCGCTTTCCGCCCGTTGATGGGGCGGTTGGCGCGATTTCGCTTTGTGCGGATTGTTCCGCGCAAGGCGACCTCGTCGGGCGGGCAGCTCGAAAGAATTTGCAGTCCCGGCGACGGGCTGCGGCAAGACAGCGGATCCGAAAAGGGTCTGCGACAGAACAAAGGGTAAGGCCAGGATGCCGACGATCAACCAGCTGATCGCTCAACCGCGTGAAGTGCAGAAGTCGCGCAAGAAGGTGCCGGCGCTGCAGCAGTCGCCGCAGAAGCGTGGTGTTTGCACCCGCGTCTACACCACGACCCCGAAGAAGCCGAACTCGGCGCTTCGTAAGGTCGCCAAGGTGCGCCTGACCAACGGCTTCGAGGTGATCGGCTACATCCCCGGTGAAGGCCATAACCTCCAGGAGCACTCGGTGGTCATGATCCGCGGCGGTCGCGTCAAGGACTTGCCCGGCGTGCGCTACCACATCCTCCGCGGCGTTCTGGATACCCAGGGCGTCAAGAACCGTAAGCAGCGTCGTTCGAAGTACGGCGCGAAGCGTCCGAAGTAAGCGGGAACCAGCTCCATGTCTCGTCGCCACTCAGCGGAAAAGCGCGAAGTCCTTCCCGATCCGAAGTTCGGGAACATCATCGTCACGAAGTTCATGAACTCGGTGATGTACGCCGGCAAGAAGTCGGTCGCCGAAGGCATCGTCTACGGTGCGTTCGGTATCATCGAAACCAAGACCAAGCAGAACCCGCTCGGCGTGTTCGAGCAGGCACTCGAGAACGTCATGCCGACGATCGAAGTGCGCTCCCGCCGCGTCGGCGGCGCGACCTACCAGGTTCCGGTCGAAGTTCGTTCGACCCGCCGTCAGGCGCTGGGCATCCGCTGGCTGATCTCCGCTGCGCGTGATCGCAACGAGAAGACCATGACCGAGCGGCTCTCGGCCGAGCTCCTGGACGCGTCGAACAACCGCGGGAATGCCGTCAAGAAGCGTGAAGACGTGCACCGGATGGCGGAAGCCAACCGCGCCTTCTCGCACTATCGCTGGTAACGGCGACACACGGAATCTAAGGAACACCCTATGCCCCGCGTTCATGCCATAGAGAATTACCGCAACTTCGGTATCATGGCGCATATCGATGCCGGTAAGACCACGACCACCGAGCGCATCCTCTATTACACCGGCAAGAGCCACAAGATCGGCGAAGTGCACGAAGGTGCCGCGACGATGGACTGGATGGAGCAGGAGCAGGAGCGTGGCATCACGATCACCTCGGCTGCGACCACTGCGTTCTGGGCCGGCAAGCGCCTGAACATCATCGACACCCCCGGCCACGTCGACTTCACCATCGAAGTCGAGCGTTCGCTGCGCGTGCTCGACGGCGCCGTCTGCGTGCTCGACTCGAACCAGGGCGTCGAGCCCCAGACCGAGACCGTCTGGCGCCAGGGCGACAAGTACAAGGTTCCGCGCATCGTCTTCGCCAACAAGATGGACAAGACCGGCGCCGACTTCTTCAAGTGCCTGGCCGACATCGTCGACCGCCTCGGCGCCAAGCCGATCGCGATCCAGCTTCCGATCGGCGCCGAGAACAACTTCAAGGGTCTCGTCGACCTCGTGAAGATGCAGGGCATCATCTGGAACGATGAATCGCTCGGCGCGAAGTTCGACTATGTCGACATCCCGGAAGATCTGGTCGAGCAGGCCAAGGAATACCGCGAGAAGATGGTGGAAGCCGCCGTCGAGCTCGACGACGACGCCATGGCCGCCTATCTCGACGGCAAGGAGCCGGACGAAGAGACGCTGAAGCGGCTGATCCGCAAGGCGGTCCTGACCGGCGCGTTCTATCCCGTGCTGTGCGGCTCGGCCTTCAAGAACAAGGGCGTTCAGCCGCTGCTCGACGCCGTCGTCGACTATCTGCCGTCGCCGATCGACGTGCCCGCGATCAAGGGCACCGACGATCGCGGCAACGAAGTCGTGCGCAAGGCGGACGACAAGGAGCCGCTCGCGCTGCTCGCGTTCAAGATCATGGACGACCCGTTCGTCGGCACCATCACCTTCTGCCGCATCTACTCCGGCGTTCTGCAGAGCGGCACCGGCGTCGTGAACTCGACCCGTGAGAAGAAGGAGCGCATCGGGCGCATGCTCTTGATGCATGCGAACAATCGCGAAGACATCAAGGAAGCCTATGCCGGCGACATCGTCGCACTGGCCGGCCTGAAGGAAGCGCGCACCGGTGACACGCTGTGCGATCCCGACAAGCAGGTGATCCTCGAGAAGATGGAATTCCCCGAGCCGGTCATCGAGATCGCGATCGAGCCGAAGTCCAAGGCCGACCAGGAAAAGCTGGGCGTGGCTCTGGCCAAGCTCGCTGCGGAGGATCCGTCCTTCCGCGTGTCGACCGACCAGGAGTCCGGCCAGACCATTCTCAAGGGCATGGGCGAACTCCACCTCGACATCAAGGTCGACATTCTCCGCCGCACCTACAAGGTCGACGCCAACATCGGCGCGCCCCAGGTTGCGTTCCGTGAGCGCGTCACCAAGAAGGCCGAGGTCAAGTACACTCACAAGAAGCAGACCGGCGGTACCGGTCAGTTCGCGGAAGTGTCGATCGTGGTCGAGCCGAACGAGCCCGGCAAGGGCTACGAGTTCGAATCCAAGATCGTCGGTGGTGCGGTTCCGAAGGAATACATCCCCGGCGTTGAAAAGGGCCTCAACAGCGTGATGAGCTCTGGTGTCGTCGCGGGCTTCCCCGTGGTCGACGTCAAGGTTCAGCTCGTCGACGGCAAGTATCACGACGTCGACTCGTCGGCGCTCGCCTTCGAAATCGCATCGCGCGCGGCATTCCGCGAAGCCTTGCAGAAGGGCAAGTCCGTCCTGCTCGAGCCGATCATGAAGGTCGAAGTGGTGACCCCGGAAGACTACACCGGCTCGGTCATCGGCGACCTGAATTCGCGGCGCGGTCAGATCCAGGGTCAGGACATGCGCGGCAACGCCAACGTCATCAATGCGATGGTGCCGCTCATGAACATGTTCGGTTACGTGAATAACCTGCGCTCGATGAGCCAGGGGCGCGCAACCTTCACCATGCAGTTCGACCACTACGCAGAAGCGCCGGCCAACGTGTCGGCAGAAGTCCAGAAGAAGTTTGCCTGATTGTCGTCGGTCACGAACTGACGATTGAACGGAGAGTCAAATGGCCAAAGCAAAGTTTGAACGTAACAAGCCGCACTGCAACATCGGCACCATCGGTCACGTCGACCATGGCAAGACGTCGCTGACCGCGGCGATCACCAAGGTTCTCGCCGAAGCCGGCGGTGCGACGTTCACCGCGTACGATCAGATCGACAAGGCGCCGGAAGAGAAGGCGCGTGGCATCACCATCTCGACCGCGCACGTCGAGTACGAGACGCCGAACCGCCACTACGCCCACGTCGACTGCCCCGGCCACGCCGACTACGTCAAGAACATGATCACCGGCGCCGCCCAGATGGACGGTGCGATCCTGGTCGTGTCGGCCGCTGACGGCCCGATGCCGCAGACCCGCGAGCACATCCTGCTCGCCCGCCAGGTCGGCGTGCCCGCACTCGTCGTGTTCCTCAACAAGTGCGACATGGTCGACGATCCGGAACTGCTTGAGCTCGTCGAGCTCGAAGTCCGCGAGCTGCTCTCGAAGTACGACTTCCCGGGCGACAAGATCCCGATCATCAAGGGTTCGGCGCTCGCCGCTCTCGAAGATTCCGACAAGAAGCTCGGCCACGACGCCATCCTCGAGCTGATGAAGAACGTCGACGAGTACATCCCGCAGCCGGAGCGTCCGATCGACCAGCCGTTCCTGATGCCGGTTGAAGACGTGTTCTCGATCTCGGGCCGCGGTACCGTCGTGACCGGCCGTGTCGAGCGCGGCATCGTCAAGGTCGGCGAGGAAATCGAGATCGTCGGTCTCCGTGCGACCCAGAAGACCACCGTCACCGGCGTCGAAATGTTCCGCAAGCTGCTCGATCAGGGCCAGGCCGGCGACAACATCGGTGCGCTGCTCCGCGGTACCAAGCGCGAAGACGTCGAGCGCGGCCAGGTGCTGTGCAAGCCGGGTTCGGTCAAGCCGCACACCAAGTTCAAGGCTGAGGCTTACATCCTCACCAAGGAAGAGGGCGGTCGCCACACCCCGTTCTTCACCAACTACCGTCCGCAGTTCTACTTCCGCACCACCGACGTGACCGGTGTCGTGCACCTGCCGGAAGGCACCGAGATGGTGATGCCGGGCGACAACATCGCGATGGAAGTGCACCTGATCGTGCCGATCGCGATGGAAGAGAAGCTCCGCTTCGCGATCCGCGAAGGCGGCCGCACCGTCGGCGCCGGCGTCGTCGCCTCGATCATCGAGTAATTACGAGAACAGGGATCGGCGAGTAGCGAATGGTGACATTCGCTATTCGCTATTCGCCACCCCACTGAAGAGAGACCACGGCAATGAACGGCCAAAACATTCGTATCCGTCTCAAGGCGTTCGACCATCGTATCCTCGATACGTCGACCCGCGAGATCGTGAACACGGCGAAGCGCACCGGCGCGCAGGTCCGCGGACCCATTCCGCTGCCCACCCGCATCGAGAAGTTCACCGTCAACCGTTCGCCCCACGTCGACAAGAAGAGCCGCGAGCAGTTCGAGATGCGCACTCACAAGCGCTTGCTCGATATCGTCGATCCGACCCCGCAGACCGTCGATGCTTTGATGAAGCTCGACCTGGCCGCCGGTGTCGACGTCGAGATCAAGCTCTAAGATTTTTGGATCCCGTTCGCGCAAGCGGACAGAAAGAACAGGAAGCAAGCCGATGCGCTCCGGAGTGATCGCACAAAAGGTCGGGATGACGCGGGTCTTTACTGAGGCCGGCGAACATATCCCCGTGACCGTGCTGAAGCTCGGCAATTGCCAGGTCGTGGGCCACCGTACCGAAGAGAAGAACGGTTACGTCGCGCTCCAGCTTGGTTCTGGCAGCCGCAAGACCGTTTACATGCCCAAGGCGGAGCGCGGCCAGTTCGCGGTCGCCAAAGTCGAGCCGAAGCGGCAGGTCGAGGAATTCCGCGTCACCGCGGATGCCATGATCCCGGTCGGCGCCGAGATCCTGGCCGACCACTTCGTCGTCGGCCAGTTCGTCGACGTCACCGGCACCTCGGTCGGTAAGGGCTTCGCCGGCGGCATGAAGCGCTGGAACTTCGGCGGTCTGCGCGCCACCCACGGCGTTTCGGTCTCGCACCGCTCGATCGGTTCGACCGGTGGCCGTCAGGACCCCGGCAAGACCTGGAAGAACAAGAAGATGCCCGGCCACATGGGTGTCGACCGCATCACCACGCTCAACCTTCGCGTCGTTCAGCTCGATGTCGAGCGCGGCCTGATCCTCGTCGAAGGCGCCGTTCCCGGCTCCAAGGGTGGCTGGATCCGCGTGCGCGACGCCGTCAAGAAGCCGCTGCCGAAGGAAGCTCCGAAGCCCGGCAAGTTTAAGGTTGCCGGTGGCGAAGCCGAGGCTGCGGCCCAGCAGGAGGGTGCGTGAGATGGAATTGAAGGTCACCACCCTCGAAGGTAAGGAAGCCGGCTCGGTCCAGCTGTCCGACACCATTTTCGGCCTCGAGCCGCGTCAGGACATCATTGCGCGTTGCGTGCAGTGGCAGCTCAACAAGCGTCAGGCCGGCACCCACAAGGCCAAGGGCCGCGCCGAGATCTGGCGCACCGGCAAGAAGATGTACAAGCAGAAGGGCACCGGCGGTGCTCGTCACGGCTCGGCCCGCGTGCCGCAGTTCCGCGGCGGCGGCCGTGCCTTCGGTCCGGTGGTGCGTTCGCACGCCACCGACCTGCCGAAGAAGGTCCGCGCGCTGGCGCTGAAGCATGCGCTCTCGGCCAAGGCCAAGGACGGCGATCTCGTCGTGATCGAGAAGGCCGCGCTGGAAGCCGCCAAGACCAAGGCGCTGCTCGGTCACTTCTCGGGTCTGGGTCTGACCAACGCGCTGATCATCGACGGCGCCGAGCTCAACAACGGCTTCGCCGCTGCGGCCCGCAACATCCCGAACATGGACGTGCTGCCGATCCAGGGCATCAACGTCTACGACATCCTGCGCCGTCAGAAGCTCGTTCTGACCAAGGCCGCCATCGATGCGCTGGAGGCGCGCTTCAAATGACGAAGAACATCGAGGCTCGCCACTACGACGTGATCCTGTCGCCGGTCGTGACCGAAAAGGCCACGATCGCCTCGGAGCACAACAAGGTGCTGTTCAAGGTGGCCGCCAAGGCGACCAAGCCGCAGATCAAGGAAGCGATCGAGAAGCTGTTCGACGTCAAGGTCAAGAGCGTCAACACGCTGGTCCGCAAGGGCAAGACCAAGATCTTCCGCGGCAATCTCGGCTCGCAGTCGAACACCAAGCGCGCGATCGTGACCCTCGAAGAGGGCCACCGGATCGACGTCACCACCGGTCTGTAAGGTCGTACGACGATGGCACTGAAGACATTCAATCCTACGACGCCGGGCCAGCGCCAGCTGGTCATGGTCGATCGTTCGGCCCTCTACAAGGGCAAGCCGGTCAAGGCGCTCACCGAGGGCAAGCACTCCTCGGGCGGCCGCAACAACACCGGTCGCATCACCGTGCGCTTCCGTGGCGGTGGCCACAAGAAGACGCTGCGCACCGTGGATTTCAAGCGCGAGAAGATCGACGTCCCCGCGACCGTCGAGCGTCTCGAGTATGATCCGAACCGCACCGGCTTCATCGCGCTGATCAAGTATCAGGACGGCGAGCAGGCCTACATCCTGGCGCCGCAGCGCCTGGCCGTGGGTGACACCATCATCGCCGGCAACTACGTCGACGTGAAGCCGGGCAACGTCATGCCGCTCGGCAACATGCCGGTCGGCACGATCATCCACAACATCGAGGTCAAGATCGGGAAGGGCGGCCAGCTCGCCCGTTCCGCCGGCACCTATGCCCAGCTCGTCGGCCGCGACCAGGACTACGTGATCATCCGCCTGAACTCGGGCGAGCAGCGCCTGGTGCACGGCCGTTGCCGCGGCACGATCGGCGCGGTGTCGAACCCGGATCACATGAACACCTCGATCGGCAAGGCCGGCCGCAACCGTTGGCTGGGCCGCAAGCCGCATAACCGCGGTGTTTCGATGAACCCGATCGACCATCCGCACGGCGGTGGTGAAGGTCGTACCTCGGGCGGCCGCCACCCGGTCACCCCGTGGGGCAAGCCGACCAAGGGCAAGAAGACCCGCACCAATAAGTCGACCAACAAATTCATTCTCCTAAGCCGCCACAAGCGGAAGAAGTAAGGAACGCCGGACATGGTTCGTTCAGTCTGGAAAGGCCCGTTCGTCGAGGGTTCTCTGCTCAAGAAGGCAGATGCCGCCCGCGCGTCCGGCCGTCACGACGTCATCAAGATCTGGAGCCGTCGCTCGACGATCCTGCCGCAGTTCGTCGGCCTGACCTTCGGCGTCTACAACGGTCAGAAGCACGTGCCGGTGGCCGTCAACGAGGAAATGGTTGGTCACAAGTTCGGCGAGTTCTCGCCGACCCGGACCTTCCATGGCCACTCCGGCGACAAGAAAGCCAAGAAGGCTTGAGGATTAAACGATGAGCAAACCTAAGCGCGAACGGAGCCTCGCCGAGAACGAGGCCAAGGCGGTCGCCCGGATGCTGCGGGTGAGCCCGCAGAAGCTCAACCTGGTCGCCCAGCTCATTCGCGGCCGGAAGGCAGCTGCTGCGCTCGCCGATCTGCAGTTTTCGCGCAAGCGGATCGCGGTCGACGTGAAGAAGTGCCTGGAATCGGCTATCGCCAATGCCGAGAACAACCACGATCTCGACGTCGACGATCTCGTCGTGGCTCAGGCCTTCGTCGGCAACGGCCTCGTGATGAAGCGCTTCGCCGCTCGTGGCCGTGGCCGTTCGGGCCGTGTCTACAAACCATTTTCGCAGCTGACGATCATCGTTCGTCAGGTCGAAGCCGAAGCAGCCGCTTAAGGGCGCAGGAGAACACGATGGGTCAAAAGATCAATCCGATCGGTCTGCGTCTCGGCATCAACCGCACCTGGGATTCCCGCTGGTTCGCCGGCAAGCAGGAATACGGCAAGCTGCTGCACGAGGACGTCAAGATCCGTGAGATCCTGCACAAGGAGCTCAAGCAGGCGGCCGTCGCCCGCATCGTGATCGAGCGTCCGCACAAGAAGTGCCGCGTCACCATCCACTCGGCTCGTCCGGGCGTGGTGATCGGCAAGAAGGGCGCCGACATCGACAAGCTGCGCAAGAAGGTCGCGGACATCACCTCGTCCGACGTCGTCATCAACATCGTCGAGATCCGCAAGCCGGAACTCGATGCGACGCTGGTGGCCGAGTCGATCGCGCAGCAGCTCGAGCGCCGCGTGGCGTTCCGCCGTGCCATGAAGCGCGCCGTTCAGTCGGCGATGCGTCTCGGCGCGGAAGGCATCCGCATCAACTGCTCGGGACGTCTGGGCGGTGCGGAAATCGCGCGCATGGAGTGGTATCGCGAAGGTCGCGTGCCGCTGCACACGCTGCGCGCCGACATCGACTACGGCGTTGCGACCGCGTTCACGACCTTCGGCACCTGCGGCGTCAAGGTCTGGATCTTCAAGGGCGAGATCCTCGAGCACGATCCGATGGCCCAGGACAAGAGAATGGCCGAAGGCGAGACGGGTGGCAGTGGTGATCGTGGTGGCCGTCAGCGCCGCGATACGGCTGCAGCCTAAAGCCGCACAGGAATTTGAGGGCTTAAAGCCATGATGCAACCTAAGAAAACGAAGTTCCGGAAGGCGCATAAGGGCCGCATCCACGGCGTTGCGTCTTCGGGCGCGACGTTGGCGTTCGGCCAGTTCGGCCTGAAGGCGACCGAGCCTGAGCGCGTCACCGCGCGCCAGATCGAAGCCGCTCGCCGCGCGCTGACCCGCCACATGAAGCGCGCCGGCCGCGTCTGGATCCGCGTGTTCCCCGACGTTCCGGTGTCGAAGAAGCCGGCCGAAGTCCGCATGGGCTCCGGCAAGGGTTCGCCGGAATTGTGGGTCGCGCGCGTCAAGCCGGGCCGGGTGCTGTTCGAGATCGACGGCGTCAACACCCAGACGGCGCGAGAGGCGCTGACCCTGGCGGCCGCCAAGCTGCCGATCAAGACGCGCTTCGTCGAGCGCATTGCGGAGTAATGGCCATGGCCCAGATGAAGATCGAAGACATCCGCGCGATGAGCCCCGACCAGCAGGACGACGCCGTCCTGAACCTGAAGAAGGAGCGCTTCAACCTGCGCTTCCAGCGCGCCACCGGGCAGCTCGAGAACACCTCGCGCCTGCGCGAGGCCCGCCGTGACATCGCCCGGATCAAGACCGTCGCCGCGCAGACGCGCGCGAAGAAGAAGTAAGAGGCTTACGAAGATGCCGAAACGTACTTTGCAGGGCGTGGTCGTCAGCGACAAGCAAGCCAAGACCATCGTGGTGCGCGTCGATCGCCGCTTCACGCACCCGATCTACAAGAAGACGATCCGCCGTTCGAAGAACTACCACGCGCACGACGAGAGCAACGAGTTCAAGCCGGGCGACATGGTGTGGATCGAGGAATCGAAGCCGATTTCGAAGTTGAAGCGCTGGGTCGTGATCCGGGGCGAACACAAGAAAAGCGCCTGATCTGTTGGCTTTAGCCGACTGACTTCAGGGAAATGTTGAGCGCCGGCTGGGCTGGCGCAAAGAGAAGAGGACGAGGTGCATCAATGATTCAGATGCAGACCAACCTCGACGTGGCCGACAATTCTGGCGCACGCCGTGTCATGTGTATCAAGGTGCTCGGGGGCTCCAAGCGCCGCTACGCCACGATCGGCGACATCATCGTCGTTTCGATCAAGGAAGCAATTCCGCGTGGCAAGGTGAAGAAGGGCGACGTGATGAAGGCCGTCGTGGTGCGCGTCCGCAAGGACATCCGCCGCGCCGACGGTTCGGTCATCCGCTTCGACCGCAACGCCGCCGTTCTGATCAACAACCAGTCCGAGCCGGTCGGCACCCGTATCTTCGGGCCCGTGCCGCGCGAGCTGCGCGCGAAGAACCACATGAAGATCATCTCGCTCGCGCCGGAGGTGCTGTGATGGCTGCCAAGATCCGCAAGGGCGACAAGGTCGTCGTGCTGACCGGCCGCGACAAGGGCCGCACCGGCGAAGTGTTCGAAGTGCGTCCCGACGCCGGCACGGCGCTCGTGCGCGGCATCAACATGGTCAAGCGTCATCAGAAGCAGACGCAGGCCCAGGAGGGCGGCATCATCTCGAAGGAGTCGCCGATCCAACTGTCCAACATCGCGTATGTCGGCAAGGACGGAAAGCCGACCCGCGTCGGATTCAAGATTCTGGCGGACGGCAAGAAGGTCCGCATCGCCAAGAGCTCGGGAGCTGAGATCGATGGCTGAGGCCGCTTACACGCCGCGCCTGCGCGCGGAATACGATGCGAAGATCCGCACGGCCATGACCGAGAAGTTCGGTTATGAGAACGTCATGCAGGTTCCGCGTCTGGACAAGGTCGTGCTGAACATGGGCGTTGGCGACTCCGTCAACGATCGCAAGAAGGCCGAGACCGCCGCTGCCGAGCTGACCCAGATCGCCGGCCAGAAGGCGATCGTGACCTATTCGCGTATCGCGATCGCGACCTTCAAGCTGCGTGAGAACCAGCCGATCGGCTGCAAGGTCACGCTGCGCAAGGCCCACATGTACGAGTTCATCGATCGCCTGGTGACGGTCGCGCTGCCGCGCGTCCGCGACTTCCGCGGCCTGAACCCGAAGAGCTTCGACGGCCGCGGCAACTACTCGCTCGGCATCAAGGAGCACATCATTTTCCCCGAGATCGACTTCGACAAGGTCACGGAAGCCCGCGGCATGGACATCACCGTCTGCACCACGGCCAAGACCGACGAAGAGGCGAGGGCCTTGTTGACCGCTTTCAATTTCCCGTTCCGGCAGTGAGACGCTGACCTAAAGCCTCTCAAACGCGGATACCCAGGAGCCAAGCATGGCAAAGAAGAGTTCAGTCGAGAAGAACAACCGGCGCAAGCGGATGGTGAAGAACGCCGCCGCCAAGCGCGAGCGGTTGAAGGCGATCATCGCCGACAAGAAGCTGCCGATGGAGGAGCGTTTCGCTGCGACGTTGAAGCTGGCGGAAATGCCGCGCAACTCGTCGGCAACCCGCATCCGCCTGCGCTGCGAGCTGTCGGGCCGCCCGCGCTCGAACTACCGCAAGAACAAGCTGTCCCGTATCGCGCTGCGCGAACTTGGCTCCAAGGGCATGGTCCCGGGCCTCGTGAAGTCCAGCTGGTAAGGAGGGTCGTTTAGATGTCTACGCACGATCCAATCAGCGATCTGATCACCCGTATCCGCAACGCGCAGATGCGCTCCAAGACCAAGGTCTCCACGCCTGGCTCGAAGATGCGCGAGAACGTGCTCGAGGTCCTCAAGTCCGAGGGCTACATCCGCGGTTACGCCACGCTCGAGCACTCCTCGGGCCGCAGCGAGATCGAGATCGAGCTGAAGTATTTCGACGGCGAGCCCGTCATCCGCGAGATCGAACGTGTTTCCAAGCCCGGGCGTCGCGTCTACGCCTCGGTGAAGAACCTGCCGCGGGTCAACAACGGGCTCGGCATTTCGGTGTTGTCGACGCCGAAGGGGATCATGGCCGACCACAGCGCGCGCGACGCGAATGTGGGCGGTGAAGTCCTCTTCACGGTGTTCTGAGAAGGATTTTTGATCCATGTCACGTGTTGGCAAAAGGCCTGTGGCGGTTCCGTCGGGTGTGACCGCGACCGTCGATGGGCAGACCGTCAAGATGAAGGGGCCGAAGGGCCAGCTTCAGTTCGTCGTTCATGACGACGTCGAGGTGAAGCTCGAGAGCGGCCAGATCATGGTCAAGCCGCGGCTCGAGACCAATCGCGCCCGCGCGCTCTACGGTACCGCTCGCGCCCAGGTCGCGAATCTGGTCGAAGGCGTCACCAAGGGCTTCGAGAAGAAGCTCGAGATCACCGGCGTCGGTTACCGCGCCGCGATGCAGGGCAAGAACCTGCAGCTCGCGCTCGGCTACAGCCACGACGTGATCTACACGATCCCCGAGGGGATCACGATCACCGTGCCGAAGCCGACCGAGATCACGGTGACGGGCAGCGACATCCAGCGCGTCGGCCAGGTTGCGGCCGAGATCCGCGGTTATCGCCCGCCGGAGCCCTACAAGGGCAAGGGCGTGAAGTATGTTGGCGAATTCATCTTCCGCAAGGAAGGCAAGAAGAAGTAACGGAGCCGGTCATGTCCAAAGCCAAGGTTACCAATGCCCGGCGCAAGCGGAGTGTGCGGCTGAAGCTGCGCCGCTCCGGTGGTGGTCGTCCGCGTCTGTCGGTGTTCCGCTCGTCCAAGCACATCTACGCCCAGGTCATCGACGACCTGAAGGGCGAGACGCTGGCCTCTGCCTCTTCGCTCGAGAAGTCGATGCGCGACGGCGGCAAGACCGGCGCCGACATCGATGCGGCGAAGGCGGTCGGCAAGCTGCTGGCCGAGCGCGCCGCCGAGAAGGGCGTCAAGGAAGTCGTGTTCGATCGCGGCAGCTACCTCTACCACGGGCGCGTCAAGGCTCTTGCCGACGCAGCGCGTGAGAGCGGGCTGAGCTTCTAACAGAATTTGAGGATTGAGGCGCAAGCCTCTGAAGGATTGGAAAAATGGCAGAACGCGAACAACGTGGTGGACGCGATCAACGCGGCGGCGGCGGACGTGAACGCAGGGAGCGCGAGGAGCGCGACAGCGAGTTCGTCGACAAGCTCGTCCACATCAACCGCGTGGCCAAGGTCGTCAAGGGCGGCAAGCGCTTCGGTTTCGCAGCGCTGGTCGTGATCGGCGACCAGAAGGGCCGCGCCGGCTTCGGTCACGGCAAGGCGCGCGAAGTGCCGGAGGCGATCCGCAAGGCCACCGAGTCCGCCAAGCGCAACCTGACCCGCGTCTCGCTGCGTGAGGGCCGCACGCTCCATCACGACATCGCCGGCCGTCATGGCGCGGGCCGTGTCTACCTGCGTGCAGCTCCCGCCGGTACCGGCATCATCGCCGGCGGCCCGATGCGCGCCGTGTTCGAGACGCTCGGCGTCCAGGACGTGGTCGCCAAGTCGATCGGCTCGTCGAACCCCTACAACATGGTTCGCGCGACCTTCGACGCGCTGAAGCATCAGGATTCGCCGCGTTCGGTCGCAGCCCGCCGCAACATCAAGGTGTCCACTCTGCAGTCCCGCCGTATCGGTGGTGATGCCGAGGCGGCTGCCGACTAACGGAAGCTCTGGAGTAGACTCCCATGGCCAAGGCCAGCAAGACGATCAAGCTCGAGCAGACCGGCAGCGCGATCCGGCGCCATCACTCGCAGCGCTCGACGCTGATCGGGCTCAAGCTCAACAAGATCGGTCGCACCAGCGAACTGCAGGACACCCCGGCAGTCCGTGGCATGATCGAGAAGGTTCACCATCTCGTCCGCATCGTCGACGAGAAGTAAATAAGGAGAAGGGCGATGAAGCTCAGCGATATCGCCGACAACGCCGGCTCGCGCAAGAAGCGCATGCGCGTCGGCCGTGGCATCGGTTCGGGCAAGGGCAAGCAGTCCGGCCGCGGCGGCAAGGGTCAGACCGCGCGTTCGGGCGTGCGCATCAAGGGTTTCGAAGGCGGCCAGATGCCGATGCATCGCCGTCTGCCCAAGCGCGGCTTCAACAACATCTTCCGTGTCGAGTTCGCCGAGATCAATCTCGACCGGCTCCAGGAAGCGGTCGATGCCAAGAAGATCGACGCCGGCAGCGTCGTGAACGTCGAGGCCTTGGTGAAGGGCGGCGTGCTGCGCCGGCCCAAGGGTGGCCTGCGGCTGCTCGGCCGCGGCGAGCTCAAGTCCAAGCTCAACATCGAAGTCCACGGCGCCACCAAGACCGCGATCGCCGCGGTCGAGAAGGCCGGCGGCTCGGTGAAGATCCTCGCCCCTGCCAAGGAAGAAGGCGAGGCGGCGTAACAACTGCGTCATTGGCCCGCGGCTCGCGGGCCTTTACGCGTGCGGGACGTGGACTTATCGAAGCCGAGCCCCAGATAATGTCCGGTGTCCGGTATAATGTAGCCCGGCCGCGGGCATGACGGCGCAATAGGCGGCGGGAGAAAGTCCAAGATGGCCTCTGCAGCGGAACAACTGGCAGCCAATCTCAATTTCGGTGCGTTTGCCAAGGCTGACGAACTGAAGAAGCGCATCTGGTTCACCCTGGGTGCGCTGCTCGTTTATCGGCTCGGGACCTACATCCCGCTCCCCGGCATCGATCCCAATATCTGGGAGCAGGTGTTCCGCTCCCAGGCGGGCGGCATCCTCGGCATGTTCAACATGTTCGCCGGCGGCGGCATCCACCGCATGGCGATCTTCGCCTTGAACATCATGCCGTATATCTCGGCCTCGATCATCATCCAGCTCCTCACCACCGTCTCGCCGCAACTCGAGGCGCTGAAGAAGGAAGGCGAGTCCGGCCGCAAGCTGCTGAACCAGTACACCCGCTATCTCACGGTGATCCTGGCCGCGTTCCAGTCCTACGGCATCGCGGTGGGCCTCGAGGGCGCCGGCAACGTCGTCAGCGACCCCGGCCTGTTCTTCCGCCTGTCCACCGCGATCACGCTGACCGGCGGCACCATGTTCCTGATGTGGCTGGGCGAGCAGATCACCTCGCGCGGCATCGGCAACGGCATCTCGCTGATCATTCTCGCCGGCATCGTCGCCGAACTGCCCGCCGCGCTCGCCAACATGCTCGAGCTCGGCCGTCAGGGCGCGATGTCGACCGGCCTGATCCTGGTCGTCATCATCATGGCGGTCGCCGTGATCGCCTTTATCGTGTTCATGGAGCGCGCGCAGCGCCGCCTCCTGATCCAGTATCCGAAGCGCCAGGTCGGCAACAAGATGTTCGAGGGCCAGTCCTCGCATCTGCCGCTCAAGCTCAACACCTCCGGCGTGATCCCGCCGATCTTCGCGTCCTCGCTGCTGCTGCTGCCGACCACGGTAGCGAACTTCAACGCGGGCAGCGGGCCGGAATGGTTCCAGTGGATCACGACCCAGCTCGGCCATGGCCGTCCGCTGTTCCTGATCATGTATCTGGCGCTGATCGTGTTCTTCGCCTTCTTCTACACCGCGATCGTGTTCAACCCGACCGAGACCGCGGACAATCTGAAGAAGCACGGCGGCTTCATTCCGGGCATCCGTCCCGGCGAGCGTACCGCGGAATATATCGACTACGTGCTCTCGCGCATCACCGTGCTCGGCGCGGTCTATCTGGCGATCGTCTGCTTGATCCCGGAGATCCTGATCTCCTACGCCTCGGTGCCGTTCTACTTCGGCGGCACCTCGCTGCTGATCGTGGTCAGCGTCACCATGGACACGGTGGCACAGGTGCAGGGTTATCTGCTGGCGCATCAGTACGAAGGCCTGATCCGCAAGTCGAAGCTGCGCGGCCGCCGTAGATGAGAAGGGAGCTCGCGCGCCGGATCGCTTTCACGATTGGCGCGCTGCTCCTCTTCAGGCTCGGCACCCAGGTCCCGTTCGTCGGGATGGGGGCGCCGGGCCCGTCGTTCTCAGGCGAACATGTGGTTCGCTTTTCGATCTTCGCGCTCGGTATCCTTCCCTATCTGACGGCCGCGATCGTCGTCCGGCTTGTTTCGCTGGTATCGCGGCGCTTGAGTTCGCTCGAGAGATCGGGCGAGCGCGGCCGGCGCAGGATCTCCGGCTACACGCTGATCGTGACTCTGGTCTTCACCACCTTCCAGGCCTACGGCTACGCCTCGACCATTCGGACAATTCCGGCGCTGGTCCCCGATCCCGACGAATGGCCCGTGCTCGCGGCCACGGCCTCGATCGTGGGTGGCGTGTTCGTCCTGGTCTGGCTCAGCGAACAGATCACCCGCCACGGCATCGGCAATGGCCTGGCGCTGCTGCTCAGCGTCAATATTCTCGTTCATGTCCCGGTCGACATCGCCGGCATCGCACGCCTTCTGCAGGACGGCCAGGTATCCGGCAGTGTCGTGCTGGTCCACGCGATCGTCTGGATCGGGGTCATCGCCCTGATCGTCTTCGTCGAGGGTGCGCGACGCAATGTCGGCGTCGAGTTCGCCGAGCGCAGACTCGGAGATCGCCTGCTGCCCGCGCGAGCAGCGATTCTCCCGATCAAGATCAACAGCGCAGGTTTTCTGGTGCCGGCCACGGTGGCGCCCTGGATCCTGTTTCTGCCGGTGGCCGGTTTGGCCTACGTCTTTGGTGCCGATACGCCGTGGGTCGCCGCCGCCTACCGGCACCTTGGTTTTGGCATGCTGGCCCATCTGGTGCTTGGATCGGTTGCGATCTTTGTGCTGGCCTTCATCTACACGGCCTACGTCGTCGATCCCGAGCACGCGGCCAAATCCCTGGCCGCGCGCGACGGCACGATTCCCGGTGTCGCGCCGGGCGAGGCGACCGCCGACTATCTCGACCGCGTCGTGTCATTGACGACAGTCGTCGGAGCCGTCTACCTGACTGTGTTGCAGTTGATTCCGGAGGTCTTCGAGCTTTACGGGATCGGGCTGCCTTATAGTATGATGATCAATGGCGGTGGGGCGCTGGTTGTGGTTTGCACCGCTCTTGATATCAAAACACAGGTGCGCGACGTATCGCTCACCAATCCGGGGGGCGTACGCCGATGAGAATTATACTTCTGGGACCGCCGGGGTCGGGCAAGGGGACCCAGGCGCAGTTGCTGGTGCAACGCTATGGCATCGTCCAGCTCTCGACCGGCGAGATGCTGCGTGCCGCGGTTGCGGCCGGTACGCCGGTCGGGCTGAAGGCCAAGGAGATCATGGCCAGCGGTGGTCTCGTACCCGACGAGGTCGTGGTCGGAATCATCTCCGATCGGATCGACCAGCCGGACGCCAAGAACGGTTTCATCCTCGACGGTTTCCCGCGCACCGTGCCGCAGGCCGAGGCGCTGGACGAGCTGCTCAAGCACAAGCACCTCAAGCTCGACGCCGTGATCGAGCTCCGCGTCAACGAGAGCGCGCTGCTGAACCGTGTCGAGACCCGCGTCGCCCAGATGCGTGAGCGCGGGGAGGAGGTCCGACTCGACGACACGCCGGAGGTCCTGACCAAGCGCTTAGCCAGCTACCGCAACCAGACGGAACCGCTGATTCACTACTATTCCGAGCGGCGCAAGCTCTCGACCATCGACGGTATGATGGCCATCGACGAGGTCACCCGCGCCATTCATCGCCAGCTCCTGGCGTTAGGGGCAGTCGAGCCCAAGACCCACGCCAAAAGCGCAGCCAAGGCGGGCCCGGCCAAGAAGGCCAAGGCCAGCAAGAAGGCGAGCAAGAAAGCCAGGAAAACAGCCAAACAGCCCTCCAAAACGACCAAAAAACCCGCCAAATCGGCCAAAAAGGCCGCCAAGACGGCGGTGAGGGGCCCCAAGAAGACGGCCAAGAAAGCCGGCAAGAAAGCGGCGAAAAAGGCAGCCCAAAAGACCGCCAAGAAGGCTGTCAAAAAGGGTGCCAAAAAGGCCGCAAAAAAGGTCACGAAAAAGCGAGCTAAGCGCTAGCAGCGGTTGACGAAAGCCCCTGGAATCCCCTAATAAGCCCCGCATCCAAGTCGGATAGTTTCAAACGATGCCGGGCCCCAGGAAGACCAGGGGTGGGCGTCGTGTTCGCGTTTGTGAACACCTGCCCGAGAAACCAAGCACTTAAAGACCGGTTCCTGACGAGGGATCGGCAACAGGAGAGAAGGCCGTGGCCCGTATTGCCGGCGTGAACATCCCGACCAACAAGCGCGTGCTGATCGCGCTCCAGTATATCCATGGCATCGGTCAGAAGATCGCCGGTGAGATCCTGGAGAAGGTGAAGATCCCCGTGGATCGTCGCGTCAATCAGCTGAGCGACGCCGAAGTGCTCCAGATCCGCGAAGTGATCGACCGCGACTATCTCGTCGAGGGCGACCTGCGTCGTGAGGTCGGCATCAACATCAAGCGTCTGATGGACCTCGGCTGCTATCGCGGCCTGCGTCATCGTCGCGGCCTGCCGGTACGCGGCCAGCGCACCCACACCAATGCGCGCACGCGCAAGGGTCCGGCCAAGGCCATCGCCGGCAAGAAGAAGTAAGTTTCGAATCCAATCGCGGCGTGTGGCGAACAGGGATGACCCGTTCGCCACGCGCCTTTCGTTCCACAGGTGTAGCCGCTGGCATTACGGCGGCGTTTGAGATCTTCAGGAAAGGTACTCTATGGGCAAGGAAGCCACCCGCGTTCGTCGTCGTGAGCGCAAGAACATCGCCTCCGGCGTCGCGCACGTGAACTCGTCGTTCAACAACACGACCATCACCATCACCGACGCGCAGGGCAACACGATTGCCTGGTCTTCCGCCGGCACGATGGGCTTCAAGGGCTCGCGCAAGTCGACCCCGTACGCCGCGCAGGTTGCCGCCGAGGATGTGTCCAAGAAGGCGCAGGAGCACGGCATGCGCACGCTGGAAGTCGAAGTCGCAGGTCCCGGTTCGGGCCGCGAGTCGGCGCTCCGCGCGCTTCAGGCCGCGGGCTTCACCGTCACCTCGATCCGTGACGTGACCACGATCCCGCACAACGGTTGCCGTCCCCGCAAGCGTCGGCGCGTTTGATTTCGAGTTGCGGGCGCATTGGCGCCCGCAATGACTTTTCTAAGAAGCCGCGGGAATGATCCGCGGCCTTTCTCCAACGCCAGTATTTGAGCTTTCAAATTGACTGGCCTGTATGGGTGAAACAGTGACGATCCAGAAAAATTGGCAAGAACTGATTCGACCGAACAAGCTCCAGGTCACGCCCGGCAGCGATTCGAACCGTTTCGCGACCATCGTCGCCGAGCCGCTCGAGCGCGGCTTCGGCCAGACGCTCGGCAACGCGCTGCGCCGCATCCTGCTCTCCTCGCTCCAGGGCGCGGCAGTGCAGTCGGTGCACATCGACGGCGTGCTGCACGAGTTCTCCTCGATCGCTGGCGTTCGTGAGGACGTCACCGACATCGTGCTCAACATCAAGGACATCTCGATCAAGATGCAGGGCGAAGGCCCCAAGCGCATGGTCGTGAAGAAGCAGGGCCCGGGCGTCGTCACCGCCGGCGACATCCAGACCGTCGGCGACGTCGTGGTGCTGAACCCCGATCTGCAGATCTGCACCCTCGACGAGGGCGCGGAGATCCGCATGGAGTTCACGGTCGCCACCGGCAAGGGCTACGTGCCCGCCGAGCGCAACCGCCCCGAGGACGCGCCGATCGGCCTGATCCCTGTTGACAGCCTGTACTCGCCGGTCCGCAAGGTCTCCTACAAGGTCGAGAACACCCGCGAGGGCCAGATCCTCGACTACGACAAGCTGACCATGACGATCGAGACCAACGGCGCGATCTCGCCGGATGACTCCGTGGCTTACGCCGCGCGCATCCTGCAGGATCAGCTCAACGTGTTCGTCAACTTCGAAGAGCCGCGCAAGGAAGTTGCCCAGGAGATCATCCCGGACCTCGCCTTCAACCCGGCCTTCCTCAAGAAGGTGGACGAGCTCGAGCTGTCGGTGCGTTCGGCCAACTGCTTGAAGAACGACAACATCGTCTACATCGGCGACCTCGTGCAGAAGAGCGAGGCGGAAATGCTCCGCACTCCGAACTTCGGCCGCAAGTCGCTGAACGAGATCAAGGAAGTGCTGGCCCAGATGGGTCTGCATCTCGGCATGGAAGTGCCGGGCTGGCCGCCGGAGAACATCGACGAGCTCGCCAAGCGCTTCGAGGATCACTACTGATCCGAGCTACGACAGGCTAAAGCGCGAGTTCATCGCGCTTTAGCGGGCGAACGCAGGCAGCCCACCTGAGCAACATGTCCGACGAACCGTCGCGGCAGTTTTTACGTAAGGAATAGTCACATGCGTCACGGCAAGGTTCATCGGAAGCTCAATCGCACTGCCGAGCATCGCCGCGCGATGTTCGCCAATATGTGCGCCGCGCTGATCAAGCACGAGCAGATCGTCACCACGCTGCCGAAGGCGAAGGAATTGCGTCCGATCGTCGAGAAGCTCGTCACCCTCGGCAAGAAGGGTGGGCTGGCCATGCGCCGCCAGGCCATCTCCGAGATGCGCGACAAGGACCAGGTCAAGAAGCTGTTCGACGTGCTGGCGCCTCGCTACAAGGACCGTCAGGGCGGCTACACCCGCATCATCAAGGCCGGCTTCCGCTACGGCGACAATGCCGCGATGGCCGTGATAGAGTTCGTCGATCGCGACGTCGATGCCAAGGGCCAGGATTCCGGTCCGGTGCAGGAGAAGGAAGCCGAGGCGGCGTAAGCCGATCGGCATTGAATTCGAGAGCGGCGCCTTCGGGCGCCGCTTTTTTTTGGCCGGCGCCGTACCTTATCGGTGCTTGCGGTATCGTCCCGGCTTTCGCCGTGACGACGAGTCCATGCCTTCCTCACGCCTGAGTGAGCGCCAATTGCGGTCTCATGTCGAGCGCCCGATATCTCCACCGACATTGATGGAGATGAGACATGAACATCGACCTTTCCGGAAAGACCGCCCTCGTAACCGGCTCGACGGCCGGCATCGGCCACGCCATCGCCAAAGGCCTCGCGGCCTCCGGCGCGAGTGTCGTGATCAACGGGCGCGGCCAGGACAAGGTCGATGCCGCCGTGCGCAAGCTGGAAGGGACGGGCGCGAAGGTGCGCGGTATCGCTGCCGACGTCTCGACCGCGGCGGGCTGCAAGGCGCTCGTTGCGGCGCTGCCAGAGGTCGACATCCTCATCAACAACGCCGGCATCTTCGAGCCCAAGGATTTCTTCGAGATTCCGGACGAGGACTGGAGCCGCTTCTTCGAAGTCAACGTCATGAGCGGCGTGCGGTTGTCGCGCGCTTATCTGAAGGGCATGCTCAAGCGCAACTGGGGCCGCATCGTCTTCATCTCATCGGAGTCCGGGCTCAACATTCCCGTCGAGATGATCCACTACGGCATGAGCAAGACGGCCCAGCTCTCGGTCGCGCGCGGTCTTGCGCAGCTTACCCGCGGCACCGGCGTCACCGTCAATTCCGTGCTGCCGGGCCCGACCATGTCGGAGGGCGTCGAGACTTTTGTGAAAGATCTCGCGAAGCAGAACGGTCAGTCCGTGGACGAGGCCGCCGCCAATTTCGTCAAGCAGCATCGCCCGAGCTCGCTGTTGCAACGCTTCGCCAGTGTCGACGAGATCGCCAACATGGTGGTCTATGTTGCGTCGAAGCAAGCGTCCGCGACCAACGGTGCGGCGCTGCGGGCCGAGGGCGGCATCGTCAATACCATCGCCTAGGTGAGGCGGTAGGGTGGGTTAGCCGAGCAGATGCGCGAAGCGCATCTGCTCGGCGTAACCCACCACTGGTACTATCCGCGGACGCAGAAGAGGTGGGTTACGCTGCGCTAACCCACCCTACGAGGCCTTCGCCTACCACCCCTCCAGCACGATCTTGCCGCGCGACTTGCCGCTCTCGAGCAGCGCATGCGCGCGCTTGAGGTTGGCAGCGTTGATCGTGCCGAAAGTCTGGTCGAGCGTGGTACGCAGCACGCCCTTGTCGATGAGGTCGGCGACGTCGTTCAGCAGATGATGCTGCGCGATCATGTCTGATGTCTGGAACGAGGAGCGCGTGAACATCGATTCCCAGTGCACCGAGATCGCCTTGCCCTTGAACGTGCCCATGGTGAATTCCGGGGGATCGTCGATCAGGCCGAACCGGCCCTGCGGCGCCATGAACTCGGCGATCGCCTTGTAGTGCTGATCGGTGAAGGTGAGGCTCGCCACCAGCGCGACCGGCGGCAGCTTGAGCTTCTCGATCTGCTCCTTCATCGGTTTTCCGTGGTCGATCACCGCATGCGCGCCGAGATCGAGGCACCATTTCTGCGAGTCCGGCCGCGTCGCGGTCGCAACCACCGTCAATCCGGTGAGGCGGCGGGCGAGCTGGATCAGTATCGAGCCGACGCCGCCGGCGCCGCCCGTGATCAATAGCGTACGCGGATCGACGCTCTTGCCGGGCACCGCGCCGAGCCGATCGAACAGCAATTCCCAGGCGGTGATGGAGGTGAGGGGAAGGGCAGCGGCTTGCGCGAACGAGAGGCTCTTCGGCTTGTTGCCGACGATGCGCTCGTCGACCAGATGGAATTCGGAATTGGTCCCCTGGCGCAGGATCGAGCCTGCGTAGAACACCTCGTCGCCCGGCTTGAACAGCGTGACCTCGGGCCCGACGGCATCGACCACGCCGGCCGCGTCATAACCCAGGATCTTGGTCTCGCCCTCGGGCGGCGCTGCGCGCTTGCGCACCTTGTAATCGACCGGATTGGCCGAGATCGCCTTCACGGCGACGCGGATGTCGCGCCCTCCGGGCTCGGGCTTTGCGGTTTCGAAATCGATCAGCGCATCCTGATCCTCGATCGGAAGCGATTTCTTGTAGCCGACGGCTTTCATGGCTTGTCTCCATCAGATGCGCGCAGCTTGGCATGGGCGCGCCTGGCCTGCTAACTGTCCCGCTAGCTCCAATTTGGCAAGTACTGTAAATTCGGGGGTATAGTCCCTGTTTGGATACTATTGGGGAACACGCATGAAACGGCGCAATTTTGCCCGGCGCCCGGGCTGCTCGGTCGAAGCGACGCTGGATCTGATCGACGGCAAGTGGAAGGGCGTGATCCTCTACCATCTGCAGAGCGGCACCCAGCGCTTCGGCGAATTGCGCCGCCGGATGCCCGGCATCACCCAGCGCATGCTGACAAAGCAGCTGCGTGCGCTGGAGGAGGACAAGCTCGTCATCCGCAAGGTCTATGCCGAGGTGCCACCGCGCGTCGAATATTGCCTCTCCGACCTCGGCGAGAGCCTCAAGCCCGTGATCGATATCCTGAAGGCCTGGGGCGAGAGCCATCAGCAGCGCCTGTCCTGCGCGCCGGCGCCGGCCGTGGTGAAGAAGCCGAAGCGCGCGGCGTGAGTTTGTCCAAGGTGGCGCCGCACTCTCGGTGTCATCCCCGCGAACGCGGGGATCCATAACCCCAGGAAGAAGTTTCAGCACGAGCTGCCAACTCCGAGCCTTCGCCAAACTACTCCCTGTGGTTATGGGTCCCGGGTTCCCGCGGTCGCGCGCCCCGGGACGACGTCCATGGCCTCAGAACGCGAATTGCGTGCGCATCGCGACCGCGTCGAACTTCGAGCCGACGTCTGCGGTCGAGATCGGCGAGGCTTGCCTCGACACCGTGCCATGCAGATAGTCGAGCATGAAGCGGACGTTGCCGTTGACGTACCAGTTGAGCGCCAGCGTGTAGACGGTCTGCCGGCCGCCGGCGATGCCGGTTGCTGTGCCCAACTGATTGTTGAGGTCGACCGTCGAGAAGCGCCCCGCGATCTCCCACGCACCCCAGCCGCCGCCTTCGAGCGAGAACGGATGCGCCGGCTTGACGCCGCTATAGGCCGCGTTCGCCGCGTTGTAGCTGCGGCCTTCGCCCGTCAGCACGTAGCCGGCCTGCGCGTAGCCGCCCTGGAATTTCAGGCTGGATGCGCCGACCAGCGGCACGCCGGTGTTGGCGGTCCGGTCGACATTGTACCAGAAATATTCGCCCTGAACGATGAGCGGACCGTAGGTTGCGGCCGCTTCGACACTATAGACCTGCGCGCCCGAGACATTGGCGATCGCGCCGGTCGAGATCAGCGTGGTCGGGTCGAGACGCAATTCCGGACGATCGCTGAGCGTGACGGTTTGCGTGTTGGCGATGAGATTGCGCGGCGGCTGGATCAGCCATTGGGCGTCGGCACCGATATGCACCGAATAGTCCTTGCCGCTGATCGGGTTGCCGGCAATGCGCGCCACAGCGCCGTATTGCTCGCTCGTACCTGCCGGCGCCGCGCTTGAAGCCGAGTGGATCGCACCGGTCGACGGCCCCGTGACATAGCCGCCGATCCAGAGCTGGTCGTTGTACCAGCGCGTACCGGCCGCGGAGCGGAAGTCGCCGGCAGCGATATTGGTGGCGATGATGCCGGCCGAGGCGCGCTCCATGAACATGATGTCATTGGAGCTCGTGGCCTCATCGAGCGTGTAGGGCAGATCCATGATGCCGGCTTCGATCGCCATCTTGCCGCCGAACGGCTTCAAGCCGGTGTAGCTGAGATAGGCATTTTCGACGCCGGAGACGCCGCCGCCCGGCAGTGATCCAGGAGCCGTGCCGCCAAAACCGTCGGACGAGCCGCCAAAATCGTAGACCAGCGCGAAGTTCCAGTCGTTGAAGAATTTGCCGGTGACGCCGATGCGCGCGCGGCGGACGTTCTGGCCGCTGTCGAGCTTCTGCGGCACGGTCGCCGCCGTGTTGGGACGATAGTCATAGCCGCCGACATCCCAGTGCAGGCGGCTGGTGATGGCGACGCAATTTGCCTGGTCCGCGGTGCAGATGGTCGGCCGGTTGTTCGGCATGGTCACGACCACGCCGGACGCAGTCGCCGGTCCCTTGACGGGGATCGCCGCGTTCGCGTTGGCCACCACCGCCTTCGCCTCCGAGCGCGCTTCGGCTTTGGCCTCGGCCTTTGCTTCGGCCTTGGCTTTTGCCGTGGCCGCCGTGTTTGCGGCGGTCTGGCTCTGGAGCTTGTCGAGCTTCTGCTCCAGCATCTTCAACTGTTGTTTGAGCAGCGCGATCTCCTGCTCGCTGCTGCTTGCTGATTGGGCCTGGGCCTGCGAGGCCGCCAACGCTCCGGCGAGGCCGATCGCCGTGGCTGCAATCCTTGTCCTGCTCACGTCATGACTCCATCGTTTGACGAAAATTCTAAGCCGCCGGCGGAAGAGCCTAGGTATGATAGATGACTGCCCCGCGACGCTGCGCCCCGTTAAGCGGGTTCCTGCTGATGCAAATTCGCCGCAACCGAATCCCCTCGGCTCCACAATGCGGGATGATGCACATCATGCCAATCGAGCCCTCAGGCAAATTGCCGATTCGCACGCCGAGCTTGCATTCCGGACACACCGGAAAGGGGGGCGAATTGCCGCCCGGCGCCCTTCTATTGGGGGGCGAACGCGCCTATATTCCGGCGTCTTTTCCAAGAGGTAGGAATGTTTCGATCGATCCGGACCGCCGTCGTCACGGCACTGTGCATAGGCTTTTCCGCCCACTTCAACCCGGCCGCGGCGCAGGACCGTCGGGTCCCGTCGTCGCCGGCCGAGCTGCGGCTGTCCTATGCGCCGATCGTGCAGCGGGTGCAGCCGGCCGTGGTCAACGTCTATGCCGCCAAGGTGGTGCAGAACCGCAATCCGCTGCTGGACGATCCGATCTTCCGCCGCTTCTTCGGCGTGCCGGGCCAGCAGCCCGAGCAGATGCAGCGCTCGCTCGGCTCCGGCGTCATCGTCGATGCGTCCGGCCTCGTCGTCACCAACGTCCATGTCATCGAGGGCGCGGACCAGGTGAAGGTGTCGCTGTCGGACAAGCGCGAGTTCGAGGCGGAGATCCTGCTGAAGGATACGCGCACCGATCTTGCCGTGCTGCGCCTGAAGGACACCAAGGAGAAATTCCCGACCCTCGATTTCACCAATTCCGACGAATTGCTGGTCGGCGACGTCGTGCTCGCGATCGGCAATCCCTTCGGCGTCGGCCAGACCGTGACTCACGGCATCATCTCGGCGCTGGCGCGCACGCAGGTCGGCATCACCGATTATCAGTTTTTCATCCAGACCGATGCGGCGATCAATCCCGGCAATTCCGGCGGCGCGCTGGTCGACATGGCCGGCAAGCTGGCGGGCATCAACACCGCGATCTATTCGCGCTCCGGCGGCTCGCAAGGCATCGGATTTGCGATCCCTGCGAACATGGTGCGTGTCGTCGTCGCCTCCGCCAAGAGCGGCGGCAAAGCGGTGAAGCGGCCGTGGCTCGGGGCAAGATTGCAGGCGGTGACGCCCGAGATCGCCGAGAGCCTCGGCCTGCGTTCGCCAACCGGCGCGCTGGTCGCGAGCGTGGTGTCGAACGGCCCCGCCGCGAAGGCCGGCCTGAAGTCCTCCGATCTCATCACCGGGATCGATGGCCAGACCGTGGATGATCCCAATGCCTTCGACTATCGCTTCGCCACCCGTCCGCTCGGCGGCAGCGCGCAGATCGACGTGCAGCGCAGCGGCAAGCCGCTCAAGCTGACGGTGGCGCTGGAGACCGCGCCCGATACGGGACGTAACGAGCTCGTCGTCACCGCGCGATCGCCGTTCCAGGGCGCGAAGGTTTCGACCATCACGCCGGCGGTGGCCGATGAGCTGCATCTGGATGCAGATACCGAGGGTGTCGTGATCACCGATCTCGGCGGCGACAGTGCGGCCGCAAATGTCGGCTTCCAGAAGGGTGATATCATTCTGGCGGTCAACAACCAGAAGATCAGCAGGACCGGTGACCTCGAAAAGGCGGCCGGAGAGCGCCCGCGCATCTGGCGTATCACGCTGGTGCGCGGCGGCCAGCAGATCAACGTCACGCTGGGCGGATGAGTCCGAAGCGACCACAAACGCCAACGCTCTTTGCCGCGGCGGGGCTCGACCACGAGGCTCCGCATCCGCTGCCGGACCGGCTGCGCCCGCGCGCGCTGTCGGAGGTCGTCGGCCAGGATCACATCCTCGGCCCTGACGGCGCGCTGACCCGCATGCTGGAGACGCGCACGCTCGGCTCCCTGGTGTTCTGGGGCCCGCCCGGCACCGGCAAGACCACGGTGGCGCGGCTGCTCGCGGATGCGACGGATTTGCATTTCGAGCAGATCTCCGCGGTGTTCTCCGGCGTCGCCGATCTGAAGAAGGCGTTCGACGCCGCGCGCGCCCGCCGCGAGATGGGCAAGGGCACGCTGCTGTTCGTCGACGAGGTGCATCGCTTCAACCGTGCCCAGCAGGATTCATTTCTGCCCGTGATGGAAGACGGCACGGTGGTGATGGTCGGCGCCACCACCGAGAATCCGTCCTTCGAGCTCAACGCGGCGTTGCTCTCGCGCGCGCGCGTCTTGGTGTTTCGCTCGCTCGATGCCGCCGCGATCGAAAAACTGTTCGCGCATGCCGAGGAGGTCGAAGGCAAGAAGCTGCCGCTCGATGCCGAGGCGCGCGCGGTGCTGGTGCGCATGGCCGATGGCGATGGCCGCGCCTCGCTGACGCTCGCCGAAGAGGTCTGGCGCTCGGCGAGGGCGGACGAGATTTTCAATGCTGCGCAGTTGCAGGAGATTTTGCAGCGTCGCGCGCCGATCTACGACAAATCGGCCGATGGCCATTACAATTTGATCTCGGCGCTGCATAAGTCCGTGCGCGGCTCCGATCCCGATGCTGCGCTGTATTATCTCGCGCGCATGTTGGATGCCGGCGAGGACCCGCTGTTCCTGGCCCGCCGCGTCGTGCGCATGGCGGTGGAGGACATCGGCCTTGCCGATCCGCAGGCGCTCGTCATCGCCAGTGCGGCCAAGGACGCGTTCGACTTCCTCGGCCATCCCGAAGGCGAGCTCGCCATCGCGCAGGCCGTCGTCTATCTCGCCACCGCGCCGAAATCGAACGCAGTCTACACCGCCTTCGGCACCGCGATGCAGGTCGCAAAGCAAGCCGGCTCGCTGCTGCCGCCCAAGCACATCCTCAATTCGCCGACCAAGCTGATGAAGTCGGAAGGATACGGCGCGTCTTACGAATACGACCACGACGCCCCCGATGCCTTTTCCGGCCAGGACTACTTTCCGGAAGCCCTGGGCCGCCAGACCTTCTACGACCCACCCGAGCGCGGCTTCGAGCGCGAGATCCGGAAGCGGCTGGATTACTGGGCCAAGCTGCGGAAGGAGCGGGGCGGCTCGCGCTAAAAACGGCCATTTCGCCGTGACGGGACCCGGCTTTTAGGGTACGCAGGCAACCATGAGCCGCCGCATCAAAAGAACCGATCCAAAGCCCCGCTCGCGCGACGAGCGCAAGGAATCCCGCCCGTTCAAGGCGCGTAGCGCGAAGACCGCGGGACCGCGGCCGGGTGGCAAGCCCGGCGGCAGCAAGCCGCCGCGCTTTGCCGGCGAGCGTGCCGAGCGGCGCGCGCCCAAGGCCAGGCTGGAGAAGGCTGAGCTGGAAAGGGCCGCGCCCGAGAAGCCCGTGGAGGCGCTGCTGCCGACCAAGGTGCAGACCGTCAAGGTGACCGCCGACGAGAACAACATGCGCGTCGATCGTTTCCTCGAGGCGCGCTTTCCCGGCCTGTCGTTCTCCCACATCCAGCGTGTCGTCCGCAAAGGCGAGTTGCGCGTCGACGGCAAGCGTGTCGACAGCAAGGACCGCCTGGAGGAGGGCCAGAGCGTCCGCATTCCGCCGCTCAAGCTCGACACGCCGAAGGCCGTCGGCGAGCTCTCGGAAGCTGCCCAGAAGACGCTCAAGGCGCTGAAGGAGATGACGATCTTTGAGGACGACGACGTCCTCGTGCTGAACAAGCCGGCCGGCCTTGCGGTGCAGGGCGGCTCGGGCATGACGCGGCACATCGACCAGATGCTGGAGGTGATGCGCGATTCCAAGGGCCAGAAGCCACGCCTGGTGCATCGTATCGACCGGGAGACGTCAGGCTGTCTGCTGGTCGCCAAGACGCGCTTCGCCGCTTCGCATCTGACCGGCGCGTTCCGCTCGCGCTCGGCGCGAAAAGTCTATTGGGCGCTGGTGCCGGGCCTGCCGAAGCCGAAGCAGGGCCGCATCTCGACCTTCCTCGCCAAGGAAGAGAGCGAGGACGACACCATCATGCGCATCGCCCAGCATGGCGACGAGGGCGCCAGCCACGCGGTGACATATTACGCGGTGGTCGAGACCGCCGGCAACAAGCTGACCTGGGTGTCGCTGAAGCCGGTGACGGGGCGCACCCATCAGCTGCGCGCCCACATGGAGCATATCGGCCATCCCATCGTCGGCGATCCCAAATATTTCAACATCGAGAACTGGCAGCTGCCGGGGGGCCTGCAAAACCGGCTGCATCTGCTGGCACGCCGCATCGTCATTCCGCATCCGCGCGGCGGCGTGATCGACGCCACGGCGCCGTTGCCGCCGCACATGCAGCAGTCGTGGAATCTGCTCGGGCTCGATGCAAGCCGGTTTGATCCAATCGAGAACGCGCCGGAGGAGTAGGGGGCGGAGGGCGCGAGTTTCCCCGGTGTCGTCCCGGCGAAAGCCGGGACCCATACCGCGGAATCTATCTGTGACGCGCAGTCTTCGTACCGACGAAGAAGTTCAACTGCGGTCTTCGCCAAACTTCTCCCTGTGATTATGGGTCCCGGCTTTCGCCGGGACGACACCAAGGATTTGGCTGGCTAACGTTGCTCACTTCCGAAACTGCTCCAGAAACATCCGCAAACTGTCATGCGCGCTCTCGATGTCCGTGATCAGCCAGCCATCGGGGCCGTTGACCAGGACGAAGTTCAGCGCGACCTTCCGACCGCGATTGTCGAAATTCGCCGCGACATAGGTCTTGTCGTATTGCCTGCGCACGACCGCGATCGTAACAGGGCCGAGCTGCCAGCTCGGGCTCTGCACCAGGAAGTCGTAGGGCTCGACCCGCGGCGCGCTCCAGGCCCTGCGCAGGGGCGCATCGAAAAATTGCCGGGCGGTCACCGCATCCCGCGGCAGGCCTTTGGACAGCTCCGGCGCGCCGTCGCCGTAATGGGCGTAGACGTTGCGCACCAGCGATTCCGGGGTGCGAAAGCCCGCCTCCGCCGCAGCTGGCCATAGCCCGGCGAACAGGGCCGCAATGCCCGCAAGTTCCCTCATGCCCGCGCTCGCTTTATCGGCCGCAAGTCTTGGCTTAAGACGGTCTTGGCTTAAGACGGTCTTGGCTTAAAACGGTCTTATCTTAAAAGCCTAGCATCCAGCGACCGGGACCGAGAACTCACATGCGCGAATTGTTCGAAGAAGCTGCAGGGCAGCCCCCACCGGATCCGCGGGAATCTGCGCGCGCGTCCGCGCGCACGCCGCAGCGCAAGCGCTTCTACAAGGAGGCGAGCGCGACCGAAGCCGAGGGCGGTTTCGCCATCACGCTCGACGGCAAGCCGATCCGCACGCCCTCCGGCCGCCAGGTGGTGATTCCGTCGCGCGCGCTCGCCGATGCGGTGGCCGCGGAATGGGCGGCTCAGGGCGAGAGCATCGACCCCATGACCATGCCGTTGACGCGGATCGCCAACAGCGTGGTCGAGGGCGTGGTCGATAAGGTCGAGCTGGTCAGCGACGACCTCGCGAAATATCTCGAGTCCGATTTGCTGTTCTATCGTGCCGGCCATCCCGAAGGGCTGGTCGCCCGCGAGGCCGCGCATTGGGATCCCGTGCTGTTCTGGGCCGCGGACGCGCTGGGCGCGCATTTCATCCTGTCCGAGGGCGTCATGCATGTGAAGCAGCCCGACGAGGCGGTCGAGGCCGCGCGCGCGGCGCTGCCGGGGGACGCCTGGTCGGTCGCCGCACTCCACGTGGTGACGACCCTGACCGGCTCGGCGCTGCTGGCGCTGGCGCTCGCTCATGGCGTGCGCGATGCCGGCCAGGTCTGGGCCGCCGCCCATGTCGATGAGGACTGGAACATCGACCAATGGGGCGTGGACGAGGAGGCCGCCAGCCGCCGGGCCACCCGTCTCAGGGATTTCGAGGCCGCCGTGGCGGTTCTGGCGGCGGCAAAGGCGTCCGCAGTCGAAGGTCCTTAACGAGAGGTTTACGACGGCGGCCTTAGGGTGTGGCCAGCGCTCCATGGGCCCCCTGAGATGCCGACGCCGGTCACTTCCATCCTTCCCGTCAGTGCCGCCAGCCCCGTGGCTGATGCGACGACGCCGGACCTCGTGCTGCAGGCCGGCAGCGTCGTCGATGCCAGGGTCGTCAGCGTGATGGCCGACAATCTGGTGCGGATCGCGATCGCCAACCTCTCGATGGACGTGGTGTCGGAGGTGGCGCTGACGCCCGGGCAGAATCTCCAGCTGGCGGTGTCGCAGAACGACGGCACCATCAGGCTCGCCGTGATGAGCGGGGCAGGCGAGGCAACTCCCGATCAGATCACGCTGACGCCGCGTGCGGCTTCGCTGGTGGAAAGCCCGCCGCTGGCGCCATCCGCGACCACGACGCGCAACACGCTGACGCCATTGGAGCAGGTCGCCGTCACCGCGGCCTCGGCTGAGGCCGCCACAAAACAGGGCAGCCAGGCGCCGCTGTTCGCCAATCTGGCATCCGTCGTCACCGCCAGCGATTTGCCTGCGGGCTTGAAGCAGGCGGTGCTGGACGTGCTGGCGCAGCAGACGCCGCTCAGTCCCGGGCTCGATGGCGCCGATGTCGAAACCGCGTTCCAGAAATCCGGCTTGTTCTTCGAGGCTTCGCTGGCCGCCGGCGCGAGGCCGCCCGCCGGCACGACGCCCGACCTGAAGGCGGCGCTGCTGGTGCTGCGCCAGACGCTGACCACGCTCGAAACCGCCGCGCCACACGGCGCGGCAATTCCGGCTGCGACGACGGGGACACCGCAGGTCGCCATCGCGCCTGCTCAGGCCGCAGGTGAGGCCGCGCAATCCGCGCCCCCGTCCGGCCCCGAGATCGCGCAGACGCCGCGCAACGCCAATCTCGCGGCCGCCGTGCTGGCGGACGTTGCCGGCAACGCTCAGCAAGCCGCGATGCCGCGCACCATGTCCGCCGGCCTTGCCGCGAGCCTGCTGCAGGAGGTCACGCAAAACCTGCCGCGTCTGACCGGCAACGTGCCCGGCTCGAACAAAGCCGTGCCGGACGGCCAGATCTTCGAAGCAGCCTCACGCGCGACGCCACCGCCGTTCCGCGGTGCATTGCCCTCGCCGCAGGCGATCGCCTCGCCCTCGCTCGCGCCGGACACGCCGCTCTCTGCAACCGTGCATCGCCTGATCGACGACACTGATGCGGCGATTGCGCGGCAGACATTGTTGCAAATCGCTTCGCTCCCGGATCGCACCGACGCCAGTGGCCACCGCATCGACCCGGCCGTGCCGCAGTGGAATTTCGAGATTCCGTTCGCAACGCCGCAGGGCACCGCGATGGCGCAGTTCGAGATCTCGCGCGATGGCGCTGGCGAATCCGCCGATGCCGCCAAGCGCGCCTGGCGCGCGCGCTTCTCGCTCAACGTCGAGCCGGCCGGCCCCGTGCACGCGCTGATCACGCTGAACGGCGACAAGACTTTCGTGCGGATGTGGGCGGAGCGGCCGGCGACGGTCCAGCAGCTCCGCGCCGGCATCGGTGAGCTCAATCAGGCGCTGACACGAGCCGAGCTCAATCCCGGCGACATTCTGGTCCGCGAGGGCACGCCACCGCAGCCGGCACCAGCCCGCGCCGGCCACTTTCTGGATCGGGCGACATGAGCGATCCGTCCAAGCTCGCCATCGCGCTGCATTACGAAAAGGGTACCAACGCGCCCGTCGTCGTCGCCAAGGGCAAGGGCACGATCGGCGAAAAGATCGTGGAGATCGCCAAGGCCCACGACATCCCGATCGAGGAAAACGAGGTTTTGGCCGGCGCGCTGTCCAAGGTCGAGCTCGGCGAGGAGATCCCGCCGGACCTTTACAAGGCCGTCGCCGAGGTGCTGGTGTTCGTGCTGCGGCTGTCGGGTCGGGGGCGGTAGAGCATGATCCGGAAAAGTGTGCAGCGGTTTTCCGAATAGATCATGCTCAAGAAGTGACCTGTCATCGTTTCACCATGGAGCGGCTGCATGGTCGCGCCGCTTTCATGACTCAATGGACATCGCTCTTGCTCACCCGCCGTTCCACCCTCGGCCTTCTCGCCGCATCTGCCATCCTGCCGCAGCGCGCGCTCGCCCATGTCGCGCCGCCGCGCAATGAGATCCGTGATAGCCTCGCAAAGCGCTTCACCGACCTCGGCACATCAGGCACCTTTGTCGGCTACAAGGTCGAGGACTATCTCATCGTCGCCAGTGACAAGGAGCGCTCGGGCGAGGGCAAGCTGCCGGCCTCGACCTTCAAGATCCCGAACTCGCTGATCGCGCTGGAGACGGGCGTCGTCACTGACCCCGACAAGGACGTATTCCCCTGGGACGGCGTCAAGCGTCCGATCGAAGCCTGGAACAAGGATCACACGTTGCGTAGCGCGATCGCCGTGAGCGCGGTGCCGGTCTATCAGGAGATCGCGCGACGGATCGGGCAGGAGCGGATGCAGAAATATGTCGACGAGTTCGACTATGGCAACCGTGACATCGGCGGCGGCATCGACCAGTTCTGGCTCACCGGGAATTTACGCATCGATCCGGTCGAGCAGGTCGATTTCGTCGACCGGCTGCGGCGCCGCACGTTGCCGGTCAGCAAGCGCAGCCAGGATCTCGTCGCCGATATTCTGCCGGTGACCAAGGTCGGCGACAGCGTCATTCGCGCCAAGTCCGGACTGCTGGGGGCCGAACGCGGCGAGCCGTCGCTCGGCTGGATGGTGGGCTGGGCCGAGAAGGGCGAGGCGCACACGGTGTTCGCGCTCAACATGGACTGCAAGGAGCCGCGTCTCGTCGGCGAGCGCATGACGCTGACGCAAGCCTGCCTTGCCGAGATCGGCGCGATCTAGCCTGTGAGTCGTGCAATCGTTCTCGTCGAGCGCAGCCGCCGTAGGGTGGGCAAAGGCGCGTAGCGCCGTGCCCACCATCTCTCTAGTTATCGGCAAATGGTGGGCACGCTACGCTTTGCCCACCCTACGGCACCGGTGCAGGCCGAGGGCGTTCTCAGCCCAATTTGAACAACACCTGCAAAAACTCCTCCACCGCCTTGCGCGACTCGGCGGCCGTCTTCGGATTGCCGCCGACATGCGGGTTCAGCTCGACGCAGGCATCCTTGTACGTGAACGGCGCATTGGTATCACCGTTCATCAGCACGCCGCCGTCGCCTTCCTTGATGTGGCAGTTGCGCACGGTCTGCGCATTGGCTGATACGGCCACCGTGTTGGCACCAAGCAGGCCGCTGTCGAACCCGTGCGCGCTATCAGGATATTCCGTCAGCACGACGTCGCGGCCGGTGACCTTGAGCCGCTCGACCAAAGCCTTGCAGCTCTTGACGGGATTGTAGTCATCCGGCGTGCCGTGGAAGATGCGGATCGGACGCGGGGCGATCTCGTCGTCGCTCCGATACGTCGTCGAGCAATCCGGATAGAACGGGATATAGGCGGCGAACTGGATGCCGGACTTGTTCCAGAGCTTGTTGAAGCGGTCGAGGCTCGCATAGAGCGTCGCCTGTCCGCCGCGCGAAAAGCCCATCAGCACGATGCGGTCAGGATCGACGCGCGGGTGCTTTGCCAGAATTTCCAGCGAGCGGTAGATGTCGACGATCAAATTGAGCCGGCCGAGCAGCGCCTGATTTGGTCCCACCACCGTCAGCCCGCGGCCGGTGAATCCGTCGATCACGAAGGTCGAGATGCCCATAGCGTTGAACGCGTGCACCCAGGCCTCCGTGGTGGCGCCGACGCCGCTGGAGCCGTGCATCAGCACCACGACGGGGAGCTTTCCGCTGCCTTGCGCGACGCGGAATTCGCCGGCGACTGTCACAGGCTTGCCGGCCGCCGCCTCGCCGCTGAGAAATTGCTGGTCGGAGAGAGTGAGCGAGGGGATCGGATAGATCTCGGCCCGGGTGGCGACTTCCTTGGGCAGGGATTGCGCGACGGCTTCGCAGGCCGCTAACGAACTCGAAATGCACAGCGCCATGAGCACTGCTGTAGCGCGCCAGTTGGTGGCCATCGCGATCCCTCCCTGATATTTTCGGGCAGTAGATCAACCGTCCTGCGCGCTGTCAATTTGACGCAGGCAGATTCAGCGCAACCGCATATGAGGTGAGAGTTCGAGACCTCGACGCTTCCACAGGCCATCCACGATCTTGTCTATCGACTGCTGCTAAGAACGTGGATGCCCGGGACAAGCCCGGGCATGACGACCTCCTTGGGCACCGCCTCACGCGGTGTCCGCCTTCTTCGCCGTCAGCGCCTGGTCGATCGCAAAGCCGCCGATCTCGCTCATCGCCTGCGAGATCACGTCGCCGTTGCGGGCAAAGCCGGCGGAGAGGAAATCGAACTGCGTCCGCGCCAGCCGCAGCACCTCGATCGGCACCGAGACCGCGGTCGCGTTGAAGCTGTCGACGGAGGCGCGCAAGCTGTCCAGCTCGGTCGTGAGCTTGCCGATATGGCTCTCGGCATTCTGCATCACGCCGATCAGCTTGCCGCGCTCGGCGTCGAAGGCGGCGCGCTCGGCGGCGGCGGCCGCGGTGACCTCGGCAAGTTGTACGCGCAGCACCTCGATCTGGCCGACCATGGCATCGGAGGCGAGATCGGCGGCCTTGCGCAGCTCGGCGTTACGCGTGCTCGCATCCAGCTGCTCATGATAGAGCCGCTCGGCCGACATTGCCCGCCGTGCCAGTGACTCGATGAGGCTTGCGGCACGCAGCAGCATCTCGCCGTTCCGCCTCGACACCATGCTGGCCATCCGCCGCAAGAAGTCGATGGTTTGGGATGACGAGTTCGGCGGCAGGGGGACGACCGTCGCGGACATCTCAGTGATGCTTGCGTGATGCTCGAGCCAAGGCGTAACGACCGCCGCCGTACCAACTGGGCTCACGCAACATTCGGCGCCTGATCGCGAGGTCGAAGCAAGCCTGAATCGGCAGGCCCGGTCAACCGGGCCGGGCCACCAAATTTGCCGGTGTCAGGCGTCCTTTTGCCGCCCGATCCGGCCCAGATGGGTGAAGCCGAACCCTGCGGAATATTTCAGGCCATAGCCGAGTGCCCGGTCGATGCCGATATGGGCCAGCCAGATCAGGGCGATGGACAAGGTGAGCGGCGAGCCGAGGCCGAAGCCCAGCGTCAGCAGCGACACCGGCGCCATGTAGCTATGGGCAGCGTTGTAGACCAGCGCGCCGAATTTGGCGTCGGACAGGTATGCCAGGAAGCTGAGATCGGGGACGAAGAAGAGCAGGGCAAAGACCAGCCAGGAGCCGTCCCAGGCCCAGTAAAGCATCACCATCCCGATAAACAGGGTGAGGCCCTCCAATCGCAACAGGATGTTGACGCCGCCCGTCGCCGCACCGGTCTCGGCCATTCTCTCATCCATGCTCGCCTCCCGGGCAAAACTTTGTAATCTCTCACGCTTTTAGCCCGGACAGGGCAGCCCTGCGGCGCGGAAAGGCGCTTTCCGGTCCGCAAAATGCCGTGTTAGAACCTCGCATCACTTAAGAACTGGCGGGAGCAAATGAAACACATCCTGGACGCCCTTGAAGATCGTCGCGCCGGCGCAAAGCTCGGCGGCGGGGAGAAGCGCATCGAGGCGCAGCACGCCCGCGGCAAGCTGACCGCGCGTGAGCGAATCGAGCTGCTGCTCGACAAGGGGTCGTTCGAGGAATTCGACATGTTCGTCGAGCACCGCTCCACCGAGTTCGGCATGGAGAAGAACAAGGTGCCCGGCGACGGCGTCGTTACCGGGTGGGGCACCGTCAATGGCCGCAAGACGTTCGTGTTCGCGAAGGACTTCACGGTGTTCGGCGGTTCTCTCTCGGAGACGCACGCGCTGAAGATCACGAAACTCCAGGACATGGCGATGAAGGCGCGGGCGCCCATCATCGGCCTCTATGACGCGGGCGGCGCCCGCATCCAGGAAGGCGTCGCCGCGCTCGCCGGCTATTCCTACGTGTTCCGCCGCAACGTGCTCGCCTCCGGCGTGATCCCGCAGATCTCCGTCATCATGGGCCCCTGCGCCGGCGGCGACGTCTACTCGCCTGCGATGACGGACTTCATCTTCATGGTGAAGAACACCAGCTACATGTTCGTCACCGGCCCCGACGTGGTGAAGACCGTGACCAACGAGGTCGTCACCGCCGAAGAGCTGGGCGGTGCCTCGGTGCACGCCACGCGCTCCTCGATCGCCGACGGCGCCTTCGAGAACGACGTCGAGACGCTGCTGCAGATGCGTCGCCTGATCGACTTCCTGCCATCCAACAACAGCGACGGCGTGCCGGAATGGCCGAGCTTCGACGACATCGGCCGCGTCGACATGTCGCTCGACACGCTGATCCCCGACAATCCGAACAAGCCCTACGACATGAAGGAGCTGATCCTGAAGGTCGTGGACGAGGGCGACTTCTTCGAGATCGCGGACATGTTCGCCAAGAACATCGTCACCGGCTTTGGCCGCATCGCGGGCCGCACCGTCGGCTTCGTCGCCAACCAGCCGATGGTGCTGGCCGGCGTGCTCGACAGCGACGCTTCGCGCAAGGCCGCGCGCTTCGTCCGCTTCTGCGACGCCTTCAACATCCCGATCGTCACTTTCGTGGACGTGCCGGGCTTCCTGCCGGGCACCGCGCAGGAATATGGCGGCCTGATCAAGCACGGCGCGAAACTGCTGTTCGCCTATTCGCAGTGCACCGTGCCGCTGGTGACCATCATCACCCGCAAGGCCTATGGCGGCGCCTTTGACGTCATGGCCTCCAAGGAGATCGGCGCCGACATGAACTACGCCTGGCCGACCGCCCAGATCGCGGTGATGGGCGCCAAGGGCGCGGTCGAGATCATCTTCCGCAGTGACATCGGCGACCCCGACAAGATCGCCGCCCGCACCAAGGAATACGAGGACCGCTTCCTGTCCCCCTTCATCGCCGCCGAGCGCGGCTATATCGACGACGTCATCATGCCCCACTCGACGCGCAAGCGGATCGCCCGCGCGCTGGCGATGCTGAAGGACAAGAAGGTCGAAACGCCCGCGAAGAAGCACGACAATTTGCCGTTGTGAGGGAACGTAGCCCGGATGAGCGCAGCGACATCCGGGTCTTTGCCGAGGTCCCGCATGTCCCTTTGCTCGTGCGGGCGACCGCGTTCTGCTGATTTGGCATCCTCGATCCAATGACCGAAGACGATCCGACCGACGAAATCTCCGACATCGAAGATCGCATCGAGCGGCTGGCCGAGATCGCCGAGCGGTGCCGGAAGTACATCCTGGCGTCCAAGATCGCGATCGGGGGCGGGGCGGCGCTGCTGTTGGTGACGATCCTCGGTGTGTTCGGCTTCGGTCAGACCGCAGCCCTCGGATCGATCGCCTTGGTGCTTGGCGGGATCGTGTCGCTCGGCTCGAACATCAGCACGTTGCGACAGACGGACGACGCCATCAGCGCAGCGGAGGCACGCCGTGCGGCGTTGATCGGCAGCATCGACCTGCGCGTCGTCGCTGATGCACCGCTGAAGCTGGTGTGACGCGGTGCCGTAGGGTGGGTTAGCTTGCGGCTGCGCGAAGCGCAGTCCGCTAGCGTAACCCACCAACGTCCGCCTCGCCGGATGGAGGCGTTGGCGGATTACGCTCCGCTAATCCGCCCTACGCACCGGTGCGTGCCTTATCCGCGGCGGCGAAATGCGCCATCTGGTCGGCATGGGCCTTGATGAACGCCGGGCGGGCTGTGGCGCGCGCGACGTAAGCGCGGCAGGCAGGACTGTCCGCCAGCCCGTCGAAACCACCGATGACGCGCAGCACGTCCGCCATCAGGATGTCGGCGACGGAAAAGGAGCCGGCCAGCCATTCGCGGCCGGCCAGCACCGGCTCGAGATGCTTCAGCCGAAGCTTGAGGAAGTCGTCGACGAATTTCCACGCAGCCGTGTCGGTGGGATGGCCCATGAATTTCGACATTCCCCAGGGCAGGCTCGCCATCTCCACCGAATTGAGTGCCGCGAACACCCATTCCGTCGTCTCGGCGCGGCCGCGCGGATCGGTCGGCATCAGCTTCGCACTGAGCCCGCCGAGATGCAGCAGGATCGCGCCGGTCTCGAAGATCGAGAGGTCGCCGTCGGTCAGCCACGGCACCTGGCCGAACGGCTGGTGCGCGAAATGTGCGGCGCCGCGATCGTCGAACGGGGCGCTCGCGACGCGATAGGGCAGCGCGGCCTCTTCGAGCGCCCAGCGCACGCGAAGGTCGCGCACGAATCCTCGCGGTTGTTCGGGAACCCAATTGAAGGTGGTCAGGGTGAGGTCGGCCATTTGCTGTCTCCGTGTCCTGGTTCGAAACAAAGGACGAGCGAAGGGCGCCCGTTCCGACACCCGCGCCAAGTCTTTTTGTCGGCGGCGGCGTATCCGGCTAGGCTCGCGCCAAACAACAGGAGGAAACCCGATGCCATCAGCTTTCTTCGTCGTCCGCGCCACCGTCTCCGATCCCGCCCAGCGCGCTGCTTTCGACAAATGGTACGAGACGGAACATGTGCCCGACGCGGTGAAGGCATTCGGCGTGAGTAAAGCCTGGCGGTTCTGGAGCCTGGACGATCCCTCGCTGCATCAGGCGATGTATCAGTTCGATGACGAGGCCAAGCTTGCGGCGGTGCTGAAGGGCGATGCGCTCAAGCAGCTCGTCGCCGATTTCAACCGCGACTGGCCCGACGTCAAGCGCTCGCGCGAGACGCTGGTACTGGCGCAGGAGTTTGCGAAGTAGCGAGGTCCATCCAAGCTACGAATTCTCCACCTCACTTCATTCTTGAATCTGAACACAGGATTCAGCCTTGGTTCATGTCGTGACCGCGACACTCCTCGGGCATCACTTGCTCGATAGCCTAGAGGACATGTCATGGAGCGCCGGAACTTTTTGAAACTTGCATTGGGAGTGACGGCGGGCGCCGCCGCCTTCGCCGCGACCGCACAGGCCGCGCCGTTGTCGCCGCAGCCGCTCAGTGATCCCGCGCGCATGCCGCAAGGCAACCCCGACGCTCATCCTGCCGTCACCACCAGCGAGGAAGCCGCCAAGCTGACGCCGGAACAGGTTCACTGGCATGGCCGCCACCGGGGCTGGGGTCGCCGTCATTGGGGCTGGCGTCGCCGGCGTTGGCATCGGCGTCACTGGTAAGCCGCGGCAAGCCGCGAATTGGACGGGGATCGCTGCTGCGGTCCCCGTTTCGATTCCAGGCCGCTCAATTCCACGGCGGACGAATCGTCGGCGGCAAGCCTGAAAGCGAACGAGCCTGAAAACGAAAATGGCCGCGCAGGCTGAACCTGCGCGGCCATCTTGCGATGCAAACAGATCAGAACGGGCGGCAGCGGCCGGCGTACCAGCGGAAGCCATAGGGGCAAACGCGCGCGCGCGGCACGACGACGACGGGCGGAGCGACCACCACAGGGGCGGGGCGCACAACGACCGCGCCGCGCATCGGGCGGCAGCCACCGTAGGCGCCACGATACCAACCCGGGCCGCAACCCTGCGCGGCGCTGGCGGCCTCGCTGAAACCGACAACCGCGCTGGCGAGCATGGCGGCGGCGAACAGGTATTTCATGTGATCTTCCTTCTCGTCCTTGGGGCAGGTCTTTCGGGGGCAGGTCTTTCGGGGGCGGGTCTTTGGGGCAAGTCTTTGGGGCAAGTCTTTGGAGCAAGTCTTTAGCGGCTTGGCGCTCGCGGCGCACAATGAATCAAAAGACACGATTCGACATGTTAAATTTTGCAACATGCCGACACGGCGCGATCCAAATCTGCCAATCATGACCTGAATGCGGCATGAACGTTCCCCGCATGCGGCTTGGCGCGACAGAAACTGGTGTTGGCGGCCGGCTCGGCAGAAATCCTCCAGGACGCCGGCCCGGGAGCGTTCAGGCGCGCACTGCCGGTGCCGCGGCGCGCGGGTCAGTCCTTCCCGTCGCCGAACAGCGCGGCAAACTGCTTCTCGCCGGTGCGGGTGAAGTTGACGACGCGGCTGCCGGGCGTGGCGTCGCGCGCCGCCCATTTCAGCTCGGCGAAACGCTGCATCATGGCGGCCCCCAGCGTGCCGGCGAGGTGATGCCGCCGCTCACTCCAGTCGAGGCAGGCCTTGCACACCGGGCGGCGCGGATGGGTGAGCATGCCGGTCGAGATCTGCAGATGCTTGGCGAGGAAGCGTTCGCCCTCAGCCGTCAGCTCGATGTCCTGCTTTTTCTGCCTGACCAGATTCCGCTCGCGCAGGGAATCCAGCATCTGCACGCCGAGATCGCCGGCGAGGTGGTCGTAGCAGATCCGCGCGCGCCGCAGCGCCGGGTCCTTCGGCCCGGTGCGCACCCGCATGTGGCCGGTCCGCGCGGCCAGGCCTGCGAGGCCCTCGAGCACGCCGGCGACGTCGTCGTCGGTGAGGCGATAGTAGCGGTGGCGGCCCTGCTTCTCCGGCTCGACCAGCCCGCCGGCCTCGAGCTTGGCCAGATGCGAACTCGCAGTCTGCGGCGTGATGCCGGCCTCCTGCGCCAGCTCGCTCGCCGTGAGCGCGCGGCCGTTCATCAGCGCGGTGAGCATGTTGGCGCGCGCGGGATCGCCGACCAGCGAAGCGACCAGGGCGATGTCGGGTCCTGATTTCATGCTTCGATGGTAGCCGAAGCATTGTGGTCGGGCAAGGGCGTAGCTTCTCACCAAGTCGTCATTGCGCGCGCAGCGAAGCCGTAGGTGGGCAAAGGAGCGTAGCGACGTGCCCACCATTCGTCGTTGCGGGGAAACGACGTGGGCACGCTTCCGCCTTCGCTCTTCGAGCTACGGCGGACAAGTCGCTTTGCCCACCCTACGAGACTTCGCGGCTTGCAGTGACGACGGAAACCCAGGAGCCCATCATGTCCGTCACCGTCTTCATCCGCTATCAGATCGACCCGTTCAAGCGCGCGCAGTTCGAGGAATATTCGAAGCGCTGGCTCACCATCATCCCGAAATGCGGCGGTGACCTGATCGGTTATTTCATGCCGCATGAAGGCACCAACAACATCGCCTTCGGTCTGATCAGCTTCGAGAGTCTGGCCGCATACGAGGCCTATCGCGCGCGGCTGCGGCAGGACGCGGAAGGAATGGCGAATTTCCATTTCGCCGAGGAACACAAATTCATCCTCGCGGAAGAGCGCACCTTCCTGCGCAAGGTGGTATTGTAGGTCCGATAGCAGCAGGAGATGCCCATGATCGCCGTGATCTTCGAGGTCTGGCCGAAGCCGGAACACCGCCAGGACTATTTCGACCTCGCAGCCGATCTGAAGCCGATCCTGCAAACCATCGACGGCTTCATCTCGGTCGAGCGCTTCGAGAGCCTGACCGAGAAGGGCAAGATCCTGTCGGTGTCGTTCTGGCGCGACGAGGCGGCGGTGCAGGCCTGGCGCAACACGATGGAGCACCGCCGCACCCAGGCCAAGGGCCGGGCGCAGATCTTTGCCGATTATCATCTGCGCATCGCCAGCGTGGTCAGAGACTACGGCATGAATGACCGCGAGCAGGCGCCGAAGGACAGCCGGGCGGTGCACGACGCCCACTAACGCTGCCGGGTGCGCACTGGCGCTGCCGGGTGCGCACTGGCGCTGCCGGGCGCGCACTGGCGCTGCCAGGCGCGCACTGGCGCTGCCAGGTTAGGGCGCCTATGTCTGCGCGGCCAACAAAGGGAGAAGAAACATGCACGTCACGACCGCGGACAAGCGCGCCACCTTCAAGAAGATGCACGAAAGCGGCTGCTTCATCCTGCCCAATCCGGTCGATAACGGCAGTGCCAAGGCATTGCAGCATCTCGGTTTCAAGGCGATTGCGTCGTCGAGCGCGGGCTTTGCCTGGACCATCGGCAAGGCCGACAACCACGTCAACGTCGAGGACGTCTGTCAGCATCTGGCAGCATTGAGCTCGGCCGTCGACATCCCCGTCAACGCCGATTTCGAGGGCGGCTTTGCGGTCGAGCCGGACAGGGTCGCGGACAATGTCGAGCGCTGCGTGCGCACCGGCGTCGCCGGCCTGTCGATCGAGGATTCCACCGGCGACAAGGACAAGCCGCTCTACGATCGCGCCCTCGCGGTCGAGCGCATCAAGGCCTCGCGCAAGGCGATCGGCGACAGCGGCACGCTGCTGGTCGGCCGCTGCGAAGCCTATCTGTGGGGCGTGACCGATTTGAAGCTCGTCATCGACCGGCTCACCGCTTACGCCGATGCCGGCGCGGACTGCCTCTATGCGCCGGGCTTGAAGACCCGCGAGGACATCTCTGCTGTGGTGAAGGCTGTCGCACCAAAGCCGTTCAACCTCCTGATCGGCGCATCCGGCCTGTCATTGCAGCAGGCCGAAGATCTCGGCGTGCGCCGGATCAGCGTCGGCGGCTCGCTCGCCCGCGCTGCCTGGGGCGGCTTCATGCGTGCGGCAAAGGAGATGGCGGAGAAGGGGACATTCACCGAGCTCGGCAGCGGTTATCCCGGCGGCGAACTCAACAAGATGTTCAGCTAGGAACACAACGAAAAAGCGGCGGGACTTTTTGAGTCCCGCCGCTTCACGCGCTATTGCGAAGTGTTACTTCGCGCCGTCAGACGGCTTCTGCGTGTCCGGGGCCGGCTTCGTCGGCGCCGCACCGGTCGTCACGCCCGGCTCGGTGTTGTTGCGCGGCGTCACGTCGCGCATACCGGGAGGCGCGGCCGGATTGGCAGGAGGCGCCTGCTGTGCGGTCTGAGTCGCCGGCGCGTTGCTGGCCTGGTTGCCAGTGGTCGTATTTTTCAAGCCGTAGAACACGGCACCCAGCACCAGTGCAATCGCAACGGCGAATAACGCAACCTTGCCGCTGGAGGCGGGGCCTTCGCCCAGCTCGGGATCGGCCTGAAGGTCGCCATCCCGGCGCGCCGCGCGAAGATACTCATCGTCGGCGAGGTTCGGGCGGTACGGATCGTTGGGAAAACGGTCGTCAGCCATCGATTGTCTCCTCGGTTGTGACGCCCGGACAACCCGTGGATGCGAGATTCTGTTCCGCGCCTCCTTATGCTTTCGTCGCATGTTGCCCCGCCACCGGGAATCGGGAACCTGTTCATTCGGGAACTGGACGCGAGTTCCATGGCTGCGACGAGAACAAGCCCGAGGGAACAAGCCAATGTGGAGTGTGCCGCCAAGCGATACCGTGCTGCATTTCCTGTCCCTGGTTGCGATAGCCGCCCAGGGCATGACGGCTGCACTTGCTGCCGGACGCCGCAGCATGGACTGGTTAGGTGTGTGCTTCCTCGGCTGCATCACCGCGCTTGGCGGCGGCACGTTGCGCGATCTCTTCCTCGGGCACTATCCGTTGGTTTGGGTCGCCAATCCGATCTATCTGGCGCTGGCCGGTGGTGCGGCCTTCCTCACCATTCTGTTCGCGCGCCTCGTGCACCGGCTGAAGGTCGCTTTCATCGTGCTCGACGCGATCGGGCTCGTCGTCTTCACCATGGCCGGCTGCGACGTCGCCTGGCAGATGGATGCTTCGCTGCCGATCGTGATCGTCTCGGGCATGGTGACCGGGTGCGCCGGCGGCGTGTTGCGCGACGTGCTCTGCAACGACGTGCCGCTGCTGTTTCGGTCCGAGCTCTACGCCAGCGTCTCGGTCGTGACGGGACTGTTCTACGCCACCGCCTTCGGCCTCAACCTCAACGCCGAGCTCTGGACGATCCTGACCTTCGTGCTCGGTCTCAGCTTGCGCCTGCTCGCGGTGCGCTACAAATGGGAGATGCCGAAATTCGTGTTCACCGGGGACGAGGAGAGGTAGAGGTTACGTGACCTCACTCCATCCACATCGTCGTTACAGCAATGACGGGGATGGAGCTACTCCTGCTTCCTGGCCTTCGCCACCTGCGCCGGCGTCACCAGCGGGGCCGCATTGCCCCAGGAGTTGCGGATGTAGTTCGTCACCGCCGTGATCTCCTCATTGGACAGCCTGGCATAGGGCGGCATCTCGCCGGTGTTGGGCGCGCGCGGTGTGGTCACGGTGTGGGCGCCGTCGAGAATGATGCGCAACGTCGAGGACGGATTGATCGATTGCAGCAGTGCATTGCCCGGCAGCGGTGGATAGATGCGCGGCGCACCCGAGCCGTCGGCTTCATGGCAGGCGATGCAGAGCTTTGCGTAGACCGCCTGGCCCGCCTTCATCTCGGCATCATCAGGCGGCGCCACGATCGTCTCGCGCCGCGACGGCGGCAGGCTCTTCAGGTACACCGCGATCGCGCGCACATCGGCATCGCTCATCTTCGAGGTCGAATTGACGACGACCTCCGCCATCAGCCCACCGGCATGACTCCTGACATTGCGCCCGCTCTGCAGATATTCGGCGATGTCCGCCTCGCTCCACGACTTCAGGCCCGTGCGGGAAGCGCCGTCGAGCCTTGGCGCGTACCAGCCACCGACCTCGTTGCCCGCGAGCGCCTGCGCCTGCTTGTCCGCGCCAAAATAGTTCTTCGGTGTGTGGCAGGCGCCGCAATGACCGAGCCCGGTGACGAGATAGCCGCCGCGATTCCACGCCGCGCTCTGGCTCTGGTCCGGCTCGTACAGGCCGGGCTTGAAATACATCGCGTTCCAGACCCGCATCAGGCCGCGATAGCCGAACGGCCAGCGCAGCTCCGGCGGCTTGTTGCGGCTGACGACGGGCGCAAGCGTGCCGAGATAGGCGCGGATCGCCAGCGTGTCGTCCTTCGTCATCTTCGTGAAGTAGGGATAGGGGAAGGCCGGATAGTAGTTCGACCCGTCGGGCGCGACGCCCGTGCGCAATGCGCGGGTGAAATCGGCATCCAGCCAGGCGCCGATCCCGGTGTCGCGGTCCGGGGTCAGGTTCGGCGCATAGATCGCGCCGAATGGCGTGTCGATGCGCTTGCCGCCCGCGAACGGTTTTGCCGGATCGGCGGTGTGGCAGCCCGCGCAGTCGCCGGCCTCGACCAGCGTCTTGCCGTAGGCGATCAGCTCCGGCGACGGCTCGGCAGCGCGGGCTGCGCTTGCAACCGCACTGCACAACGCCAGGCCGACAAGAGCCGAGCCAGTCAGAATCGTCCGCATCGCAAGCCTCTCCTGCGACCAATCGCCCGCATCGGGCACGACAGGGGCATCAGTTCGTTTCGCCACAGTGGGGGTATGGTGACACAAATTGAAAATGCCCAGCGTGTTTCAGGCCACGAAGTTGCGATTTTTACCCGGCGCTCCCTTTGGTCCAGATTTGTGATGCGGATCCTGAAATATCCGACATAGAGTGGCGAAACTGGTCGGCGCGCCCTAGCTAAAAACAACGGGAAGGCAACGGCTTAAGTCAGCAAGACCTGAACAGGGCGCAAAAAGAGGACAGCATGGGCATCAACCAGGGTCCGATCAGTCTCGATCAAAAATACACCCAGGAAACCGGGCATGTCTTCACCACGGGCATCCAGGCCCTGGTCCGCCTGCCCATGGCCCAGATCCGGCGCGACCGCGCCAGCGGCCTCAACACCGCGGGCTTCATCTCCGGTTATCGCGGCTCGCCGCTCGGCGGCTACGACCAGCAGCTGTTTGCCGCCCGCAAGCATCTCGAACAGTACAACATCAAGTTCCAGCCCGGCGTGAACGAGGATCTGGCGGCCACCGCCATCTGGGGCTCGCAGCAGCTTAACCTCTCGCCCGGCGCGAAATATGACGGGGTGGTCGGCATCTGGTACGGCAAGGGCCCCGGCGTCGATCGCTGCGGCGACGTGTTCCGCCACGGCAATGCCGCAGGCTCCGCCAAGAACGGCGGCGTGCTGTGCCTTGCCGGCGACGACCATGGCGCAAAATCCTCGACCGTCCCGCATCAGTCCGACCACGCCTTCATGTCGGCGCTGATGCCGTATCTCTATCCCTCGAGCATCCACGAGATGATCGAGATGGGCCTGCTCGGCATCGCGATGTCACGCTATTCCGGTTGCTGGGTCGGCATGAAGGTGATCACGGAGACGGTGGAGACCACCGCCGAGATCGATCTCACCGACGAGATGAAGCCGTTCATCATCCCCGCCGATTTCGAGATGCCGCAAGGCGGACTCAATCTGCGCTGGCCCGACGACCGCTTCGAGCAGGACCGTCGCCTGCAGGACTACAAGGGCTTTGCCGCGATCGCCTTTGCGCGCGCCAACAAGGTCAACCGCATCACCATGGATTCGCCGAACGCCCGTTTCGGCATCATGGCGTCGGGCAAAAGCTATGAGGACGTCCGTCAGGCGCTGCGCGAGCTCGGCGTCACCGAAGAGGTCGCTGCCAAGATCGGCCTTCGCCTCTACAAGATCGGCATGCCCTGGCCGCTGGAGCCGGAAGGCGTGCATCAATTCGCCATCGGCCTCGAAGAGATATTCATCGTCGAGGAGCGCCGCGAGATCGTCGAGAACCAGGTCAAGCAGGTGTTGTTCAACTGGCGCGATGACGTGCGCCCGCGCATCGTCGGCAAGATGGACGAGCACGACAAGCGCTTCCTGACCTTCGCCGCCGAGCTCAGCGTTGCCTCGCTTGCGACCTCGCTTACCGAGCGACTTCTCAAGCTCGATCTCAACCCTGAGATTGCTTCGATGCTCCGCGCCAAGGCCGACTGGTTCAACGGCCGTCAGGCCACCCAGATGCAAGCGGTCGCACCTGTCTCCCGCACCCCGTATTTCTGCTCCGGCTGTCCCCACAACACCTCGACGAAGGTCCCCGAAGGCAGCCGGGCGCTCGCCGGCATCGGCTGCCACTTCATGGCGCTGTGGATGGACCGCTCGACCGAGACCTTTACGCATATGGGCGGCGAGGGCGTGCCGTGGGTCGGCATCGCACCCTTCACCAACGAGAACCATATCTTCGCCAATCTCGGCGACGGCACCTATTTCCACTCGGGCCTTCTCGCCATCCGCCAGGCGGTGGCGTCCAAGACCAACATCACCTACAAGATCCTCTACAACGACGCGGTGGCCATGACCGGCGGCCAGCGCCATGACGGCGATCTCTCGCCGCAGCAGATCACCCATCAACTCCACGCCGAAGGCATCCGCGAGATCTATCTGGTCTCGGAGGCGCCCGATGCCTATCCGGCCAGCACCATCGCGCCGGGCGTGAAGCTCTACCATCGCGACGAGCTGCAAAACGTCATGAAGATGTGCCGGGAACACAAGGGCACATCGGCGATCGTGTTCGTGCAGACCTGCGCCGCGGAAAAACGCCGCCGCCGCAAGCGCGGCCTGATGGAGGATCCGGCGCGCCGCGTCATGATCAATCCGGCCGTCTGCGAAGGCTGCGGCGACTGCTCGGTGCAATCGAACTGCATCTCGGTCGAGCCGCTGGAGACCGAGTTCGGTCGCAAGCGCGCCATCAACCAGTCCTCCTGCAACAAGGACTATTCGTGCCTGAAGGGCTTTTGCCCGTCCTTCGTCACCGTCGATGGCGGCAAGCCACGCCACCGCGCGCCGGCCGACCTTTCCGACATCGGTGCGATTGCCGAGCCGGCGTCGCGGCCGACACTCGACAAGCCCTATAACATCGCGGTCGGCGGCGTCGGCGGCACCGGCGTTCTCACCATCGGGGCGCTGCTCGGCATGGCCGCCCATATCGAGGGCAAGGCCTCGATGATCCTCGACATGTCGGGCCTTGCACAGAAGGGCGGGGCGGTGCTCAGCCATGTCCGCCTGTCGGATCACCCCGCGGAAGTGACCTGCTCGCGCATCGTCACCGGCACGGCCGATCTCGTGCTCGCCGCCGACGAGGTGGTCGCGGTCGCCAAGGACACGATCTCGCTCTGCGACTCCACACGGACCCGCGGCATCATCAACAGCCACGTCATTCCGACCGCCGATTTCGTCCTCAACCGCGACTTCAATTTCCAGACCCGCAAGCTGAATGGGCTCTTGGAAACGGCGCTGCACAAGGACTCGGTCTTCTTCGATTTCACCAAGCCGGCCGAGCAGCTGCTCGGCGACAGCATCGCCACCAACATGATGATGATGGGCTACGCCTATCAGAGGGGCCTGTTCCCGCTCTCGGCGGAATCGATCGAGCAGGCGATCGAGGTCAACGGCGTCTCGATCAAGATGAACAAGGAGGCCTTCCGCCTTGGTCGCCTCGCGGTCGCCGATCCCGCGCGTCTGGCCGACATGCTGAAGGGCACGGACCAGGTCGCAGCGCCCAAGTCGCTGGAGGCCATGACGCTCGATGAAGTCATCGAGCACCGCGCCAAGCACCTCACGGCCTATCAGAACAGCCGTCTCGCCAAGCGATATCGCAGGCTGATCGACCAGGTGCGCGACGCCGCGGTGAAGGGCGGTTATGGCGATGCGTTGCCGCGCGCGGTCGCAGTGAACTACGCCAAGCTGCTGGCCTACAAGGACGAATACGAAGTCGCGCGCCTCTACACCGACGGCGCCTTCGCCCAGCAGCTCCGCGATCAGTTCGAGGGCGACTTCAAGTTCAACTTCAACCTTGCGCCGACGATCCTCGGCGGCGGCCTCGACGCGCTGGGACGCCCGAAGAAGCGAGCCTTCGGCCCCTGGATGCTGAACGTCTTCGGCGTGCTGGCGAAACTCAAATTCCTGCGCGGAACGCCGCTCGACATCTTCGGCCGCAGCGCCGACCGCAAGCTCGAGCGTGATTTGATCGCCGGCTACGAAAAGGACGTCGCAACCGTGCTCGGCCTGTTGTCGCCGGTCACGATCGACACCGCGGTGGAATTGCTCTCACTCCCCGACCGCATCCGCGGCTACGGCCCGGTGAAGGAGAAAGCTGTCGCGGACGCAAAGATGCGTTACGCCCAGCTCGCCGCCGATCTCGCCAACCCGCCGCCCGCGCCAAGGCAGATCGCGGCGGAGTAGGGCGGTTCCGTAGGTGCTGTAGGGCGGATTAGCGAAGCGTAATCCGCCACGTCCGTTGCCGTGGAGATCAATACGGCGGATTACGCCTTCGGCTAATCCGCCCTACGGCACTCCTTCCAGGAATAAGGCGCTCTCGTAGGGTGGGCAAAGGCGCAAAGCGCCGTGCCCACCATCTCGCCACGACTGCACCAGAAGACGTGGGCACGCTTCCGCCGTCGCCCTTCGAGCTACAGCGGACAAGTCGCTTTTTCCCTACGGACTAAATTCATCCGTTTGACAAGAGTTGTGGCCGCGCGATATCAGCAACTTGCGATAGTGAAGCGCGCCGGGCGATGCGGCCGTGCGCTATGCGGGGCGATGATCGATGTCATTGCGCACTGTGTTGATTCTGTTTCTGGCCGTCGGTGTGTTGGCGGCGTTGGGGATGTTCTGGAATCAGCATGCCATCGAACGCGTCATGCGCGATGGCTATGGCACCACCGGAAATATCATTTCGGCCAAAGTCGTCTCGCCGCGGTTTCCGTTCGTGTTTGACGGCGGCTGGCCGCGCTATGTCGACGAAAATCTGTCGATCGGATTGCAGTGGACCGGCAGGGATGGCGTCCAGCGCGAGCGCACGGGCATAGCGGTCAGTGCTGCCTATGCGGCGCGGATCATGGTTGGCAATCAGCTCAAGCTCCTGACGATCCCAATCCAGGCCGTTGACGACGATTCATCGCTTCCGGTCATTGTCGAAGATCTCGACGACCATCTGAGCCACATCCGGTCCACGTCGAGGTTCATGGCGGCGGGAGCGGGCGTTTGCGCCGTGCTCATGATGCTCGTGATCGGATGGCAGGCATGGTCGGCGCGTCGAGGCGGGCCGGGGAGCGCGACGATCGCCGCCGGAGCAAGGCGTCCCTTTCCTTACATCCTCGGGACCCTGACTGCTGTGATGCTTCCGTTCGGCGGCTACATGCTGGTGAACTCCTACATTGAGCAAAGCACGTTGAATGAGATCCTCGCCCATGGCGATGAAGCTACCGCCGATGTTACCCGCGCCTACGGTGAGGTGAACAAGGCCGGTGAGGCCCCGAGCTATCTCGTGACGCTGGCGTGGATCGACAAGAGCGGACGACAGCAGGCCTACGGACCGACCCATATCAGTTTCGGCAAAATCGTGTGGTCCTGACGCCCCGCAGGCTGGCGTCAAGTCTTGCGCTTCGCTCGCAAGGCGACGGGGGCAATAGTGCATCGCTCCCCGGGGAGAGCGCGACATAAGCCGTAAAGCCACTGCGCAGGGAAGGCCGGATGTTTGGCCGCACCTGTATGCCGCTGTGCATCTGTTCTTCGCGCAATCGCGCACAGCGGACCGTGGGTGCCCAGCCGGCACCCGGTCTTCCCTGCGCCCTCTGTTCAAGGAGGGAGCGAGACGGAAGCAAAGCTCGGGCGAAACATGCCGCGAGGATGCGGGGGCGTGTCTGCAGGACAAGGTCTCGTGCCCCGGACGCTGCGCAGCACGAAGTGATGCGCTGCTGAGCCGGGGCCCATCTCGCAACGAAAACGCGGCCGCATGGGTCCCGGCTCTGCGCAGCAACGCCGAAGCGTTGCAGCGCGTCCGGGACACCAGAACATACCCCACTTGCGCCAGTCCGCTGCCCTCTCGCGGGGCGGAATATTTCCGCGCTTGCCAATCTGCCCAGTGCGGTTCAGAAAAACGGGGCAAATAAGAAAAGCCAGCGGAGACCTGAAGTTTGACCATCAAGGGCAAGGCCTACATTGCCGGGATCTACGAACACCCGACCCGGCATGCGCCGGACAAATCCACCGCCCAGCTCCATGCCGAGGTCGCCAAGGGCGCGATCGAGGATGCCGGGATCAGCAAGGACGACGTCGACGGCTATTTCTGCGCGGGCGATGCTCCGGGCGGCGCCTGGCCGATGGTCGATTATCTCGGCCTCAACACCAAAAAGCTCCGCCACGTCGATTCCACCGAGACCGGCGGCTGTTCCTACATCATCCATCTCGGCCACGCCGCTGAGGCGATCGCGGCAGGCAAGTGCTCGATCGCGCTGATCACGCTCGCCGGCAAGCCGCGCACCGGCGCGATGCCGCCGCGTGCGGCCGGCGCCGAGGTCGATTTCGAATCCGCTTACGGCGCGACCACGCACAATGCCTACGGCATGTGTGCCATGCGCCATATGCACGACTATGGCACCACCTCGGAGCAACTGGCTTGGATCAAGGTCGCAGCCTCCCATCACGCGCAATACAATCCGCATGCCATGCTCAAGGACGTCGTCACCGTCGAGGACGTCCTGAACTCACCGATGATCTCCGATCCCCTGCACCGCATGGATTGCTGTGTCGTCTCCGACGGCGGCGGCGCGCTGATCGTGACGACGCCGGAGATTGCCAAGAGCCTGAAGAAGCCGCTGGTCAAGCTGATCGGCCATGGCGAAGCCATGAAGGGCCCGCGCGGCGGCAAGGATCTCGATCTCACGTACTCCGCCGGCATCTGGTCCGGCCCGCGCGCCTTCGAGGAAGCCGGCATCACGCCGAAGGACATCAAATACGCCTCGATCTACGACAGCTTCACCATCACGGTGCTGATGCAGCTCGAGGATCTCGGGTTCTGCAAGAAGGGCGAGGGCGGCAAGTTCGTCGCCGACGGCAATCTGATCTCGGGCGTCGGCAAGCTGCCGTTCAACACCGATGGCGGCGGCCTCTGCAGCAACCATCCCGTCAACCGCGGCGGCATGACCAAGATCATCGAGGCCGTCAGGCAGCTGCGCGGCGAGGCGCATCCGAAGGTGCAGGTCAGGAATTGCGATCTCGCCATTGCCCACGGCACCGGCGGCCTCCTGGGCGTCCGCCACGCCGCCTCGACGGCCATTCTGGAGCGCGTGTGATGGTAGATGCAAAGAAATATCCGGCTCCGGTGACGAACCCCGAGACCGCAGCGTTCTGGGACGCAGCCAAGCAAGGCAAGTTCATGATCAAGCGCTGCACGGCGTGCGGCGAAGCGCATTACTTCCCGCGCTCGATCTGCCCGTTCTGCTACTCCGACAAGACGGTGTGGGAGGAAGCGTCGGGCGAGGGCACGATCTACACCTGGAGCCTGATGCGGAAATCGCCGACCGGGCCCTATGCCATCGGCTACGTCACGCTGAAGGAGGGGCCGTCGGTACAGACCAATTTCGTCGACTGCGATCTCGAGAAGCTGAAGATCGGTCAGAAGGTGAAGGTGGTGTTCAAGCCGACCGACGGCGCACCGCTGCCGTTCTTCACACCGGCCTAGGGCGGTCCTCATCCTGAGGAGCTTGCGAAGCAAGCGTCTCGAAGGATGGCCGCGGCAAAGAAGCGTTTCGGGCATCCTCATGGTTCGAGACGGCGCAAGAGCGCCTCCTCACCATGAGGATGAGAACCAGAGGAAACCAAAAAAATGTCCGCCAGATACGAAGAGCTCAAAGGCCTGAAGAACCTTGGCCAGAAATACGCCTACACCGACCGCGAGGTGATGCTCTATGCCTATGGCATCGGCCTCGGCGCCGATCCCATGGACGAGAAGGAGCTCGCTTTCGTCAACGAGGGCACGCTGACGCCGCGGCCGCTGAAGGTGGTACCGACGTTTGCGTCCGTCGCAGCCTGGGGCGCGGGCCCCGGCGAGATGAACCTCAACCGCGTCATGGTCGTCGACGGTGAGCGCGACATCACCTTCCACCAGCCGCTGCCGGTGGCCGCGCACATCACGGCCGACTCCTCCGTCGTCGAGGTCTACGACAAGGGCAAGGACAAGGGCGTCGTCATCGCGCACCAGACGGTGCTCAAGAACGAGAAGGGCGAGAAGCTCGCGACACTCGTCGCTTCGCGCTTTGCCCGCGGCGACGGCGGCTTCGGCGGGCCGAGCCTGACCCAGCCAGATCCGCACAAGATCCCCTCGCGCACGCCCGACAAGACGATCGACATCACCACGCGTCCCGACCAGGCGCTGGTCTATCGCCTCTGCGGCGACCGCAACCCGTTGCACAGCGATCCCGAGTTCGCCAAGAAGGCCGGCTTCCCGCGTCCGATCCTGCACGGCATGTGCACCTACGGCATCACCTGCCGCGGCGTGCTGCAGACCTATGCCGACTACGACGCCAGCGCCTTCCGCCAGCACGTCGCGCGGTTCTCCTCGCCGGTCTATCCCGGCGAGACCGTGACCATGGACCTCTGGAAGGACGGCAACACGATCTCGTTCGAAGCCAAGGTGAAGTCGCGCGGCGTCACCGTGATCAAGAACGGCAAGACGGTCTTAGGTTAGGGCAGTCTCGTGCCCCGGACGCAGCGCAGCACGCAGTGATGCGCTGCAGAGCCGGGGCCCAGAGGCGGTCGCAAAGAGCTGGTCCCGGCTCTGCGAAGCAGCGTTTCACGCTGCATCGCGTCCGGGACGCGAAACAATAAGAGCAAGGGAGAGGCCACCATGGGACTACTCGACGGCAAGGTCGCGCTGATCACCGGCGCTGGCGGCGGGCTCGGTGAGGCCTACGCGAAGCTGTTTGCGCGGGAGGGGGCCTCGGTCGTCGTCAATGACCTCGGCGGTCCCCGTGACGGCTCCGGCGCCGACAAGTCGATGGCGCAGCTCGTGGTGGACGCGATCACGGCCGAGGGCGGCAAGGCGGTCGCCAACGGCGCCGATATCTCCACCATGGAGGGCGGCCAGTCGGTGTTCGACGACGCCATCAAGCATTTCGGCCGCGCCGACATCCTCGTCAACAATGCCGGCATTTTGCGCGACCAGACCTTCGCAAAGGCCAGCGAATCCGACTGGGACAAGGTCATCAAGGTGCATCTGAAGGGCACCTTTTGTTGCACCATGCCGGTGTTTCGCTGGATGCGGGAAAATGGCGGCGGTGTCATCGTCAACACCTCCTCGACATCAGGGCTGATCGGCAATTTCGGCCAGACCAATTACGGCGCGGCCAAGGGCGGCATCTGGGGCCTGTCCAACGTGCTGGCGATCGAGGGCCGCAAATACAACATCCGGATCTGGACGCTGGCCCCGGGCGCCCTGACCCGCATGACCGCAGACCTGCCCCGCTATAAGGAGAACCCGGGGGCGGCGCTGGGGCCGGACGGCATCGCGCCGGCCGTGCTATACATGGTCAGTGACTTGTCGGGCGACCAGACCGGCAAGGTGCTGGGCGTGTCCGGGCCCCGCGGCGTGCGCGAGATGCGGATGATGGAAATGGAAGGCTGGAAACCGCCGCACACGGGCTGGAAGGCCCAGGACATCGCCGATCACGCCAAGGAGATCTTCTTCTCCGAGGAGCAGATCAAGATGGGCGCGCGGCGGTTTTAGGAGCCGTCATCCCGGGGCACGCGAAGCGTGAGCCCGGGATCCATACTCCGGATCGTGGTTATGGATTCCGGGCTCGCGACTGCGTCGCGCCCCGGAATGACAACAGAGAGAGACGAGGACTAGATGAAACTGACCGCCGACGCCAAGGGCACTTTCGCAATCGCGCCGACGCCGTTCCACGACGACGGCCGGATCGACGAGCGCTCGATCGATCGCCTGACCGATTTCTACGAGGAGGTCGGCTGCGACGGCGTCACGGTGCTGGGCATCCTCGGTGAGGCCCCCAAGCTCGACGCCGCCGAGGCCGAGCAGGTGGCGGTGCGCTTCGTCAAGCGTGCCAGGAAGATGCAGGTGATCGTTGGCGTCTCCGCGCCCGGCTTTGCCACCATGCGCTCGCTGGCCAAGGCCTCGATGGACGCCGGCGCGGCCGGCGTCATGATCGCGCCGCCGCCGAGCCTGCGTACCGACGACCAGATCGTCGGCTATTTCAAGCAGGCGGCCGAGGCGATCGGGCCGGATGTGCCCTGGGTGCTCCAGGATTATCCGCTGACCCTGTCGGTGGTGTTCACCCCCGCCGTGATCCGCAAGATCGTCATGGACAATCCGAACTGCGTGATGCTCAAGCACGAGGACTGGCCGGGGCTGGAGAAGATCACGACCCTGCGCGGCTTCCAGAAGGACGGCTCGCTCCGTCCGCTCTCGATCCTCTGCGGCAATGGCGGCACGTTCCTGGACTTCGAGATGGAGCGCGGTGCCGACGGCGCCATGACCGGTTACGCCTTCCCGGAGCTTCTGATCGACGTCGTGAACCTCTCCAAGGCCGGCAAGCGCGATGCCGCGCATGATCTGTTCGACGCGCATCTGCCGCTGATCCGCTACGAGCAGCAGCCCGGCGTCGGCCTGACCATCCGCAAATACGTGCTGCAGAAGCGCGGCATCATCGCCTCCAGCGCCCAACGCAAGCCCGGCGCGACCATCACGGCGATGGCGAAGGCGGAGGTCGAATATCTGCTGTCGCGCGTCGCCCGCGTCGACAAGCGCGCCAATCTCGGCCCGCAATCCAGCGCGGCAGGTTAGTTGGATGGCCGAAACATCAGCATCACGCCCGGCGTCGACGATCCTCCTGCTGCGCGACGGCCCCACGGTCGACGGCAAGAGCCGCGGCGAAATCGAGGTCTTCATGATGGTCCGCCATCATCAGATCGAGTTCAACTCGGGCGCGCTGGTGTTTCCCGGCGGCAGCGTCGATGCCGGCGACAACGAGATCGTTGCCCGCTCCGACCTGTATTCGGGCGGTGAAGGCCTCAGCGAGGCGGATCGCGGTTTTCGCATCGCCGCGATCCGCGAGACCTTCGAAGAGAGCGGCATCCTGCTGGCGCGGTCAAAGGGGACGGGCGCGCCTGTCGATGCCAGGCGTGCCGGCGAGATCGCCGACAAGCACCGCGTCGCGCTCAACGAGCACAAGGTCAGCTTCCTGAGCATCCTGGTCGACAACGACCTTCAGCTCGCACTCGACACGCTCGTGCCTTACGCGCACTGGATCACGCCGGAGGGCATGCCCAAGCGCTTCGACACATGGTTCTTCCTTGCCGCGGCGCCACCCGACCAGCTCGGCGCCCATGACGGAAGGGAGTCGACCGATTCGATCTGGGTCTCGCCGCGCGAGGCGGTGGAGGGCGGCGAGAGTGGCCGCTTCAAGCTGCCGTTTCCGACCACGCGCAATCTGATCCGGCTGGCGAAGCAGCGCAGCGTGAAAGACGCGCTCGACCATGCCAAGGGCATGTCGATCGTCACGGTGATGCCCGTGATGACCAAGACCGAAACCGGCCGCCAGCTCCGTATCCCCCGCGAAGCCGGCTATGACGGTGAGGTGTTCGAGGTCGGGGCGGTGGGCTAATACACTTCGACACGTAACGAACTATCTGCGACCGCAGACGCGCTAGGTTCCGTCCCTGACAACGGGACGGAGCGCGCGAAATGGACAGCCGGCAGGACACCAACATCGCCGTCGAGCTGGCGCTCCTGGTCGCGCTCGCGACGCTCTGGGGCGGCTCCTACACCTTCATCAAGCTTGGCGTCGCCACCATTCCCCCAATTACCTTGATCGCGGCGCGGACCACGATCGCGGGCCTCCTGCTGCTCGTCGTGATGTGGGCGCGCGGCATCAGGATGCCGATGGACGCAGCGGCTTGGCAGCGCTTCGCCTTCCAGGCCGTGCTCAACAGCGTCATTCCCTGGACGCTGATCGCCTGGGGCGAGCGCCTTGTCGATGCCGCGCTCGCCACCATCCTCAACTCGGCCGGACCGATCTTCACCTTCCTGCTCACGGCGGTCGTCACCCGCCACGAGGCGACAAGCCCGCGAAAGCTGTTCGGCGTGATCGCGGGCATGGCCGGCATCCTGCTGATCGTCGGCGTCGATGCCTTCCACGACATCGGCAGCGGTCTCCTCGCGGAGGCGGCCATCGTCGCCGCCACCATCTGCTACGCCTGCGCCGCGATCTTCGGCCGCAGCTTCAAGGGCCTCGACCCCATGGCACCCGCTGCCGGCTCGCTGCTGGCGGGGGCGGCGGTCCTGATTCCGGCCTCGCTCGTGGTCGAGCAGCCCTGGACGCTGTCGCCGTCGCCGAGCTCGGTGCTGGCACTGCTCGCGCTCGCCGTGTTCTCGACGGCCGCGGCGTTTGCGATCTATTTCCGCCTGATCCAGACCCTGGGCTCGGTCGGCACCACCGCGCAGGCCTATCTGCGGGTGCCGATCGGGGTCGCCATCAGCGTCGCCTTCCTCGGTGAGAGCCTGAGCCGGACTGCCTGGATCGGGCTTGCCTGCGTGGTCCTCGGCGTCGCCGCCATGACGATCCCGGCCCGGCGGCAGGCAAGCGTCAAACCGTCATAGATCGGGGAAGGGGGCTCCGCGGCCCACAATATTAAGGATAATCGGCGGCCCGAGGCATGTTTCCCCGGGGCCGCAATACGTCGTATATTGGGCCTCCAATATCCCGGTCCCTCAAAGCCCAATGTCCGCCGAATTGACGCCGACCCCTGAGAAAAAGCGAACATTCTCGCTCTCCATCGGCCAGCTCACTTTCGGCAGCTTCCTGTTGGTGCTGGCGGTGATCATCGTCACGTCGACCGCGAGCGTGATCGCGATCCGACACATCGACACCACCTTCGCCGAGCTGCAGAGGCTCCAGAGCGTCGGTGACCTCGCCGAGGACATCGATCGCCGCATGAACGAGTTGCGGCTTGCCGCGCGCGACTTCGTCACCGATCCCGGCGCCGGCATCCAGTTCAAGCAGGTCGGCGAGGCGGCCTCGACGCTCAGCGACATCCTGAAGAAGACCCGCATCGAGCTCGCGCCCGAGCAGCAGGACATGATCGACGGGGTCACCGAGCGGCTCGCGACTTATCGCAACGGCCTCGAGCGGATATCGACCCTGATCGATCGCCGCGCCCAGCTGCTCGCCGGCCTGCCGCCGCTGCGCGAACAGTTCGATGTGGCTGTCTCCGGTGCGGCCGACCGTGATCTGGCATCGCGCCTGTCGGAGGCGCAGAGCCGGATCGCGCTCGGGCTGCTCGCGCGCAACCCGTCCGCGGCCGAGCAGGCCGCACAGAACATGCGGGCCCTGAACATTGCCGATGCCCGGCTGAAATCGGCGGTGAACGATTATGCCGAGGCCATCATGGCCGTGGCCGTTCGCGAGCGGCAGATCGCCGACATCGACCGCGAGGTGCTGGGAACCGAGGGCCGGCTGATCGGCCGCGTTACCGAATTGCTGCGCGAGGTCAGTGATCGGCGCGGCCACGTGCTGTCGCGCGACTTCGCTCGGACGCTGACGGAAGCGCGATGGCAGAGCATCGTGCTCGGCACCATCGGCGTGCTGATCGGCATCGGCGCTGCCTTGTTCGTGGTGCGCAGGACGGTGCGTCCGCTCGCCCAGATCGCCCGCTCCATCCGCGCGCTTGCGGCGGGCCGGAAAGACGCCTCGATCCCGTCGGCCGACCTCGACAACGAGATCGGCGACATCGCGCGTGCAGCCGAAGTGTTCCGCCGCGCGCTGGAGGAGGCCGACACGGCGCGCGAGGCAGCGGTGCGCGCGCTCACCGAGCAGCGCCTCGCCGAAGAGAGCTACCGGAAGCTGTTCGAGGGCTCGGTCGACGGCATCTATGTGACGACGCCGGCCGGCGATCTGCTCAACGCCAATCCGGCGCTGGCGCGGATGATGGGCTATGACAGCCCGCAGCACCTCATCGACAGCATCAACGACATCGCCCACACCATCTACGTCCATCCCGAGGCACGCGTCGAATACCAGCGGCTGATGGCACGCGACGGCATGGTGCGTGAGTTCGAGTACCAGGTGCGCCAGCGCAGCGGCGACATCCTGTGGCTCTCGGACAGCGCCACCGGCGTGCGGGACGAAGCGGGCAACATCGTCCGTTACGAGGGCACGCTGCGCGACATCACCGACCAGAAGCGGGCGGAAGACGCCATCGCCGAAGGCCGGCGCCTGCTCCAGCAGGTCATCGACACCGTGCCGGCGGTGATCAACGTCAAGGACCGCGACCTGCGCTATGTGCTGATGAACCGCTATATGGCCGGCATCTTCGGCATCGAACCCGGCGACGCGCTCGGCCGCACCACGGCCGACCTGATGTCGCGCTACGGCGCGGCCAAGACCGACGAGAACGACAAGCGCGTGCTCAGCATCCGCAAGGGGCTCGGCTTCTATGAGGAGGAGTACAAGGACTCCGCCGGCAACATGCGGCAATGGCTGGTCAACAAGCTGCCGCTGCTCGATGCCGAGGGCGAGATCGAGCGGATCGTCACCGTCGCGCTCGACATCGGCGAGCGCAAGCGCGGTGAGCAGGAGATGCGCAAGGCCAAGGAGTCCGCCGAGACCGCGCTGCGCAATCTGCGCGAGACCCAGGCCTCGCTGATCGAGGCGGAGAAGCTCGCCGCGCTCGGACGCCTCGTCGCCGGCGTCGCCCACGAGGTCAACAATCCCGTCGGCATCAGCCTCACGGTCGCCTCCGCGCTGGAGCGCAAGACCGCGATGTTCACCTCCGAGGTCGAGCGCGGCGAGTTGCGCCGCTCCACGCTCAACGACTTCCTCAACACCAGCCGCGATGCATCCTCGCAGCTCGTCTCCAATCTCAATCGCGCCGCCGAGCTGATCCAGTCGTTCAAGCAGGTCGCCGCCGATCGCAACTATTCGGATCAGCGCAGCTTCGATCTCGGCGACCTCACCGAGCAGGTGGTGATGAGTCTGAGGCCGGGCCTGCGCAAGCACAATCTGACGCTCAATGTCGAGTGCCAGCCCGATCTCACCATGAATAGCTATCCGGGCCCGTACGGCCAGGTGCTGACCAATCTGTTTCTCAATTCGGTGGCGCACGCCTTCCCGGACGGCCGGCCGGGAACCATCGACATCCAGGTCCGCGAGTCCGGCAAGGACAATGTCGAGATCATCTTCTCGGACAATGGTTGCGGCATGTCACTCGACGTCCGACGCCGTGCCTTCGATCCGTTCTTCACGACGCGGCGCGACCAGGGCGGCACCGGTCTTGGATTGCACATCGTCTACAGCATCGTCACCAACCGGCTCGGCGGGCGGCTCGATCTCGATTCCGAACCGGGCAGTGGCACCCGCATCCAGATCATCCTGCCGCGCACGGCGCCGCTGGAGCAGGCTGCGGAATAGCTCGTGCGTCTAGTCGAAGTCGGCGAGCTTGTGCAGCGTCGCGCCAAAGATCTGGCTGGCCTTGCCGACGAGAGCCGTGCCCGTCATCTCCGCGCGCGTGTCCGTGAAGGTGCCGCTGAGGCCGATTCCGACGGGGGCAGGGCCGCCGAACAGCGGATTGTCGTCGCCCCGCGGCGAGGTGTGTCGTTGCACCAGCACTTCGCCTTTGAAGGTGTTGTTGTCCTTCACCACGTAGCTGCCGGTGTAATAGAGGTAGGCATCGCCGCCAAGGATCTTGCCGTCGCGAAAAAGGATCACGCCGCTGCCCTTGCCGGCTCGACCATCGAGCAGGGTCACGTGAATCGAATAGAGACCGTTTTTCATAACGTCCCGCAGGCCGGCCGCCATCGCCCAATGGCGTAACCGGTCCCGCTTTTATGCCAAAGCGCATTCTCTCGCGCAACGCGGCAGTTTGCCGGCCGGCCACGGGAAGTTGCCGCCGCGAGCCGTAGTTGTTCCGGCTTGTGAGTGACGCCGTCATGACGGTCTGATGACGGGGCGAGGCCGGCCGCCTGCGAATCAGGGTTGGCCCGCGAAATGCATGACAAACGTTGCACTGGACGCGGAGTGCTGGAGCTTGCGCCGGATCAGGTATATTTCTTGTCGCGCTCAAGCAGCTCGATGGAGATGCCTTCGGGGCCGCGGATGAAGCAGATGCGCACGCCGGGCCGGATCGTGGTCGGCTCGCGCGTGAACGTGACGCCCTTGGCCTTGATCTCGGCTGCAACGGCATCGATGTCCTTCACCGTCAGGCCAAAATGGTCGAGACCCTGATGCGGGTGCGGAGGCGGCGGGTTGACGGCGTTGTCGCCCTCGAGCGGTGCGATGAAGATCCTGGCGCCGCCAAGGTTCACGTCGATCCGTCCCGGCGCATGCACGATCTCGCCACCGAGGATGTCCCGCAGCCAGGCCGCCGTGGCCTCCGGATCGGGGCTGCGCAGATGGACGTGATCCCAAGTGACGACTGGCATTTCAATTCTCCCAACGGGCCTTCGCGATGTTGCTGCGCATGTTAGCGGCCGTGGGCGGTGATCGCCACCGTCCCTGCCGATTCGCAACTGCGCGGGAACCTTAGTTCCTCTTCCGGATTAAGGTAAGCAGTGGCCGGTCCGTCGTTGCATGGGCATTGGCCGCGATCGGTGATGCAACCATGAACGCCAGGCTCGACCGGATCGGATTGGGGCGCTTCGCCGGGACCGGCGAACGAGTGGCGCGGGCCGTGACGATCGCGAGCGTCTCATTTGGTCGGAGCCTTCTGTGGCTGCTGGCGGCCATCATTGTCGGCTGCGGCGTCTGGATGCTGCTGCCTCCGTCCAAGGGCAATAGTGCTGAGCCGTTGAAGGCGGAGCTGGCGGTCGTCGAGCCGGCTCCTCCGGGCGATACGGCCGTGGCGGCGTCGCCGGTCTCGGAAGCCCAGGCACCGGCCAAGTCACCTGCCGCGGCAGAACTCGATCGTCTCAGGATTTCATCGCAGACCTGGCGCCGCGGCGGCCTTGGCTCGAGAGCCCTGGTGACGTTCACGCTGCGAAACGACAATGACTATGCCGTAAAGGATGTCGAGATCGTCTGCGCCTTTACGCGGCGCGACGGCAGTCATCTCACCAACCGCAGTCGCGTGCTGGCGGATCCGGTCAGCATGAAGAGCCGCAAGACCTTTGCGCATATCCCGGTCGGCTTCATCAACGTGAATGCCGATCAGGCGAAATGCTCGCTGGTTGCAGCACGCCGTGCTTAACGGCGGCATGTTCCGGTAGCGGAAAAGTTACCCTCCTTGGTCCTTGCTGGCCCTTGGCGAAAAAACCTCGCATCGCCATTTGAACCGAACGGCTGGGCCAGGAACCAAATAAGAGATCGCCTGTTGAGGCGGAGAGCCCACGCGGGGATGCGGGGGGCGGAGCGCGGCCAATGCCCATCTTTCGGTATTTCGTCTTTGTCGGTGGAGCTTTGCTCGCTCTGCTGTTCGCGGTGAATTTCGCTTTCCCGGTGGCGCCTGTGGCACAAGCCGTTGCGACCGCGAGCAACGATCAGCCCCTGATCCGAATCCGGTCCGATCGGCACCTGCCTGAGCGCGTCGTCCTCGACACCAGTCAGCCGACGATTGCTGCACCCGCGGTGAAGACCGCCGCGGTTGTGGCTCCCCAGCCGCCCGTGCAGGAGGCCCAGTCGGCGGCCTTGGCCGAGCTGTCAGCCAAGGCGCGGGTGCGCGAGACCTTCGCCCAGTTCACGCCGGCCGCGAAGACCGATACTGCCGCCAAGGCTCCGGTTCAGCCCAAGCGCAAGGTCGCCAGGGCCCATCCGGCGCCGCAGCAGGGACGACCGGTGATGCTGGTTGCCCAGCAGCCGCATTTCGGGCTCTTCAACACGACCTGGTGACAGCCGCCTTCGATCCGTCTCGAAACGAGGCGGGGGCTTTTTATTGGTCGGCCTCTCTGCTAATTCGAACCCATCCGAACCGCCGTCCGATGTGCTGGCTCGTCAGCCGCCGGTCCGGCAAGTCTCGGTTTGTGGTCCGGTACCTCCGGGCCAGGGCGCTCGTAGCTCAGCTGGATAGAGCATCGGATTTCGATTCCGAGGGTCGGGAGTTCGAATCTCTCCGAGCGCGCCACTCCTCCTTGGCGTTCCAGATATGTTCCAGAACGGCGCTGATGCCGCGCACCGTCGCAAGGGCTTGCTGCGTCGGTCAGGCTGGCGGGGTACGGCTGTGCCGGCCGCGTGCCAGCGTGTCGGACGGGGCCTCGTGGAACGTCGCGCGGTATGCTGCGGCAAATTCACCGAGATGATGGAAGCCCTGCGCGCGCGCACACGTGGCGACGGTGGCGCCGCCGCCCTTGAGCAGACGGGCGCGGGTCGCCCACAGCCGCTTGAGGCGAATGTACTGATGCAGGCTCATGCCACGCACCTTGCTGACTGCGCCGCCGAGGGTGCGGATCGAGACGCCGAACTCACCGGCGAGATCGGCGGTATAGATCGGCACGGTCGGATGGGCTGCGACGTAATCGTCGATGCGCTGCACGAGCTTGATCGAACGCTCGCCCTGGACCGAGGCGCTCCGATCCGACATCGAATCGATCCGAAACAGATCGTCGAGTGCGAGCAGCAGGCCCTCCTGCAGATGGGCCGCCGCCTCGGTGGTCTCGAACAGGAGCGGCTGCATTGACGCGGTTCGCAGGATGTCGAGCAGGAGTTGCCGCGTGTGGAGCAGGGCGGGCCGGTTCGCGGCATGAGCCCGCAAATCGTCGGCGTGATCGAACCAGCCCCGGTCTTTGAGCTCGGGGGAGAAGATGATCATTGCATGATGATTGGTCTGAGGCTCGACGAAGTGGCATTCATCGTTGCCGCGGAGCGTCACGAAGAAGCGCGCGTCGAGATCCAGGCCCTTGAAGTTGACCTGGAGGTCGTCGGTCATGGACAGGATCACCATCCCGCCCGGCATCCGATAGGCGGTGTCGAGGATGCGCGCGAACGATCTCATCAGGATGATGCGGCACGCCGGCAGGGAGACGACGGCGCGGGCCGCGGCGAAGTTCGGAATGTCGAGCGGAATGCTTCTGGCGTCCTCCATCGTCTCGATCGGCCGAAACGCATCGACGTCGGCAAAGCCGATCAGTTGAAGAGCGGAGGACGGAGCGAGGGCGTCGAACAACATGGTCTGGCCGGCTGCTGAAATGTGACAATCAAATGAACGTCGATACACCGCCATCAATGGCGAAACATCGCGTTTCAGTAAACCGAATTTCAGGCCGTAGTATTGCGGACATCATGCCATGACGTCCGTCCAGATCGATGTGGCCGTCAACGTTCCCGGCTCATCGGCTGGCCGGAGGCGAGGTCGATGAAATGCAGCCGCGTGCAGGCGGGACAGGCGAAGGATGCAAAGCTCCGTCTCTCCTGCCTCAGCTGCTTCTCAAGATCCGTCTGTACGTTCATGCCCGTCTGGGGGCATCGAAAAACGATCAAGTCCGCCATCACCGTAGAATGACGGTGCGTGCCGATTTCATCCTTGATCTAGATCAGTTTTGGAATCGATCCAGGCTGGTGATGACCGCGCAAGGAATGATCTCGCAAAAGCGAAGGGGCCCCGAGGGCCCCTTCAGATGTCACCAGCGGCGATAGCGTGGGCCATAATAGCGTGGACCGTAACCGTAATAGCGCGGCCCATAATACCGGGGGCCGTAATACGGCCGGGGCCCGTAATACCCATAGTAGTTCGGACGCCAGAAGCAGCGCCCCCAGGCGTCGCAGACCATGCGGACCTGCTCGATGCCGGAGGCCCGCGGCGTCGCAGGCGCGGGCGCGATGGGCATGGCAGACGCCGCCGGCGATGTCGCCAAAGCGCCAAACATGGCGCCGAACAGGGCTGCGGCGACGAGGCCGATCTTGAGATTCATGATGTCTTCCTCCGCTGACGCGATCCAGGATATCGAAGTTGTTCTGATCAAATTGTGGCGGAACCGAAATGTAATGCTGATGAACAAATCTTCAGCCGGTCCGCCGCAGGCCTGACCTCGACCCCGCCAGACTATCCCAGGTTCGCGCGAGTGACCAATGCTGCGGCCCGCGCTGCGATGGCCCCGCAGGACATCGATGCGGTTCTTGATCCTGCGCAATTCGCCGTCGGGGCTTCGTTCGTAGTCTTGTCGCGTGGCCAGTCCTTCGACCAATTCGGAGAGCCGGCTCACAGGTTGCTTGGAGCTGTGCAATGGACAAGATGAGATTAGACAAGGGCGGCTGGCTGGTCGTGTGCGATGGGCGCAAGGCGCTCATTCTGGAAAACCTCGGCGACGAGATGTTTCCGAACCTTCACACCAGGGAGGTGCACGAGCAGCCCAATCCCATGACCAGCGCGCAAGGGAGCGACGCGCCGGGTCGCCTGCATGCCGCTGCCGGCGGCCTGCGCAGCTCGGCCGAGCAGACCGATTGGCACGATGAGGCCGAGCGCGCCTTCCTGCGCAGCCTTGCCGGCCGGCTCGATGCCGCCGTCAGCTCCGGCGAGACCACGGCCCTGACCATGGTGGCCTCACCGCGCGCGCTCGGGATGATCCGCGCCGATTATTCGGACGTCATGCGCAAGGCGCTGCGGGGCGAGGTCGGCAAGGACCTCGTCAAGCTGCCGGTCTACGAGATCGAGAAGCAATTGCTGCTGTCGGGCGCCGCCAAATAGAGGCGCCCGCAGAGGCCGCGCCAGCGCCCCTCAGTAGCAGGGGTGCCGGCGGCGGTCCTGGCCGACATAGGCGGCCGCGCTCTGGTAGCAATGATTGGTCGACGGGCCGTCGTAAAAGGCGAAGGTACCGGGGGTGATGCCGGGGCCGTAATTGTGCAGATAGCTGATCGGGTAGGGCAGCGGATTGGCGTAATGGCGGTGGTGCCGGTGATGTCCCCGCGCCTCCGCGAGGCCAGGGGCTAGGATTGCGGCCGACAGGGCAGCAACCGCGGCTACAAGCGTCAACTTGCTCATCTCGATTCTCCGGAACCCGCACGAAGTGGTCAGCCATCTATAGCCACTTCGCACCTCCAGGGCACCCGTCCGGCGCCCGGAAATCGGGGCTAATCCCTCAGATTCCCGGGTGGGTGTGACAGAATTGCCCGACATGCGGTCGAAGGCTGCCCATTTTTGGCCTTTTCGGGATGCTTAACGAATTCCCCACACAAGTATGACCAAAGACTATTCGGTTAAGAATCCTGTTGCCGGCCTAGGGGCTCATTTCGCGGGTCCTTCGAAGCCGGTTCATTCCTGAAGGCTTTCGCCGTCACGCCGCCATGCGCATCACGCTTCTGAGCCTGCTGTTGCTCTCCATCGCCGCCGCCACGCCGGCGCGGGCCGAACTGCATATCACCCGCGACCACGGCGGCTATGTCGAGGAATACAAGACCAAGTACAAGCGCGTCCGCGAGAAGGGCGAGCGCGTCATCATCGACGGCATCTGCAACTCGGCCTGCACGCTGGTGCTCGGTATGGTGCCGATGAACAAGATCTGCGTGACGCCGCGGGCAAGCCTCGGCTTCCACCAGGCCTATTACGACAAGGCCTTCACCTTCGGCATCAAGGTCACCAGCTCCGAGGGCACGTCCGACCTGATGTCCTACTACCCCGACAAGGTGAAGGACTGGATCCGCCGCAATGGCGGGCTCACCACCGACATGAAGAAGATCAAGAACGGCGTCGAGCTCTGGAAGATCATCGACCCCTGTCCGGAAGAATGGTGAGCGGCTGAACTGAGCCGCCATCGTCCGTCGCAGCGCAGCATCGTCCGCACGAAATTCGCATTGCCGCATAGCCCCCGGTGGGGCAATGAGGGCGGCAATGAACCATAATCAAGAAGCCCTGACCGCCCGCACCGCGCCGATCCTGTTCGTCCTGCTCTGGAGCACCGGATTCATCGGCACCAAATACGTCGTCAACAATGCCGATCCCTTGACCTATCTCGCCATCCGCATGGCGATCGTGGTCGGCCTGATGGCGATCATCGCGGCGATCGCGCGGCCGAAATGGCCTGACAGCACCGGCATCGCGCACAGCGCGGTCGCCGGCATTCTCGTCCACGGCTTCTATCTCGGCGGCACCGCGATCGCGATCGCGCATTCGATTCCGGCCGGGCTCTCCGCGCTGATTCCGGGCCTGCAGCCGATCCTGACCTCGACCATCGCCAACCGCTGGCTCGGCGAGAAGGTGACGCCGGTGCAATGGGCCGGGTTCGTGCTCGGCCTCGGCGGCGTGGTGATGATCCTGCACAACCGTCCCATGACCGGTGAAGCCGGTCTCGGCTGGCTTGCCTCGGTCGTCTCCCTGATCAGCATCACGCTCGGCACGCTCTATCAGCGCCGCTACTGCAACCAGATCGACTGGCGCTCAGGCAATCTCGTGCAATATGTGTCCGTCACCATCTTCTTCGCGATCGGGGCCTTCCTGTTCGAAGACCGCGTGGTGCACTGGACGCGGGAGTTCATGCTCGCGCTCGGCTGGCTCGCGGTCGCGCTCTCGATCGGATCGATCGGGCTATTGTACTGGCTGATCCGCCACGCTGCGGCGACCTCGGTCGCGAGCCTGTTCTATCTGGTGCCCGCCGTGACCGCGCTGATGGCTTATCTGCTGTTCGGAGAGAAGCTCGACGCGCTGGCGATTGCCGGCATGGGGATGTGCGCGGCCGCCGTGTTCGTCGTCAACAGGCGCTTCTAGGCGGATGGAGCGGGCGACGGGATACATCCCTGACGTGCGCGGCAGGTCCGTGTTAGGCTGAACGCATTTCAGTTTCACATTCACACGGTGATTTCCATGAAGAAGGCGAGGCGCGCGCTGCTCGGCAGATCGTTGAAGCCGGTCCGGATTGCCTGCATCAACTACGCGGAGGAGATGATGAGCGACCGGATGATGGCCAAGCTCACAGCCGCGCTCCAGAAATGCTACGACGAGCATTTCCTCCCCGTCTGGGGCTACCCGGTCGATCTCGACGTCACCCGCAAGCCGAAGCCGACGGACTGGCAGCTCGTCTATTTCGACGACGCCAGCCACAAGAACTTCCTCGGACGGCACGAGCTGACGCATCGGGGACAGCCGATCTCGAAGATATTCCTGAAGGCGCTGGGTGAGGACGATCCCGTCAGCCTGGCGGCATCGCACGAGCTGTTCGAGATGGTGCTGGACCCCATGGCCAATCTGTGGGCCGACAGGACCCGCCACACCCAATATGCCTACGAGGTCTGCGACGCCGTGGAGGAGGACTCTTTCCTCGTCAACGGCTTCCCGATGTCGAACTTTGTCTATCCGTCCTGGTTCGAGCCCTTCGAGCATCCCCGCGGCACCAAATTCGACCACATGGGATCGCTCAAGGCGCCGTTCTCGATGACCGAGGGTGGCTACGTCATCAAGAAGGTCAACGGCAGGCGGATGATCAAGCAGTTCGGCTCACCGGAAAAGCGGCGGCGCTTCAAGGCCGAGGACCGCCGCGGTCATCGCAGCGAATTCCGTGATCCGAAGGGAGAGCATCACCCTGGCCGGCGCGCATCCAAGCCGCGAGGGTAGGGTATCCCAGCTGCTGTCTCCGGGCGCGCCCGCACCCGGAGACCTGCTCGAGCGCCCCGATCAGCGCTTGGCCTTCCGAGCCTTCTTTTTCGACTTGGCGGTTTTCTTGGCCGCTTTCTTGGCGGCCTTCTTTGCAGTTTTCTTGGTCGCTTTCTTGACCGCTTTCTTCGACGACTTCTTTGCAGCCTTCTTCGAACTCTTCTTCGAGGCTTTCTTGGCCTTCTTCTTGGAAGCCTTCTTCGGCGCTACTTTCTTCGCGACCTTCTTGGCGGCTTTCCTGACCTTCTTGACGGCGATGACCGCCGCGTCCTTGGTCGCTTCCACGGCTGTGGTGATCGTCTCCATCGCCTGTTCGGTGATCGGCTTATCGTCGTCCATATCGTCCCCCGCGGTTTGATTGGCGCGATGACGATAGCGGGTTTCGAAATTGTGTCAAAGCGGCGCTCAACTTCTGCGGATCTTTGCGTAGGCGGCGAGTGCACGCTCGCGCCCTTTGGCATGATCGACGATCGGCTGCGGATAGGTCTTGCCGAGCGTGATGCCCGCGCTCGCAAGCTCGATCGGCGTGGCCTGCCAGGGCCGATGGATCAGCTTGGTTGGCATGTCCTTCAACTCCGGTACCCAGCGCCGAACGTAGGTTCCATCCGGATCGAACTTCTCGCCCTGGAGCTGCGGGTTGAACACGCGGAAATAGGGCGCGGCGTCGGCGCCGCAGCCGGCGACCCATTGCCAGTTGGCGGGATTGCTGCCGGCATCCGCGTCGACCAGCGTGTCCCAGAACCAGGCTTCGCCCTCGCGCCAGTCGATCAAGAGGTGCTTGACCAGGAACGACGCCACCACCATCCGCACCCGGTTGTGCATCACGCCGGTGTGCCAGAGCTCGCGGAGGCCGGCGTCGACGATGGGGTACCCGGTGTGCCCGCGCTGCCAGGCCGCAAGCGCCTTCTTGTCGCCCTTCCAGGGGAAGCCGTCGAAGCTCGTTTGCAGGTTGTCGGTGCCGAGGTCGGGATGGTCGTGGAGCAGGTGACGGCAGAATTCGCGCCAGCCGAGCTCGCTCAGGAACTTTTCGATGCCGGGCCCGAGTACCGGATCTTCGTCCGCGGCAAACCGTGCGGCATGCCAGACCTGGCGCGGGCTGAGCTCGCCGAAGCGCAGATGCGGCGACAGGCTTGAGGTGCCCTCTCGATCCGGGCGGTCGCGATCGCCGACATAGCGGCGCGCGGTGTGCTTGAGGAAGTCGCGCAGGCGTGTCCGCGCGGAGGCTTCGCCCGGGGTCCATGTCTTGCGCAGGCCGCCCGCCCAATCGGGCCTGGTCGGCTCGAGCTTCCAGCTTTCAAGTCGATCGCTGGCGATCTTTGGACCAGGGCGCAGCTGCTTCGGCGCGGGCAAGGGCTTTGGCGGATCGACGAGCGACAGCACCCGCCGCCAGAACGGCGTGAATACGCGCAAGCCCCGGCCTTCCTTGTTGCGGATCGCCGAGGGCTGGACGAGGAGGTCGCCGGGGAAGCTTTGCGAGTCGATGCCGAGCTTTGCCAGTGCGGCTTCGAGCTGCCTCTCAACTGCCTGATGCGGCGCCTGCGCAATTCCATTCCAGTGGACGGCGCGGGCACCGCTTTCGCGGGCCAATTCGGCGACGACCTTGGCCGCCGGTCCCCTGCGCAGGACGAGCGATCCACCGCGCGTGGCAATCTCGGCGCCAAGCGCCCGCAACGATTGCGCCAGCCACCAGCGCGCTGCGCTGCCCGGCGGGCGCCCGGCGGCCTCGTCGAGCACATAGAGGCAGACCACCGGCGCACCGGCTTTCACGGCAGCATGGAGGGCGGGATGGTCGGACAGACGAAGGTCATCGCGAAACCAGACGATGACAGGCGCGCTCGGCGTGGTCAGGGGCGTCCTCATTTACGATTTGGAAACCATGCCGCGCGCGGCGATGTGAACTGTCGTTAATGCGGCCGTAAGCCGACTGCACGAATATGCAGGAATTACGGGGGTAGTTCCATCCATGTCCAATCTTTCGACGGCAAAACTCCTGCCGCAATTCAAGCTCGGCACCAAGGCGGTCCTGTGCGCCGTGCTGCTGATCGCCATGAACACCGCGCTTGTGGTCGGCGCCGGCTATTGGTCGCTGACGTCCGCCTTCAACGATCGCGCCTTGCGCGACATCGAGGTCAATCTGCGCACGCTGGCACTGGCCTTCACGGAGACCGTTCCGGCCGCCAAGATCACGATGAAGGATGGCACGGTGGCGCGCGCCGAGATCCCCAAGATGCCTGACTTCGGGGATCACGCCATCGTCGATCGCGCGGTGTCCTATGTCGGCGGCAATGCGACCCTGTTCGTGTTCGACGATGCGAGCGGGCAGTTCGTGCGACGCTCCACCAATGTGAAAAAGGAAAACGGCGACCGCGCCGTCGGCACCCAACTTGCCGCCGATCATCCGGGGCAGGCGCCGCTGCGCCGTGGCGTGGCCTATAAGGGGCCGGCCACGCTGTTCGGCAAATCGTTCATGACGGCCTATTTCCCGATCGCGGATGCGGCCGGCAAGGTCGTCGGCATCCTCTATGTCGGTATCCCCATGATCCAGTACGAGAGCATGCTGGCCCAGGCGATCGAGAGCATGGCGGCGGCCGCGGGCCTCGCCGCGCTTCTGGTGCTGGTCCTGACCCTGCTGGTCGTCCGCCGCATCACCCGGCCGCTCACCTCGGTCACGCGCTCGCTCACAGCGCTTGCCAACGGCCAGAGCGACGTCGCGATCGAATGCGAGGATCGCGCCGACGAGATCGGCGAGATCGCCCGCACGGTCGCCGTGTTCAAGAGCAATTCGCTGGAACGGGCGCGCATGCGCAGCGAGCAGGCGGCAGCCACGGCCGCGGCGGCCGAGCAGCGCAAATCCGACCTGCGCAGCTTCGTCGAGGAGTTCCGCGGCAGCGTCGGCGGCATCCTCGACAAGGTGCTGGCCTCGTCAGGCGAGTTCGAGCGTGCGGCGCGGCAGCTGACCGACGTCGCGCGCTCCACCGCAGATCTGTCGGCGCAGTCGGCGGGCGCGTCCGAAAACGCCTCCGAGCACGTGCGTTCGGCGGCGTCGGCCTCGGACGAGCTGTCTCAATCGATCTCCGAGATCGCCCGGCGCGTGCAGGAATCCAACCAGATTTCAGCCGAGGCGGTGCAGCAGGCCGAGGCGACCGATCAGCGCATCGCACAGCTCTCCGAAGCGGGCGCGCGCATCGGCGACGTCGTCAAGCTGATCACCTCGATCGCCGAGCAGACCAACCTGTTGGCGCTGAACGCCACCATCGAGGCCGCGCGTGCGGGCGATGCCGGTCGCGGCTTCGCGGTGGTGGCCCAGGAGGTCAAGACGCTGGCCGGCCAGACCGCCAAGGCGACCGACGAAATCTCGAACCAGATCGCCAGCATGCAGCTTGCGACCGAGGAATCGGTCGTCGCCATCAAGGCGATCGGCCAGACCATCGAGCGCATCAGCGGCATCGCCGGCTCGATCTCGGCTGCGGTCGAGCAGCAGAAAAGCGCGACCCACAACATCGTCGCAAGCGTTCGCGCGGCGGTCTCGGGCACGGCCGACGTCGCCGTCAATGTCCGCCACGCCGCCAAGGGCGCCAGCGAGACCGGCGAGACCTCGAGCCGGATGTTTGCCTCAGCCCAGGCGCTGTCGGGCGAGAGCCTGCATCTGAAGGCCGAGGTCGACGGTTTTCTGGATCGCGTGCGGGCGGCGTAAAGCAGGGCTCGAAATTCACAGCGTCATTCCGGGTTCGGTGCCTCGCACCGCCCCGGAATGACAGTTCGTTGTTATTTCGGCTGCGGCACGATGCGGATGTAGGGCTTCGGCTCTTTCCAGCCCTGCGGGTAGATCGTCTTGGCCTCGTCGTTGGAGACCGAGCCTGCGATGATCACGTCCTCGCCCTGGTTCCAGTCGGCCGGCGTCGCGACGCGATGCTTGGCGGTGAGCTGCAGCGAGTCGATCACGCGCAGGATCTCCTGGAAGTTCCGACCCGTCGTCATCGGATAGACCAGCACCAGCTTGATCTTCTTGTCCGGCCCGATGATGAAGACGTTGCGGACCGTCTGGTTGTCGGCGGCGGTGCGGGTGAGGGGATCGCCCGAGATCGCGGCCGGCAACATGCCGTACAGCTTCGAGACGTTGTAATCGGTGTCGCCGATCATCGGATAGTTCGGGGCCGCGCCTTGCGTCTCCTTGATGTCTTCCGACCATTTGGCATGGCGGTCGACCGGATCGACCGAGAGGCCCATCAGCTTGACGCCGCGCTTGTCGAATTCCGGCTTCAGCTTGGCGAGCGCGCCGAGCTCGGTCGTGCAAACCGGCGTGAAGTCCTTGGGGTGCGAGAACAACAGCGCCCAGCTGTTGCCGATCCAGTCGTGGAACTTGATCTTCCCTTCGGTGGTCTCGGCTTCGAAGTCGGGTGCGGTGGTGCCGATCGGAAGTGTCATGGTCCTACCTCATCACATTGAATATACTGGAGAATTTGTCTCTGGCCGTCCCCCTCATTATAGGGGTCTTACAACGCCAAGTGAACGCCAACTGAACCGGTTAAAGTAAAATGTGAATTCCTTCCTTGAAGGGCCGATTTTCTAGCAACTTATTGTTACACCGGCACCTGCGGCGAAACAGCTCCACCCGGGGTCACACGGTCTCGCTCGCCCCGATAATGCCTTTTATGACTTCCATCACGCTCGCCCGGCGCGTCCTAGAACCAAAATGGTCCTGACAGCGACCAATTGGCAACCATCTAGAAAAGTCGCGATCCCCGTATCGAATCGTTAACCACCCCTTTACGCCGGCATGAAAATGCTGGCCGATCAGAAGAAATCTGGAAGTGAACTATGTCTGCCGCTGCGCCTAAATCTGCTGACTCGTCGTCCCTTGAACCGTCCTGCCGCGATACCGCGGCCCATGCACTCTCCATCGTGCGCGACGGCGTGATCACGGGCGAAGGCCCGACCACCAAGGGCCGGGTCCATTTCTCCCGCTCGCTCGATGCCGACGACACCGCCTGGTGCACGCGCATCCTCACCGCCACCGCCGTCAACGACCAGCCGGTCAGCCGCGCTGAGGCCGAGATCCTGTTCGAGATCAACGAGGCCGCGACCGAACGCACCGATGGCGGCCGCTTCGATGATTTGCTCGCCAAGGCGGTAGCCCACTATGCCGCAAGCGCCTCGGGCCTGAAAGTGCCGCCGCGCAGCGTCGCGCTGTCGGCCGACACCGAGATCGAGAGCTGGGCGCCGTCCTATGCCTCCAAGGTCAACAGCGAGATGCTGGAGTGGATCGCCGGCCAGATGCGCGGCAAGCGCCACAACAACCGCCGCCTGATGGCGATGGTGGCGACCTTCCTCGGCGCCACCGCGCTGCCCCTGGCTGGCCAATTGCCGAACGTGTTCGACATCGGCATGTAAAGACCTGGGCATGTAAAAGACCTGGGCATGTAAAAGATCTGGGCATGTAACAACCGAGATGTTCTCGCGCCCACGTGCGGGGCGCGAGCGAAAGCGGCGGGGTTATTTCCCCGCCGTTTTTTGTTTGCCGCCGTCCGGCTCGAGGCCGAGCGTGCGGCCCGGGAAGCCGGCGGCGTCGAAATAGCGCTGACTGCCGACGCGCTGGAAGTTCAGCACGGTGGTCAGGCCGCCCTCCGCGGGCCTGGATTTCATTGTGCCGGCATGAGCCTTCGGCACGGCGCCGTTGGGCATGGCTTCCGACATCACGCGGCCGGCCAGGTCTCCTTTCTGTGTCGCGCTTAGGCCCATCAGCCGGGCGGCCGTCATGCCGACGTCGGCATTGCTGACCGGCAGCTCGTCGACGAAGCCGGCTTTGAAGTCCGGGCCGATCGCCGCCATGAAGTTCATGGTGTCGCCGCGGCTGAAGCTGCCATGCATGCCCTGGCCCTGGCGCAGCACGGTGTCGGCGACCTGCACCGAGCAGTTGGTCGGCGCCTCGCCGCAATCGCTGGCATAGGAGCGAAAGTTGACGACGATCGACGGCGTCGGCGTCGCTGCCCTGCCGCGCAGATTGATGCTCGACAGCGGCAGGGTGCCGGGGAAGCGGCCGAGCGAGTCCTCGACGAACAGGCCGGAGACGTAGTCCTGCGCCAGCAGCGCCTTGATGGTCTTGGCCGCCAGCTTCTTGTCCTTGTTCGGGAGATAGACGAGGTCCGAGCCGCCATTGGTGGCGACGACGAGGTCGGGCTTTTCCGGATCCTTGCCGAGCACGCCGTTGCCGGCCTTGGGATGCTTGTTGCCCTCGATCTTCGCGTTCTTGTCGTTGGGGTCGAACAGCGGCAGGTCGAGCGCCTTGGCGAGGTCGAGCGCCAGGAAGCCCATCGGCAGGAAGTCTTTCGGCGTGTCGTCATAGCTGACCTTGGCCGAGGGGCTGGTCTTGCTTTCCTTGGAGATGGTCGAGAAGCCGTGGTCGGCCGAGACGATGATGTTGGTCGAGGCCGCAAGCCCGAGCTCGTCCAGCGCCTTGCGGAGCTGGGCGAGGTTGGTGTCGGCGTTCTTGATGCCGGCCATCGAGGTCGGACCGTTGATGCCGGGCATGATCTGGTTGAGGCTGTCGCCGGTGTTGTGCTGGCTGCCATCGGGGTCGCGCGACCAGAACACCAGCACGAACGGCTTGTTGCGCGCCTTGAACATCGGCAGCACCACCTTGGCGGCGACGTTGGCGAAATAGGCCTGTTGCGCGACGTTGGCGGCGGTCGTGCCCGGCGTCTTGGCATCGCCCGCCTTGGAATTGTCGCCGCGTGGCGGTGTGGTGGTGGGCAGGCCGGCCTTGGTCAGGGCGTCCTTTACCTCGTCCGACAGCGCCACGCCGTTCTTGCCGCCGGTGGCGTCGTCGAACACGATCGAATGCAGGCCGGCTTTTTCAGGCTTGTCGGTGTGATCGAACTGATAGGTCGGACCGTGCTTGCCTAGCGCTGCGGTGCTGTAACCCTTGTCGCGGGCCAGCTTCAGGATGGTGTCCTCGTTGAGGTAGTTGCCCCTAAAATGCTCGTCGATGTCGCCGAGCACGGCGTCGTTCTCGATGAAGGGGACCACGGTGTCGCCGGCGGGGACGGAGGTGTAGTTGGTCCAGATCGTGTTGGAGAACACGCCGGTATCGCCGAGATAATGGCCGGTCGACATCGCCGAGCCATTGGCCATGGTGAAGGTCGGGAACAGCGAGTGCGAATTCTTGAAATTGACGCCCTTGTCGCGGATTTCGGCCATGGCAGGTGCCGTGTCGGGGTTGACCTTCAGCGCGCGCAGACCGTCCGGAATGAACAGGATCAGATTGCGGGGCGTGTTGTTCTGGGCGGACGCAAATCCGGTGGATAGCACTGTCAGTCCGGCGGACAGCAACACCAGTGAACGGCGCATCAAATCTCTCCCTGCGGTGAGGCGGCATGGCCGCAATCCGCGGCCCCCCAAGCTTCGTTTAGTTTCGCTGCATGACGGCCTTGTTACAAGGCCCGTCGCCGATGCAAGAGGGTTGGGGAGGGGAGCGGCCCCCACGCGAGTGTGAAGTACAGCATCCGCCAAGCTCGCGTCCCGGACGCGCTGCAGCGTTCCTACGCTGCCGCGCAGAGCCGGGACCCAGGAAGCCACAGCACGTGCTGCTACATGGGCCCCGGCTCTGCAGCGCACCGCTGAACCGGACGATGCTTCGCATCGCCGGGAGAGCGCTGCGCTGCGTCCGGGGCACGAGACCGTTGTTGAATGACTGACATGGGATCGCATCCTCGCAGCGCATTTCGCCCGAGCTTTGCTTCATCGCCTCACCCTCAATTGAAAGAGGGCGCAGGGAAGGCCGGGAGCCGGTTGGCTCCCATTGACCGCCATGCCAAGAGCAGATTGCGTATGCTTCATGCACAGCGGGTAACAGGGCAACCGGAGCATCCCGGCCTTCCCTGCGCAGTGGCTTTACGGCTTATGTCGTGCTCTCCCCGGGGAGCGTTGCACTATTGCCCCCGTCGCCTTGCGGATGGCTGGCGGATGCGTCCGGTTGGACGACATCCATCACCACAAGACTTGGCGCACAGACCCCGGGCGCCAGGACCACACGATTTTGCCGTACGCCGATCACACCGGTCGTGTGCGCGATACTTTCGCTCACGGCTCTCCGCCCTGCGAAAGCACTTCGCGCCGATGTCACCTGCGTCCACCGCCGCCCGGCCCGCGTTCGTGACGATCGCGATACGCCCCTCTTCCTTGGGCCGGGTTGAGCGATGCATACGCCGTTTCCGAAATTCGGTAAAGTGGAATATTTTCGCCGCCGCGCGTTGACCGATACCTTGGGTGTTTTGCCCGTCGGGCAACGCAAGGGATTGTGGCCGGGACATTCAATCCGTCGCGGTCTGCACCCGTGGTGCAGGGGCTTGCGCGGGCTTCGTCGCCGTCGGAGGATGGCCGACCCTGGCGAGATCGCGGCGTAGCGAGGATGGCGCTGCGTGCAGGGTGAACACGATCGCGATCTGCGTTCGGTTCGAAAGCCGGTATTTGCGCATGATGTTGCCGATATGCGCCCGCACCGTATTCTCCGAGATCTTGAGCTCGTAGGCGATATTCTTGTTCTGCATTCCCCGTGCGATCAACATCATCAGCTCGCGCTCGCGCGGCGTCGGTGTAATCGAGTCCTGCGGATCTCGGCTCATGGCTGGTTGCTCCCTGGACTGCGGGTTGATGTGGCCACTCCCAGCATGCTGTCACTCCGTCTTGAGCGCCTCGATCGGGCTGAGCTTGGATGCCTTGTGCGCGGGATAGAAACCGAAGATGAGGCCGGTCGCGATCGAGAAGGCGAGGGCAAGGCCGATCGCCTGCCCGTCGATCGAGGTGACCCATCCTGCCATGCGGGCGACCGTCATCGAGAGCGTGACGCCGCCGGCGACGCCGATGGCTCCGCCGAGCAGGCAGAGCACGAGCGCCTCGCAGAGGAACTGCAGGCGGATGTCCCGCATCCGCCCGCCCAGCGCGCGGCGGATGCCGATCTCCCGCGTGCGCTCGGTGACCGACACGATCATGACATTCATGATGCTGATGCCGCCGACGAGCAGCGAGACCGAGGCGATGGCGACGAGCAGGAGCGCGACGGTGCGGATCGCTCCCTGCTGCGCTTCCATGGCGGCGGCCGGATCCTGGACCTTGAAATCGTCCTCCTGGCCGGCGGGCACGCGGTGGCGCTGCCGCAGCAGGTTCTCGATCTCCGATCGTGCCCCCGCCATCTGCCCGTCCCCGGCGACCTTGGCGATGATGTAGGCAACCGAATCCCGGTTGATGTTGCTGGCGCTGCCGAGGAAGCGCAGCTTGGCGGTGGCGAGCGGCACGAAGGCGACGTCGTCCTGTGCGGGTCCCTTGCGATCGAGAACGCCGACCACCTCGAGCGGGACCTTCATGATCCGGATCTGCGCACCGATGGGATCGTCGCCCGGCGCGAACAGCTCGCGTGCAACGGTGCTGCCGAGGATCACGACCTTGCCGGCTCCGGCCTCCTCGGTGCCGGAAAAATAGCGGCCGGTCGCGAGCTGCCAGTCGCGTACCATGAAGTGCCCCGTCGTCGTGCCGTTGATCGTCGTATTCCAGTTCTTGCCCTCGTGGATGACCTGCGCCGTTCCGGCGATCGAGCCGGCCGCGGCCTGGACTTCCGGAATCTGCTCGAGGATGGCCTGCACGTCACTCTCCGTCATCGTCAGCTTGCTGCCGTCCTTGAGACGCACGCCGCCCTGGTAGACCGCGCCGGGGGTGATCATCAGCACGTTGGCGCCGATCGAGCGGATCTGTTCCTGCAGGCGCAGCTGCGCGCCGGAACCGATCGCAAACACCGTCACGATGGAGGCGACCCCGATCACGATGCCGAGCATGGTGAGGAAGCTGCGCAGCGGATTGAGCCTGAGGGCGTGCAGGGCGATCTGGAATCCCTGGAGCATCGTCATGGCGCCGCGCTCCGTTTCGGCAGGGCCGGAGCCGGCGTCTCGTCAGCGACGAGTTCGCCGTCATGCAGGTGGATCGTGCGGCGGCACTGCGCCGCGATGCCGGGATCGTGCGTGATCATCACGATGGTCTGGCCGGTCCGGTTGAGCGCGGCGAACAGCGCCAGGATCTCGGCGCCGGTACGGCTGTCGAGCGCGCCGGTCGGCTCGTCGGCGAGCACGATCAGCGGGGAGGCGATCAGGGCGCGCGCGATCGCGACGCGCTGCTGCTCGCCGCCGGAGAGCTGCCGCGGAAAATGATGGGCGCGGTGCAACATGCCGACGGCCTGAAGGCTCGCTTCCGCGCGCGCCAAACGTTCCCTGCGGCCGACACCGCAATAGACCAGCGGCAGCGCGACGTTCTCGATCGCATCGTGACGCGCGAGCAGATTGTAGGACTGGAACACGAAGCCGATGCTACGGGCGCGCAAGGACGACCGGCGATCTTCCGAGAGATCGGCGACATCGGCCCCTTCGAGATAGACCGCGCCCTCGCTCGGCAGGTCGAGCAGCCCGATCATGTTCATCAGCGTCGACTTGCCGGAGCCGGACGGACCCATGACGGCGACGATTTCGCCTTGCGCGATGTCGAAGCTGACATTGCGGACGGCGGTGACCGCGACTCCGTCGGTGCGATAGGTCCTGCCGACCGACTGGAGGCTGATGAGCGGCGGGGAGGCGGTCATGATCCGAACCTGATTCCGAGAAATTCCATGCCCGCCGGACGGATGGCCTGGCCGACGGCAACCTGGCTGCCCTCGTCGAGATCTCCGCTCTTGAGGGCGACCTGTTCGGTGCCGGCCGCGCCGACAGTCACGGCGATGCGCTGGAGCGAGCCGCTTGCGGTGCGTACCCACACCCCGCTGCGAGCGGCAGGATCCTGCCGCGTGCCGGACGGCTGGAAGCGCAGTGCGGCGAGCGGCACTTTCAGAACACCATCCTGCCGCTCGATCACGATCTTCACCAGGGCGGTCATGCCCGGGAGCAGCGCGCCGTCGAGATTGGAGGTCGCCAGGACCACGGTGTAGGTGACGACGTGCTGCTGGGTCTGCGGCGCCTTGCGCACCTGCCGCACCACCGCCTCGAAGCGGCGGTCGGGGTAGGCGTCCACCGTGAAGTGCGCGCGCTGGCCGGGGGCGATGCGGCCGATATCGGCTTCGTCGACCTGCGCGTGAATCTCCATGTCCTCCAGGCGGTGGGCGACCACGAAGGTGGTGCGCGATTCCAGTCCGACCGCGAGCGTCTGGCCCTCGTTGACGAACCTGCCGACGACGACGCCGTCGATCGGCGAGCGGATCACGGTGCGGTCGAGATCGGCCTGGGCTGCGGCGAGAACGGCTGCCTTCTCCGGCACCGCCATGCGTGCCTGTTGCAGCTCCGCCTCGATGCGGCGGACGTCGGCCTGTGCCCCCTCCACCGAATAGGAGTTGAGGGACATCAGGATCTCGGCCTCGCGCTCCTGGGCGAGGCGTGCGGTGAACTCGGTCTGTGCGTCGTCGACTGTCGTCGTCGCCACCACGTTCTGCGATTGCAGCGCCAGCTTCCGTTGCAAGGTCTTCTGCGCCGAGGTCTTGACCGCCTGAGCGCTTTCGAGCTTGGCGGCGAGCACGTCGCGGCTGCCTCTGGCGTTTTGCAGGTCGATCCGGGCGCGATCCAGCTTGGCCCTGGCGATGTCGACGAGCGAATTGGAGACGGCAAGGGCGGCCCTGGCTTCGTCGACCTTGGCCGCAAAGCTGCGCGGATCGATCAAGGCGAGCGGCTGATCCTTGCTGACGGTGTCGTTGAAATCGACATAGACCCGGGCGAGCTGCCCGGACAGCTGGGAACCGACCTCGATCGTCTTGACCGGCTGCAGGGCACCGGTGACCGTGACGGTCTGCTCGATGCTGCCGCGCTGGATCGAGGCGTAGCGGAACACGGGCGAATCGGACCCGAATGTCGGAGCTTCGCGTCCGGTGGGGACGAGCAGGCGCCTGGTCGATTCCAAGGCGTGCGCCGCCTTGTCCGTAGCCCTCCCGGCCGCGCCGGTGATGACGGCCGGCCCCACGGTGGTGACCGCGGCGAGGCTGCATGCAGTTCCAAGCAAGGCAATAACTGGCACAAATCGCATATCAAAACCCGCCTGGTTGAAATGGCTTCGTTGCGGCAGGAAAAAATGGCAAGCTCGCTATGGTTGTAAATCATCTAAGGTAGTATCTATCGTCAGTATGTCGTTCTCATCGGGGCGTCGGTCGGGTGCGCCTGATGATCCAGTAGTAAAGGCGCGGGGTGCGACTTTTCGTGATTTGCTGGAGATGCATACGAAGCGTATCGATATGACGCGCGCGGTATCGAACTCGATTAGCTGACTGAATGTCCCGTCTGCTCCGGCCGAAAGCGGCCGGCGCCCGGCGTTCGACTCGGCACATGAGTGGCGATGCCATGATGCAGTTGGCAATACCGCGATCACGCGACCGGACTCCACGCTACCGGACTCCACGGCACCGGCTTGCCGCATTCTCGATATCGCACTCCGCCGCGATGCCGACGGAGCCGCGCTCAATTCCCTCCGATCACGAAGCCCGATATGTGAACGCCTTCACTCGCCACGAGCGGGTGTTGGCTCTAAGACGTCGAACCGGTGGACCGATGCGCTTCGCCCGGACCCCGCGAATTCACCCAAGCACCTTGTCTGCGCTTGCAAGAAGAATGGATGGCTCGATGCCTGCTCATCGAGCCCCAAGCCGGGGAGTCCGTTGCAATGGTTTCAGGTCAAGCCATAGTTTATGTCGTTGACGACGAGATTCAGATTCGAACTGCGATCGGAAATCTCTGCGAGGAGACCGGACACCGGGTGAAGTTGTTCGCCTCGACGGAAGAGTTCCTCACCGAGAATCTTTCCAGCAGTCCGTCGTGCCTCGTGCTCGACGTCCGCTTTCCCGGCACCTCGCCGACCGGCCTCGAGCTTCAGCGCCGGCTCGCCGAGACGGGCGTGCCGATCCCGATCGTCTTCATCAGCGGCCATTCCGACGTCCGCGTCTCGGTCGAGGCCATGAAGCGCGGCGCGGTCGAATTTCTGCCAAAACCGTTTCGCGAGCAGGAGATCCTCGATGCGATCAGGCACGGCATCGAGCGCGACCGCAGGCGGCTGGAACGCGAGGACATCGTGCGTGAAGCCCGCCAGCGCGTCGAGACGCTGACGGCGAGAGAGCGCGAGATCATGCTGCTGATGGCCGAAGGGCTGGTGGCCAAGCAGATCGCGGCCAGGCTCGGCGTGAGCGAAGTGACGGCGAAGGTCCATCGCGCCAGGATGATGCGAAAGCTGGAGCTGCGTACGCCGATCGAAGTGGTGCGGCTGATCGACAGCATGGGGCGCGAAGCCGAGACGATTCGCGCCGGCGCGGGATAGCAGCTGTTTCTGCGCTTCGATGTGCCGACATCTCGCGCAACGTCTAGTCCGTACCGATTAGCATGAACTGCAGTCTGTCGCGCAGGCCACGATCGGTTCACAGTATCCCTACGATGTCGGCCTCTTCCAAGACGGCATCCATACTCAGTCAGACAACTTGGTCAGAAAGGGATACTCCATGCGTAAATTGTTTTTTGCTTCCGTTGCATTGTTCGCCCTGTCCTCCGCGGCGCAGGCCGCCAACACCTCGACCACGGTGCAAGTCGGCGTCGTGAACGGCTCGTCCGTCACGCAGAACGGCCTCACCAATGACAGCTCGTCGACCAGCCAGCTCGGCATCGTGAACACTGCGTCCACGATGCAGGGGACCGGCGCTGCCTCGCTCAACAACGGCAGCACGGTGAACCAGGTCGGCGTGCAGAACTCGGCGACCACCGGCCAGGTGGCGTTCGGCAACAACACCAGCGCGATCACCCAGAACTCGTTCGGGCCTCCCGCGCTGCAGAACAACGCCGCCGCCGTCGGCCAGCTCAGCGTGTTCGGCGTCAACGGCAGCACCGTCTCGCAGACGGCGCACTGACACACAGCCCCGTTTGGCCGGACGCATCCAGTTGCGGTTGCGTCCGCGCCATTCTCGAATGCACCGCAATCCGGCCGGCCGATCAATTGCGATGGCCCGCCCATTGTCGCGGAGGAAATGACATGCGGATCACCTATTTCATTGCAACTTTCGTGGCGCTCGGTGCGCTGACGGCCGCCGACGCAAACGCCGGCAACACCGCCAGCGTGCTGCAATTCGGCACGACCAACACTTCGTTCATTTCGCAGAGCGGCGGCACCAGCAACAACGCGACCACGATGCAGTTCGGCGCCACCAATACGGCGACCACCTTGCAGATGGGCTCGCTCCTGACCGTCAACAATTCGGTGATCGGGCAGGGCGGCACGACCGCGACGGCGTCCAACACCGCGCTGGCCGGCCAGGTCGGCGGCTCCAATTCGAGCCTGATCGGCCAGATCGGAGCGAACAATGCCGCCGGAGTTGGTCAGCTCGGAATCCTGAACGGCTCGACGATCATCCAGCAGGCTCCGTGAGCCGACCCGAACTGACGAGGCATGTCATGAAACATCATTTGGGACGCGCGGGCGCCGTCTTGCTCGCTCTGTGCTCGGCGGGCACCGGATCAGCCGGTGCCCAGACCGCCGACATCAAGACCATTGTCTCTGTCGGCGGGCCGCCCGTGGTGCTGAACCAGAACAGTCAGCTCAACATGGCGGGCGTGTTCATGATCGGCGGCAGCACCAGCGCGACAGTGACGCAGAACGGCACCAACAACGCCACGGGCGTCCTGCAATTCGGCGGAACGAATTCCGCATCGATCGGGCAGGCCGGAACGAACAATCTCGCCTTCGTCGGTCAGACCGGCCAGTCGGCGACGAGCCTGATATCGCAGCTCGGCACGATGAATGCGGGCACGGTGGCGCAATTCGGCACGATCAACGCCTCGACGATCGTGCAGACCGGCCCGTAAGGCGCGAGCCAACGCGCCGGTGCCAGGAACGAACGGGGAAGCGCGATGCGATGCGGACAGATCTTGAGGCACGTGTTGGCCGTGGCGGCGATGCTCGCCGCCATCGGCACGGCAACCCAGGCGAGCGCCGGGTCGATCCAGCGCAGCGTGACCAACCGGAACGTGAGCATCGAAACGGTCGTGCAGTTCGGCGACAACGTTCAGCCCGTGACGATCGAAGAGAACAGCCGCATCAATATCGCGCGGGTGATCCAGATCGGCGGCACCGGGACGGTGGACGCGACCATCATCCAGAGCGGCACGCGCAACTATGCCAATGTGATCCAGGTGGGCGGCACCACCAATGCGATCATCGGTCAATCCGGTGCGAGCAACACCGCCGAGATCACCCAGATCGGCAATTCCACCAACGCGCTCCTGCTCCAGATCGGAGACATGAATACGGGAGCGGTAAGGCAGTTCGGGCGTTTCAACTGGCTGGCGATCTTTCAGTTCAGCCGATGATGGAGGTGTGACATGAGATTGCTCCTGCTCGCATCGGGAATAGGACTCATGAGCGTGGTCGCGACGGCGCCGGCCGGCGCTGCCGACGGTCACACCACTGTGGTCCAGGACGAGAACGGCACCTCGGTGATTACGCAGAGCGGCGATCCCGCGCAGGCCGAGGTCAAAATCGAGAAGGAGCCCGGGCGTACGACGGTCTACCGGCGCAGCGGCGGCAACACCGCGATCGTGACGCAGGGCACCGGCAACGCGCAGGAAAACATACAGGACATGCTGGATTGGCTGCGCAAGCAGCAGGGCCGTTGACGCACGAAGGCCCACCGTCCGCGAAGGACGGTGGGCCTCGCCGCGAGCGGGCCTTACCAGCGATATCCGCCGGTCAGCGTGCCGTTGTTGTTGCCGTCAGGGCCGACGTCACCCTGTGTCGAACTCGGGGTCGGATGGTTGGTGCCGTTGAGCGCGCCATAGGGCCCCCCGACATCAGGATAATACGCGCGCGGCTGAACCGGCTCGTAGGCGGGCGCGGTGCGGTCCCAGCCCAGGCGCGGTCCGTTCCAATCATAGCCCTGCGCCGAGGCAGCCGCAGTGCCGGCGACGAGTGATGCCGTGATCAGGCACAGGAGTTTCGACTTGTTCTGCATTGGAGATGCTCCTTGATTGTGTCGGGGGCCAACGGTTGCACTGCGGGAGCGTTCCGGGATGCGTCCGGCGGGAGCGATCAACTCCGATCAACTGGTTATGAAGCGCGGACCGCGGAACGAAGTGCTTGAAATGAGCTGGGAATCCCGGGCGTCTTGCCGCACCTGTTCCCAGGTTAAGCCGGTGTCTTAACCAATAATTAATTATAGGTTTGCGGGTGGGCGACGGCCCGGCCTAGCGTAGCGGCGGGGAGCCGCTATCGCTTAAGCCAAACGAGTTGGTGCGTATCATGATGTCCAGATCCCATGCGGCGCTATTCGCCTCGCTCAGCGCAGCCGCGCTGCTCCTTAGCCCCATTGACAGTTTTGCCAGACCCGGCGGCGCCGCGCCGCATGGGGTGACCGCGGCGCCTTCCGGCGCGATGGCGCGTGCGCCGATGGGGCCGGGAGCTCGGTTCCACCGGCGGAATAACCCCTTCGTGTACTGGCCGGGCGGCGGCGGGTTCTTCTACGACGGCGCCGGCTACAGCCAGCCCTTCGTGGATGCCGGGCAACCGGTCTCCACCGACGTGCGCTACACCTATACCTATGATGTTCCGTGGGACTGGTCGCATCGCTTCCCGCCGAACGTGGTGCCGTCCGACCGGCCTTATGTGCCGAGCTGCCCGACGGAGCAGGTGACGGTGCCCGGCCGCGGCGGCAGCGAGCATACCGTCAACATCACGCGCTGCTACTGAGTTTTAGCCTAGCTCGAAGCTGGTCACGCCGAAGACGCGGTCGACGCGCAGCGGCGGGATCGCTCCCGTGTACATCCGCGCCGTCTCGAACACCGGCTCGAGGCCAAGCGCTTCCGCGAGCGCGATCGCCTCGCGATTGACGGCGGGGACGTCGAGGAAGATCTCGCCGACATCGACGCTCGCAAGCAAAGCCTGCACGATCGCTTCCGCCGCCGCGCGGTCGTCGGCGACGAGCGGGCCGATCTTGCAGCCGGTCCGGCAGGGACGGATCACGCCCCATGCTTTGAGCTTGCCGTCGCGCACGAGGGCGCGGCCGACATGGCCTGATGTATCGATCCAGGTGCGCAGGAAGGCGCTGCGCCGGGCGGGGAAGACGGTGGCGTCGTCGGCTTCCACGAGCGCAAACGGAATCGTGTCGAGCGCCACGACGTCAGTGGGCGGCCTCGAGCGCGCGGCGACGCCGCCGCCATAGCGGATGTTGGCATAGGCCAGCTGGAAGCCGGATTTCCTGTAATTGTCCTGTTGCGCCACGACGCCGTCGAGCCCGATGACGCGTGCGCCCGCATGGGCGATCGCCGCGTTCCAGATGCGCAGGCCATGGCCCGCGCCGCGAAAACTATCGCGCACGATGTAGAAGCCGAGGAAGGCGAAGCGATCATCGTAGTTGACGCAGGAGACGGTCGCGACCGGCTCGCCGTCGATCTCGCCGACGAAGAAACCTTGCGCGTCGGGAACCGCGAAGCAGGCGGCATCGCCGTGGCCCGGATTCCAGCCCTCGGCCGCGGCCCAGTCGATGGCGAGGGAGATCTCTTCGGGGCGCAGATTGCGGATCAGCAAATCACTCATCTCGGGTTGCTCATGACGGATGCCTTCGACCATGGACCTGCCGACAGGTCTGGCTGTAGAAGGCCTCATGATAGGCCGAGCCTGCGGCTCGCCTCAACTGAAGGGATGATCGGTCATGGCAGCAGAGAAGGTTGCGCTCGTTACCGCCGGCGGCAGCGGCATGGGGGCAGGGGCTGCGCGGCGGCTGGCGGCCGACGGTTTTCGCGTCGCAATCCTGTCGTCCTCCGGCAAGGGCGAGGCGCTGGCGGCCGAGCTCGGCGGGCTCGGCGTCACCGGCTCCAACAAGGAGAATGACGATTTGAAGCGCCTCGTCGACGGCGCCATCGCGAAGTGGGGACGCATCGACGTGCTCGTCAACAGCGCCGGCCACGGGCCGCGTGCGCCCATCACGGAGATTACCGACGAGCAGTGGCACACCGGCCTCGACACCTATCTGCTCAACGTGATCCGTCCGACGCGGCTGGTGACGCCGATCATGCAGGCGCAAAAGGGTGGCGCCATCATCAACATCTCGACCGCCTGGGCGTTCGAGCCCAGTGCGATGTTCCCGACCTCGGCGGTGTTCCGCGCCGGCCTTGCCGCCTTCACCAAGATCTTCACCGACACCCATGCCGCCGACAACATCCGCATGAACAACGTCCTGCCGGGCTGGATCGACAGCCTGCCGCAGCTGGACGCGCGCCGCGACAGCGTGCCGATGAAGCGCTACGGCAAGGTCGAGGAGATCGCCGCGACGGTCTCGTTCCTGGCCTCGGACGGCGCTGCCTACATCACCGGCCAGAACATCCGCGTCGACGGCGGGCTGACGCGCTCGGTCTGAAGCGCGCGGTCTCGAATCGCGGTCTGGCGAGCTTGTCGTGGTGCGACACGGGCGTGTGCTGCGCGCCGGCGGTCGTGGTTGATGCGTGGCTCCTCGGCCACACCCGTCATCCGTTCGCACGATCCGAGGCGCACACTACGTCACAGTCCTTGCGAACTTCGCCGCAGCCCAAGACGAGCAGTGGCGCACGCCCTATGCCCTAACTGCGCCGGTTGCCTCTTACCCGCGCGCATTCGAAACGCGAGGTCAATCGCGTGGGGCAAGGAGACTGGAATGAACAAGTTTTTGCTGGCGGCCGCCTCGGTTGTCCTGGGTACCGCATCCGTTCAGGCGGCCGACCTCGCGGCGCATTACACCAAGGCGCCGGTGATGGCGCCAGTCTATAACTGGACCGGCTTCTACGTCGGCGGCAATGTCGGCGGGCAGTGGGGCAGCGCGAACCCCGCCACCACCACGCTGTTTCCGGTGGCCGCCTATTTCGCCGATTCGAGCGTGACCGCCATCGGGACGGTCGGCGCCCAACACATCAACAGCTCCGGTGTGACCGGCGGCTTCACCGCCGGCTACAACTGGCAGGTCAACAACGCCGTGCTCGGCCTCGAGGGTGACATCAACTATTTCGGCTTCAAGGGCAGCGCGAGCAGCACGGCCGTGTATCCCTGCTGCGCGCCGACCACCTTCACGGTCAATTCGTCGGTCTCGGCCGATTGGCTCGCCACCATTCGCGGCCGCATCGGCTTCCTCGCGACGCCGAGCTGGCTGATTTACGCCACCGGCGGCGCCGCCATCGCCGAGGTGAGGGGCAACTTCAGCTTCACCGACACCTTTGCTGGCGCGACCGAGTCCGGAGCGATCCGCGACACCCGCGTCGGCTGGACAGCAGGCGTCGGCGGTGAGTACGCCGTGGGCAACGGCTGGTCGCTGAAGGCCGAATATCTTTACGTCGATCTTGGCCGCAGCAGCATGACCAGCAACAATTTCAACGTCGGTGTGGCGTTGCCGGCCCAGACCTTCACCCATTCGGTCGATCTCAAGTCCAACATCGTGCGCGTCGGCGTGAACTACAAGTTCGGCGGACCGGTCGTCGCCAGATACTGAGCATCCCGTTCCGATCCTGACGTGGAAAGCCCCGGCCTGGCCGGGGTTTTCTGTTGTGAAAAGGCTTTCTGTTGTGAAGCTCAGCCTGCGTGCGATGTCAGCAGATGCGCCAGCGCGGGCAGGATCTTGTAGCGCGCGATCTCGTGCGGATATTCGCCGCGGTTGGCGAGCAGGACGATGGCGATCCGCCGCGCCGGCACGAGGCCGATATAGCCGGACGCATTGTTGAGGCCGCCGGGCTTGTCGATGACGGTGACGCCCGGCAGACGCACGGTCTCCCAGGCCATGCCCTGTCCGAACTTGTCGTCGACGCGGAAGACCTCACGCTGCGTCATCCGCAGCGCCTCGCGCAGATTCGGATCGATCGCCCGGCCGTCAACGCAGGCCGCCGCGAAGGTGGCAAGATCCCGGGCGGAGGAGAACATCTGGCCGGTGCCGGGAAAGTCAAAATAGCTCTGCTGGTCGCCGATTGGGCCGACCGCCGCGCCCTGGTCGGAATAGCCCTGGACCACGCGCCGCATCCAGGCCCCGTCCATGACGGCGCGATTGTCCGCGCCGCGCTCGGGGATGAAGCTGGCGTCCATGGCGAGGGGGCGCAGAATGCGGTGCTGGATCAACGCGCCGATCGGCATGCCGTAGCAGCGCTCGAGCACGAGCTGAAGCAGCACGTAGCCGGCATGGGTGTAGATGCGCTGCCGGCCGGGTGCGACGCCGGGCGCCGGCGCGAAGGCGTTCAGCATGGCGATGAACTGCTCGCGCGTGAACTGATCGTTCGGCCAGGGCGGATGGTCGGTCGGCAGCAACAGCCCCGAGGTGTGCGTGACCAGCTCGCCGACGCTGACGCGGCGGATGTAATCGCCGTCGAGCTCGGGAAGATATTTAGGGACGCGGTCGTCGAGCCGCAGCTCGCCGCGCAGCGTGCCGAGTGCGACCAGCGTCGCTTCGAACGGTTTTCTTAGAGACGCGAGGTTGAACAGCGTGTCCGGCGTCACCTTCCGTTTGGCGGCGTCATCGGCAAGACCGTAGTTGAAGAATTCGGCATGGCGCCCGGCATAGAGGGCGACGGCGAGGCCGCCCGCATGGCCCGGCGTCACGGTCGGCGCCAGCTCGCTCGCGACGATGTCGCGCATCTGCGCGATCATGTCGGAATCCGCGGAGGCGCGGCGTGGGCGAAACGCGATCGCGAGGGGAACAAGCGCGGCCCGGGCGAGCGCCCGCCGGGTGAACGATGATGATGTGACAACAGACGGCACGTGCCCTGACGAACGATGCAATGGTGCCCCCGGTCTCATTTAGCGGGAAGCGCCCGGCGGCCCAATTCACAATTGCGCGTTTCAGGTTCCGCTTCGCGGCCAGCGATCAAATTACTTAGCCTATGAGCTAACAATTATTGACATCCGACCCGGCGGCTCTATAGTTAGCTTCATGGCTAACCAATCGCCCCGCCTCGATCAGGTCTTCGCAGCGCTCGCCGATCCCACCAGACGGGCGATCGTGATGCGGCTGTGTGCCGGCGAGGCCTCCGTCGGCGAGCTCGCCGATCCCTTCGCCATGGCGCTGCCGAGCTTCATGAAACACATCCATGTGCTGGAGACGAGCGGGCTCGTGCTGTCGGAGAAATCCGGCCGCGTGCGCACCTGCCGCCTCAGCCCGGATGCGCTGCTCGGTGCGGAGGACTGGTTCCAGCAACAGCGCGCGATCTGGGAGGCGCGGCTCGACCGGTTCGAAGCCTACGTGATGAAGCTCAAGAAAGAGAAGGAGAGGGCGGCCGCCAGGCGGCCGTCCCGAACAACCAAACGGAAAGGTTCCGAGTGATGACGAATTCTGCCAATCCCGCTCTATCGCAATGGTCGCTCGACCGTGAGATCGTGATGTCACGCGTGATCGACGCGCCGCGCGATCTGGTGTTCGAGGCGTGGTCCGACCCGAAGCATCTGCCGCAATGGTTCGGGCCGAAGGGATTCAAGATCGAGACCTTCGAGATCGACGTACGCGTCGGCGGCGTCTGGCGCTTCAACATGATCGGCCCCGACGGCACGGTCTATCCGAACCGCATGCGTTTCCGCCGCATCGAGCGGCCGCAGCTGATGGAGATGGATCACGGCGTCGACCAGGACGAGGATCCCGGCATGTTCCGCTTCACAGTCACCTTTGCCGAGCAGAGCAATGGCAAGACCGTGCTGATGATGCGCCAGCTGGCCTCGAGCACCGCGCAGCGCGATGGCATGATTGGCTTCGGCGCCGTCGAATATGGCTATCAGACGCTGGACAAGCTCGCGGCCTATGTGGCGGGCATGAAGCGGTGAAGACAGAAGCGCTCCCGGCGAAGGATTCGCCGGGAGCGCTTTCGTACATCTCGAAGGATCGGTTTCCCAGGAGCGCGATCGACGAGGCAACTAAAGCGCGATGAGAGCAGGATGAATCCTCATCGCGCTTTAGCTTATCGTTTGAGCATGATCCTTCCGGAAAACCGCCGCATACTTTTCCGGATCATGCTCTAGCGGCGCGGTGTGGTGCCGCTCGACGGCGGAGTGGTCTCGTTGCGCATGCCTGGAGCGCTGGAGGCGCCTTGCCCGCCGCGTTGCGTATGAGTGCTTCCGCCACTGCCGCCGCCGGAGCCGTCGCCAGCGCTTCCGCTTCCTCCGGCAGCGCCGCTGCCGCCAGCACCTGCTCCCGCTCCGGCACCCGCGCCACCGGCGCCTGCACCTCCCGCACCACCGGCACCACCTGCACCACCGCCGGCACCTTGTGCGACCGCTGCGCCGACTGAAGCACCAGCCAGCACGGCTGCTGTGAAGATCGTCAGAATTGTCTTACGCATGTTGCTTCTCCCTGAGGTTACGGCGGACCAATCACGCGCGCGGCCAACCGTTCCTACGCGCGTCGATGTGGAGGAGCTGCGTCGGCGAAGGTGTTGGCGGTGCTATCGCAGGTCAACTTCGGTGCATGGCCGCCTGGATCGACTCCAATGTCGATAAGGTGACCATGGAGTTCCTGTCGCATCAGCGCCAGGCGGCGTAGCCCCACGCAATCCCTGCCGATATGGACCACCGGCACGCCAGAGCGGCCGGTGGTTTTTCTATGGCCTCAGCTCGGCAGTGCGCTCGCCACAGGAACGATCGCGCGCCTGCGGCTTTGCCGGTGATGGCGCACATTATCTTCAGCGACTACCGCAACCCCGCCGCCGAGCAGGCCTATGATATCGCCTGGAACTTTCTCACGCGGACGGGCGCCATCGGCGACGAGTTCGAGGCCTGCGTGTTCCTGGCACAGCGCATCACCATGATGGTCGAGGAGGGGCAGATGAACCGGATCCGGATGGCCAACCGCGCGATCTCCGAATATCAGCGCCATGTCGGCCAACGCGACGATGTCATCCGCAGCGGCAGCCGCCTCGCTGGAGGGCAATGAGCGCCGCAGCGGAATTGCGCCTGTCGCCGCCTCACTCTTTCGCTTCGTCTGTCACGATGTCGCCGAGCTTCTGCCAGCGCTGGCCGTCGAACTGCACCATCTGGAACTGCTTGTTGACGCGATAGTCGGTCGGGGTGGTCGTGACCGAGATCCCCGGCAGCGTCAGGTCGAGCTCGACGTTCTTGAGGCTGGCGGCCTGCCGCATCACGTTGTCGCGAGTGAGGTCGTCGCCGCATTGCTTCAGCACCTGAACCAGCAGCTGGGCGGTGATGTACCCATAGACGTTCAGGTTCGAATCCTTGTCGCCGTCGGGATAGTATTTCGCCATGAAGGCGAGGTAGCGCTTCATGCCGGGATCGTCCTTCCATTCTGGATCGGCGGCATCCTTGACGTAACCGACGCTGACGACACCCTTGGAATTGTGCAGACCTGCCGGCTTCAGCACGGCGCTGAGCGAGGAGGCGTTGATGTCGATGATGTGCAACGGCTTCCAGCCGATCTCGGCGACCTTCTTGATGGCCTGCGCCGCCTGTTTCGGCGTGGTGGCGCTGAACAGCACGTCGGCGCCGGCATCCTTCAGCCGCAGGATCTGCGAGTCGATCGTCGGCTCGGTGATCTCATAGGATGTCTCGGCCACGATCATCTTCGCCTTGTCGCCGAGGCCGGCCTTGAGTCCGGCGAGATAATCCTTGCCGAGGTCGTCGTTCTGGTAGAGCACGCCGATCTTCGCGTTCGGATGGTTCTTCAGCAGATATTGCGCGTAGATGCGGCCTTCGACGAGGTAGGAGGGGTTGAATCCCATAGTCCAGGGAAAGTTCTTGGGATCGGTGAAGCGCGCCGCGCCAGTCGCGGCAAACAGCTGCGGGATCTTCCTGGCGTTGAGATATTTCTGCACGGCGACGTTCGGCGCGGTGCCGATGATCTGGAACGTCAGCAGCACCTCGTCGCTTTCGACCAGCCTGCGGGTCTGCTCCACGGTCTTCGGCGGCGAATAGGCATCGTCATACTGGATCAGCTCGACCTTGCGGCCGTTCACGCCGCCCTGGTCGTTGATCATCTTCATGTAGGCGGCCTGGGTCTTGCCGATCACGGCATAGGCGGAGGCCGGGCCGCTGAGCGGCACGGTCTGACCGACCTTGATCGCCGTGTCGGACGCGCCGGAATCGTATGTCTTCTGCGCCTGCGCTGCCGCGCTCGACAGCACGAGAAGCAGTGCGGAGGCCGCGATCTGTTTGAGAAGAGTGCTCGTCATGTCCGGTCCTTCCCGATTGCTATTCGCCCTTGAGACCGGCGTCGCGGATCAGCTTGGTCCATTTCTGCGTCTCGGCGTCGATGAACTGGCCGAACTCGGCCGCGGTGCCGGCACGCACTTCGAGGCCCTGGGCGGTCAGCTTGTCCTTGATCGCGGGCTCGGCGAGCGCGCGCAGGACTTCGGCCTGAAACCTGTCGACGATCGCGCGCGGCGTCGTGGCGGGCGCCATGAAGCCGTACCAGCCGGCGGCAGCGACGTTGGGAAAACCCTGCTCGCGCAGTGTAGGCGCCTGCGGGTAGAGCGCGCTGCGCTCGGGCGAGGCGACGCCGAGCACGGTGAACTTGCCGCTCTGGATGTAGGGCAGGGCGGTCGGCAGCGCCGTCAGCGTGGCATCGACGCGGCCGGCAAGCAGCTCGGTGTAGGACGCGGCATCGCCCCGGAACGGAATGTTGAGACCCTTGACACCGGCGTCGCGAAACAGGAGCTCTCCGGCAAGGTGCGGCTGCGAGCCGGCGCCGGGAGACGCGAAGGTCAGCCCGTCCGGTTTCGACTTGCCGTAGGCGATCAGTTCGGGGAGCGTCTTGAACGGCGCGTCGGCGCTGATGATGAGGAAGAGCGGCGCGACCACGACCATCGCCACCGGCTGCAGATCCCCGCGGTCATAAGTCAGCTTGCCGAACAGCGCCTCGGCGGTTGCGTAGGGAGCCGCGACATAGAGAATGGTGTAGCCGTCGCCCGATGCATGGGCGACCATGTCATTGGCGATGCGGGTGCCGGCACCGGGCTTGTTCTCGACGATGAACTGCTGACGGAGACTGCGGCCGAACTCTTCGGCGAGCAGTCGCAACGAGATGTCGTTGGAGCCACCGGGCCCGTAGGGCGAGATCAGCCGCACCATGCGCGAGGGCCAGGCATCCTCGGCCTGGGCCGTCAGGCACGAGCCGGCGGCGAGCCCGCTCGCGAGCGTGCCCAGCAGGGTTCGGCGTGTGACCTTGAATGATGTCACTGTTTTCTTCCTCCCTTTTTATTGTTGGTCTTGTTAGTTTCAGATCACCTTTCGCGCGGTGAGCCTTTCGATCTCCTGGTCCGAAAGGCCGAGCCAGTTTCGAAACACCTCGTCATTGTCCTCGCCGACGTCGCCGGCGGCGTGACGCAATCGCGCGGGATCGTTGGTGAAACGCGGAACGACATTGGTCATGGCGACGGTGCCGAAATGCTTGTCGGCAACGCGGGTGATCACCTCGCGCGCCTTCACTTGCGGGTCGTCGGCGATCTGGTCGATCGAATAGATCGGGGCGAGGGTGCCTTGCGCTGCATTGAATCGCGCGAGGACCTCCTCGAGGGGATGGGCGGCGCACCAGCCGGCGAAGATGTCGTTGAGCTCGGCGGCGTGCTTGACGCGCCGGTCGTTGCTGGCGAAGCGCGGATCAGTGATCAGGTCGGGGCGCTCGATTGCCCGGCAGTTCGCGGCGAACAGCGCGTTGGTCGAACCTGCCAGCGTCACCCAGTGATCGTCGCTGGTGCGAAACACGGCGGCCGGCGCCGAATAGCCGTTGGAATTGCCGATCCGGCTGCGAACAGTGCCGAGCTGGTCGTGCTCGATGGCGAGGACGTCGAGCAGGCGGAAGGTTGCCTCACTCAGCGAAAGATCGATCTCCTCGCCGGGCGCATCGGGATCGCGCGCCCGTTTCCACAGCGCCGCGAGCACGCCGACGGCGCCGAACAGGCCGCCGATCGAATCCCCGATCGGGTATCCCGGATGGGTCGGTTCGCCGTCGCTTTCCCCCGTGATGTAGGTAAGCCCGCCCATGGCCTCGAAGATGCGGGCAAAGCCGGGCCGCTCACGATAGGGCCCATCCTGCCCGAAGGCGGTGGCGCGCAGGATCACGAGGCGCGGCTGGATCGCCCACAGCACCTCCTTAGGCAAGCCCCAGCGATCGAGCGTTCCGGGACGGAAATTCTCGATCAGCACGTCGAAGCGCGGAAGCAGCTGCTTGAACAGCGCAAGTCCTTCCCCAGTGCGCAGATCGAGCGTGGCAAACTTCTTGTTGCGATTGGCGGCCTTCCACCACAGCGGCTTGCCGTCCTTGAACGGCGGAAACGACCTTACGCCGTCGCCGTTTCCGGGCATCTCGATCTTGAGCACCTCGGCGCCGTAGTCGGCCAGCAGCGTTGCTGCGAACGGCGCTGCAATGATCGTCGCGATGTCGAGAACTTTCAGTCCCTCGAGCGGTCCAGCCATGTCATTTTCCGGCGCTTGTGATCTTCTTGGTCTTGCGCGGCGGCGCGGACTCTGCCTGCCCGACGATGGCGCGGATGCTGTCGGCGAGCGCCGCGATGCGCGGACCGATCTCGCCCTCCAACTGGCCCGGCTGGAGCCGGAACGCGGGGATCCCGCAATTGATCGAGAACGACTGCTTCGATTCGCTCGCGTGAAATAGCGGCGCGGCGACGGCATGGATGGAGGCCATGTACTCGCCCCAGCAGGTGCAGAAGCCGCGGCTTTTGCATTGCGCGATCCCGGCCCGGTATTTGTCGCGAAAGGCCGACCACAGCTCGGGGTCTTCAGCACCGATGTTCCGCTCGAGCCGGTCTGCATCGGCTGGCGGCAAGGTCGCCGCCGCGGCGCGTCCCATGGCGGTCATCACCACGGGAATCGGCATGCCGATGTCCGGCGCGTGCGGTCCGACATCGCCGGAGCGCGCGGTCTCGACATAGATCATCGAGGTGGCGTCGAGCAGGCCGATCGAGACCGTGCCGCGGACGCTGAGCGCCAGCTCCTGCATCATGGGCCGCGCCATCTGGCGGAATTGCATCCCGGCAAGCAGAGGATGCGCGATCCGCAGTGCCCGCGCAGCGACGCGGTACTTGGCGCGCTCGGCGTCGTAGCGGAGGTAGCCGAGCTCGGCCAGCGTGTGCGTCAGCCGCGCCACCGTCGGCCGCGGGATGCCCGTCAACGCCGACAGCTCCATGTTACCCAGCAGCGTGCTCCCGGCCTTGAACGCCTCGAGCACGACGAGTCCCTTTGCCAGTGTCGTTGCGAAGGCGGCGTCATCGACACTGTCCGCCAGCACTGCGGCGGCGGAGGAGAGCGGATGTCGCGGTTTGGATGAATCTCTCGGGGCCATCCACGAATATCAGACGGTCAAATTACTTCTGTCCAATAAATTCGACAACATCGGCGAAATTGTCCGATATGTGGACACCGATATCGCGTCGACGTTTTCGTTGAAGGACGCGCCGGACCGGGCCGCACACACAGATTTTTGTCGTGATTGCATGTCGTGTTGTGACAGGATTATTACGACGACATGTCAGATCGATAATTTGCGGAGCGGTTCATGTTGCAGTGGCAGGCGCGGTCAAATCCCCTCGCGTGGTGGTGGGGATCCCTCACGCTCGTGAGCGGCGCCAACATCCTGGTGTGGTTCATGCTGTACCGCGAATTCTACCCGACGCCTGCGGGCAGCCTCAGCGGCGGCTCGGACATCGGGCTGATGTTCCTGCTGTGCGCCGGCTACGTGTTCGGCTGCGCGTTCCGCTCGTTCCTGCCGCGCGCCGACGTGCAGCGCATCTGCCTGTTCGACACCTGGCTGTCGAGCGTCGTCGTCGGCCGCACGGTCGCGACCGTGGCCGAGCTCTGCTTCGTCGCGCAATGGGCCATCATCCTGCATCAGCTCGGCAAGATGACGGGCGCCGAGACCGCGGTGAACATCGCGCTCGTCATCGTGCCGATCATCATCATCGCGGAGTGTTTCTCCTGGTACGCGGTGGTGACGACCAACTTCCTCTACAACGCGATCGAGAACTCGCTGTGGGCGGTGACCTTCTTCCTCGCCGGCATCGCGCTGTGCCGCCTGATGCCGGAATTCCAGGGCGTGGTGCGCTGGGCGCTGATGTCAGGCATCGTCGGTATCGCCTGCTTCCTCGCCTTCCTCGTCACCGTCGACGTGCCGATGTATCTCAGCCGCTGGCGCGCAGGGCACGCCGAGGGCAACACGTTCCTGGGCTTCCTCGAAGGCCTGCATGACGTCTCGACGCGCTGGGTGGTGACCCACGACATCGCGCATTGGAAGGGCGAGCTGACCTGGATGTTCCTGTATTTCAGCGCCGCGGTGTGGTCGAGCCTCGCGCTCTGCGCGCTGTATGCGATGGAAGGCTATCTGGCGCAGTATCTGGCGTAGGGTTGCGCACTTTTCCGGATCAGGCTTCGTGCCGCCACCTATTGGGCTTCAACATAGCGAATGATGCTCTGATTTTGCACGTTTGCGACCAATTCATCCGCACGGGATAGCAGCCGACGCAGCAAGGGCGACGGATTTTCCCGATTGTATCCCAGGGCCAACTCGACTGTTGGCGTGCCGCCGTCAAGTGCTCTAGCGACGACGTTTGGTGCCAGCATGTTCTGCGCATAGAGGGGTACGAGGCTGATTCCGCCCGTGGAAGCCACGAGTGACATGGCCGATGATATGTTCTCGCCTTCGTACTTCGCGTTCAGAGTAATCCCGACCCGAGCTGCGTAGTTCTGGATGACCTCTTGCAAGACCGGAGACGTTCTTGCCGAGCTGACATAGATTTCGCGGGCGAGATCCTGGGGACGAATCTTTTTGCGCGATGCCAGGTGATGTTCGGCCGGCAGCACGGCGATCAAAGGCTCCTTCGCCAACTGCTTGAAGACGACGCCCTCATTGTCTTTCTCAGGACGGAGGAAAGCGATGTCCAACTTCCCCTGCATCAATGCGAGCGCAAGTTCCGGTGACGATTGCGTGCTGAGCGTCACCTGGAGATCGGGGGCTTCCTCGCGGAGGATACGCAGAAGCTGGGGGAGCCACATGACCTCCAACCCGACGAGAAATCCCATGGAGAGGGTGGGCTTTTGCGGTTGCGCCGTCTGCCGGGCTCCCTCCGTAGCCGCCTGAACCTGCAGCAGCGCCAGCCTCGCGTGATCAAGAAACACTCGTCCGGCTGCGGTCAGCGTTACGCCGCGCGGCTGGCGCTCCAACAACTGAACGCCGACTTCGGATTCGAGATCGCGGATCTGCCGGCTCAGCGATGGCTGCGAGGTGTTCAGCCGGCGCTGGGCGGCAGTCAGCAGGCTGCCTTCTTCAGCGACGGCAACGAAATAGCGCAGATGCCGGAGTTCCATGGTTCCTCGTATATCTCTGAGGCATAGCTCCAAGCGTACAAGGTCTTAGTCATCGGCAAAAGGGAGATTTACCGTCACGCAGTCTTCAACCAAAAAAGGACAACGAACAATGTCTTCGCCGAAGCATAGTATCGTCTTCAGCAAAGTGATCCCAGCACTCAAGGCCGACAGGAACGGCGTGATCGCAATTCAGTGCGGCCTCGACAATTCTGCAGCGCGATCGAGAGTGGCGACCCTCATTTAGCGGGAAGCGCGCGCGAATGCGCAGGAGCGACGAATAGCGCCGCGCCGGATCCGGCGATAACGCGTCGGCGATCGGGTGTTGGCACGGCAAGGGCTTGCCGGCGAGGCCGCTGAACATCGTGTCTTTCAGGAAGCCAAAGGGCGCGATCTGTGGCCTGATCAGCTTGGGCCTGCCTGCTTTTTCAGACCCCCGTCCGCAAACTTTTCAACAAAGATCTAACAGCGCAGATGGAGCGACTCGATGTCGACGATCACGACTACAGACGGCGTAAGCATCTTCTACAAGGATTGGGGATCAGGTCAGCCGATCGTGTTCAGCCACGGCTGGCCGCTGACAGCGGACGACTGGGATGCCCAGATGATGTTCTTCCTTCATCACGGGTATCGTGTGATCGCCCACGACCGGCGCGGCCACGGCCGGTCCGACCAGCCCAGCACCGGCAACGACATGGACCATTGGGTTGACGACCTCGCGGCCCTGACTGAACACCTCAACCTGCGCGACGCAATCCACATTGGGCACTCGACAGGTGGCGGTGAGGTGGCTCGCTATGTCGCTCGCCACCAGAAGCGCGTCGCGAAGGCGGTTCTGGTCGCTTCACTGACGCCGAACATGTACAGAAGCGAGAACAACGCGTCCGGCCAACTCCCGGCGTGGTTCGAAGCGATCCGGGCAGGCGTGCTGGGCAACCGGGCGGAATTTTACCGTTTCGTCCCTGAGAATCCGTTCTACGGGTACAACCTCGATGGGGCCAAGCCTTCGGAGGCAATCATTGCGAACTGGTGGCGCCAAGGCATGGCCGGCGGTGCTCTCGCTCACTACGCGACTGTCGACTCTTGGCTCGAAGATTATACCGAAGACCTCAAGAAGATCACCGTGCCGGTGCTGGTGATGCATGGCGAGGCTGATCAAGTCGTCCCGTTCGCAAGTTCCGTGCCGCGTGCGGTCGACTTGCTTAAGAACGGATCGCTGAAGACCTATCCCGGCTACCCCCATGGCATGCTAACCACGCATGCGGATGTCCTCAACCCCGACCTGCTCTCGTTCATCAAGTCTTGACGACATCTCTCATCCATTATCGCCTTCCCGCACGAAGGAGATGCCGTTTGCAAGGCGGCCTCTCCTTCCAGTTCAAGAGACGGTATGCGACAGTCGCTTTTTGGCCCATCGCAGACCTACCGCGGCGCCCGCCGAATTGTCCGCTATTGTCAGAAGCAAACGTCATACCTCTCAGCATGGCGGACATCGAATGCGTGTGATCTGGAGTCACGAGTCCACGCCTCGGCACTACTTTCCCACCAGGCTGCACTTGCTGCGGTCGAGCGGACGGAAGGCCTGGTCGGGCGGGATCGTCGCGACCAGCTTGACGAAATCCCACGGGCCTTTGGACTCTGCGGGTGTCTTGACCTGCACCAGATAGAGATCGTGCACCATGCGCTGGTCCTCGCGGATGCGGCCGTGGGGCGTATAGGCATCCGACACCGGCGTCGCTTTCATCTTCGCCATCACGGCGGCGCTGTCGTCGGTATCGGTGTCCTTGATCGCCTGCAGATAGTGACGCACGGCGGAATAGACGCCTGCCTGGATCTGCGAGGGCATGGCCTTGCGTCGCGCATAGAAGGCGTCGGAGAATTTTCGCGCGGCCGGCGAGACGTCCTCGAAGAACGAGGTGACGATGAGGTCGCCGCGGGTTGCCTTCAGCCCGACCGACTCGATGTCGACGTTCTGGAACGACATCGGCACGATCTTGATGCCCTGGTCGGCGAGGCCGAACTCCTCGGCCTGCTTGATGGCGGTGGCGTTGTCGCCGGCGACGTTGATGGCGAGGATCTTGGCGCCCGACGACTGTGCCTGCAGCAGGAATGAGCTGAAATCGGGCGTGCCGAGCTGCGCCTTGACGCTGCCGGCGACCTTGCCGCCGAGCTCCCCAATACGGGCGCGCGCGGTCGCTTCGATCGAATGCCCGAAGGCATAGTCGCCGGTGATGAAGAACCATGGCTCCTTGCTGGTCTGCATGATGCCGGAGACCACGGCGGTCGCCGTGGAATAGGCGTCCTGGGTCCACTGCACGCTGGTCGGCGCGCAGGCCTCATCGGTGAGCTGGTTGGCACCGGCGCCGGAGACGAGGAAGATCTTGCCGTTGCCGCGCACCAGCTCCTGCACGGCGAGGGCCGCGCCGGAGCTGCCGCCGTCGGCGACCGCCTGGACGCCTTCGCTGAACCATTTGCGGGCGAGCGATGCCGCCAGATCCGGCTTGTTCTGGTGATCGGCCTGCAGGATCTCGATCGGCTTGCCGTTGATCTTGCCGGCGAACTCCTCCGCGGCCATCCGTGCCGCCTCGACCGAGCCCGGGCCCATCGCGGTCGCGAACACGCCGTTCATGTCGGTGAGCACGCCGATGCGGATGGCATCGGCCTTGATTTCGGCGCGCGCAGGCGGGCCTGCGAGCGCCAGCGTGATGAGCAAGGTGGAGGCGGACGTCGTACGGAGGTTGGCCATGGCGTTTCCTGACTTGTCGTTCTTGATTGCTCGAAGGCGTGGTCAGACCGGTTCGGCGACGACCGTGTTGCGCAAGGTTCCGATGCCCGAGATCTCGACCTCGACGGTATCGCCGGGACGCATCCACAGCGGCGGCGTGCGCTTGGCGCCGACGCCGCCGGGCGTGCCGGTGACGATGACGTCGCCGGGAACGAGCGGGCAGATCGTGGAGATGTAGGCGATCAGCTCGGGAATGCCCGTGATCAGGAGGTCGGTGGTAGTGTCCTGCACGACGGCGCCGTTCAGGCGCGTCCGCAAGGTGAGCTTCGACGGATCTGGAATCTCGTCCGTCGTCACCAGCCACGGACCGAAGCTGCCGCTCTCCGCAAAGGTCTTTCCGGAAAGGAACTGGCTGGTGTGGCGCTGCCAGTCGCGGATGCTGCCCTCATTGTAGCAGGAATAACCGGCGATGTGATCGAGCGCGTGGCCAGCCGGGATGTGCCGGCCTTGCTTGCCGATCACCAGCGCGAGCTCGCCTTCATAATCGAAATCGTCGCTCACTTTGGGCTTCACGATCGGCTGGAGATGGCCGACCTGGCTGCAGGGAAAGCGCACGAACAGCGCCGGCTTCTCGGTGACGGTGCGCCCGGTCTCGGCGACGTGGTCGCGGTAGTTCAGGCCGACGCAGATGATCTTGCCGGGATCGGGGATCACCGGTGCGAAGGTGACTTTGTCGAGCGGATGATCGGGCGCAGCGGACGCGACGATCTTTGCCGCCTCGCCAAGGCGACCGGCTTCGAGCAACTGCCGCAGCGTGGCGCAGGGCGCCATGCGCGCGCCGAGATCGACGACGCCGTTGTCCTTGACGGCACCGAAAGAGGCGCGGCCGTCGGCGATGAAAGAAAGCAGCTTCATGAGATGTCCTTGAAAGTGGGTTCGATCAGGCCGCGGACGGCGCTTGGGTTAAGGGAATCTGGGTTGCAGGAATGGCGGCGGCGACGAGTCGCTCGAGCTCGGGCTCGTCGCGGGCGGTGCCGCGGATGTAACGGTCGGGACGAACCAGTGCGGCGATGATGCCGTGCTTGCGCAGCCAGTCTCGGACGCCTTCGGCGTCGTCGCCGGCGAGGATCTCGATCCCGGCCTGCGCCAGGCGCGACGGCAGTACGGCCGCGGCCTCGACGAGCAGCACATGATGATAGCCGGTCCGGTCGTCGCTGCGGCCTCCGTCGCGCAGCATGAATTGCGGTGCGAGATGGCCGGCGAGCGGCAGGTCGCTGAACGTGAGCCCGGGGCCGAGCAGGGGCTTCCTCACGTCCAGCTTGACCGGCGCGTTCTCGCGCGCTTCGCCGGCAGCAAGGCCGGCCTCGATCGCCTTGGTGTTGATCACGCCGCCGAGACGGATGGCGAGCTCGATGAACTCGCGCACATGTGGCTGGCGCTCGCTCTGGTAGGTGTCGAGCAGATCGGGTGCGGCGCCGCCCTGGATGATTGCGGCGAGCTTCCAGGCGAGGTTGGCGGCATCCCGGATGCCGGCGCACATGCCCTGGCCGAGGAAGGGCGGGGTCTGGTGCGCGGAATCGCCCGCAAGAAACAAACGGCCGCTCCGCCATTGCCGTGCGATGACCGAATGAAACGTGTAGACCGCGGCGCGTTCGAGCTCGGCATCATCAGGCGTGATCCAGCGCGACAGCAGGTCCCAGACCTTTGCCGGTTGCGCGATCTCCTGAGAATCCTCGTCCGGGAGGATCGTGATCTCCCAGCGGCGCCGCGTGCCGGTGCCGCGCACATAGGTCGCCGGCCGCCTTGGATCGCAATGCTGGAGACTGTAGTCGCCGAGATCGTCGCGCGCGCGCTTGAGCAGCACGTCGATCACCAACCAGCGCTCGTGGAAGCCGAGATCGTCCATGCTGGAGCCGATGAAGCGGCGGACCAGCGAGCGGGCGCCGTCGCAGCCGATCACATAGCCGGCGCGGACCTCGCTGAGCTTCCCGTTCGAGAGGTCCTCGTAGCGGACGCGCACGCCGTCTTCGACCTGGTCCAGCGCGAACACGTCGCAGCGGCTGCGCAAGGTGACGTGCGGCCAGCGGGCGAGGCCGCCGATCAGCACGTCCTCAAGATCAGGTTGGTGAAAGCGGTAGCTGAGATGCCAGCCCATCGGCGTCAGCGTCTGCGGGCGCGACCAATCCAGCAACATCTTGCCGTTGGCGTCGAGGAAGAGCATGCCGGGGCTCAGGATGACATGCGGCAGGATCGCGTCGGCAAGGCCGACGGTCTGGAATACGCGCATGCATTCGTCGTCGAAATGCACCGCGCGCGGCAGATGATAGGTCTGCGTCTCGCGCTCCAGCACCAGTGTCCGCACGCCGCGGAGGCCGAGCAGATTGGCAAGTGTCGCACCAACCGGCCCGCGGCCGACGATCACGACATCAAATTCTTCGGGGGCGGATTTATCTTGCATGGGCTATCTCTTCCCCAAGCCGCGCCGCAGCATCAACGCCGCCGCGCCAAGTGTCCGCCCAGCGGACGGACGGAGTCTAGACCTCGACCGGGATGGCCGCGGCCGTCTCCTGAAGCTGCGCTGCAAATTGCGCAATTGCCTCCTCGATCCCCAGTGCCGAGCGAATCCAGATGATGGAGATGCAACCGAACACGACGCCGCCTCGGACGATGGGTACGGCGATCGAAGCCGTCTTGGGATTATACTCGCCCTCGCTGCGGATCGCGTAACCGCGCCGGGCAGTCTCGGCAATCATGCGGTCGAGGCGGGCTTCGTCGAGAAAGGGGCGGTCGTCGGCCTCGTCGATCCGGCGCAGATGATTGACGATGAGGTCGCGCTCGCGCGCCGGGCAGGCGGCGAGATACGCGCGCCCGGCAGAGGTTCGCAGCATCGGCAGACGCTTGCCGATCATGCCGCGGTCGATCGAGAGCGGGCTGCGCGAATGGGTGGTTTCCTGCACCACCATCGCGGCGTTCTCATAAGTCGAGAGATCGACGGGCCAGACCAGGGTCTTGCTGAGTTCGGCAAGATAAGGCGCCGCCGCCTGGCAGATCACCACGCCGGGGTCGTAGCCATCGCCGAGGCTCAGCGCGCGCCGGGTGACGCGAAAACGGTCGTCGCTGGCGCTGCGGGCGATATAGCCAAGTTCCTCCAGGGTTTCGAGCAGGCGATAGACGGTCGGGCGAGGCAGGTCGAGCGCGCGAGCAACGTCGCCGGCACGGATGCCGCCCGAGCGATTGACCTCTCGCAGCACGTCAAGTCCGCGCTTGAAGGCGCGGACGCCTTCCGACTGCCGTGGTGCGCCCGTCCCCGTCCGCTCCTTGGACACTTCGCATTTCCTCCCTTGTGGCGCACGGTCCCGCGATTATCGTCGCGAACGCGAAGCGATTGCGGAACGCCACCGTAGAATCGTGCGCAGCCGGTATCAAGTTCGCCGCATTGCGGCACACGCGATGCCTTCGGGAGGAATTCGATGGAAATCACCGCGCTCGGTTATATCGGGATCAACTCATCGCAGCTCGATCAGTGGGGCCGGATGGCGACGGGGCTGCTCGGCATGCAGCAGGTCGATCGCGGCGGCAAGATGCGCGCGTTCCGCATGGACGATCGCAAGCAGCGGCTGATCGTCGACGGCAGTAGCGACGCCGGCCTTGCAGTGATGGGCTGGGAAGTTCCGTCCATGGCAGAGCTGGATCAATTGGCGGGACGGCTCGAAACCCACGGCGTCAAGGTGACGCGCGGCTCGCGCGCGCTCGCCGACGAGCGGCATGTCGCCGAACTGATCGCGTTCGTCGATCCCGCCGGCAACCGGCTCGAGGCCTTCTGCAAGCCGGAGCTTGCGAGCGAGCCGTTCAAGCCGAGCCGACCGATCTCGGGCTTCCGTACCGGCGCGCTCGGCATGGGGCATGTCGTGCTCAACGTGGAGGATGTCGAGCCGCTTTTGCCGTTCTACCGCGACCTGCTCGGCTTCCACGTCTCGGATTTCGGGCTGAAGCCCTATGGGCTGTATTTCTTCCACGTCAACGGCCGCCACCACAGCTTTGCGATGGTCGGCTCGGGGCGCAAGGCGATGCATCATTTCATGGTCGAGCTCGGCAGCCTCGACGATGTCGGTCAGGGCTACGACCTCGCGCAGCTCGAAGATGGCCGTATCGTCTATACGCTGGGCCGGCACACCAACGACCACATGACGTCGTTCTATGTGAACACGCCGTCCGGCTTCTTCATCGAATATGGCTGGGGCGGGCGCATCATCGATCCCCAGACCTGGCAGCCGCACGAGACCTTTGATGGCCCGTCGCTGTGGGGCCACGAGCGGCTGCATATGCCGGAGGAGCAGCGCAAGCGCCTGCGCGACATGCGGCTCGATGCGGCAGCGCGCGGCGTTCGCGTCGCTGATCCCCGCGTGCCGCCGCTCAACTGTGCGTGGCTGGACCAGGTGGTCGCGCGCGAATAATCGACCGCTTCTCGGGGTCCATCACGCTTCGCCGAGATCGGGCTCGGTCAACAGTCCCTGGCGCAAGGCGAGGCGGACCAGCTCGATGTCGGAGCCGACGCCAAGCTTGTCCTTGATCAGGGAATGCAGGTTCGCCACCGTCTTCGGGCTGACATGCAGCGTTTCGGCGATCTCCTCCGTCGTCCGCTCCGCGAGCAGCAGCCGCATCACCTCGAACTCGCGCGCGGTGAGGACGTCGGCGGCCGAGCTTTCGCCGCCGAGCCGGCTCAGCGCCAGCTCGTGGTCGATGTCGGGGCTGATGGCGATCTTGCCGGCGAGCACGTCCATCACGGCCCGTACCAGCGTTTCCGGCGGGCTGGTCTTGGTGACGTAACCCCTGGCGCCGGCGCGGATCGCCTGCACGGCGAAGCCCGCATTCTGGTGCATGGTGAAGATGAGGATCCTTGCGCCCTTGTCCCACTGCCTGATCCGCCTGACGGCCTCGATGCCGCCGATGCCGGGCATGCTCAGATCCATGATGACGAGGTCGGGCGCCTCGGATTTGTACAGCCGGTAGGCCTCCGCGCCGTCAGCGGCTTCGGCGATGACGCGCAGGCCCGGCTGCTTCTGGAGCACGGAGCGATAGCCCTCGCGGACCACGGAATGGTCGTCGACCAGCAGGATGGAGGCATCGGCCGCGCTCATGCCGCATGCTCCAGCGCCTGCCGCTCGGCGGCGGTGAGCGGAATGACGACGCGCAGCGCCGAGCCGCCGTTGGCGCCGACTTCGAAGCTCATCCGGCCGCGCAAGGCCGCAACGCGCTCGCGCATGCCGAGCAGGCCCATGCCGGATTTGCTGGAGGCATCGTTCGGCCGGCCATCGTCGTCGATGGCAAGCGCGATCTCGTCTGCCGCCATCGTCAGATGCAGGTCCACCCTGGTGGCCCCGGCGTGCTTGGCGGCGTTGGTCAGCGCCTCCTGCACGATGCGGTAGAGGTTGGCGCTGATCGCGGAGGGCAGGGTCTCGACCGCGCCGTCGAAATGGATCGAAAAGCGCGTCTCGCCGCGGCTGCGTCCGTTCCAGCCCGCGACGAGGCCTTCCAGGCTCGCCACCAGCCCGAGCTCCTCGACGTCGGGCGGGCGCAGCCGGAACAGCGCGCCGCGCAGCGTCTCCATCATGCTGGTCGCGGTCCGCGCGATACCGTCGCATTCGCCGAGCAAAGCGGGGCAGTCCTGCGCGGCGGTCTGGCGGGCGGAGGAGGCGAGCGCGCGGATGGCGGCCAGCGACTGGCCGAACTCGTCGTGCAGCTCACGCGCCAGATGGCGGCGCTCGTCGTCCTGGAGCGCGATCAGCTTGCGCGTCAGCTCGCTGCGCTCGGCGAGCGCATTGTCGAGGCTTTCGGCGAGATGGTTGAAGCCGTCGCGGATCGCGGAGAGTTCGGCCAGATCGAACGGCGGCAGCCGCGCCGAGAGGTCGTTGGCGGCGATCCGCTCGAGGCCGTTGCGGATCAGGCGGGTCGGGCGCAGCGCGCGCGCCAGCGCGGCGTAGACCAGCAAGCACAGCAGCGGCAGCGCGATCGCAAGCGCAATCATCAGGCGGCCGGCCTCGTGCCAGGCCTCCGCCGTCTGCACGGCCGGATCGACCGAGACCACGGTCTCGCCGAGCTTGGCGCCGCGCACGATCACGGGCCGTGCCGCTTCGCGGCCGGGGTCGAACAGGCTGCGATAGAAGGCCGCGAAGACCTGCGGCGACGGGCTCTCCGGGGCAGGCGCACCGCTGCAGAACCGCTGCAGCATCTCGCCGCTCGGGCCACGGAATGCCAGACACAGGCCGGGCGTCATCACATAGGCGGCGACGGGATCGAGGTTCGGAAAGTCGCGCGGGCCGGCCACCCACTGGATCTTGCCCTGCTGCAGCTCCAGCGACTTCGCCACGATCGCGGCGATGCCGTCGATGCGCGTGTGCACCGCGCGGTCGGCCGCGATCAGGAAATAGGCGGAGATTGCGGCGAAGCAGGCGGCCGTTATGGCGGCCACGCGCAACGTCAGACGGACCTTGAGATCGAATCTCGGGCGGTTCCACATCGGGCAGCACCTAGCGCGAACAGGTTTGTCGCCGCCGCATTAAACGGCAGAACGCCAGCCGCGCAAAGCGCTACGCGTTACCGCAGTGCAACGACGTGAAATTTTCCCGGCGCTCGCCGGGACGGGCCCCGTTGCAGGGTGTAGGGCTGCTGCCGAGATTTGCCGATCGCTCCATCTGCGAGGCTCCGCTCATGTACCTCTCCCGGTTGATCCTCCCTGCTTTTCTCCTTGCTGTCCTCGTGGGTGTCCGGCCTGCCGGCGCGGGCACCGAGGCGGCCGCCGCGGCACCGGCCGGCGTGTCGATCGAGGATTTCCAGTATCTGGATACGTCCGGCGAGCCGGTCGACCAGACCGCCGTCCACGAGAAGCGGCTGGGCGCGTTCATGGTCGCGCTGCGACGGGATGTCGGGGCGGACAAGCGCTATCAGCTCACGCCCGCCGGGCAAGCCGATGCAAAATTCAAGGTCGTCGGCGGCGTCCAGAAGACGAGCACGCTGGTGCAATGGGCGCGGGTCGCCGTGATCGATACCGCGGCCAAGAAGGTCCTGTTCGAGAAGCTCTACACGTTCCGCGGCGACAACGACGAAGCCTGGGACCGTGCCGAGGCGTTCCTCGCCCGCGAGGTCATCGCGGCGCTCGGCACGCCCGCGCCGGTCGCGCTCGCCGTGTTCGATTTCGAGCTCGAGGACATGACGGCCGCATCAGGGGGCGCCTTGGCCGCTTCAGACACATCCTACCTCGCCGAGACCACCGGCGGCGTGCGTGACGTGCTCGGCCAGTCCGGCCGCTACCGCATCGTCGAAATCGGCAGCGCGAGCGGCGAGGCGGCGAAGGCGCGCGCTTTACGCGACTGCGGCGGCTGCGAGGCCGCGATTGCGAAGGAGCTCGGCGCGGATCAATCGCTGATCGGCGTGGTGCGGCGGGTCAGCCGCACCGAATACACGCTCGGATTCCAGCTGCGTGATGCCCGCACCGGCGCGGTGCTGGCGCGCGGCGACAGCGGCCTGCGCCTCGGCGCGGACTATTCGTGGAAACGGGGCGCCGTGCGGCTGGTCAGCGACCGGCTGATCGAGAGCCAGCAGGCCGAGGGCGCAATTAGAAAGTAAGCTGCACCTTCATCGACTGTGAGCGGTCGCTGGCAAGCTCGAAGGCGGCGACCGCGTTCTCGAACGGCATGGTGGCCGTGATCAGCGGCTTCACGTCGATCAGGCCTTCGCCCATCAGCCGCACCGCCAGCTCGAACTCGGGATCGAAGCGGAAGGTGCCGCGGAGCTGCAATTCCTTGGCGACGATGGAATTGATCGGCAGCGTCATCTCGCCGCCGAGACCGAGCTGCACCAGCGTCGCACCCGGGCGGAGCACGTCGAGCGCAGTGCGCAGCGCCGCCTGATTGCCGGAGGCTTCGAACAGCGTGTCGAACACGCCCTTGCCGGCGCGCCAGGGATCGAGCGCCGTGGCATCGGCCGCGACATTGATGGCATGCGTCGCGCCGAGTTTTCTCGCGACCGCGAGCGGCGCCTCGGCCACATCAGTCACCACGATCTCGGACGCGCCGCCGAAGCGCGAGACCAAAATCATCAGCGCGCCGATCGGGCCGCAGCCCGTGATCAGCACGCGCTTGCCGAGCAGGGGGCCGGCCTGCTTGCCGGCATGCAGGCACACCGCGAGCGGTTCGGCGACCGCAGCTTCCGCCAGCGAGAGCTTGTCGGCGATCGGCACCGCTTGCGTGGCATCGACCGTGATGAACTCGCGAAAGCCGCCTTGCACGTGAGGAAAGCGCATCGCGCTGCCGAGGAAGCGCATGTCGAGGCATTGGTTGCGCATGCCTTCATGGCAATGCAGGCACTGGCCGCACGGTCTGCTCGGATTGACCGCAACGCGCGTGCCTGTTTTCACGCTGGTGACGCCGTCACCGACGGCCGCGACCACGCCGGCGATCTCGTGCCCTAGCGCCATCGGCTGCTGGATGCGGACGACGCCGAAGCCGCCGTGATGGTAATAGTGCAGGTCAGAGCCGCAGATGCCGCCATTGGCGATCTTGACGCGGACTTCGCCCGGGCCGGGCGCCGGATCGGGATAGTTGTCGATCCGCAGATCTTTCGGGGCGTGGATGACGACGGCGCGCATGGCTTGCTCCTGGTTCGCGGATCACATCGCGGCGATCATGCCGCCATCGACATAGATGATCTGGCCGTTGACGTAGGTCGAGGCGTCCGACGCCAGGAAGATCGCCGCGCCGACCAGCTCGTCCGGCTTGCCCCAGCGCTTGGAGGGGATGCGGCCCATCAGCCAGTTGTTGAAATCGGTGTTGTTGACCAGCGCCTCGTTCATGTCGGTCAGCATGTAGCCGGGGCCGATCGCATTGGCCGTGATGCCGTGCTGGGCCCACTCCACCGCCATCGAGCGGGTGAGATTCTTGATGCCGCCCTTGGCCGCGGTGTAGGGCGCGATGGTGGGGCGGGCGAGCTCGCTGCCGAGCGAGCCGATATTGATGATCTTGCCGTGCTTGCGCGGGATCATGCGCTTGGCCGCCTCGCGGCCGATCACGAAGGCGCTGGTCAGGTTGGTCTCGATCACCTTGCGCCATTCGTCGGTGGTGAACTCCACCAGCGGCTTGCGGTGCTGGATGCCGGCATTGTTGACGACGATGTCGACCGCGATGTTCTTCTTGTCGAAGTCGTTGAACGCCGCGACGATGGCGGGCTCGTCGGTGACGTTGAAGGCTGCGCCTTCGGCCTGATGCCCGGCGGCGCGAAACTCGGCGACGGCCTGCTCGACTCGCTTGGGATCGACGCCGTTGACGATGATCTTCGCGCCGGCCTTTGCCATGCCCTCGGCGATGGCGCGGCCGAGGCCGCGGGAGGAGCCGGTCACGAGCGCGGTGCGGCCGGAAAGATCGAAAAGAGAGGTGCTCATGTCAGAAAGTCCTTAGGCGTTGGAGCGACGCACGGTGAGATCGGAGCGGTCGAATACGGCGGGCAGGAGGTCGACGCCGAGACCGGGGCCTTCCATCGGATAGACAAAACCGTCCTTGATCACGGGCATCGTGGTGACGAGCTCATTGTACCAGCCTTTGTAGAAGGCGCGCACCGATTCCTGGATCAGCGTGTTGGGCTGGCTGAACGACATGTGGATGGCGGCGATGAAGCCGATCGGGCCGATGCAATCGTGCGGCGCGAAGGGCCGGTGATAGGTCTCGGCCATCGCCGCGATCTTGCGGCCCTCGGTGAGGCCACCGGTCCAGCACAGATCCGCCATCACCACATGCATGGCGTCGCGGTCGAGCATGTCCTTGTAGGGAAAGCGCGAGCCCAGCGTCTCGCTGGCGCAGACCCAGACGTCGGTCGAGCGGGCGTATTCGGCCAGCGCCTGCGGCGAGTTCATGCGGATCGGGTCTTCGTACCAGGTCGGCTTGTACGGCTCGAGCGCGCGCGCGATCTGCTTGGCGGTCGGCAGGTTCCACAGCGAGTGGAGCTCGACCATGATCTCCATCTTGTCGCCGACCGCTTTGCGGATCTTCTCGAACGGCTCGATCGCCTGCTTCATCTGGGCTGCCGTGATGTAGAGACCCTTGTTCTCCTGCGCCGCCGGATCGAACGGCCAGATCTTCATCGCGGAGATGCCGCTCTCCAAAAGGCTTTCGGCCAGCGCATCGGCGCGGTTCATGAAGCCGTCGAGATCTTCATAGGGGCCCTTGGCGGCGCCGAGATTCCAGTTCGAGACCGGGCTGATGTTGGTCGAGCGGACATATTGCGTGCCGGCGCAGGTGTTGTAGATGCGCTGCTTGTCGCGGCAGAGGCCGCCGAGCATCTGGTGCACCGGTTGATTGCAGACCTTGCCGAACAGGTCCCACAGCGCGATGTCGATAGCGGAGGCCGCGCGATACTCGACGCCGGTGGAGGACTGCGCCATCGGCAGGTTCAGCATGTCGCGGTGGATCGCTTCGATGTGCAGGGGATTGCGGCCGAGCAGGCGGCCCGCAAAGGTATCGTGAATCTGCGCCTCGACCGCGCCCGCGCCATAGAAGGTCTCGCCGAGCCCGATCACGCCGGTGTCGGTGTGGATTCGCACCCAGATGACGTTGGAGAATTCCTCGGTGCGCAGGGTCTCGATCGACGTGATCTTCACTGCAACAGTCCTCCCATGATAAGGCGCCTCGCGCCCGTCTTGTTGTTCGTGTCTATGCCGGTCAAAACCGGCGATCTCGGCGGGCAGTCATACGCCCGCTTGTAATATATCACAACATGTTTTAAGGATGTCACAAATATGCCGCCGCTCGATCGCGCGAGCAGGGTGGCAGGGGAGGACAACATGGCACGGCGCAAGCGCGCGCTCGAAGTGGTGAGAAGCGACGAGGACGGCGAGGGCAGGCCCTCCCGGCGCAACCGTCTCAACTTCTTCGAGCTGGCCTATCAGAGGATCGAGGAGCTCCTCGTTCATTGCGAGCTCAAGCCCGGTCAGTTCATGACCATGCTGGAATTGCAGCAGATCACCGGCTTCGGGCGCACGCCGGTGCACCACGCCGTCAATCGTCTCTCCGCCGATACGCTCATCATCATCCGTCCGCGCCACGGACTGCACATTGCGCCGATCGATCTTGCGCGCGAACGCATGCTGCTGGCCTTGCGCCGCGACATGGAGCGTTTCGTGATCCGCCTTGCGGCCGATCGCGCCAGCCTCTCGCATCGCAATCAGGCGCTGCACATCGAACGTCTCCTGCGCGAGCGCCGCGCCAGCCTCACCCTCGACGAATTCAACCACATCGACCGCCGCATCGACGCGCTGGTGCTGGAAGCCGCCGGCGAGCCGTTCCTGGTGCACACGCTGCGGCCGCTGCACACGCTGTACCGGCGCATCGGCTACATCCACCACCGCTTCATGCCGGGGCAGGCCGACCTGTCGGGCACGATCGATCGTCATCTCGCCATTCTCGCCGCGGTGGCCAGCCGCCGCGTCGACGACGCTGTGAAGGCGAGCGATGGGCTGATCGACTACATGGGCGAGATATTCACGGGCATGGAAGCGGGGATCGACCCGCGCCTGCTCGATTGCAGCATCGAGCCGCTGCTCGGCACGTAGCGAGTTTTGAAAAGAGGACCAAGCATGACAACGATGGTGATGCCACAACCGACCGCGAACGAAGCCGCGGTCCGCTACCTCATCACGAACTACAGTCCCAAGGGCAACAAGGTCGGCTGGCTGATGATGGCCTCGATCCTGGTCGAAGCCTGGGACCTCTATTCGATCGCCTTCGTGCTGATCTTCATCAAGGAGCAGTACAATCCCACGGCGCTGATGCTGGGCCTTGCCGCGGCGGGCACGCAGGGCGGGGCCCTGATCGGCGCGCTGCTGGGCGGCTGGCTGTCCGACAAGATCGGCCGCCGCGTCATGTTCCTGGTGACGATGGTGATGTTCATCGTGCTGGCGCTGGCGCAGGCCTTCGTGCCTGACGTCACCTGGCTCATCGTGATCCGCTTCCTGCTTGGCATCCCGCTCGGCTCGGACATCTCGACCGGCTACACCTACATCATGGAATCCATGGCCAAGGGCGAGCGCGAGGTCATGGGCAACCGCTGGCAGTTCATGTTCGCGGTCGGCGAGGTCCTCACCATCGGCGTCATCGTGATCTTCCTCTTGATCGACATGCAGCACGAGATGCTGTGGCGCGTGACGCTCGGCCTCGGCGCGGTGCCGGCGCTGATCATCCTTCTGATGCGCCACGACGTGCCGGAGACGGCGGTGTGGCTGGTGCAGAAGGGGCGCTATCGCGAGGCCAAGCGGGTCGCGCGCGAGATGTTCAACGACAATCTCGACATGCTGCCGGATCAGGATGTGGTTGTTCCGAAGACCAGCACGCGTGCGTTCCTCGCCGACCTCAAGAAGGATCCGATCCGCTGGCGCGCCACGGTCTACGGCTGGATCGCCTGTTTCACCCAGGCGAGCGAGTTCTCGACCTTCGCGTTCTATTTGCCGGTGCTGTTCGTGATGGTCGGCGTGTCGAGCGTGCTCGGCATCAACCTGGTGACGATGGCGCTGTTCTCCTTCGCCGCACTGTCCGGCTGGGTCGGGCCGCTGCTGACGCCGAAGATCGGCCACCGCGGCATCGCGATCGCCGGCTTCTCGATCGTGCTGGCCTCGCTGCTGGTCGCGGCCTTCGCGCTCTACACCGACAACAAGATCCTGCTGCCGTTCGCGGCCGCCGCGATGCTGTGGGGCCATTATTGGGACGCGTCGAACTGCATGACGATCCCGACCATGGTCGCCAAGCCGAAATATCGCGGCACCGCCAGCGGCTTCGCCTACATGTTCGTGAAGCTGCCGTCGTTCCTGGCGATCTTCCTGTTCCCGACGGTGTTCGCCGCGATCGGGCAGGCGAACGCCACGCTGATGGTCGCGATCTTCCCGCTGATCGGATTGCTCGCCGCGATCTTCATCCTGCCGGAAGTCTACGGCTACGAGAACGACTGACGAGGCGCCACCCGGTCGCGGCGTCGCCGCCGCGATCGGGACTGATTCCGGAACGCTTCGGCCGGCAACTACGGGCTCAAGAAGACCGGATCGATTCCCATCCCGTGGCCGAGCAGGCCGAGCGCCTGAAGCTGGGCGGAGTGGAGGTCGACCTCCACGATGATGAAGATGGTGAACAACGCCACTGCGGAGACGACCAGCAGGGGATGGGCCGTCTCGACACCGCTCTCGCTCGCTGCGGTGAGGCTCCGGATCGCGCGACGCAGAAAGGAGCTCTGCGGCAACGCTTTCGATTGGATCTGCATGATGAACCTTCCTTGCCGCGTCATATTCGTTTGATTGGCGCGACAATGGAATTCTAGCCGCAGCGTCGCCGCCGGCATTGACGCACCGCAAATGGCTTGCACTTAATTTCGAAGGCCGCGGCCTGCCTTACCTGATTGCGGCCGCCAGCGCCGCGATCAAAGCGGGGGGCGTCACCAGCAGGCCGAGCTTGAGGAAGGGCCAGGCGCCGACCTCGATCTTCTCCCGCCTGAGCGCGACCAGCCAGAGGATGGTGGCGAGCGAGCCCGTCACTGACAGATTGGGGCCGAGGTCGACGCCGATCAGGATGGCGCTGACGACAGGCGCGGGCAGATGGTCGCTGGCGGCGACCGAGCCGGCGACGAGGCCGACCGGCAGGTTGTTGGCGATATTGTCGGCTAGCGCGGTGGCAATGCCGACGCTCCAGGCCGCCTTCGGTACCGATTGCGCCACCGCCTGGTGCAACAGCGCGCTGAGCTGCGCGATCACGCCGGTCTTGATCAGCGCCTCCACCATGACGAAGAGCCCGCCCACGAGCGGCAGCACGCTCCAGGACACGCCGCGCAGCACGGGCAATGGCGATTGCCGGCTGAGCAGCAGCACGATCGCGGCCGTCACGCCGCCGCAGATGAACGTCGGCAGCCCCAGTTGCTTGTCCAGCGCAGACGCCGTGACCAGCACGGCGCCGATCGCGACGATGCCGATCGCCGTCAGCTTGCCGCCGCGGCCGAGTTTTGGATGCGGCACGCGGCGCGCAATCGTCTCCTCCTTCAGGGCCCGGTGCTGGGTCAGGCGCAGCACGATGTAGGTCAGCAGGATCGACGCCGCCGAGGGCAGGGCGAACATACGCAGCCATTCGGTGAGCTCGGGCATGCGCGCGCCGAACACGACGAGATTGGCGGGATTGGAGATCGGTAGCACGAAGCTCGCGGCGTTGGCGATGAAGGCACAGACGAAGAGATAGGGCAGTGGCTTGGCGCCGGCCGCGCGCGTCGCGGCATAGACGGCGGGCGTCAGCACGATCGCGGTGGCATCGTTGGAGAGCAGCACCGTGACGAGCGTGCCGACGAGATAGATCAGCAGGAACAGCCGCTGCGGCGAGCCGGCCGCGTATTCGACCGCGAGCGCGGCGAGGTAGTCGAACAGGCCCTCGAGGCGCGCGAGCTCGGCGATCAGCATCATGCCGATCAGGAAGAGATAGACGTCGAGGCCTTTTTCGATGCCGGCAAGCGCGTCCTGCCACGGCAGCAGGCCTGATAGCACCAGGGCGCTCGCGCCGATCACCGCCCAGACCGCCTCGGGCAGGCGAAAGGGGCGGATGATGACGCCTGCTGTCGCGACGACGATGATGCTCCACGCCCAGATGGCGTCAGACGGCACGGTCGGCAAGTTGATCTCCGGAAAACCGCTCCTGACTACCGTGCCCCGGATCGATCCGCCAGCCTCAAATCTCGGCTCGCGTCACCTTGCCACCGACAGCTTCTCCGTGATCGCCTTGCGCAGGATGCGCGACAGCGATTCCACCGAATACGGCTTCTGGATCAATTCGAAACCGCGATGGGCGTTTTCTGCGAGCACGTTGCTGTAGCCGGAGGTGAGCACCACGGGCAGGCCCGGATAGCGCTCGCGGATGATGCCGGCGAGCTCGACGCCGTTCATGCCGGGCATGATGACGTCGGAGAAGACGAGGTCGACGGCGAATTCGTTCTCGCCGAGGATCGCCAGCGCGGCGTTGGCGTTGGCGACGCGGCGAACGACGTAGCCGAGATCTTCCAGAAGCTCGGTGGAGAAGCGGCCGACTTCGTCGTCGTCCTCGACCACGAGCACGCGATAGCCGCGCCCGGTGGCCGCGGCCTCATGGGTCAGTGCCGCGGCTTCCTTGTCGGTCGCGGGGCTTTGTGCCTGCGGCAGATAGATGGTGAAGGTCGCGCCTTTGCCCTGGGTGCTCGTCACCGCGACGTCGCCCTCGGACTGCTTGGCGAAACCAAAAGCCTGGCTGAGGCCGAGGCCGGTGCCCTTGCCGACCTCCTTGGTGGTGAAGAACGGCTCGAAGATCGAGTCGAGATGTTCCGGCGCGATGCCGCTGCCGGTGTCGCTGACGGAGATGGCGACGTAGTCGCCGCCGCGCGCCGATTGTGCGCGCAGGCTGGGAATCCCGGAGACCTTGCGCACGGCGATGATCAGGCGACCTTCGCCGTTCATGGCATCTCGGGCGTTGATGGCGAGGTTGATCAGAGCGGCCTCGAACTGGGCGATGTCGGCGACGGTAAAGCAGTCGGCATCGTGAATCTCCACCGCGATGTCGATACGGCCGCCGACCAGCGGTCGGACCAGCTGCGCGACGCCCTCGACCTGGCTGCCGACGTTGAAGATCTGCGGCTTCAGCGGCTGCCGGCGCGCGAACGCCAGAAGCTGGGCGGTCAATTTGGAGGCGCGCTCGACGGTCTCGGAGATGGCATCGACATAGCGGCGGCGGCGCTCTTCCGGCAGCTCGCGGCGGCGCAGGAAGTCGGTGGCCGAGCGGATGATTGTGAGGAGATTGTTGAAGTCGTGGGCGACGCCGCCGGTGAGCTGGCCGATCGCCTCCATCTTCTGCGATTGCCGCAGGGCTTCCTCGCCGCGCCGGCGTTCGGTGATGTCGACGGCTTCAGGGACGGCGCCGGTGATGTTGCCGTGGCGGTCGAGCACGGGGCGCATGCCGAAGTCGAAATCGCGCTCGCCGATGGGAAGGCGCAGCCGCATCTCCAGCCGCACGGCTTCGCCCTTGAGCACGGTGTGGAAGGCCTCGCGCACCAGCGCGCTCATGCCCTCCGTCGCGCTGAACCAGGGCGTCTCCCACAACGGCTTTCCGATCACATCCGACGAGCTCGCCCCGATGCCATCGAGTGCGGTGTTGTTGGCGTAAAGCAGCTCGCCCCTGAGATTGACCAGGCCTTGATACTGGTTGCTGGTCTCCAGGATCGCGCGCAGCCGCGCCTCGTTGGATTCGAGCTGGGCCGTGCGCTCGGCGATGCGCTCTTCCAGCGTCTCGTTGAGCTGCCGCAGCTCGATCTCGGCCTGCTTGGCGACGGTGATGTCGTGGGCGACGCCGATGAAGCCGATGTGCTTGCCGGTCGGGTCCCAGCGCGGCTGCGATTCCGAGCGCAGCCAGCGCCATTCGCCGCTGGCGTTCTTGTAACGCGCTTCCAGCACGAAGGGCTTGAGCGACGCTTCACCCTGGACCGATTGCTGCAGCACGTGCGGCAGGTCGTCGGGGTGCAGCACCTTGCGCCAGTCGAAGTCGATGGCCTCATCGTAGGGCAGGCCGACGAAATCGACATAGGCCTGGTTGGCGAAGGAGCGCTTGCGATCGAGCTTGGTCACCCAGATCGGCACCGGCGCGCTGTCGGCGATCAGCCGGAAGCGCTCCTCGCTCTCCCGCAGGGTCTCGCGCGCGAGCATCTGGTCGGTGATGTCGATATGGGCGCCGACGAGCCGGATGGCGCGGCCGTCCTTGTCGCGCTCGATCTTGGCGACGACCCGGATCCAGCGGGTCTCACCGTCATTGGGACGGACGATGCGGTATTCGGCGGTGTAGTCTTCGCTCGTACCAGCGAGTGCATCGACGAAGTGCTTGACGGTGGCGTCGCGGTCCTCGGGATGGATGCGATTGACCCAGTCCTCGTGCGACTCCTCCGCCGCCTCCGGCGGCAGGCCGTGGATCATGAGGTATTCGGGCGAGCGGCGGTTCTTGAAGCCTTCGCGAAAATCGACCTCGACGCCGCCGACCTTGCCGATGCGCTGGATGCGCGCCAGCTCGGCCTCGCGCTCCTGGAGCGCGCGATAGGCGTTGTCGCGCTCGCGCGCGACGTCTTCGAGGTGTTGACGCAGCCTTTCGGCGGCGATGGTCTCGGGCAAGGGATCGTTCAAGGCATCGGCCGTTGTCATGCGGGAGCGCACGTGCCGGACCGATATTCACACAGACGGAGCGTGATGGCCATTGTTTAGAGGAATAAGGCTGGGAAAGGCGCCATTAAACGGATGGCGGTGCGCATGAACGAACGCCGGGTCTGGCAATTTGTTCCGGAGACTGGAACGATCGGCCGGCGGACGCGTCTTCGCGAGGCGTCGCGAATGTCTTTGATAAGGCTCCCTTTCCGAAGAGGATAAATCTTGAAGCTCTTTGTCTGCCAGGCCTGCGGCAACGTTCTCTATTTCGAGAACCGTGCCTGCGAACGCTGCGGCCATCGGGTCGCCTTCCTGCCGGAGAAGGAGACGATGTCGGCGATCGAGCCCGACGGAGAGGCCTGGCGGATCCTGGCCGACAAGGGCGAAAGCCGGATGCTGTGCCGGAATGCCGAGTACGATGCCTGCAACTGGCTGACGGATACGGGCGAGGGCAACGGCTATTGCCGTGCATGCCGCCACAACGGCATCGTGCCGGATTTGTCCGACCCCCGCCAGCTTGCCGGCTGGCGCGAGCTGGAGGTGGCGAAACACCGTCTGTTCTATTCCCTGATCCGCTGGAAGCTGCCGCTCCAGGCCCGGCAAGACGATCCCGAGCATGGTCTGATCTTCAATTTCCTCGCCGACGATCCGAACAGCGCAGAGAGGGTCATGACCGGCCACGACAATGGCCTGATCACGATCGCGCTCACCGAGACCGACGACATCGAGCGCGAGCGCCGCAGGCTCGAGATGGGAGAACCCTATCGTACGCTGCTCGGGCATTTCCGCCACGAAGTCGGGCACTATTTCTGGGACGTGCTGGTGCAGGGCGGCGGCAAGCTCGAGGAATGCCGCGCGGTATTCGGTGACGATTCCACCGATTACGGCCAGGCCCTGCGGCGTCACTATGCCGAAGGCGCGCCGCCGGACTGGCAGCAGAACTATGTCTCGGCCTATGCCACGATGCACCCCTGGGAAGATTTCGCCGAGACCTGGGCGCATTATCTTCACATCGTCGACACCCTGGAGATGGCCGCCGAGTTCGGCATGGAGGTGCGTCCCAAGGTCGACCGCGACGGGGAGTTGACGGCGCGTATCCGCTTCAACCCCTATGAGGCGAGGGACGTCGAGGCGCTGGTCAACGCATGGCTGCCCTTCACCTTCGCCATGAACAGCGTCAACCGCGCCATGGGCCTGCGTGACCTCTATCCCTTCATCCTGTCGCCCGCCGTGGTCGGCAAGCTGGGCTTTGTTCATGGCCTGCTCCGGGACGTCGCCAGGTCCGCGTCGAGGCCCGGCAAGCCGTAGGTCGTCCGACGGCTCGTCGGTCCGGTTTCGGTCTTGCGCTGGTACGCCAGATGGCCCGGATTTAGACCGTTGCCTCCGGCCGATTTTGATGTACCACGGGAGCCACACGGCCCGTCCCATAGGCCCCAACGGCCAGGGAAGGGTCCCGCCCAAGGTCGAGACTCAAGAAAAGCATGTTCAAACGCATTCTGATCGCCAATCGCGGCGAAATCGCCTGCCGGGTCATCAAGACTGCCCGCAAGATGGGAATCGAGACGGTTGCCGTCTATTCCGAGGCCGACCGCGACGCCCTCCATGTCGAGATGGCCGACGAGGCCGTGCTGATCGGCCCGCCGGCGGCAGCCGAGAGCTATCTGGTGATCGAGAAGATCGTCGAGGCCTGCCGCAAGACGGGCGCCGAGGCCGTGCATCCCGGTTACGGCTTCCTGTCCGAGCGCGAGGCGTTTCCGCGCGCGCTGGAGGCAGCAGGCATCGTCTTCATCGGCCCGAACCCGGGCGCGATCGCGGCGATGGGCGACAAGATCGAGTCGAAGAAGGCGGCCGCCAAGGCCAA